>CAYZGT010000001.1:0-196095 GCA_964478155.1 uncultured Simplicispira sp.
CGGAAGTCGGCCTTGCGCCCGTTGTTGTCCGTGAGCGTGCCGTGATCCATCACCTGCAACAGCACGTTGAAGATGTCGGGGTGGGCCTTCTCGATCTCATCCAGCAGCAGCACCGCATGGGGTTTTTTGCTGATGGCTTCGGTCAGCAGCCCGCCTTGGTCAAAGCCCACATAGCCCGGAGGCGCACCAATCAGACGGCTGACGGCATGGCGCTCCATGTACTCGGACATATCAAAGCGGATCAACTCAATGCCCAAGATATAGGCCAGTTGGCGTGCTGCCTCGGTCTTGCCCACACCGGTGGGGCCGCTGAACAAGAAAGCGCCAATCGGTTTGTCGGGTCTGCCTAGCCCAGAGCGGGCCATTTTGACGCTAGAGGCCAGCACTTCCAGTGCTTTGTCTTGGCCGAACACCACGCTCTTCAAGTCGCGCTCTAGCACCTGCAGTTTGCCCCGGTCGTCGTTGGAGACGTTGGCCGGGGGAATGCGGGCAATTTTGGCCACGATCTCTTCGATCTCGGTTTTGCCAATCGTTTTCTTGCGCTTGCTGGCCACCAAAATGCGCTGGGCAGCCCCCGCCTCGTCAATCACATCAATCGCCTTGTCGGGCAGGTGGCGGTCGTTGATGTATTTGGCGCTGAGTTCTGCCGCTGCTTGCAGCGCGGCGGCGGCGTACTTGACGCTGTGGTGCTCTTCAAAGCGCGATTTCAGCCCTTTCAGGATGTCCACCGTCTCTTGCACCGTGGGCTCGACCACATCCACCTTTTGGAAGCGCCGCGACAGGGCCGCATCTTTTTCAAAAATGCCCCGGTACTCGGTGAAGGTGGTGGCCCCAATGCACTTGAGCGTGCCGGAACTGAGTGCCGGTTTGAGCAGGTTGGAGGCATCCATCGTGCCGCCCGAAGCCGCACCCGCCCCAATCAGGGTGTGGATTTCGTCAATGAACAAGATGGCGTGCGGCTTGTCTTTGAGCGACTTGAGCACCGCTTTGAGGCGTTGTTCAAAATCACCCCGGTATTTGGTGCCGGCTAGCAGTGCGCCCATGTCTAAGGAATAGACCGTGGCCTCGGCCAGAATCTCGGGTACGTCTTTTTGCGTGATGCGCCATGCCAAGCCTTCGGCAATAGCGGTTTTACCCACACCAGCCTCGCCCACCAACAGCGGGTTGTTCTTGCGCCGACGGCACAGAATTTGGATGGTGCGCTCGACTTCAAAATGGCGGCCAATCAACGGATCGATTTTGCCGTCTTTGGCAAGCTGGTTTAGATTTTGTGTGTACAGCTCTAACGGCGAGGCTTTTTCGTTGCGCTCACCACCAGTGGCCGCTTCTTCGCCCTCGGGGGCACTGCCTTCGGGGTTTTTGGCCGGTTCGGGCGGTTCGCTCTTTTTGATGCCGTGGGCAATAAAGTTGACCACGTCCAGCCGGGTCACACCCTGTTGGTGCAGGTAGTACACGGCGTGCGAGTCTTTCTCGCCAAAAATAGCCACCAGCACATTGGCACCGTTGACTTCTTTTTTGCCGTTGCCCGTGGACTGTACGTGCATGATGGCGCGCTGGATCACGCGCTGAAAACCCAGCGTGGGTTGGGTATCGACCTCATCGCTACCTGCCACTTGGGGCGTGTTGTCTTTGATAAATTGGGCCAATACCGTGCGCAGATCGTCCAAATGGGCTGAACAGGCGCGCAGTACCTCGGCCGCACTGGGGTTGTCGAGCAGGGCGAGCAGCAGGTGCTCGACCGTAATAAATTCGTGACGTTGCTGGCGGGCCTCTACAAAGGCCATGTGCAAGCTGACTTCCAGTTCTTGGGCAATCATGTGAACTCCTTTGTGCTTGCGGGAAAGTAGGCGGTATGTGGGGACAGTAACAGTGTATTCAACGGGCTGGGCTGCTTATTCGACCGGCTCGCTCAAACATTGCAAGGGATGACCCGCCTGTTGGGCGGCTTCCATCACCTGCTCGACCTTGGTGGCCGCAATATCGCGCGAATAGATGCCACACACCCCTTTGCCGTCTAGATGAATTTTGAGCATGATCTGGGTCGCCAGTTCGCGGTCTTTGCCAAAAAATTCTTGCAGCACCACAATGACAAACTCCATCGGGGTGTAGTCGTCATTGAGCATCACCACCCGGTACATTTGTGGCGGTTTGGTTTTTTGCGGCACACGCTCTAGCACAACGGAATCGCCGTCGTCTGACGCAGGCCGATGCACAGCAGGCACGCGAGCAGGGGTGGGAACTTTGGTGGCCATAAAAATGATTCTAACGATGCGCGCACACAGGCGCTGAACAGGGGAATTTGCCCTTATCGGCTCTATTTTTCAAGTCTTGCACACGCATCTGGGCAAACTATTCGTAAACGATGGTAACGTGGCCTTGCTCGGCTTGCTGCGCCCAAGCTGTTAAAGCCTCATCGCTGGGGTAGGTTTGGTAGGCTGGGCCCAATTGCACTTGGGCGGTGGCCGGGCTGTCTGCATCTGGGCAGTCGATGGACAGACGCACGGGCAAACCGTACTTTTGCGGCTCGGCTTGCCCCGGACTGTCCAGCACCAAACTGGGATGTTGTGCCAAGACACGGGCGATATCGGGCGTGCCAGTGCCTACAGCCACCTGCAGGTATTTGCCAAAGCGGCAGCGGGCCGTGGGCAGGTTTTGCACTTGCTGCACGATAAAGCGGGCTTCAAACCCATTGCGCCCCGGTTGCAAGCGGCCGGACACAATCACCAGTTCATCGTCTTGCAGCAGTTCGCGGTACTGGTTCAGTACCGCCTCGTTGGCCGATGCTTCGATTTGGGCCGAGGTATCGTCCAGCACAAAAATGCCTTGCTTGCCGCGCATGCCATTGACGACCCGAAAGCCGCCCACAATCCCGGCCACGGTTTGCGTGTCGCGGGTGTCGCGCAAGTCGGCCAAGCGGGTGCGGACAAAACGGCGTACTTCGCGCGCCACTTCGTCAAACAGGTGGCCGGACAGGTAAAAGCCCAAGGCGGGTTTTTCGTGGGTCAGGCGTTCTTTCACGCCCCACGGTGCCACATCGACCAGTTCGGGCTCTTGGCTGCTGCAGCCGTGCGCATCGGCCTCCATATCAAACAAGCCACTTTGGTTGGCATTGGCCAGTGTGGCCGTGGCAAAGTCAAACGCCCGGTCGATCGAGGCCGATAAAGCAGCACGATGTGGGTGGATGCTGTCAAAGGCCCCGGCTTTGATCAGGGCATCGACGGTGCGTTTGTTGATTTTGCTGCGCTCGACCCGCAGACAAAAATCGAACAAGCTGCTGAAAGGGCCAGAGCGGTCGCCCTGTGGCCCTTCGCCGCGCCCTTCCCGCGCTGCAATAATGGCCTCAATCGCGGCTTGCCCGGTGCCTTTTACCGCCCCCAAACCATAGCGGATCACCTTGTCGGACACCGGCTCAAAGCGGTAGGCACCTCGATTCACATCGGGCGGTTCAAAGGAAAGACCAAAGTTTTTCTGCGCATCATCGAGCAACACCTTGAGCTTGTCGGTGTCGTCCATTTCGATGGTCATATTGGCGCAGAAAAACTCGGCCGTGAAATGCACTTTCAGCCAGCCGGTGTGATAGGCCAGCAAGGAGTAAGCGGCGGCGTGCGATTTGTTGAAACCGTAACCGGCAAATTTTTCCATCAAGTCAAAAATTTCATCGGCCTTTTCTTGGCTGATGTCGTTTTTGGCTGCGCCCGCGCGGAAGATGGCCCGGTGCTCGGCCATTTCCTCGGCTTTCTTTTTCCCCATTGCCCGGCGCAACAAGTCCGCGCCGCCCAGCGAGTAGCCGCCCAGAATTTGCGCCGTCTGCATCACCTGCTCTTGGTAGACCATGATGCCGTAGGTTTCCGACAGCATATCGGCCACCAGCGGGTGCGGGTATTCGACCGGCTCTTTGCCATGCTTGCGGTTGACAAAGCTGGGGATGAGATCCATCGGGCCGGGTCGATAGAGCGCGTTCAACGCAATCAAGTCTTCGAGGCGTGTTGGGCGGGCCTCTTTCAGCATCCCTTGCATGCCCCGGCTTTCAAACTGGAACACGGCTTCGGTCAGGCCGTCTGAAAACAGGGCATAGGTCTTTTTGTCGTTGAGGGGGATGTTCTCAAAGGCAAAATCGGCCCGCTCGGGGTGGCGCTGCACAATAAATTTGCGCGCCAGCTCCAAAATTGTCAGCGTGGCCAAGCCCAAGAAGTCAAATTTGACCAAACCGATGGCTTCCACATCGTCTTTGTCGTATTGGCTCACAGCCGAATCGCTACCCGGCTGTTGATACAGTGGGCAAAAATCGGTCAGCTTGCCGGGGGCAATCAATACGCCCCCGGCGTGCATACCAATATTGCGCGTCAAGCCTTCCAGTTTTTGCGCCAAGGCCAGCAGGGTTTTGACTTCATCTTCTTTAGCCAAGCGTTCGGCCAGTACCGGTTCGGCTTCAATGGCTCCGGCAATCGTGATGTGTTGGCCCGGCTTGTTGGGGATGAGCTTGCTGATGCCATCGCAAAAGGTGTAGCTCATGTCCAGCACCCGGCCCACATCGCGGATCGCCGCTTTGGCCGCCATCGTGCCAAAGGTGGCGATCTGGCTCACGGCATCGCGACCGTATTTTTCTTTCACATAGTCAATCACCATGTCGCGCTTGGACTGGCAAAAGTCAATGTCAAAGTCGGGCATCGAGACGCGCTCGGGGTTCAAGAAGCGCTCGAACAGCAACTTGTATTTCAGCGGGTCTAAATCGGTAATTTTGAGCGCATAGGCCACCAAAGAGCCAGCCCCTGAGCCCCGGCCCGGCCCCACTGGGCAGTCATTGGCCTTGGCCCACTGGATGAAGTCGCCCACAATCAGAAAGTAGCCCGGAAACCCCATCTTCAAGATGGTGTTGAGCTCAAACTCTAGCCGTTCTAGATAGCGCGGGCGTTGTGCCTCGCGCTCGGCCTCATCGGGATAGAGGTGCAACAGGCGCTCGTTCAGGCCTTCGTGTGAGACATGGCGAAAGTAATCCTCTACCGACAGTACCTGTCCATTCACGGGCGGAATCGGAAAATTGGGCAACTGTGGTTTGCCCAAGACCAAGGTCAGGTTGCAGCGTTTGGCAATTTCTAGCGTATTGGCCAGCGCCGAGGGCACATCGGCAAACAATGCCTGCATTTGCCCTGCCGATTTGAAATACTGCTCGCGCGTAAAACGGCGCACGCGGCGTTGGTTGCCCAAAATTTCGCCTTCGGCAATACAGACCCGCGCTTCGTGGGCTTCGTAGTCGTCTTCGGTGGCAAATTGCACCGGGTGCGTGGCGACCACGGGCAATTGCAACTGGGCAGCCAATTGCACGGTGGCTGCGACATGGCTTTCATCGTCTGGGCGGCCAGCGCGTTGAATTTCCAAATAAAAACGTTGGGCAAACAAAGCCGCCAAGCGCTGGGCCAGTGCACTGGCTCCAGCATTATCACCACGCACCAAGGCTTGGCCGACCGGGCCCGCTTGGGCACCGGCCAGCACCAACAGCCCAGCGTGCAGTTCTTCCAGCCAAGCCCAAGTGCATACCCCTTGGCCTTTGACTTGGTTGCGTGTCCAGGCCCGCGCCAGCAACTCGGATAGGTTCAGGTAGCCTTGGTGGTCTTGTACCAACAGCACGATGCGGCTGGTCGGATCGCTGGCTGCCGAGCCTTCGAGCAAAATTTCGGCCCCCAACACGGGCTTGACCCCTTTGCCGCGTGCTTGTTTATAAAACTTGATAGCCCCAAACAGGTTATTGAAATCCGTAATGGCCAGCGCGGGTTGGCCATCGGTGGCGGCGGCTTGAACCGCCTCATCAATACGATTGGTGCCGTCAACGACGGAGAACTCGGTGTGCAGGCGCAAATGGACAAACATGGCCGCCATTGTAGAAAGGCCCGGCAGGGCCGAGGCCACCGCTACAATCGGCCACCCATTTGCCCCTTCTTGCCAGAAAGCTGTTTGCCATGCCGCGTGTGTCCGTCGCGATTGTTCCTGCCCTGCTGGCCGCCAGTGCCCTGCTGGCTGGCTGCTCCACTGTCACCGAAGACAAGACCATTGGTTGGAGTCCGGAGCGCCTGTATGCCGAAGCGCGTGATGAGGTCAACTCCGGCGCGTACGACAAAGCCGTGCCCTTGTTTGAAAAACTCGAAGGCCGGGCTGCTGGCACCCCGCTGGCGCAGCAGGCGCAATTGGACAAGGCCCATGCCCAATACAAGGGCGGTGACAAGCCGCAGGCGCTGGCCACACTCGACCGCTTCTTGAAGCTGCACCCTGCCAGCCCAGCGGTCGATTACGCCCTGTACCTCAAAGGCTTGGTCAACTTCAATGACGAATTGGGGCTGTTCTCTTGGGTCGCCAACCAAGACTTGTCTGAGCGTGACCAAAAAGCAGCCAAAGACTCGTTTGAAGCCTTCCGTGAACTGACCACGCGCTTTCCTGAGTCCAAATACACCCCCGATGCGCTGCAGCGCATGACGTATATCGTCAATGCTTTGGCCCAATACGAAGTGCATGTGGCGCGTTATTACTTTCAGCGTGGCGCTTATGTTGCTGCCATCAACCGGGCGCAAATCGCCCTGTCAGACTACCAAGGCGTGCCCGCGCAAGAAGAAGCGTTGTACATTTTGGTGCAGTCTTACAACGCACTGGGCATGGTGCAACTGCGTGATGATGCCCAGCGGGTATTGCAGAGCAACTATCCCCAGAGCAAGTACCTGACGCAGGGGTTGCAGCAGCGTTCGTCGGCTTGGTGGAAGCCGTGGTAACACCAGCGCACCCGTCCTCTTTTTGGCTTGGGCATGTCTAAAGCATTTCGCATTACCGCCTCTACCGGCATCCACAAAGGTGACCGCAGCTACCAGCAAGACCAAGTCGCGCTACTGACACATCCGCGTTACAACGGCTGCCTGTTGGGCGTGCTGGCCGATGGTATGGGCGGGCGCAGTGGTGGGCGCAAAGCCTCGGACCAGGTGATGATGACCGCCCGTCAGTTGTTCGAGCGCTACTCGCCCGACTATGACGATGGCCCCTCCATGCTGAAAAACATGGTGGAAGAGGCGCATATCGTGATTCGGCTCACGGCCATTTCGTCGGAGGAAGAGCCTCATAGCACTATTGCCGCTTTCCTCGTCAACCCGCGCGGCGATTGTTACTGGGCGCATGCGGGTGATTCGCGCATCTACCATTTTCAAGATGGAAAAATGGTGCATCGCACCAAAGACCATTCTTATGTGCAGGCACTGGTAGACCGGGGTGACCTCACAGAAGACGAAGCCCAAGTGCATCCGCAATCGAACATTTTGTTGGGTTGTTTGGGCACCGATGCCGATCCTCCGATGGGGACGCACAGCATCCGCCAATTGCGCCCAGGCGATGTATTAATGGCCTGTAGCGATGGGGTTTGGCACTATTTTTCTGCCGAAGAAATGGCGACCGTGGTGCAATCACTGACACCGCGCGAGGCCACTGAATTCTTGATTGAAAAAGCACGGATGCGCGCGCGTGGTGGCGGTGACAACCTGTCTCTGGTGATTGTCAAAATTGAGGCGCTAGAGGTAGAGAAAAAACCACTGCGCTTTGGCATGAAGCCGGTGTCCTAAAAACTTTTGGACACCAACCTCAGTGCCGTGGGGCCTGATTAGGCGGCCTGGGCCTTTTGGTAGTTGGCTACGCCGTCGGTGATTTCTTTGTGGGCGGCTTCTACGCCTTCCCAGCCCAGCACCTTGACCCACTTGCCTTCTTCCAGATCTTTGTAATGTTCAAAGAAGTGGCTGATGGCTTTCAGGCGCATGGGGTTCACGTCGCCAATGTCTTTCCATTGCGAGTACATGGCCAACACTTTGTTGGTGGGCACAGCCAACACCTTGCCATCGATACCGGCTTCGTCTTCCATCTTCAGGATACCCAAGGCGCGGCAGGGCACGACCACGCCGGGCAGCAGGGGGTAGGGGGTAATGACCAACACGTCCACAGGGTCACCGTCACCGCTGAGGGTTTGGGGCACATAGCCATAGTTGGAGGGGTAGTACATGGCGGTGGTCATGAAGCGATCCACGAAGATGGCGCCAGATTCTTTGTCCACTTCGTATTTGATGGGGTCAGAATCCATAGGGATTTCAATGACCACGTTGAAAGCTTCGGGCAGGTTTTTGCCAGGGGTGACTAAATTGAGAGACATGGTTGTCGATCGAAGGGTTGAAAGAGGCCTGGCATTCCGTAGATTCAGACAGGCTCTTGATTTTATTACAGGGCGTTGAGCGGAATTTTCAGGTAAGCCACGCCGTTGGCTTCTGCGGGGGGCATCTGGCCGGCACGGATGTTGATTTGCACCGCAGGCAGGATCAGCACCGGCATCTCTAAGGTGGCATCGCGCGCGCTGCGCATGGTCACAAAATCTGCTTCACTGATGCCATCGTGGACGTGGATATTGTGGGCGCGCTGTTCGGCCACGGTGCTCTCCCATGCCGCCGCACGGTGGGCAGGGGGGTAGTCGTGGCACATGAACAAGCGGGTTTCGGGCGGGAGGCTGAGCAACTTGCGGATAGATTGGTACAGCGTGTGCGCGTTGCCGCCCGGAAAGTCGCAGCGGGCTGTACCCACATCGGGCATGAACAGGGTATCACCGACAAACACCGCATCACCCACTTGGTAGGCCATACAGGCTGGGGTGTGGCCGGGCACGGACAGGGCCTGCGCTTGCAGTTGGCCGATGGCAAAGGTCTCACCGTCGTGCAGCAGCGTATCGAATTGTCTGCCATCGGCAGCAAATTCGGCCCCCAGATGAAAAATGCCCTTGAATACGCTTTGCACCTGCGTAATGCCGGCCCCAATGGTGATTTGGCCGCCCAGTTGGCCCCGCAGGTAATGGGCGGCCGAGAGGTGGTCGGCATGGGCGTGGGTTTCCAAAATCCATTGCACGCGCAGGTTTTGGCTGCGGACAAAGGCCATCAAATGGTCGGCCGAGGCGGTGCGCGTGCGGCCTGACTTGGGGTCGTAGTCCAGCACTGAGTCCACGATGGCGCAATGACCGCCAGCATGGTCGTAGACCACGTAGCTCACCGTCCAGGTGGCGGGATCAAAAAAGGCTTGCACTTGCGCTTGCATGGAGGCTCCTATGTGTTTTCAATTTAGATTTAAATAGTTTATTGACTTATATATTATTAGTCAATAAACTATAAGGGCTGAATGTTTGAGTTGCACCTACATGACCACCGAAACCCTGATTGCTATGGATGTCGATGCTTTGCGCCACGCCGCAGATGCGGCCTGCAGGCTGATGAAAGTGCTTTCCAATCCCGACCGCTTGCTGCTGCTGTGCCAGTTGACCGAGGGCGAAAAGCGTGTAGGGGAGCTTGAAATGTTGGTGGGCATTGCCCAGCCCACCTTGTCGCAGCAACTGAGCGTGTTGCGCGAGGAGGGCTTGGTCACGACGCGCCGCGAAGGCAAAAACATCTACTACCAAATTGCCAGTCCACAGGCTTTGGCCTTGTTGGGTACGCTGGCTGAACAATTTTGCGCACCGCAGGAGAACCGCACATGCTGATTGATTGGAACCATTTCACCCCCTGGGCAGCGCTGGCTGGTGGGGCGCTGCTGGGCTTGGCCTCGGCGCTGCTGGTGTTGTTCAGTGGCCGTATTTTGGGTATCAGCGGCATTTTGGGTGGTTTGCTGCACTCGCGCGCTGGTGATGTAGCTTGGCGCTTCTCTTTTCTGTTGGGTATGTTCGCTGCCCCGTGGTTGTACCGGGCTTTGGCCGGTAGCACGGAAGTGCGTATCGATGCCAGCTGGGGCATGGTGGTGTTGGCGGGTGTGCTGGTGGGCTTGGGCACGCGCTATGGCGCAGGCTGCACCAGTGGGCATGGGGTGTGCGGGCTATCGCGTTTGTCGCCGCGCTCCTTGGTGGCAACGCTGGCGTTTATGGGGACTGGCTTTGCCAGTGTGTTCGTGCTGCGCCATGTGTTGACTTGAATGCCCTGTCTGAACGGAGTGAATCGGATGAAAAACCGTATTGTTGAATTTGCTGTGGGTCTGATTTTTGGCTTGGGGCTGATCGTTTCGGGCATGACCGACCCCGGCAAAGTGCTGGGCTTTTTGGATGTGGCTGGGCTGTGGGATCCGTCGCTGGCCTTTGTCATGGGCGGGGCCATTGTGGTTGGCTTGTTCGCCTTTGCGGTGGCTAAAAAACGTACCACCAGCTTTTTGGGTGGCGTGATGCAACTGCCCACAGCGCGTGACATTGACCGACGCTTGGTGCTGGGCAGCATGGTGTTTGGCATGGGTTGGGGAATCGCAGGTTTTTGCCCCGGCCCGGCCATTGTGTCGATGGGTGCAGGCGAGCCGAAAGCCTTCCTGTTCGTCTTGGCGATGTTGGCGGGTATGGCGCTGTTTGAGCTGTTCGAGAGTCGCACCTGCAACCCGATTGCACCTGCCTAAACCGTGAAAATCCTGCCCGATTGGCTTAGCCACTACCGCCGCAACGCACTGGCGGGCGACCTGACTGCTGGCATCATCGTGACGGTGATGCTCATACCGCAAAGCTTGGCCTATGCCCTGCTGGCGGGTTTACCGCCCGAGATGGGGCTGTATGCCAGCATCTTGCCCATCGTTGCCTATGCCTTGTTTGGCTCTAGCATGACGCTGGCCGTGGGCCCGGTGGCCGTGGCCTCGCTCATGACGGCCAGTGCGCTACAACCTTTGGCGGCAGCGGGCTCGGCGCAATACATCAGTTTGGCGATCACGCTGTCCTTGCTCTCGGGGGGCATGTTGTTGCTGTTTGGTGGCTTGCGCTTGGGGTTTTTGGCCCATTTTTTAAGCCATCCGGTGATCAGTGGCTTTATTTCCGGCTCGGCTGTGCTGATTGCCGTGGGCCAGTTCAAGCATTTGTTGGGTGTGCCCGCTACTGGGCATGGTGCGTTGGATACTTTGCGGAGTTTGGCGCAACACCTGCCCCATACCAAGGGAGTTACGCTGGTGATTGGGGCTAGCAGTCTGCTATTTTTATGGGCAGCACGCAAATATTTGGCCCGGCTGTTGGTGACTTGCGGCTTGCCTGCCAAGGCGGCGGATTTGTTGGGCAAGCTGGCCCCCATGCTGGCGGTCATCGTCTCGACCGCTGTGGTGGCTTGGTGGCGCTTGGACAGCACAGCTGGCGTGAGTGTGGTGGGTGCCGTACCCCAAGGTTTGCCAGCGCTGGCGCTGCCGTCTTTGCAAGGGGCCGGAGCCTTGCTGTTGCCAGCCTTGCTGATTTCGTTGGTGGGGTTTGTCGAAAGCGTTTCGGTGGCGCAATCCTTGGCGCTGAAGCGCCAACAGCGCATCGACCCGAATCGCGAATTGCTGGGCTTGGGCGCAGCCAATATCGCCAGTGCCTTTTCGGGTGGTTTTCCAGTGACGGGCGGCTTTGCGCGCTCGGTGGTCAACTTTGCTGCCGGGGCCAATACGCCGCTGGCTGGGGTGATTTCGGCCTTGCTGATGGCGGCGGTGATTGCGGCCCTGACCGATTGGTTCTACTACTTGCCCCATGCCGTGTTGGCTGCCACCATCATTGTGGCGGTTACGTCGCTGATTGACCTCGAAACCCTGCGCGAAGCTTGGCACTACGATAAAGCCGATGCGGTCTCGCTGCTGGCAACGGCAGCTGGTGTGGTGTTGTTTGGGGTGGAGGCGGGCATTGTCTTGGGCGTAGCCTTGTCTTTGGGCACACTGGTGTGGCGTAGCAGCCACCCGCACATTGCCGTGGTTGGGCGGGTGCCGGGCACTGAACATTTCCGCAATGTTGAACGCCATGCCGTCGATACTGAACCCGGTCTGATCGCTGTGCGGGTGGATGAAAGCCTGTATTTTGCCAATGCCAGTTTGCTCCAAGACCGTATCGAAGCACTGGTAGCGGCGCAGCCCGAGACCCGACAAGTCTTGCTGGTCTGTTCTGCCGTGAACATGATTGATGCCACCGCTTTGGGGGTGTTGACGGCACTAGAGCGCAGCCTGCACGAGCGTGGCATCGCTTTGGCGCTGTCCGAAGTCAAAGGCCCAGTGATGGACAGATTGCAAGCTACTTCCTTGGGCCAGCGTTTGCGTGGGCGCATTTTCCTCAGTACCCATGAGGCTTTTTGTCAGGCCCAGCAACACGGCTAGGGTTTAGCGGAACTCTGCCGCGGTTGCTGCCTCTTAGTGGGTACGCAGTCGCGCTACACTGGCCTTTCGACTTGTTTTTCATTGGAGCACCATTATGGATGTCAGCCTGAGCAACCAAATCCTCAACACCGCCAACGTGATGGCACAAGCCAAGATGGCGCAAGAGGTCAATACCACCGTGCTGAAAAAGAGCATGGAAATCCAAGAAAATGCTGCTGCCACCATGCTGCAAGCATTGCCACAAGCTCCGCAGTTGGCAACTTCCGGTTCTTTGGGTACCCAAGTCAATACCTACGCTTAAAACCTTGGCCCCAAGCCTTGCGGAGCTTGGGGTTGGTGGGCAAATTTCCGCGGCCAATAGCCCGGCTTAGGCTGTAGCCGGTAGAATCGCTTTTTTAACAGCGAACCATTCCTCCATGTCTGCCTGGGTTTTGCCCGATCACATTGCCGATGTTTTGCCCCGCGAGGCCCGGCATATCGAGGAGCTGCGTCGTGGCCTGCTAGACACGGCCCGCCGCTATGGCTACGAGTTGGTCATGCCACCGTTGCTAGAGCACCTCGAATCTCTGCTTACTGGCACCGGCGAGGCGCTAGACCTGCAAACCTACAAGCTGGTCGATCAGATCTCGGGCCGCATGATGGGCCTGCGTGCCGACACCACCCAACAGGTGGCGCGCTTGGATGCCCACCTGCTCAATCGCCCCGGTGTCACACGCCTGTGCTATTGCGGCTCGGTGCTGCACACTTGGCCCGATCGCCCGCACGCTACCCGCGAACCTTTGCAATTTGGTGCCGAAATTTATGGTCACGCTGGTTTGCAAGCCGATTTAGAAGCGGTAGAGCTGGCCCTGCATTGCCTGCAAGTGGCCGGTATCGAGCAGGTCAGTGTCGATTTGGCCGATGTGCGTATTGTGCGTAGCCTGTTGGCCGGCGTGCCGGTTGAGGCGGCACTGCTGCGCCAAGTCCATGCCGCGTTGGCCGCCAAA
Source organism: uncultured Simplicispira sp. (assembly GCA_964478155.1). Taxonomy (GTDB): domain Bacteria; phylum Pseudomonadota; class Gammaproteobacteria; order Burkholderiales; family Burkholderiaceae_C; genus Simplicispira. Next base: position 13,107 of record CAYZGT010000001.1, read on the forward strand.
GATGCCAGCGAATTGCGCGCTCTCACGCGCTATTTTCCGGCCACAGCCCGCGAAGGTCTGCAAGTATTGCTGCAGCTGTATGGCGATGTCTCGGTGTTGGATGCTGCGGCCCAGGCTTTCCGTGATATTCCGGGGGTGCAAGCTCCCTTGGCCGATTTGCGTGCGCTGGTGGCCCATGTGGGTGCAGAGCGTATTACCGTTGATTTGGCCGATTTGCGCGGCTATGCCTATTACAGCGGTGTGCGCTTCTCGATCTATGCCCAAGGAGCCAGCGATGCGTTGGTGCGTGGTGGCCGCTACGATGAGGTCGGGGCCGTGTTTGGCCGCAACCGTCCGGCAGCGGGCTTTAGCCTTGACATCAAACAGCTGGCGCTGGCTTTGCCAGAGCCGACCCTGCCCAGCGCCATTCGGGCACCTTGGAGCCAAGACCCTGCGCTCAGCGCCCAAGTGGCGGCCTTGCGCCGCCAAGGCGAAACTGTGGTTTGCATCCTGCCGGGGCAAGCCTGTGAGGCGGATGCGTTCCGCTGTGACCGTGAACTGGTCTGCACCGATGGCCGCTGGCTCGTGCAAGCCATTGAATCAAATTGAGAATAGATCGGGTTTCAGATGAAAACTAGCAAAGGTCGTAATGTGGTCGTGGTCGGCACCCAGTGGGGTGACGAGGGCAAGGGCAAACTGGTCGATTGGCTGACCGAAAGCGCCCAAGGCGTGGTGCGCTTCCAAGGTGGTCACAATGCTGGGCATACTTTGGTGATCAACGGGGTCAAAACCGCTTTGCACCTGATTCCCAGCGGCATCATGCGCCCCGGTGTCAAGTGCTATATTGGCAACGGTGTCGTCTTGTCGGCGGCCAAGCTGTTTGAAGAGATTGCCGGCCTCGAAAAGGCCGGGGTTGAAGTGCGCTCGCGCCTGCGCGTCAGCGAGGCCTGCCCGCTGATTTTGCCGTTCCATGTGGCTTTGGATGTAGCCCGTGAAGCCGCACGCGAACAAGGCGGCACCGAAAAAATCGGCACCACCGGGCGCGGTATTGGCCCCTCTTACGAAGACAAAATTGCCCGCCGCGCCCTGCGCGTGCAAGACCTGAAATACCCCGAGCGTTTCGCCACCAAGCTGCGCGAGTTGCTGGCACTGCACAACCATGTGTTGCGTACCTTCTTGGGTTCGGAAAAGTTTGATTTCGGCCCCGGCTTGGCACCCTACATGCAAGATGGCCAAGTGCAGTTTGAGGCCGTGTATGCCGAAGCCATGCGCCATGCTGAACTGCTCAAGCCCATGATGGCCGATGTGTCGCGCGAATTGAACGAAGCCCATGCCCAAGGCAGCAACCTGTTGTTTGAAGGCGCACAAGGCACCCTGCTGGACGTAGACCACGGCACTTACCCCTATGTCACGTCCAGCAACTGCGTCGCCGGTAATGCAGCTGCGGGTTCTGGCGTGGGGCCGGGCTTGCTGCATTACGTGCTGGGCATCACCAAAGCCTATTGCACCCGTGTCGGTGGCGGCCCCTTCCCCACCGAGTTGGAATGGGAAAAGCCCGGCACGCCCGGCTACCACATGAGCACCGTGGGGGCAGAAAAAGGCGTGACCACCGGGCGCAGCCGCCGCTGTGGCTGGTTTGATGCCGCATTGCTCAAGCGCAGCGCCCAAGTGAATGGCTTGTCGGGTCTGTGCATTACCAAGCTGGATGTGCTGGATGGCCTGAGCGAACTGCAATTGTGCGTTGGCTACGAGTTGGACGGTGAGCGCATTGACCTGCTGCCGATGGGTGCAGACGACATCGCCCGTTGCAAGCCGATTTATGAAACCCTGCCCGGCTGGAGCGACACCACCGTCGGTGTGACCCAATACGATGCCCTGCCTGAAAACGCCCGCCGCTACCTGCAGCGCATCCAAGAAGTGACCGGCGTGCCGATTGCCGTCATTTCGACCAGCCCCGATCGCGACCACACCATTTTGTTGCGCCACCCCTATCTGGCCGACTAAATAGACGCTTGCGACCCGCCCCCGCCCCACAGCCGGTAAATTTTGCTGGCTGTGGGGCGTGTAGTTTGTGCCAACCCAACCCCAAGGAGAGTGTCATGTTGACAGAAGATGGACAGCATCTGTACGTGAGTTATGACGAGTATCACAACCTCATTGAAAAGTTGGCGCTCAAGGTGTACCAGTCGGGTTGGTCGTTTGACACCGTGCTGTGTCTGGCACGTGGCGGCATGCGGCCGGGCGATATGCTCAGTCGCATCTTTAGCAAGCCGTTGGCGATCATGGCGGCCAGCTCCTACCGCGTCCAAGCGGGCACAGTGCAAGGCCAGTTGGACATGGCCCAGTTCATTACCACCGCCCAAGGCAAAATTGCGGGCCGGGTACTGCTGGTCGATGATTTGACCGACTCGGGTCATACCCTCGAATCGGTGGTGCAGCGCTTGCGCCGCGACTACCCCGCGATTAGCGAATTGCGCACGGCAGTGGTTTGGACGAAGGCAGTGTCGAGTTTTGTGCCTGATTATTCAGCCGAGTTTTTGCCGAGCAACCCTTGGATTCACCAGCCATTTGAAATCTACGATCAAATGCCGCCAGAAAAGCTACTGCAAAAATGGCGCTTGTAGCTTGCACTGGCCCGATTTAATCCGGCAATTCGGTCAGTAGCTTCTCGACCAGCTCTAGTGCTGCCTTGAAATTGAGCCGTTGGATGGCCGCCTCCAGTGCTGGTAACTCGGGCATCACCAGACCAGCGGCTTCTTGCTGCAGGGTCTCGTGCAGTTTGCGTGCGCGCAATTGGCGTTTTTCGAGTGGTTCGCGCAGGGCTTGCAACAGTACGCGCAAGCGCTGTGGTGTGCATGGCGATGTGGCCGTGCTACTGCTGGGGGGGGTGGGGTGTAGTTGGTCGGCCAAGGCTCGCAAAGACAACAGTTGCGTTTGCAGTGGAGCTTCTAACGCGGCCAGCAAGGGGTGAATATCTGGGGGCGGGGTCTGCGGCTGGCTGCTGTTGGTCGCGGCCATCTGTTCTAGTGTGGCCTCGGCCTGCGCTACCTGATCGGCCAGCGTTTGTGCGCCCAAAGTGGCCAGCAAACCCTTGAGCGTGTGCAGGGTACGCAGGGTGGCTTCGGGGGCGCGGTTGTTCCAGTATGCGGTGGCTTGTTGTAGTGCATCGGCTTGCTCTAGCGCGCAACTGCGGGCCAGTTTGGCGTACAGCGCTCGGTTATGGTCTACCCGGGCCAAGGCGTGGGGTAAATCAATCTCCGGGGGGTAGGCGGGCAGTTCTGCTGGGCTGCTTGTGGGTATGTCGCTCAGCGCCGCTACGACAGTGTTGGCCGTGCGCTGGTCGTCGTTGCCTTGCTCTAGGCCGCAATGGTGGCGCAAGACGGCCACCAAATGCCCAATGTCGAAGGGTTTGCCCACATGGTCGTTCATGCCACTGGCCAAACAGGCTTCACGGTCGCTGGCCATGGCGTTGGCTGTCATGGCGATGATGGGTTGGGTAATGTGCAGCTCTTGGCGCAGGATATGGGTGGTTTGGTAACCATCGATGCCCGGCATATGGATGTCCATCAAAATCACATCGTAGGCATTGGCTTGCTCTTGTAGCAGATCAATCGCCGCTTGGCCGTGGTTGGCCACCCGCACTTGTGCCCCGGCATGGTGCAACAGTTCGCGCGCTACCTGTTGGTTCAGTGGGTTATCTTCCACCAACAAAATGCGCAGGCCTTTGAGTGCTTGCTGCGCTGCGTTCTGGCCGATGGCGGGCACAGTGTGCCGCCGTTCATGCGTGGCCTCAATGGCTGCATTGAGCAAAGAAGATGGCGTAAATGGTTTGACCACATAGCCATCCAAGAGTTGAACTTCACGGTTTTGCCGTTGCTCTAGCCACTCGCGTCCATGCGCACTGACCATCAGCACCTTGGCCAAGCTGCCCACCGGAGAAATGCTGCGCAACTGTTCTAACGTGGCCCAGCCGTCCATGTCGGGCATCATCCAATCCAATAACACCAAGTCGAACGGATCATCGGTACTGGTGTTGCGTACCCGTTCGAGTGCTTGCGTGCCGCTGGCTACGGCTACCGCCCGCCAGCCGAACGACCGGGTAATGTCCAACAGCACTTCGCGCGTGGTGGCGTGGTCGTCCACAATCAGCACATGTAAGCCAGAGAGCGTGGGCAGCCGCTGCTCTTGTTGTGCGATGTCTTGCTCTTGCGCCAAGGTTTCGGCATTGCGTAAAAAATCAAGGCAAAAGCTAAAGCAACTGCCTTGGCCCGGCGTGCTCTCTACCTGCAGTGGCTCTCCGCCCATCGTCTCTACCAGTGCTTGGCAAATGGCCAAGCCCAAGCCGGTGCCCCCATAGCGCCGGGTGGTGGAGTCTTCCGCTTGGGTAAAGCTCTCAAAAATGGCTTGCTGCCGCTCTGGGGCAATGCCAATGCCGGTGTCGCGCACACTAAAGGCAATCCGGGCATGGTGGACATCGGCCTCTAGTACCCGCAGTTGCAGCACCACTTCGCCTGCTTCGGTGAATTTGATGGCGTTACTCGCCAAGTTGAGCAGCACCTGTTGCAGCCGTGGCCCATCGCCCAACAATACGGTAGGCAGTTGCGGGTCAATGTTGAACACCATCTCTACCCGTTTGTTTTGTAAGGCAGCGGAGATGATGACGGACAAGTTGCGCAGCACCTGATCGATACGGAAGGGCACATGCTCGAGTACCAGCTTACCGGCTTCTACTTTCGAGTAGTCCAAAATATCGTTGATGATGCCCAGTAAAGAGCGGGCCGCTTCTTGGGCTTTCTGGGCGTAGTCGCGTTGGCTGGCATTGAGTGGTGTGTGCTGTAGCAGTTGCAACATGCCCAGCACGGCGTTCATGGGGGTGCGAATCTCGTGGCTCATGTTGGCCACAAAGGTGCTTTTGGCCTGGCTGGCCGCTTCGGCAGCCTCTTTGGCTTGGTGCAGTTGGGCTTCGTATTGCTTTTGCGCTGTTTGGTCGATAAACGTGACCAAAATGTTCTCGCCAAACCGGATGCCGCCCACTTGCACCGTGCGCTCTTGGCCGCTGGCCGTGCAAAACAAAAAGGTTTGGGGTGGAATTTCGCGCCCGGTTCGCTTAGCCTCTTCTACGGCGGCACACCACGCTTGGTAGATGGTGTTACGGTATTGCACATCGGGGTGCAACAAGGTGCGCAGGGCCGTCAGGGTGGGGGTTTGTTCTGCGCTATAGCCTACCAATTCGGTAAAGCGCCGGTTGCGAAAATAAATTTCGTCTTGCGGATTGATTTGGCACAGCCCAATCGGCATTTCGTCCATCAGGTGGCGCAACAGATGTTCCGTTTTTTGCAACGCCAAACTTTGGGTTTTGGCCTCGGTGTTGTCGTAGATGTAGCCATGCCAAAGGATGCAGCCGTCATCGGTGGCTTGCGGAGTGGCTTGCCCACTCACCCAGCGCTCGCCCAGCGTTGGGTGCAGCACCCGGTATTCATCCTGCCAAGGGCTGAGATTTTGGGCCGATGCTTGGATGTTGGCCGTCACATGCGCTAGGTCGTCTGGGTGAATGCAGTCAAACACCTGACTGGCATTTTCCCGCACATGCTCCGGTCGCACACCATAGATGCCTGTGATGCCGCTGCTGGCGTATGGAAAACTGCTGCTGCCATCAGGGCAAAGGTGGTACTGGTATAAAAAGCCGGGCACGTTTTCGGCCAGCCGTTGCAGCCGTTGTTGTTGTTCGCGTTGCTCGGTGACATCGGTATGTGTGCCCACAACCCGCAGGGCTTTGCCATTGCTGTCGCGTTCAATAATACGACCCCGATCCAAGATCCATTTGTAACGGCCATTTTTGCAACGCACCCGGTGGATGTTTTCATAATCAGGGGTTTTTCCGTCTAAGTGCGCTTGCAAATCGGCATACACCTGCTCTCGGTCATCCGGGTGTAGGCGCGAGTCCCATTCTTGTAAATCGCTGCCAATTTCTTCTTCGGCATAGCCGAGCATGGCCTTCCATACCGAGGAAAAAAAGACTTGGTTGGTTTGGGCATTCCAATCCCAAACGCCTTGGTTGGTGGCCTCTAATACCGCCTGCCAGCGCCGCTCTAGCGTTGCCGCCTCTTGGTCTAGCGCCATTTGGTTGGCGACATGCAGCAGCCAAGCGCGTCGTTGACGGGTTTGTAATAACCACAGACCCGCGCTCAGTGCGCAAGTGAGCAGGCAAAACAGCAGCAAAATCTCGGTCGCTTTGGTTTGCCACGGGGCATAAATGGCACCGATGTCCCGTGCTACAGCCACCACCAAGGGGTGGCTCATGTTCACGTCCGGCGGTTGAATGGTGTGCAGGGCCAACATGCGTGACTCTGCCGTGGCATAGGTGGTGCCGGTAAACACATTCTTCGCTTGTCGGCTGGCCAGGTGTTGTGAGAAGAAAGAGCCGGGTTGGGCTAAATTTTTGCCAGATTGGTTAGGCCGATCCGGCACCATCATAAAAAGCGTGCCATCGCCATGTGCCAGTGCTGACCAAGTATCTGGGGTATAGCGTACCGAGTTCAGCAGTACCTGAAATTCTTCAGGATCCAATGTCACGCTGACAATGCCAGCAAAACGGCCATCGGGCCCAGACACCATGCGCACCACATTCATGGCCCAAACGCCAAGCGTGGTGGTGAAGGGCTTACCAATGTAGAGTAGATTTCGATTGGGGGCCGTTAGCACGGCCTGAAAATAATGGCGTTGGCTGTAATCGAGGCCAATAATTTCAGGGCGGCTGGCCGCTTCTACAATGCCTTGGTCATTCACCACCATCATGGTGCGAATGCCGGTCATGGCATTGGCTATGGTTTGCAGTTGGTGGTTAGCCTGTGTGAGTTGTTGTGGTGAACTGCGCCAGCGCGGCACGGTGTCGCGCACATTGAGCAAAGTGGCATCGATGGCTTCTAGCTGGCGGCCTAGGTTGTCATGGATGATTTGTGCTTGGCTTTGCAGGCGCTGACCTTCACGCTCGGTCATCTCTTGGCGCTCCGTCCAGAGAGACCAACCGATAAACCCACCCAGCAGCAGCAATCCAGACAGCAGCAACAGCCATTCTTGAAGAAACTGTTTCTGACTGGGAGGACGGGGGGCTGTGTGGGTGGTCATTGAACAGTGGTTTGGGTCAAGCCAATAAAATGATCAGGCCAGCAGTTCGCTATCGCGGCTCAGACCGGCGGTTTGGCTAAAGCCGCCATCGACATAGGTAATCTCTGCCGTCACGCCACCGGCCAAGTCCGACAGTAAAAAGGCAGCAACGTTGCCCACGTCTTCAATCGTCACATTGCGCCGCAGCGGCGAGGCGCTGGCGACCGTGCCCAATAGTTTGCCAAAATCTTTGATACCACTGGCGGCTAAGGTTTTGATCGGGCCAGCGCTGATGCCATTGACGCGCATACCCCGTGGCCCCAGCGATTCGGCCAAAAAGCGCACGCTGGCTTCCAAACTGGCTTTGGCCAAGCCCATGGTGTTGTAGTTGGGCACGGCACGCAGTGCGCCTAAATAAGACAGCGTGAGCAGGGCCGATTTGTCGTTCAGGTAGGGCAGCGCTGCCTTGGCCATGGCCGGAAAGCTGTAAGCACTGATCTCGTGCGCAATGCGGAAGTTCTCGCGGCTCAGGCCGTCGAGAAAGTCTCCGGCAATCGCCTCGCGTGGAGCAAAACCAATGCTGTGCACAAAACCATCAAATTGGCCCCAAGCTGCACCCAAGTCGGCAAACAGTTGCTCAATTTGGGCATCTTCGGCCACATCGCAATCAAATACCAAATTCGAGCCAAACTCGGCGGCAAACTCGGTAATGCGGCCCTTAAAGCGCTCGCCCACATAGCTAAAGGCCAGTTCAGCCCCTTGGGCATGGCAAGCCTTGGCAATGCCATAAGCAATAGAGCGGTTGGACAGTACGCCCGTAATCAGCAATTTTTTGCCGGTCAAAAACCCCATGGTGGTTCTCCTGAAAAAACGAAGGAACAGAGAAAAAAGAAATGCACCAAAACGGTGCATCTGTACAGTGCGAAACCTAGTGCAGAATTGTCGCATGCGTGCTTTGTTCCTTTCTTTGCTCTGTGCCGCGGCTCCAGCGTGGGGCGCGCATGGCTATGCACTGTGGGGCCAGCCCCAATACCCGGCCGGTTTTAGCCACTTCAGCTACGTCAATCCGCAAGCGCCCAAGGGGGGCGAGTTGCGCTTGGTCAGCAACTCGCGCGCTTCCACCTTTGACAAATACAACCCTTTCACCATCAAAGGCAACGCCCCGGCTTATTTGCCGCAGTTGTTGTTTGATTCTTTGTTGGTCGGCTCTTTGGACGAAACGGCCACTGCCTATGGCCTGTTGGCCGAAGATGTGGCCGTGGCCGCCGATGGACTCAGCGCTACCTTCCGGTTGCGCCCACAGGCCCGTTTTCACCACGGCAAGCCGGTGCTGGCGCTGGATGTCAAACACAGCTTTGACACCCTGATCGGCCCATACACCTCGCCCGCTTACAAAACCATGCTCATCGATGTGGCCGGTGTGGACGTGTTGGACGAGCGCACGGTGCGCTATCGCTTCAAAAAACCCAACCGTGAATTACCGCTCACCGTGGGGGGCTTGCCGGTATTTAGCCGCGATTGGGGGCTGAACGAACAAGGCCAGCCCAAGCCGTTTGACCAAGTGGTGATGGATGTTCCCTTGGGCAGTGGCCCCTACAAAATCGGCCCGGTGCGTTTTGGCAAAGACATTACTTACGTGCGCGACCCGCACTATTGGGCCAAAGACTTGAACGTGCGTCGGGGCAGCGCCAATTTTGACCGCATCACCGTCAAAATCTACAAAGACGCGACGGCGCGGCTGGAAGCACTCAAAGCCGGTGAGTTCGATTTGATGCGCTTTTTCAGTGCGGGCGATTGGGCACGGCGCGTGACGGGCAAAAAGTTTGAGACTGGGGAGCTGGTGAAAGGCGAGTTTCGCCACCAATTGCCCGCCGGTTTCCAAAGTTATGTGCTCAACACCCGGCGGCCTTTTCTGCAAGATGGTCGGGTGCGTGAGGCGCTGGGGTTGGCGGTCGATTTTGAGTGGATGAACCGGCAAATGTTCTACAACTCGTATGCCCGGGTGAATGGCCTGTTTGGCAACACCGCTTGTGCCGCCCAAGGCCAGCCCTCGGCGGCGGAGTTGGCACTGATGCAGCCTTGGCGTACCCATTTGCCCGCCGCCGCCTTTGGCCCCATGACCGTGCCACCGCGCACCAATGCCCCCTATTCTTTGCGTGGCAACCTGCGCCGGGCGCAACAACTGCTACAAGAAGCCGGTTGGCAAGTGCGTGATGGCGCTTTGCGCAATGCCCAAGGCCAAGCGCTGGTGTTGGAATACATGGACAGCAACGAGGGCGGCATGCGCACCGTGGCCCCGTGGATGCGTAATTTAGAAAAACTGGGTATCACGCTGCGTTTTCGTTCGGTCGATTTTGCCCTGTACCAACAGCGGCTGCAAAAGTTTGACTTTGACATCACCAGCATCGCCTACGGTGGTACGCACAACCCCGGCCAAGAGTTTGCCGACCTGTTTGGCAGCCAAGCCGCTGATACCGAAGATTCGGGCAATTTTGCGGGTATCAAAAACCCGGCCGTCGATGCCTTTATCAACGCCATGACCGCCGCGAAAAGCCAAACCGAGTTGTTGCCCGCTTGCCATGCCCTAGAGCGCACCATTGCCCATAGCCATATCCTCATCCCGCAATGGACGGCCCCCACACACCGCATGGCCTACAACGCTTGGCGGTTAGAGCGCCCTGCCAGCGTACCCCCCTACACCAGTGGTGAAGGCTGGGTGATGGACACTTGGTGGGCCAAGCCCGTGCCGCCACAGAAAGGATTGTGAGCTGTGTTTGCCTATATCGTTAAACGCATCTTGCTGATGTTGCCCACCTTGTTGGGCGTGTTGCTGCTCACCTTTGTGGTCTTGCAATTTGTCCCCGGTGGCCCAGTCGAGCAATACCTGGCCGAGGCCAAAGCGGGCGCGGGGGCGGCGGGGGCCGAAGGCGGGGGGCTGTCGTACCGGGGCGCACAGGGCGTAGACCCAAAGCGCCTAGAGCAAATCAAAGCGCTGTATGGTTTTGACAAACCCGCGCACGAGCGCTTTGTGCAAATGTTGGGCCAGTTTGCCCGTTTTGATTTAGGGCGCAGTTTTTTTCAAAACAAAGATGTTTGGCAATTGATTGTAGAAAAATTGCCAGTTTCTATCAGTTTGGGCCTCTGGACGTTCTTTATCAGCTATTTGGTGGCCGTGCCCTTGGGAGTGGCCAAGGCAGTGCGGGCAGGCACTCGTTTTGATTTTGTCAGTAGTTTGCTTATTTTAGTGGGCTATGCCATTCCCGGTTTTGTGCTCGGAGTGGCGTTGCTGGTCATATTTGGCGGCCAGTTGCAATGGTTTCCGCTGCGTGGGCTCACTTCAGCCCACTGGGAGGAGCTGTCTTGGGGCGCGCGCGTGGTAGATTATCTGTGGCATATTACACTGCCAATCACGGCCATGGTGCTAGGTAGTTTTGCCGTCACCGCCATGTTGACCAAAAATGCCTTTTTGGAAGAAATACGCAAGCAATATGTACTGACGGCACGGGCCAAAGGTTTATCAGAGCGGCAAGTGTTGTACAAGCATGTGTTTCGCAATGCCCTGATTCCGATTGTGACCGGGTTTCCAGCGGCATTTATTGGTGCTTTTTTTACCGGCTCGTTGCTGATTGAAACGCTTTTTTCTTTGGATGGCTTAGGCCTGCTGAGTTTTGAAAGCGTGATTCGGCGCGATTATCCGGTGGTGCTGGGTACTTTATACCTATTCACGTTGATCGGCTTAATTACCAAGCTCATCAGCGATCTTTGTTATGTTTGGGTAGATCCGCGTGTCAAGTTCGATTAGTGCTGTCTCTGTCTCTCCCTCGCGGCGTGCATGGCGGCGTTTTCAGCGCCAACGCTTGGGTTATTGGAGTTTGCTGGTTTTTTGCGCCTTGGTATTCATCAGCTTGGGTGCTGAATTGGTCAGCAATGATAAACCTCTGCTGGTACGTTACCAAGGCCAGACTTACTTTCCGATGTGGAAAGATTACCCCGAGACGACCTTTGGGGGTGATTTTTCTACGCCCACCGATTACCTGGACCCTTTTATTCGGGAGCGCATCACCCAAGGTGATAACTGGGCATTGTATACCCTGAATCCCTACGGCCCCAATACCCTGAACTATTTTGCCCAAGCTCCTAATCCAGCGCCTCCATCGGCGCAAAATTGGTTGGGCACCGATGACCGAGGGCGTGATTTGCTGGCCCAATTGCTCTATGGCTTTCGTGTCAGTGTGTTGTTTGCGCTGGCTTTGACGGTGACTGGCGTGGTGTTGGGGGTGCTAGCTGGGGCGATACAAGGGTTTTTTGGTGGTAAAACCGATTTAATCGCCCAGCGCCTGATCGAAATTTGGGGGTCGATGCCCGAGTTGTATTTGCTGATTATTTTCAGTGCGGTGCTCTCACCCAGTATTGGTTTGTTATTGCTGCTGCTGAGCTTGTTTGGCTGGATGGGTTTGTCAGATTATGTGCGTGCCGAATTTTTACGCAACCGCCAGTTGGACTATGTCAAAGCGGCCCGGGCCTTGGGGGTCAGCAATCGGCAGATTATCTGGCGGCATATTTTGCCCAATAGCCTCACGCCCGTGGTCACTTTTTTACCCTTTCGCATGAGCGCCGCTATTTTGGCCCTCACCTCTTTGGATTTTCTGGGGCTGGGTGTTCCACCCGGCACCCCGTCGTTGGGTGAGCTGCTGAGCCAAGGTAAAAACAACATCGATGCGTGGTGGATTTCTTTGTCCACCTTTGCGGTGTTGGTCATCACCTTGTTGTTGCTGACTTTCATGGGCGATGCCTTGCGCGATGCGCTCGATCCCCGCAAGGCCGATTGAGTAGCTTCCCTTATCGGTTTGAATGTGACTTACATGATTTCATGCCCATGAAAAAAAATCAAACCCCCCATCCATCAGACAACAATGCACCGGGAGCTGATTTTTTGTTGGATGTGCGTGGGCTGTCAGTTCAGTTCGATCAAAAAACGGTAGTGCAGCAAGTCGACTTCCGTATTGCAGCGGGTGAAAAACTAGCGCTGGTGGGCGAATCTGGCTCCGGCAAAACCATTACCGCTTTAAGCCTGTTGCAACTGGCAGGGCAGAGCAAAACCAGCGGCCAAGCCTTGTTCCAAGGGCGCGATTTGCTCACGCTACCAGAGCGAGACATGCGTGCGGTGCGTGGCGATCAAATTGCGATGGTGTTCCAAGAGCCGATGACGGCACTGAATCCGCTCATGACGGTAGGACAGCAAATTGCCGAAGTGCTGGAGCTGAAACAAGCACTGACCCGTACGCAAGCATGGAACGCAGCGGTTGCCATGCTGGCCCGTACTGGCATCCCAGAACCCGAACGCCGTGCCCAAAGCTATCCGCACCAACTCAGCGGCGGCCAGCGCCAGCGCGCCATGATTGCGATGGCGCTGGCCAGTCAGCCCCTGTTATTGCTGGCCGACGAACCGACCACCGCCTTGGATGTCACGCTGCGCGGGCAAATACTCGATTTGTTGTCTGATTTGCAGCGCGAAACGGGTATGGCGGTGCTGTTGATTACCCACGATTTGCATTTGGTGCGCCGTTTTGCAGACCGGGTGGCGGTGATGGAGCGTGGTGTGCTGGTGGAGCAAGGCCCAGTGGCCTCGGTGTTTACCAGCCCTGAGCACCCCTATACCCAGCGTTTGATGTCGAGCCAACCCCGGCGCGATGTGTTGGAAGTGGAAGCAAGCGCCACCGCCCATGCCAGCCCGGTGTTGCAGATGGACAATCTGCGCGTCACCTACCCGGTCTCTTTGCCCGGTGTGCGCGGTTGGTTCCAAAAAGGCGAGTTCGTTGCGGTGCAGGGCGTGAGCCAGCAATTATGGCCCGGTCAAACTTTGGGCGTGGTGGGTGAATCTGGCTCTGGCAAATCCACCTTGGCACAAGCCATTTTGGGTTTGCTGCCGCATAGCGGAGCGTTACAACTGGTCGGCCAACACTGGCAAGCGCCTGCCAACCGCAATACCCCGGCCAACCAACGGCTGCGCCAGCAGGTGCAGGTGGTGTTTCAAGACCCCTTTTCCTCCTTGTCGCCACGCCTGACGGTAGAAGAAATCGTGGGCGAGGGTCTATTGGTGCATGCGCCCGAATTAACCAGCGCCCAGCGCCGGGTGCGTGTGCAGCAAGCTTTACAAGAGGTGGGGTTGGACGAGGGCCAATTTCCGGGCTTGTTGGCGCGCTATCCACACGAATTTTCTGGTGGTCAACGCCAACGCTTGGCAATTGCCCGTGCCTTGATTGTGCAGCCGCGCATGTTGGTGCTGGACGAACCGACCAGCGCCCTTGATGTCACCATCCAGCAGCAGGTACTGAGCCTGCTACAGCGCTTGCAGCGTGACAAAGGGCTGAGCTATTTACTCATCACCCACGATATGGATGTGATTCGGGCGATGGCACACCATATTCTGGTGATGAAAGACGGCCAAGTGCTCGAGAGCGGCCCCTTGGCCCAAGTGTTGCAACAGCCACAACATGCCTACACCCGGCAGTTGATGGCGGCTGCGGCGTGCTCAATATAAGCTGGGGGTTGTGCTGGATGCCTGTTTTTTCTCTTTCTATTTTTTGAGAGGCCATACGCATGACGACTACCTACCTCTGGAATCCACCTGCAGTGCAATCGCTGCCGGTGCGTGGCACAACCGAGCGCCTGCCCATCAACCGCTTGTTTTTTGTCGGACGCAATTACCAGGCCCACGCGGTAGAAATGGGCTTTGCTGTCGACAAAGCGGCTGAACGGGCTTTTTACTTCACCAAGTCCTACAGTGCCTTGGTGGAGTCGGGTGCCACCATCGCCTATCCGCCAGAGACCCAAAACTACCACTACGAAATGGAACTGGTGCTGGTGATTGGCAAGGCTGGTTTCCGTATCGCCCAAGACCAAGCCCATGAACATATCTATGGCTATGCCACGGGTTTAGACATGACCCGCCGTGATCTGCAGTTCGCGGCGCGCGAAAAGGGCCGCCCTTGGGATATGAGCAAAGATGTTGAACAAGGTGCGGTGTGCAGCGAAGTGGTGCCTATGCCCGGCATCGTGCTGGACAAAGGTGAGATTTCACTGGCAGTGAATGGTGTGACCAAGCAAAAATCAGACTTGAGCAAGCTGATCTGGAACATCCGCGAAATCATTGCCGACTTGTCTTTGTACTACCACTTACAACCTGGCGATTTGATTTACACCGGCACCCCCGAGGGCGTGGGTGCTGTCCTGCCCGGCGACAAAATTACCGGCCATGTAGAAGGTGTAGGCAGCTTAGAACTCCACATCGGCGCTGCTGAGTAAGCCCCTCCCTTGAAATCTGAAGAGACAAACTCCATGAAGCTGTATAACTTTTTTCGCAGTGGCACTTCGCACCGGCTGCGCATTGCACTCCACCTCAAAGGGCTAGAGACGCAATATATCCCGGTCGATTTGCGCACCGAGCAGCACTTGCAAGACGAGTTCAAGGCCATCAACCCGCAAATGCTGGTGCCCGCCTTGGCTACTGAGTCGGGTCAAGTATTGATCCAATCCCCAGCCATTATTGAATGGCTCGAAGAAACCCACCCTACCCCGGCTTTGCTGCCTGCTGCTGCCCAAGACCGTGCCCATGTACGTGCCTTGGCAGCCATCATCGGCTGTGACATCCACCCAGTGAACAACCGCCGTATTTTGGAATACCTGCGCCACCAGTTTGGCGCGGATGAAGCGACCATCAATACTTGGTGTGGCACTTGGATTGGTGCGGGCTTTGATGCCTACGAAGCGTTGCTGGCACAAGACCCACGGCGGGGCCGTTTCAGCTTTGGCGATGCCCCCAGCATCGCCGATGTGTATTTGGTGCCGCAAGTAGAAAGCGCGCGCCGCTTCAAGGTCGATTTGTCTCGGTGGCCCTTGATTGCAGCTGTAGATCGGGCTTGTGCCGAACTAGAGGCGTTCCAGCGCGCAGCCCCAACCCAACAACCGGACGCAGGCTGAGATTTTCGCTGCTGATGGCTGTCGCGTGGCACTCTTGGTGCCCATAAGGCACGAAAATTGCATTCTTTGGGTGGACACCTCTTTCGCGACAATCCTCCCTTTGTTTGAGTGCTTTTTTCTCTATTTGTATGCGCCGCGCCAGCCTGCTGTCCACCGAAACCGTCAATCGCTCGCGTGTCTTAGACACGCTGGTCAACAACTTGGCGGGCATGGCCTATCGTTGCCTGAACGATGAACATTGGACGATGGTGTTTGTCAGTCGGGGTTGTGAAGCTTTAACTGGCTACGCCCCAGACCAACTCCTGGGCCCGCAGGCCACCTCATGGGAGGATATTACCCATGCCGAAGACCGGGCGCGCGTACGCCAGGTCATTCAACAAGCGGTAGCTTCGGGGCAGCGTTTTGCGGTGCAATACCGCATCACCACCCAACAAGGCCAGCTCAGGCAGGTGTCTGAACGCGGGGTGGCGGTGCCCGATGAGCAAGGGGTGCTGGTGGTAGAAGGCTTCATTGAAGATATCACCGAATACCAAGCCACCCTAGAGGCCCTCACGCACGCCGAGCTGCGTTACCGGCATATTTTTGAACACGCCAGCGAGGGCATTTTCCAGACTACGCGCGAGGGCTATTATTTGGCGGCCAATCCGGCATTGGCACGTATCTACGGCTACGACTCTGCCCAAGAACTGATGACCGATCTGTCGGACATTGACCGGCGTTTGTATGTCAAACCGGGGCGGCGCGAGGTGTTTCACCGCTTGATGCAGGCCCAAGGGCAGGTGCTCAATTTTGAGTCGGAGGTCTATCGGCGCGACGGCACCCGTATCTGGATTTCTGAGAATGCCCACGTGGTGCTGGGCCCCAAGGGAGAATTTATTTGCTATGAAGGCACGGTGCAGGATATTTCGGAGCGGCGCCACTACCAAGAACAATTAGAGCGCCAAGCCAACCACGATTTGCTCACTGGCCTGCCCAATCGGGTCTTGTTGGCAGACCGCATCGACCAAGGCATTGCCCGTGCCACCTTGCTAGGCTACTACTTAGCCTTGGTGTTTATTGATTTGGACAACTTCAAGTTCATCAACGATAGCTTGGGCCACGCCGCAGGTGATGAGTTGCTCAAAGAAGTGGCCGCACGGCTGGCCAGTTGCCTGCGTGGCCCGGATACGGTGGCCCGCTTGGGCGGCGATGAGTTTGTGCTGGTCATCAACGACCATTACCGCACCAACAGCGTTATTTCGGTGTTAGAGCGCATTTTGCAAGAAATCAGCCGCCCGATCATGCTCTCCGGGCGCGAGTTCCATGTTGGGGCCAGCTTGGGCGTTGCCATGTACCCAAGCGATGGGGACGATGCCCAGATCTTGCTGAAACATGCGGATGTGGCCATGTACGCCGCCAAAAACCGGGGGCGGAATAATTTTCAGTTTTTTACCCGCGAACTGAACCGCCTGGCCGATGAACGGCTCACGCTAGAGGCCGCGATGCGTGCGGCCCTAGAGAGCCAGACTTTTGCTGTGCATTACCAACCCAAAGTAGACCATCGGCGGCGCATTGTGGGCGTTGAGGCGCTGGCGCGTTGGGCACATCCCCAGTTGGGGGTGGTGGGGCCAGACCGTTTTATTCCAGTGGCCGAAGAAACCGGGCTGATTTTGCCCCTGACACGCATCATTCTGCGCCAAGCCTTTGCTGCAGCCAAACGCTGGAATCAGCAACGAGAAAAACCCCTGTGTATGGCAGTGAACTTGTCGCCACAACTGTTCTTGATTGACGACATCGTGGCCCAAGTAGCGGGCTTGTTGCGTGAAGCCGATTTGTCGCCCCATCAGGTAGAGCTAGAGATCACCGAATCGGTGTTTATGGGCGATAGTGAGCGCGCCGTAGCGGTGCTGAGTGACTTCAAGGCGCTCGGGGTCAGCTTGGCCATGGATGACTTTGGCACCGGCTACTCCTCCTTGAGCTATCTGCGCCGTTTCCCGTTGGACACCATCAAAATTGACCGCTCGTTGGTCACTGGGATTGAGCACGAAGAGGAAGTGGCTATGATTGCCCGCGCGGCCATCTCTTTGGGTAAAAGCCTGCGTAAAACCGTGGTGGCTGAAGGGGTTGAGAACCAAGCCCAATTTGATTTTTTGCGCTACCAAGGCTGCGACGAGTTTCAGGGCTACCTGCTCTCGCGCCCTGTCAGCGAGGCTGGTTTCGAGCACTTGCTTGTACAAACCGGCGGCACGATACCCCCCGTGCCCCTACTCCACATCGACACAGTGGATGCCAAACTGACCAGCACGCCGGTCGGCAAAATAGCGCAGTAGGGTTTCGCGCACGGTGCGAAATGACAGCTCGTCCCAAGGAATGTCTGCTTCGGTAAACAGGCGCGCTTCCATGGTTTCTTGGCCGGGGGCAAACTGGTCACTGAGCAGGGTGGCACGGTAAAACAAATGCACTTGGCCTGCTCGGCGCACATTCAGCAGGCTAAACAGTGGCCCCATTTCAAACTCCGCCCCTGCTTCTTCTTGCGTTTCACGTGCTGCACCTTCGGCCGTGGTTTCGTCCAGTTCCATAAACCCGGCAGGCAGCGTCCATTTGCCTTTGCGTGGCTCGATGTTGCGTTTGCACAGCAGCACTTTATCGCCCAGTACGGGCACCGTACCCACCACATTGAGCGGGTTTTCGTAGTGCACGGCATGGCAGTGGGTGCAGATGGCCCGCTGTTTGGTATCGCCATCATCCGGTAAGCGGTAAACCACAGAGGCACCGCAGTGGCGGCAGTGGCGGATGGGAAGATGAAAACTCATGGAACTGGGCGAGCTGGTAGAAAGACTGGGGGGAGTGTGCCATGCTTGGCCGATACACTGGCCTAATGCTACCTTCTTCCTTCCATCCTGATTGGATACGCCCCGATTGGCCCGCACCGGCGCATGTCCATGCGGTGTGTACTACCCGTGCGGGGGGTGTCAGTGTGGCCCCCTACGATAGCCTGAACTTGGGCGACCATGTAGGCGATGTCCCAGCGGCAGTACACGCCAATCGCCAGCGTTTACAGACGGCCTTAACGGCCAGTACGCCACAGGCGCAGGCCATTTTTTTGCGCCAAGTGCATGGCGTGCAAACGCTGACTTTGGCCCCCGGTGTGTCGGACGGGGCCTGTGCCGACGCTTGCATGACAACCTTGGTCGGCCCAGTTTGCACCATCATGGTGGCCGATTGCTTGCCTGTGTTGTTCACCGATAGGCAAGGCCGTGCCGTGGCGGCGGCCCATGCCGGTTGGCGTGGCTTGGCCGATGGCGTTTTGGAGTCGGTATGGCAGGCATTTTGTGCCGCCTTGTTGGGGCCAGAAAAAGTCGGCACGCCAGCAGCCCGACAAGCCTTGGCCCACTCTGCCTTGGTGTGGTTGGGGCCGTGTATTGGCCCGACGGCGTTTGAAGTTGGTGCCGAGGTGCAACAGGCTTTTTGCACGCCCCACCCAGCCGCTGCTGCACATTTTCAGGCCCAAGCTGGGCCACAAGGCAAATACTGGGCGGATTTGGCTGCCTTGGCACGCCAACGCTTACAGGGCTTGGGCATCACGCAGATTTATGGCAATGACAGCAGTGTTACTTGGTGTACTGTCAATAATCCGTCACGTTTCTTTTCGCACCGGCGCGATGCTGTCACCTTGGGCGGCAGTGGCCGCATGGCCGCTTGCATCTGGCGCAGCCAACCCGACTGAGGCCGCTGCTTCTTCGGCTTCGGCCGCTTGTTGCTCGGCGATTTGGCGGGCGCGTAAAGCCCGTTTACGCCCTGGTGTGCCTAAGATGTACACCACAATCGATAACGGTAACACGCCATACAGCACAAAGGTAAAGATGGCCCCCAACACGCTACCCGTGCTGCTGGTGGCTTCGGCCACAGCCATCATGACGGTGACATAAAGCCATGCGATAACTACAAGATACATCGGCGCTCCAAAAGCTAAAAAACAGTGAAAGGGGCGTTACCATTACCATAGTCATGTGGCTTGTCACTTTTGCAGCGAAAGTCGCCGCGTGTGCGCGAGCCACTATTTCGGGAGAAAAGATGAGTTCTGAAGCATCCTGGGGACAGAATACCCAGCCATTCCAGCAAATTTTCGGCGATAGCTTGGCGCAGATGCTGCAGTCCTTGCAAAAAGTGGGCGCTGCTGGCAGTGTGGGGCCGGTGGCTCCGCTCAAAATTGCACCGGAAAAACTCCAGCAAGTACAGCAACAATATTTGCAAGAGGCCAGTGCTCTCTGGAACCAAGGTTTGCAAGCGCCGGCCGACAAAATCGGCCAAGACCGGCGTTTCAACAGCGATGAATGGAAAAGCAACCCCGTCGCCTCGTTCTCGGCCGCCATGTATTTGCTCAATGCACGCACATTAATGAGCCTGGCTGAGGCGGTAGAAGCCGATGATAAAACACGCAACCGCGTGTTGTTTTCGGTAGAGCAGTGGCTGGCGGCCACCGCCCCGAGCAACTTCTTGGCCCTCAATGCCGAGGCGCAGAAAAAAGCCCTCGAAACCAAAGGCGAAAGCCTGACCAAGGGCGTACAAAACCTGCTCAATGACATGCGCCAAGGCCATGTTTCCATGACAGACGAGAGCCAATTCGAGGTCGGCCGCAATGTGGCCACTACCGAAGGTGCAGTGGTGTTTGAGAACGCCCTGTTCCAGTTGATTGAATACAAACCGCTGACCGACAAGGTCTACGAGCGCCCCTTGTTGCTGGTGCCGCCTTGCATCAACAAGTTCTATATTCTGGACTTGCAGCCGGCCAACTCTTTGGTGCGTTACGCGATTGAGCAAGGCCACCACACCTTCTTGGTCAGTTGGCGCAACCCCGATGCAGAGCTGGAAAAAGCCACTTGGGACGATTACGTCGAAGACGGTGCCATTGAAGCCATCAGCACGGTGCAACAAATCACTGGAGCCGAGCAAATCAACGCATTGGGCTTCTGTGTTGGTGGCACCATCTTGAGCACCGCCTTGGCGGTGTTGGCTGCCCGTGGCCGCGACCCGGTCGCCAGCCTGACCTTGCTCACCACCTTCTTGGACTTCAGCGATACCGGCATTTTGGATGTCTTTATCGATGAAAACTTTGTCAAGTTCCGCGAAATGCAGCTGGGCAAGGGCGGCCTGCTCAAAGGCCAAGAGTTGGCCTCTACCTTCAGCTTCTTGCGCCCGAACGATTTGGTTTGGAACTACGTCGTCGCTAACTACCTCAAGGGTGAAACCCCGCCGCCGTTTGACTTGTTGTACTGGAACAGCGACAGCACCAACCTGCCCGGCCCCTTCTTCGCCTGGTATCTGCGCAATACCTACCTTGAAAACAACCTGATGCAGCCCGGCAAACTGACCGTGTGTGGCGAGAAGGTGGACTTGCGCCAAGTGGATTTGCCGGTGTACCTGTATGGCTCGCGCGAAGACCATATCGTGCCCATCGGCTCGGCCTATGCCAGCACGCAAATTCTGCCCGGCCCCAAGCGTTTTGTCGCCGGTGCCTCGGGCCACATTGCTGGGGTGATCAACCCACCTGCCAAGAAAAAGCGCAGCTACTGGACGCGCGAAGATGGTCAATTGCCCACCAAGTTCGATGCTTGGCTGGATGGCGCACAAGAACATCCTGGTAGCTGGTGGACCGATTGGAGCCACTGGTTGCAAGGGCACGCGGGCGCGCAAGTTGCAGCACCCAAGGGCTACGGCAAGGGAGCCAAGTTCAAGGTGATTGAACCCGCTCCAGGCCGCTATGTGAAGCAAAAAGCCTAATCTCAGGCTGCATTTCCCTCTTACAACAAGGAGAAACCATGGAAGACATCGTTATCGTTTCCGCCGCCCGTACCGCTGTGGGCAAGTTTGGTGGTTCGCTGGCCAAGGTGGCCGCTACCGAACTGGGTAGTATTGTGATTAAAGAAGCCTTGGCCCGCGCCAAGGTGGCTCCCGACCAAGTTGGCGAAGTCATCATGGGCCAAGTGCTGACGGCTGGTCTGGGCCAAAACCCAGCCCGCCAAGCCCTGATGAAGGCCGGTGTGGCCAAAGAAACCCCGGCCCTGACCATCAACGCCGTTTGCGGCTCCGGTCTGAAATCGGTGATTTTGGCTGCCCAAGCCATTGCCCACGGCGACAGCGAAATCGTGGTCGCTGGCGGCCAAGAGAACATGAGCGCCAGCCCGCACGTGCTCAATGGCTCGCGCGATGGTCAACGCATGGGCGATTGGAAGATGCAAGATTCCATGATCGTTGATGGTCTGTGGGACGTGTACAACCAGTACCACATGGGCATCACTGCCGAGAACGTGGCCAAGCAATACGGTATCACCCGTGAAATGCAAGACGCACTGGCCTTTGGTAGCCAACAAAAGGCTGCTGCCGCCCAAGACGCTGGCAAGTTTGCCGACGAAATTGTGGGCGTGAGCATCCCCCAGCGTAAGGGCGACCCGGTCGTCTTTAATGTGGATGAGTTCCTGAACCGCAAGAGCACTTTGGAAGCGCTGGCTGGCCTGCGCCCCGCCTTTGACAAGGCTGGCACCGTCACGGCTGGCAATGCTTCCGGCATCAACGACGGCGCTGCCGCTGTCGTGGTCATGAGCGCCAAAAAGGCGGCCGCTTTGGGTCTGACCCCCTTGGCCCGCATTGCTGCCTACGGCACCAGCGGTTTGGATCCCGCCATCATGGGTATGGGCCCCGTTTACGCTACCCGCAAAGCGCTGCAACGTGCTGGCTGGAATGCAGCCGATGTCGATTTGTTCGAGTTGAACGAAGCCTTTGCGGCCCAAGCTGCTGCCGTGAACAAGGAACTGGGCATTGACCCTGCCAAGGTGAACGTGAACGGTGGTGCCATTGCCATCGGTCACCCCATCGGTGCGTCCGGTAACCGTATTCTGGTCACGCTGTTGCACGAAATGCAGCGCAGCGGTGCCAAGAAGGGTATTGCCTCGCTGTGCATCGGCGGCGGCATGGGTGTTGCCTTGGCCTTAGAGCGCTAATCTGACCAACCGGGGCTAGCAAGCGCTGCTTGTTTAGCCCCCGGTGCTTCTGTTTGCCAACAAGCCGCGCCCTGTGCGCGGCTTGTGCGTTTTGGGTACATTTTTTGTCTTTTGTTTGCTGCAATCCTCTCAGCGCAGGCGTACACTTGTCTTCGTATGAACCAGACAGTTTTTGCCCAACCTTTTGAGCCGGTAGGTTGTGCTGCTTGCCGTGATAAAAGTCTGTTGCCTTTTCACTTCACGATGGCCTTTCAGCCGATTGTGGATGTGGAGCTGGAGCGCCCTTTTGCCTACGAAGCTTTGGTGCGTGGCGTGGATGGGGAAAGCGCGGCTACCGTGCTGTCTTGGGTGGATGACAGCAACCGTTATCGCTTTGACCAAGCGTGTCGTGTCAAGGCGATTCAATTAGCCACCAGTTTGGGTTTGGCCAGTTTGCCCGATTGCCGTTTGAGCATCAATTTTTTCCCGAATGCGGTCTACCGGGCTGAAACTTGTATTCGTGCCACCATGCAAGCGGCGGCAGAATTCCGTTTTCCGCACGACCGCATCATGTTCGAGGTGACCGAGGGTGAGCCGCTGAGCAATGGCGATCACCTCAAATCCATTTTTAATGAATACCGCCGTCAAGGCTTAATTACTGCCATTGATGATTTTGGTGCAGGTTATGCTGGTTTGAATATGTTGGTGCGTTTTCAGCCGCATGTCCTGAAATTGGATATGGAACTGATTCGCAACATTGACCAAGACCCGGTGCGCCAAGCGATTGTGTGCGGCATTGCTTTGGTCTGTTCACGTCTGCAGATTGATATGGTGGCAGAAGGTATAGAAACCGCAGCCGAGTCACACTATCTGCGTTCGGTCGGCATACGTTATCAGCAGGGTTATTGGTTTGCCCGGCCTGGCTGGGAGAGTTTGCCATTGTCCTAATGGCCTCATTGCGATTGGTAGGCAAAAAAAATCCCCATCACCGTGTTTTCCTTCACTGCACTGTCGCAAATCTTGGGTAAAGTGGAGGGGAACCCCGGTTTTCATAATTATTCACAAGGAGCATGAAAATATGAGTCAAAGAGTAGCTTACGTCACAGGTGGTATGGGTGGTATCGGTACCGCTATTTGCCAGCGTCTGCACAAAGAAGGTTTCAAGGTCATCGCCGGTTGCGGCCCGACCCGTGACTATGCCAAATGGCTGGCGGAACAAAAAGAACTCGGTTTTACCTTCTATGCTTCGGTCGGCAATGTGGGTGATTGGGATTCCACCGTCGATGCTTTTGCCAAAGCCAAGGCAGAGCATGGCAGCATTGATGTGCTGGTGAACAACGCTGGCATCACCCGCGACCGCATGTTCCTGAAGATGACCCCCGACGATTGGAAGGCTGTCATCGAAACCAACCTGAACTCCATGTTCAACGTCACCAAGCAGGTGGTGGGCGATATGGTAGAAAAGGGCTGGGGCCGTATCATCAACATCAGTTCGGTCAACGGCGAGAAGGGCCAAGCGGGCCAAACCAACTACTCTGCTGCCAAAGCAGGGATGCACGGTTTCTCGATGGCCTTGGCCCAAGAGTTGGCCACCAAGGGCGTGACCGTCAACACCGTCAGCCCCGGTTATATTGGTACGGACATGGTCAACGCCATCCGTCCTGATGTGCTAGAAAAAATTGTGGCCACAGTGCCTGTCAAGCGCTTGGGCCTGCCCAGCGAAATCGCTTCGATCATTGCTTGGCTGGCTTCGGATGAAGGCGGCTACGCTACCGGTGCCGAGTTCTCGGTCAACGGTGGCTTGCACATGAGCTAATCAGCGCTTGCGCTAGACAACAAAAAACCCCGTACAGTTCACTCTGGCGGGGTTTTTTGCTTATCGGCAGATTTTGCAGGGTGCCAAGACTACCCTGCCAAACCGCTCACTTACTTTAGAGACGGCTAGGAGCACGCTTGCGATCGCGTTCATCTTCGGGCCAAACTGCAAGGGTAGTGAAGGTGGTCATGGTATTTGCTCTGCAAAAATGTCTGTGATGTACCTTCAACGGGCCTGCTGCGCTGGGCGTTGACAGCACCCAACAAAAAAATTCGCCTGATTTTCCAGGCCAATTTTTGCTTTTAGTGGCTGAGCTGTTCGATCTGTTCAGACAATTCAAGCCAGCGTTCTTCGAGGGTGGCTATTTCGTCGCTGCACGCCTTCAGACTACGTCCAGCTGCAGCAATTTCATTTGGACTGATGCCCGGCTGTGCCAGTTGTTGTTCTAGCTGGCTGCGTTGCTGGTTCAGGGCCTCCATTTGTTGCTCGATTTGTTCTAATTCGCGTTTGAATGGCCGCAGTTTTTGTGCCAATTGTTGCCGGGCTTGGGCTTCTTGCTTGCGCTGTTCGCGGGGATCGGCAGGGAGACCCGGTTTATCGGCTGCTGGGCTTGCCGCCACGGCCACCACCTCGGATGGGGCGTTGGATTTTGCATCTTGTTTGGCCAATTCGCGCTGGCGTTTGGCTTCATCGAGCAGGTAGCGCTGGTAATCGTCCAAATCGCCATCGAAGGGGCCTACCGCACCCCGGCCTACCATCCAGAATTCATCACACACGGCGCGCAGCAGCGCACGGTCGTGGCTGACCAGCATGACGGTGCCTTCAAACTCGTTCAGTGCCATCGACAGGGCTTCACGCGTGGCCAAGTCCAAGTGGTTGGTGGGTTCGTCCAGCAAGAGCAAATTGGGGCGTTGCCACACAATCATGGCCAGTACCAAGCGGGCTTTTTCGCCACCGCTCATGCTACCGACCGTTTGCTTGACCATATCTCCATTGAAATTGAACGTGCCCAGAAAATTGCGCAAATCTTGCTCGCGGCTGGGTTCGCGGCTTTGTGGCCCCAGTTCTTTCGCCAAACGCAGCATGTGCTCGAGTGGATTTTCGTGTGGGCGCAGTACGTCCAGCTCTTGCTGGGCAAAATAACCAATCGACAAGCCTTTGCCTTCGGTGACCGTGCCTGCCAAGGGCGACATGGTACGGGCAATGGTTTTGACCAGGGTCGATTTACCCTGCCCGTTGGCACCCAAAATACCGATGCGTTGACCCGCCAACACACTGCGGTTTACTTTGCGCAAGATGGTCGTTTCGTTGCCGTCTTCGGTACGATAACCAAACGAGGCATCGGTGATTGCCAACATCGGGTTGGGCAAATTCAGGGGCTCTTTGAATTCAAAGCTGAACTCTGCATCGGCCAGCACCGGGGCAATTTTTTCCATGCGCTCCAGTGCTTTGACTCGGCTTTGTGCTTGTTTGGCTTTGCTGGCTTTGGCCTTAAAACGGTCGATAAACTTTTGCAGGTGCGCTATCTTTTCTTGCTGCTTGGCAAAACTCGCCTGTTGCAACTCCATTTGCTGGGCACGCAATTCTTCAAACTTGCTGTAATTGCCGCCATAGCGCACCAATTGGGCATTATCAATATGCAAAGTGACATTGGTGACTGCATCCAGAAACTCACGGTCGTGGCTGATGACAATCATCGTGCCTTCGTAGCGCTGTAGCCACGCTTCTAACCACACCAAAGCATCCAAATCTAAGTGGTTGGTGGGTTCATCGAGCAAGAGTAAATCAGAGGGGCACATCAGGGCCCGTGCCAATTGCAGCCGCATGCGCCAGCCGCCGGAGAAGCTGTTGACGGGCTGGTTGAGTTCAGAGACTTTAAAACCCAAGCCCAAAATCAACGCTTGGGCGCGTGAGACGGCATCATGCGCGCCCGCATCGTGTAAATCGGTATAGGCATGGGCAATAGCCATGCCGTCACCCGAATGTTCGGCTTGGCTTAATTGGGCTTGGGCTTCTGCCAGACGGGTATCACCTGCTACAACAAATGCGGTGGCCGCTTCCTCGGTTTCGGGCATATTTTGCGCCACTTGGGCCATGCGCCACTGTACAGGAATGCTGAAATCACCGCCATCTTCATGCAGCGATCCATTAAACAAGGCAAATAAGCTGGACTTGCCAGCACCATTGCGGCCCACCAACCCCACATGTTCGCCGGGGTTAATGGTGGTATTGACGCTGTTGAGCAGCACTTTGGTGCCGCGGCGCAGGGTGACGTTTTTAAGAAGAATCACTGCTAAATTTTCATTCGTAACAAAAGGTCTCGGGGTGTCTTTGTAATTATTGTTTTGCAATAAATTTTCTGGTGGCCCAATTTTTTAATGGGTTTTCATAAAAAGAGTAGCTCATCATGGAGAATACGATGGTGCCCAGCATAAAGAGTAACACCACCATTGGCGTGGTACCGATGCCGTTTTTATGGGCGTATTCTAGCAAGAGCCAGAAAGACCAGTGGTATATATAGATGGCAAAGCTACACTCGCCAAGGTATAAAGTAAATTTATTCTCTAAAATTTTAGAAAGAAAGTTTTTTCCGGAGCAGCAAACCGCAATAATAATAGCAAATGGAATGGTGTTGAGGATGGCCAAGCGCATGACCCGGGCCAAGAGTTGTGACATTTCATTGGACGGCCAAGGCATGTATGCAATCAAGATGATTGTGGTAATGGCCATTGCAATGGTGGTATTTCTATAGCTTTCCGATTGTAAAAAACTAAAATTCTTTATGGCTATTAATTTGGCTACCAGAACGCCAATTCCAAACTCCCAGAATCTCCAAAAGAAGTTGCGGTCAGACAGGTAATCTACCCAAAATACTTTGTCAAACCAACCAGCAAACGAGCCGAAAACCACTAAGGTTCTCAAAAGAACCCACAGCAGCAAAAAGAACGCAATTGCCAATGCCAGATTGAATCCAGATCGGATATGTTTTGTGAAAAAATAAAGAAAAAAAGGAAAAACGAAATAAAAGAAAAATTCTGTAGAGACACTCCAAGAAGGAGCATTCCAAAATTGCTGTGTAAAAATGTTGGAAGAGAAGGTTTGCAGTGCAAACAAATTTACCAGCCAGCCAGATATTTGTATGTTGCCCAGAGGGTTGGGTGTGATGGTTGTCGAGGCAGTGTAATGAATTGCTGTGACCAACAGCAGCCCTAGAAAATAGGCGGGGTAGATTCTGAAAAACCTGCTTTTGTAAAATTTCAAAATCTGGGGTTTTGAAAGATTATTTTCAAATACACTACCGTATCGGATGTAAAGTAGAAACCCAGATAATACAAAGAAGAAGCTGACCCCAATGCCGCCCGCTTTGATGATGGGTAGAAAAATATCTGGAAATTTGATATAGTCAGAAAAATGCATTAGCAAAACCAAGAATGCGGCAAAAAAGCGCATTCCGGTCAATGCATGGATATGCTTTTTAGAATCAATGTGCATAAATTAATAACGTAAGACAGCGTTGGGTTTACTTACGTATTAAATAATGGCTGCCGAGAGCAATGCCTCTCGGGTAATCAGCAGTACTTGGTCTTCTCCTGCGCTGGTTTCTAGCCAAAACACCGGTAAATGCGGAAAAGCGGCCTCAAAAAAGGCACGCTCATTGCCAATTTCTAGTACCAATACCGCATGTTCGCTCATCCGGGCCGGGGCATCGCGCAGCAATTGGCGAATGAAATCCATGCCATCATCCCCACCGGCCAAGGCCAGTGCGGGTTCGGCCCGGTATTCTTCTGGCAACTGGGACATGCTCTGGCTATTCACATAAGGTGGATTGCACAAAATCAAATCCCACGGGCCTGGTAGTTGTGCCAGTCCATCCGACAGCTGTAAGGTAATACGTTCTTGCAGCTGATGTTTAGTGACATTGATCTGGGCAACTGACAAAGCCTCTGGCGAGATATCGGCCCCGGTGACCTGAATTTCGGGCCAAGCCATGGCGGCCAGCACGGCTAAACTGCCATTGCCGGTGCATAAATCTAAGACGGCATGGGTGTGCTCGCCCAACCAGTCGTCAAAACCACCATTGGCAATCAGTTCGGCAATGAAACTGCGTGGCACGATGGCGCGCTCGTCAATATAAAACGGCACACCTTGTAGCCAAGCCTCTCGCGTGAGGTAGGCGGCGGGTTTACGGGTGCGGATACGTTCTGCAAACAGGGCGGCTATCTGCGCTTGTTGCTCTGGCGTGACGGCTTGATGCTGTAGTGCCTCGGGGCCTTCAGCATCTAAGGGGGTGTCCAGCGGCAGGCCCAATTGCCACAGTACCAGCCATGTCGCTTCGTCTTGGGCGTTGGTGGTGCCATGACCAAAGGAGACCCCTGCATCCAGCAAACTTTGGGCCCCGGCGGCTATCAGCGCAGCGATGCTGTCGCCTTTCATGGCTGGGCCGCCACGGCTTGCGCCTGTAAATTGTCCAGCGTGCGGCGGTAGATATTTTTCAAGGGCTCAATATCTGCCAAGGCAATATGTTCATCGATTTTGTGGATGCTGGCATTGGGTGGCCCCAATTCAATCACCTGTGGACAAATAGTGGCAATAAAACGGCCATCGCTGGTGCCGCCGGTGGTGGACAGTTCCGTGGTTAGGCCGGTTTCTGTCTGGATCGCCTGTTGTACCGCTTGTACCAGTTCGCCGGGGGTAGTTAAAAACGGTTGGCCGCCCAGCGTCCATTGCAATTCATATTCCAAGTCGTGGCGATCTAGCACGGCATGGACACGCTTTTTCAGGCCCTCGGCGGTCGATTCGGTGCAGAAACGGAAATTGAAATCGATCACCACCGAACCGGGAATGATATTGCTGGCCCCGGTACCACCGTGGATATTACTCATTTGCCAACTGGTGGGCTGAAAGAAGGCATTGCCTTCGTCCCAGCGCGTAGCGGCCAATTCTGCCAAGGCCGGTACGGCCTCGTGGATCGGGTTGCGGGCTAAATGTGGGTAGGCAATATGGCCTTGGATGCCGCGCACGGTAAGTTTGCCGCTCAGAGTACCGCGGCGACCGTTTTTAATCATGTCGCCAGTGCGTTTGACCGAGGTGGGCTCGCCCACGATGCAGTAGTCTAGGCGTTCACCACGGGCCTTGAGTTGTTCGACCACGATTTTGGTGCCATCGACCGAGGGGCCTTCTTCATCGCTGGTGAGCAAAAAGGCCATGTTGAGCAGTGGTTCAGGCGTGGCCGCCAGAAATTCTTCTACCGCCACCACAAAGGCCGCAATAGAGGTTTTCATGTCACTGGCACCCCGGCCATAGAGTTTGCCGTCGCGTTGTGTCGGCGTGAAGGGGTCGCTTTTCCATTGTGCCAATGGGCCGGTGGGCACGACATCGGTGTGACCGGCAAAGACCACGGTTTTGGCGCTGGAGCTTGTCGCTGGGCGTTTGGCCCACAGGTTTTGTACCCGAAAATCGGCCGGGCCACTGTCCATGGCTTCGCAGACAAAGCCCAAAGGGCGCAGGCGTTCGGTCAACAGTTGCAGGCAACCGGCATCTTCGGGGGTGACGGAGGGGCGCGAGATCAACGCCTCGGCCAGAGACAAGGTCAGGGACATGGATAAAAACTCAGAAAAATGCCACAGCGGCCAGCGCCAAGGTGCAGCGGTGTTGCTCAGGTGCCGGGTGTGACATCCAAGGTAATTTCGGTGAAAGAAGGGGTGTCGTCTTCTGCCGCTTGGTCTTGTTTCTGGGCTTGGGCCGCTTTGGCAGCCAAGGAGAAATCGTTTTGCAGTCGCCACATCAGGTTGGTGGGCGAATCGGCGTAGGCCAAACCCTCTTTGCGGTCGATGCGGCCTTCCATAATCAGGCGGGCCAAATCTTCTTCAAAGGTTTGCGAGCCTTCAGCCATGGATTTTTCCATCGCTTCTTTCACGCCAGAAAAATCGGCTTTTTCGATCAGTTCTGACACCAACTTGGTGTTGAGCATCACCTCGACGGCAGGCACACGGGCACCGGCTGCGGTACGCACCAAACGTTGCGTTACCACGGCCTTGAGGGCCGAGGACAAATCGCTCAACATGGTGGCCCGCACTTCGACCGGGTAGAAGCTCAAAATCCGGTTCAGGGCGTGGTAACTGTTGTTGCCGTGCAAAGTGGCCAAGCACAAATGGCCCGATTGGGCATAGGCAATGGCGGCGGACATGGATTCCCGGTCGCGGATTTCGCCAATCAAAATCACATCTGGGGCTTGGCGTAGCGCATTTTTGAGCGCAATTTGCATCGATTGGGTATCGCTGCCCACTTCGCGCTGGTTGACGATGGATTTTTTGTTGCGAAACTGAAACTCTACCGGGTCTTCAATCGTCAGGATGTGGCCAGTTTGCAAGCTGTTGCGCTTGTCGATCATGGCAGCCAAGGTGGTGCTTTTGCCCGAGCCGGTGGCCCCAACCACCAACACCAGCCCGCGTTTCTCCATGATCAGATCACCCAAGACGGCGGGCAAGTTCAAATCTTGCAGATTGGGGACTTCTTGGGCAATAAAGCGCACCACCACGGCATAACTGCCGCGTTGGCGCATGGCACTGACCCGGAAGCGCCCAACCCCGGCAATCGGCACCCCCATATTGAGCTCGCCCGTTTCTTGCAGCTCTTCAATCCGCTCGGGCGGCACCACCTCGGACAACAAATTGCGCGGCGCATCGGGCGGCAGAATTTGGTTGTTGATGGGGATGCACTCGCCGTTGATTTTGATGAGTGCTGGTGCATTGGCCGAGAGGTAAATATCCGATGCTTTTTTCTCGGCCATCAGGCGCAGAATGCGCTCCATCGTACTCATGGGCAAGTCCCCAAAAGGTAGTGGTGTGGGTGTGCGGGGGCCATCGCGGCGCTTAGTCGCGCAGCAAGTCGTTCAGGCTGGTTTTGGCACGGGTTTGGGCATCGACGCGTTTGACGATGATGGCGGCATACAGGCTGTATTTGCCGTCGTCTTTGGGCAGGCTGCCCGAGATAACCACCGAACCGGCAGGCACACGGCCATAGCTGATTTCGCCCGTGGCGCGGTCGTAAATGGGGGTGCTTTGGCCGATATACACGCCCATGCTGATGACGGAGTTTTCTTCGACGATCACGCCTTCGACCACTTCGGAGCGCGCACCGATGAAGCAGTTGTCTTCAATGATGGTGGGGTTGGCTTGCAGGGGTTCTAACACGCCACCCAGACCGACACCACCCGACAGGTGGACGTTCTTACCCACTTGAGCGCAGGAGCCCACGGTAGCCCAAGTATCGACCATCGTGCCCTCATCCACATAAGCGCCAATGTTGACGTAAGACGGCATCAGGATGGCTCCCTTGGCAATAAAGCTGCCACGGCGGGCTACAGCGGGCGGCACCACGCGCACGCCGGTGGCGGCGATGTCGGCTTCGCTCATGCCTTCGTACTTGGTGGGCACCTTGTCAAAAAAGTTGAGCGCGCCCGATTGCATCAGTACGTTGTCTTTGAGGCGGAAGGACAGCAGCACGGCTTTTTTAATCCACTGGTGCACTGTCCATTGGCCCACGCCCTCGCGCGTGGCAACACGCAATTGGCCGTCGTTGAGTTGGGCAATCACATGCTCGACGGCATCGCGTACTTCGGCCGGGGCCACAGCGGGCGAGAGGTTGGCACGGTTGTCCCAAGCGGCTTCGATGATGCTTTGCAGTTGTTGGCTCATGGTAAAAATCTTCTGAAATCTTAGGGGTTGGATTGGATAAATTGCACGATGCGCTGGGCTGCCTCTAGGCATTCGGCCGTTTCGGCCACCAAGGCCATGCGAATGCGCCCTTGGCCGGGGTTGAAGCCTTGGGCTTCGCGCGCCAAGTAGCTACCGGGCAAAACCGTGACATTGTATTGAGCTAGCAATTCGCGTGCGAAGTCGGTGTCGCTGCCATTCCAGCGCGCTGGCACTGCAGCCCAGAGGTAAAAACCGGCATCGGGCAGGGCCACATCCATCACGCTGGCCAGCAGCGGCGTGACTTGGGCAAACTTGGCCCGGTATTGGGCACGGTTGTCGATGACGTGTTGCTCGTCGTTCCAAGCGGCAATGCTGGCGGTTTGTACCACCGGGCTCATGGCGCTGCCGTGGTAGGTGCGATACAGCAAAAATTGTTGCAAGATGGCGGCATCACCGGCCACAAAGCCGCTACGCAGGCCGGGCACATTGCTGCGCTTAGACAGGCTGGTAAAGGCCACCAAGCGTTCAAAGCTGGTGCGCCCCAGTTGCGTGGCCGCTTCTAGGCCGCCCAAGGGGGGCTCGTCGCGGAAATAGATTTCGCTGTAGCACTCGTCCGAGGCAATGACAAAGCCGTAGCGGTCGCTCAGGGCGAACAGTTTGCGCCATTCGTCCAGCGGCATCACGGCCCCGGTGGGGTTGCCGGGCGAGCAGACGTAGAGCAGTTGGGTGCGTTCCCACACCTCTGGCGGCACGCTGTCCCAATCGACGGCAAAGTTGCGCGCGGGGTCGCTGGGCGCGTAGTACGGTGTCGCACCGGCCAACAGAGCTGCGCCTTCGTAGATTTGGTAAAACGGGTTGGGGCAGACCACGGTGGCACCGGCGCGCGTGGGGTCTATCACGGTTTGGGCAAAGGCAAACAGCGCTTCGCGCGTACCATTGACCGATAGCACCTGTGTGGTGGGGTTGATTTGCACGCCATAGCGGCGTTGCAGCCAGTCGGCACAGGCTTGGCGCAGGGCAGGCGTGCCCGTGGTAGCCGGGTAGCCCGATAGGCCGCTGCCCAGCGCTTCGGTCAGGGCTTGCTTGACCAGCTCGGGGGCGGCGTGTTTGGGCTCGCCGATGCCAAGGCTGATCGGGGCATAGGCCGGGTTGGGGGTGATGGGAGCGAAAAGTTCGCGCAGCCGCTCAAACGGGTAGGGCTGCAGACGCGAGAGCAAGGGATTCATGCCTTCGATTATCGGGGATGTCAGTGGTACGCAAGCAACTGTCTTGACCATGCCGCCTTCTTTGCCAATAGCTTGCGGGCGCTATGGCGGGAATGGTATCGCTTAAAAATATGATTTTGGAGACAAGCCCATGTTCGAATCTTGGTTGCTGCACCCCGGTGTGTGGCTGGTGCGGCGTTTGCGCCTGCCAGCAAAAATGTTGCTATTGGGCAGTATCTTTATCTTAGGTTGGCTGGGGCTGGGGCTAGGCGTGGCGCTGGGGGCTGGCGCTGCTGCCTTGTGGGCGATAGCCGGTGTGGCTTTGGCGCTGCTGCTCTATGGTTTATTGGTGTTGCATGCCAGCTTGGCGGCAGATTTTCGGTTGTTGGCTGTGGCGATGCAAGAAGCGATTGCGGGCAACCTGTGCGTGCAAGTGCCGGTGCAAGGGCGTGACGAACTGGCCGGTTTGGCGGGTTTGTTTGATAAGTTGGTGCTCACGCTGTCGGCCATGGTGGCGGATATTCGTAGCAATGCAGCCTTGGTGGCCACGGCAGGCCAAGAATTGGCGGCGGACAACCGCGCGCTGGAGGCGCGCACCGAGCAGCAAGCGGCCAATTTGGCGCAAACGGCGGCCAGTGTCGAGCAAATGTCGGCAGCGGTACAAAACAGTGCCCAAGCGGCGCGCATGGCCGATGTGCATGCCAGCGAGGTCAGCCACGCCACCGGCAAGGGCACCGAAGGCATGGCGCTGGCGGTGCAATCGGTGCAAACGATTGAGCAAGATGCCCGGCGTATGAATGAAATCATTGGGGTGATTGATGGCATTGCCTTTCAGACCAATATTTTGGCGCTCAACGCAGCGGTAGAAGCCGCCCGCGCGGGCGAAGCAGGGCGCGGCTTTGCCGTGGTGGCCTCGGAGGTGCGCATGTTGGCTGGGCGCTCCAGTGCGGCGGCGCGTGAAATCCGCAGCTTGATACAGACCACGGTACAGCAAGTGGCATCCAGTGCCGAGACCATCCGCGCTGCCGGAACGGGCATTGGTGCGATGGCCGAGGGCATTCAGTGCGTGGCCGCAGGGATGTCGAATATTTCGACCGCTACGGCGCAACAAAGCACCGGGCTGCAAGAGATTAGCCAAGCCGTGCGCCAACTAGACCAGATCACGCAAGAAAATGCC
Organism: uncultured Simplicispira sp.; assembly: GCA_964478155.1. Lineage (GTDB taxonomy): Bacteria > Pseudomonadota > Gammaproteobacteria > Burkholderiales > Burkholderiaceae_C > Simplicispira. Next base: position 47,021 of record CAYZGT010000001.1, read on the forward strand.
CAGATGGTGGCGCTGGCGGTACAGCAGGCCAATACCTTAGAGGAACGCGCCAGCACCTTGACCGAGGCGGTGGCCCAATTCCGACTGCAACAGGGTACGGCGGACGAAGCGGTGGCTTTGGTGCAACGGGCACTGACCCTGCGCCAGCGGGTATCTGGCGAGGCCTTTTTGCGTACCCTGACCGACCCCAACCAGCCCTATTACGATCGGGACATGTATGTATTTGTCTTGGAGGCTAGCGGCGTTTACTTGGCTTTTGGTGGCAATCCGCAGCGCGTAGGCACCCGAGTGCAAGATGTGCCCGGTATTGCAGGTGATGCCTTAGTGCGCGATATTGTGGCCCAAGGTGACCGGGGGCCGGGTTGGGTGGAATATGATTTCCGCAATCCCGTCTCTGGCCAAGTGCAGGCCAAAATGTCGTATGTGCAACGTATCAACGAAGGCTATTTGGGCTGCGGTGTCTACAAGACCTTGGCGCAGCGTTAAAGCCAAAGCAGCATCGCTACCAGCGCTGCAATAGGGCATCCACCGCCTCGGTGTAGTCGGCGGTGGCGCGGCTTTTGGGGGCAAAGTAGCGTAGTGGCTGGCCAACGGCAAAAGCCTCGGCCACCCGAATATCATTGCGAATGCCGGGCAGCATGCGGCCCCGGCCAAATTGTTGGCCCAGCCCTTCGGTGACTTGGCGGTGCAGGTTGACCCGTGTGTCTAACATGATGGGCAAAAAGCCCAGTACGCGCAAATCTTCGTTGCTGCCCCGGCTGGCAATTTTGAACAGCACCCGCGCCAGTTGGCGCACCCCCTCACCGGCTAAAAAGTGGGGCACAAAGGGGATCAACACCCGGTCGGCAGCACACAAGGCGTTGAGCAACAAGGCATCGAGTGAGGGCGGGGTGTCGAGCACAATGGTGTCGTAGGTTTGGGTTAAGCCGCTGCTGTGCAAAGCCTCGCGCAGCAGCAGCTCACCCACTTGGCCTGAGCCGTGCTCGAACAGCGGATCGCCTGGAATCAGGTCCAGGCCCGGCCATGCGGTGGGTACGACGGCGGCCTCCAGGGGGTGTCGTCCGGCCATAAAGCCGTGCAGTGTCGGGGCTTCGCGCGCTACTGTGATGCCCACGCCATAGGCACAGTGGGCTTGGGTGTCCATGTCAATCAGCAGTACCCGCTGGCCTCGGGCGTGCAGTTCGGCAGCAATGTTGACCGCGCTGGAGGATTTGCCGGTGCCGCCTTTGCGGTTACTGATAATCAGGGTGCGGGCCATAGTGGGGCTTGCCTTGGGTGCTGTGGTTTAGAACAGTTCGATCTTTGGACGGTCGTTGGCTGCGCCAGCGCCAGCGGCGGGAGCGGTGCCCATCGCTGCTTGGTGGGCATCAATTTGGCTTTGCATCACATAGCTCTTGATATGTGCTTCTAAGCGGTCTTTCAGTGTCGTCATGGTGGCGGGATCCCAAGGATGATCGATCAACTGGTCGGTCATGCTTTGCAGGTGCTGGTCGAGTTCGAGCATGGCCGCTTGCACATGCTCGACCCGCTGGCGCAGCACGTCATGGAACTGCATGTGGCCCATGGCTTCGGTCAGGCACAACGAGATCGAACCGTGTCCACGGTCTACGCCGGCGATGATTTTTTCCATGTCCTGCGAGGCTTCGGCAAAGCGATCTTGCATTTGTTCGATGTCGCTCAACACATGGCGCATGTTGCTGGTAGAAGCGTGGCGTTGGCTGACATCCACCGCTTGGGCCAACTCGGCATCAATGCCATTGGTGACGGCGGCAATCCGTTGGGCGATCTCTTTGGCTGCAGCTGCGGTGCGGGTGGAGAGCAGCCGAATCTCTGCCGCCACCACGGCAAACCCTTTGCCACTGGGGCCAGCGCGGGCGGCCTCGATGGTGGCGTTGATGGCTAAAAAGTTGGTTTGTTGCGCGACGTTGGTAATCACATCGACCAAACCTGAGAGCTGTTTGACTTCTTGCAAGCGTTGAATGCGCTCGACGTTGGTGTTTTCATCCTCTTCTTGCTTTTCGACAAACATTTTGAGGATGGCACCCAGTTGGCGGTCGATCAGCACCTTGTCATGGAACACCTGCGTTACTTCTGCGCCTTGTTGTTGCGACGAAGCAATGCGTTCTACTTGCTCTTGTGAGGCAGCGTGCATTTGGTCGAGCAGGCCAATCAGCGCCACCACGCCTTCTTCAGCTTGCTGCAATGCACCTTCCAATTGGCCGCGCATCACACTGAGGTAAGGCACCACGGCGCGAATCTCTTGCGCGGCCACTTCGACCGGCATGCGCTGGTTTTTGTCGGTTTTTTGCCCGGTGGAGTTGTGCTGTCGTTGCCATTGCAACCAGCCCCAATGCCCCGCAGCACCCAAGCCAATACTGGCCAGGCTGCCACACAGTACCCAGAGCCACGGCCCAGAGAACCACAGCACCAAGGTAGAGACCAACACCGCCGCAAGAATCGACGAAACCAAAGAATATCCGATAGCAGACGACGATGTATGAACTCCCACAGTTCAACTCCTTCATCGGGTTCAAGCGCCGGGCAGCACTTGTTTAACGATGCGTACCAAATCAGGCCCAGAGACAGGTTTGACCAACCAGCCCGTAGCACCGAGTTTTTTACTTTCATCGCGCTTTTTCGGGTCGCTCTCGGTGGTGAGCGTCAGGATAGGGATAAAGCGAAAGCCGGGCAACAGTTTGATTTGCCGTATCAACTCCATGCCGTCCATGCGTGGCATGTTGATGTCGGTAATGATGAGGTTGGGTTTGAGGCCGCCCTTGAGTTTGGTCAAGGCTTGCAGGCCGTCACTGGCGGACTCGACCTTGAACCCATTGAGCTCCAAGTTGGATTTAAGGCTCATGGTCATGGTCAGCGAGTCATCAACAATCAGAATGGTCTTGGTCATGGTGAGTTGTTTGGCTGGAAGCTTGGGAAGGTGGGGCGCTAAGCACCACGCGTGACAAAAATAGATTGAAGAAATTGTTGAAGCAGTGGATCGGAGGGCCAAGCATCAATCGGCACTTGGGCTGCCAACAGCACCTGGATGTTGGCCGGGTGCAGATGTTCACACGCGGAAAGGTCGGCACCCAAGCCCGTTCTTTTTTGCAGGCCAGCCAGTAGATTCTCCGCTTCTTCTACCCCAACAATGCCCTTGAGCAGCACTTGTTTTTTGCGAAATTCAATTGGCATCAGACCATCTCCTGGATATTGAGCACCATCAGCACCGAGCCATCGCCCATCAGGGCAGAACCGGCGTACATGCTCAGGCCCGCCAACACCCCAGACAGCGGTTTGAGAATGATGTCGGCAGTCTCGTGGAAATTGTCCACCAACAGGCCCAAGGTGGCATCGCCGACACGTACTACCAGCACGGCATATTCGTCGTTGTTGTTGCACAGGGGCGGCGCAGCCAGCCCGAGCAGGCGGTTGAGCGATTTGAGCGGTACCACCCGGCCCCGCAACACCGTGACCAAACCCTGCTTGATTTCGCGCACCGCCAAGCGGGGCACGCGCACGGTTTCTACCACCTTGTCCATCGGTACGCCAAAAGTTTGGCCGTCGGCCTCAATCGTCATGACGTTGCTCACGGCCATCGACAGCGGCAGCGACAAGCGCACGCGCGTGCCTTGGCCTAAGGCACTCTCTAAGGTAATCGCCCCATTGACCCGGTTGATGGCGGTGCGTACTACGTCCATGCCGACACCGCGTCCAGAGAGTTCAGACACCACCTCGGCAGTGGAGAAGCCGGGCAGGAAAACCAAGTTGATGGCTTCTTGGTCGGTAATGCGTTCTAGCGTGGCTTCGTCGATCAGGCCCTTTTCGTAGGCCTTGCGCTTCATGACGGTGGGGTCGATGCCCTTGCCGTCGTCGCTGATTTCGATCAAGACCCGATCGGCCTCTTGCCGCGCAATGATTCTGAGCGTGCCTTGCGCCGGTTTACCGGCCGCCAGCCGGACTTCGGGCAGTTCTAGGCCGTGGTCCATGCTGTTGCGCACCAGATGGATGAGCGGGTCACCCATGGCTTCGATGATGTTTTTATCGGCGGCAGTGTCTTGCCCTTCGAGCACCAAGTTGATGTCTTTGCCCAGATGGCGTGAGGTGTCGCGCACCAAACGCGGAAAACGCTGGAAGATGAACGACACCGGCATCATGCGTACTTGCATGATGGCATCTTGCATTTCTTCAGAGATGCGGTTGATGACGGCGTATTGGGCTTTGATTTCGCGCGCTAACTCGCGCACGCCGTATTGGTTCTCGGCCCGGTTGGCCAAATAGGGAATGGCATTTTTGGCCACCACCATTTCGCCAATCAGGTTCATCAGGCGGTCAATTTTGACCTGATCGACCTTGAGGCTCTTGGGGCTGAGGTGGTCATCGCTGCGTCGGCCCATTTTGACTTCAGTGCTGCCAAGGTCTGCCGGTGGGGCTTCGGCTGCTGGCGCTGGGCTGGTGCTGCTGGCGACTGGCGTAGGACTGGGGGCTGCGAAGGACACCGGGGCCGGTGCGCTGCTCTCCCGTGGGATCTCGGGCACGGTTGCGGGGGCAAAAGCAGCGTCTAGCCATTGGGCCAAGGGCAAGGCTTGGCCCTGCTGCAAAGCTTGGGCGGTCGCGGCTTCTAAACCGGCTATGTCGGATGCGCGCCCGGTAGCCCGCAGACAGGCCGCCAGTGCGCCCGATACCGCCTTGAGGCGGCCGTGGAGCCAAGCGTCGCTATCGGGCAGTGCCAACACTTCGCGTTGCACCAACAGCAGGCTCTGCAAGGCTTCTTGCGATGGTTGTGTGGCCCCTGTGTCGGTGCTGGGTGCTGCCACCGTGGTGCCGTCCACTGGTGTCGTTGGTGCGCTGCTGTTGGCAGCAACCTTGGCCTCATCATCGGCCCTTTGTTGAATAAAGGCTTGCCAATCGGGCACTTGCAGGGTGCGTACCGACAGCACCAACGCCTGCACCGCTGACCAATCGGGTTCTGTGGTTTGTAGCAGGGTTTCTATCCAGCGCAGCGCCGAGGCCAACCAAAGCTGTCCGTTGGACAGCTCTAGCATCAGCCGCACGGTACGGATTAAACCGGCGTTATCGCGCGCTTGGACAAATTGCAGCGCATCGGCGACAAAATCTTCATAGACCGGGCCGCCATTCGGGTCGCCCGCTGGCAGGGCCAAACACAGGGGGGGGGTGGGCAGAATCTCGATCTGCTCTGGCACGTACCGGAAATGGGTTTCGATTTCACTGCGGTGGCCCAACACCAATAGGCCAAAATTGAGCTGGCAGTGGTAAGCATCTATTTCGGCCAGCGGCGGCCAAGGGGCACGTGCCTGCATGCCGCCCCAGAGCAAACCGGGGGTCAGCTTGGCCTGGTGCAGCGGGTCTTCACCTTGGAAAAAGCATTCTTCGGCTGGTTGATAGCGCACCCACAGCACTGGCTCGCCGTCTTGCGCGCGTTGCCACGCTTGCACACGCACATTTTCTGGAATTTGCAGCAACTCGGCTGCGCTGGGCATGGCAGGCACTGGGGGCGTGCTACGTGTGGAGGGGCTGCTGGTACTGGTGCGCTCGGTCTGGTCTGGTGGGCTACCTTCTGGTGTGACCAACTGGCGCAGGCCAGCGGCCAAGCGCACCGCTTCGGTCGCCATCGAGGAGTCGGGCGGTTCTTGGCTCTCGATGCCGTCACACAGGCGGCCAATAAAATCCATCGCATCGAGCAGCCGGTCAGCCAAGGTTTCAGAGTAGCCCACGCGCTCGTGGCGCACGGCATCCATCAGGTCTTCACCGGCGTGCAATACCCGCGTCATCTCGGGGAAATCGAACAACCCGCTGTTGCCCTTGAGGGTATGCACCAGCCGAAACAGCTGCGTCATCAGCTCCACGTCTTTGGGGGCACGTTCCAGCTCCATCAGCTTTTCGCCGATGCCTTCTAGCGCATCGCGCGCTTCGGACAAAAATTGCTCTAGCAATTCATTCATGGTTGCGCGCCTCCGAGTAATAAATCGATCGGGGCCAACAACTGCTCAGGGCGCACCGGCTTGACCAAATACAGGTTGGCCCCGGCGGCATAGGCGCGTTTGCGGTCGGGTTCGTCGGCCTCGGTAGAGACCATGATGGCCGGGGCTTGGGGTAAATTTTGCCGCCGCAATTCACGCAAAAAGCCATAACCATCGAGCTTGGGCATGTTCACATCCACCAAGTACAAATCGAACGGCTGCACCAAGGTTTTCTCTAGGGCTTCGAGGCCATTGACGGCCTCTTCCGTCGTATAACCGGCCGCTTCCAGGATTTCTCGGTGGTACATGCGTACCGTAGCTGCGTCGTCAATGATGAGAATCCGTTTCATGGCATTACTCGATGGGTTTTTGGTAAACAATGGCTTCGGGGAATTTACGCACCCGATACAGGGCCGATATCCGACTCATGGATTCGGAGTGCCCTAGGCAAATAAAACCGCCGGGGCGCAACGCATCGTAAAAAGTTTCAGCGGCCGCTTTGCGCGAAACATCATCAAAATAAATGAGCAGGTTGCGACAAAATACCACGTCAAAATTGCGGTAAGGGCGGGTATCAGCCCGGTCGGATAAATTCACCCGCGTAAACTCAACTGCCGAGCGCACATCATCAATCAACTGAAACCCATTGCCGACACGCCGGAAATATTTTTGAATATAAGCGGCTGGCAACTGTGCCACCGAGCGCTCGGAATAAAACCCTGCCTTGGCCTGGGCCAAAATATTCGTGTCGATGTCTGAGGCGACAATTTCGATGTCGTGGTTTGCTAAATCAGCCCAGCGCTCTAACAGAAAAATGGCAATCGAATAGGCTTCTTCACCCGAAGATGAGGGCAACACCCAAATACGCAGTGGGCCATTGTGTGTTTTGCGCGCTATCAAATCGGGCAGAATGGATCTGACCAGACAATCAAACTGGTATTCTTCACGAAAAAAATAGGTTTCGTTCACCGTCATCAGGTTGGTCAGGTGCTGTAATTCTTCACCTGAGGCCTGAAAGCGCAGCATGGTAAAGTAACTGCGAAAACTGGAGCTGCCAGTGGCAGCCATGCGCTCTAACAGGCGCTTGTCGACAAAATAGCGCTTACTAAAATCAAATTGAATCCCGGTTTTACGGTAGAAAAACTCACGAAACTTGCCAAAATCTTCGTCGCTGATGGTGGGCTCGGTCATGGTGGGCTCATGCTTCTGTGATGCGCTTAATGGCCAAGTTGGCAGCGAACTGGATATACGGGTCTTGGGTAAAACGGGTTTTAAGTTGCTGCAGCGGTTCTAAAGCGGCGGGCGAGCCTACCTCGCCCAGCAAATCGACGGCGGTGGCGCACACATTCACATGCGGGTCGCGCACAATCACCTCAGTGAGCCAAGTTTCTACTTCGGGGTGGCGCAAAGTCTCTAGCACATTCACCGCAAAGATACGCACATCGCTGGAGGCATCATTGAGCAACTGGCGCATGATGGGGGCGATGGCTTGGGGCAGTTGTTTCAGCGCCTCGATGGCTTCGCTGCGCAAGGCGGCTTCTTCGCTGCGCAGGCATTGCACCAAGCCTGCCACTGCTGCCGCATCGCCAATGCGTACCAAGGTAGTGAGCATGATTTCGCGCACCGATTGGTCTTCTTCTATCAGCAGCCGTTGCACAATGGCCGGGCTGCTGTTGGGGCAGTCTTGCAAATCCCGCGCGGCCCAGCGCCGGGTTTCGGCGCGCGGGTCTTGGAGCTGTTGGTACAGTACCTCACAATCGCGGTCGGGGCGTTGGTGGTCTGTACTGACAGAGGAGTCCGTTGGCTCTGGCTGGGATGGTTTGATAAGGGCCATGATCAGTCTTGGTCAAAAAAAGAAGCGCACAACAGGGGTGCTAGAACAATTCAATTTTCGGACGTTCTGTCGTTGAGGGGGTTGAGGTCTGGGCTCCGGTGGCTGCTAAATGGGTATCGACTTGGCTTTGCATGACATAGCGTTGCACTTGGGCATCAAGGTGGTCTTTCAGACTACCCATGCTGCGCGGATCCCAGGGGCGTTCTAACAGTTGGTCGGCCATGTTTTGCAGGTATTGGTCTAGCTCGGTCATGGCCGCCTTGACATGCTCGACGCGCTGGCGCATCACATCATGGAACTGCACATGGCCCATGGCCTCGGTCAGTAGCTCTACCATCGCGTCGTGGCCGTGGCGCACGTTGTTGATGATTTCTTCCATGCGGTTGTTTTTCGCTGCCTCGGCAAAGCGGGCTTGCATGTCTTTGATGTCGCTGAGCACCCGGCGCATATTGCTGGTAGAGGCATCGCGCTGGCTGGTTTCAATCGCTTGGGCCAGTTGTTCGTCAATGCCTTCAGTGGCTTTGTTGATTTTGGTTCCAATTTCGGTAGCAGCACCGGCGGTGCGGATGGAGAGCTGGCGAATTTCTGCCGCTACCACGGCAAAGCCGCGTCCGGCAGGGCCAGCACGGGCGGCTTCAATGGCGGCATTGATTGCCAACACATTGGTTTGCTGCGCCACACTGGCAATCACTGACACCAAAGAGGACAGCTCTTTCACTTCTTGCAGGTTGTGGATACGGTCGAGATTGGTTTGGATGTCTTGTTCCTGCTTTTCGACAAACATTTGCAGGATGGAACCCAATTGCGCATCGATCATCAGTTTTTCGCGCACCACCTCTAGCAGCTCATTGCCGCTGCTTTGCGAGGCCACAATGCGCTGCATTTGGTCTTGCAGCACTTGGGGCATTTGGTTCAGTACCGTGACCAAAGGCAATACACCGCGTTCGGTTTCTTGCAGGGTGCCCTCTAGTTGCTGGCTGAGCACGTTCAGGTAAGGCGCTACGCTGCGCAATTCGGCCACTGCTTCTGGGCGTGGCATGCGGGCGTTGCCGTGCTGGGCTTCACGCCAGCGCGGCAATGCCCAACCCAAGGCGATGTGGGCCAACACGCTACACAAGGCCATGAGCAGCAGCAAAGCCAACTGCTGCGGCCAAGGCCAAGCCGGTGCAGGGCCAAACAGTGCCGCTTGCAGCAGGGGCCAGAGGAAAAACACCAAACCTATACCCAGCACCATACTGGCCAACAAGAGCAAAACATTGCGCCCCGATGGCGCGGGCTGGCGTGCATCGTGTGATGTCATCTTCTGCGGCTTCTCTGGGGTTAAGTGCCTGGCACCACTTGTTTAATCACTTGGATCAGGTCTGTGCCCGAGATGGGTTTGACCAGCCAGCCCGTAGCGCCCATTTTCTTGCTGGCTTCGCGCTTTTTCGGGTTGTTCTCGGTGGTGAGGGTCAGGATGGGCACAAAGCGCACGTCGGGCAGCAGTTTGATTTCGCGGATCAGCTCTAAGCCGTCCATGCGCGGCATTTTGATGTCGGTGATGATGAGGTCGGGCTTGAGGCCCGCTTGCAGTTTTTCCAGCGCATCGACACCATCGACCGCAGTGACAACGCTAAAACCGTTGTGTTCTAAGTTGGAGCGCAGACTCAAGGTCATGGTGCGCGAGTCGTCAACGACGAGGATAATTTTGTTCACGGTAGTCAGGCCAGTAAAGCGCTACGCAAAAAGATAGCGACAGGGGTTAAAAATCGGTGCCTTGCGTGCCCACCGTGTAAAAGCAAGATAGAAAAAAGCCCAGCAAATCCAAAAAAACTGCAAACGGTGTGTTGCAAACTAACGCAAAGCCCATGCCTTGAGTTGTGCCGCGATTTTGTCAATCGGCAATACCAAGGAGGCACCACCACGCTCGATCAACTCGGCTGGCATGCCAAAGACCACCGCAGTATCTTCCGACTCGGCCACGGTTTTCCCGCCCTGCTTTTTGATGTCAGCAAAGGCCGCAGCCCCATCATTGCCCATGCCTGTGAGTAAGACAGCCACCAGCGATTGCGGGTTGACGTGCTCTAGCGCACTGCGCCCGAGCAACTCTACCGAAGGGTGCCACAAATATTGGCTCGATTCGGGTTTGGGTAACACCGTCAGGGTGCCACCGCGCTTGGCCAGCACCATATCGGCACCGCCTTTGCCAATGTAAATGGTGCCGGGGGTGACGGGCATGGGGCGGCTGGCCTCTACCACTTGCAGCGCGCAAATGGAGTCCAGCCGTGCGGCAAAAGGGGCGGTGAAGCTGGCGGGCATATGCTGGGCCACCAACACCGGCCACGGAAAATCGGCTGGGAGCAGCGGCAGCACTTCTTCTAGTGCTCTGGGGCCGCCGGTAGAGACACCTACCAGCACCAAGCCCTCACGCGATGAGGGTTTGCTCAGGTTGGCCCGTGCTTGTGCTGCGGCCTCGGCATGTTGTGCGCGCAGGCGCTGGCCCAAGCCCGACGCACTGGGAGGCGGCGTGCTTCGGGCTTTGCTCGGGCGCGCACGCACAGCACCGCGCACCTTGGCAATCAGGTCGGCCTTGATGGTGTCGATGGACAGCGAAATCGTGCCGCCGGGTTTGGCCACATAGTCCACTGCCCCTAAATTCAGGGCCTCGAAGGTAGCCAAGGCTCCTTTTTCGGTCAGGGAGGACACCATCACCACCGGCACGGGCCGCTCGGCCATGATGAGCGACAGCGCGGTGATGCCGTCCATCTCGGGCATGTTGATGTCAAGCGTGACGACATCGGGCTGAAAACTGCGATTTTCAGCCACCGCTTCAGCCCCGTCACGGGCTTGGCGAATGTCAAAATCGCCCTCGGCCTGGAACAGGGTTGTCAGCTGGCGGCGCATCAGCGCCGAGTCGTCAACGATGAGCAGCTTAATCATAGGCACATCCTTGGCAAGTTTTACCCCGCTAGGTCGTTCATGGAGGTCAAATCACCCGCGCTGAGCAAATGATCGGGGTCGATCAGTTGCAACATGCGTTTTTGTTTTTCCAAATTCGCCATGCGCGCCAGTAGCGTCACTTGCTCGGTCGATAGGCAAGGCGCGGGCTCAATCGCTTGGCGCGGTACTTTCAGCACTTCGGCCACGGCATCGACGATAAAGCCGGTACGCACGCCCCGAATCAAGAACACCACAATGCGTTGTCCATCGTTGCGCTCGACCGTGGGCAGGCCCAGACGGCGGCGTAAATCGACCACCGGCAGCACGGTGCCGCGCAGGTTAATCACACCTTCGACGGCGGCTGGGGCTTTGGGCACATGGGTCAGGGTTTCGGGCACGCGCACAATTTCTTGTACGCTGTCGATGGGTACACCAAACTCTTCGGTGCCCAAGCGAAACACGACCACTTGCTCATCGTCGCCCGCTTGGTTGCGCCCGGTTTCATCGGTGCTGCGGGTGCTACTGGTGGGATTAGCGTCGGTGGCGGTCACGGTGCTCAAAGCCTCCTTGATGGCCGAATGGCGGAACAGGTTGTCGGTAGAAACAATGGAGACCAGGCGCTTGCCATCGGCCAGGCGACAGATGTCGGTGATGTCGGCCATGTCGCCATCGCGCGCCAGCAGGGCGGGCATGGTCTCGACGTTGCGCCGGGGTACGCGCAGCACCTCATTCACGTTGTCGACCACAATGCCCACCGAAGCGCCGCGAATCGATACCACCACGATGCGGCTTTGTTCATTGGCCGATTGCTCGGGCAAGCCAAACATGCGCCGCAACGCCACCAAGGGCAGCAGGCGGTTACGCAGCGTCATCACCCCCAACACATGCGCTTGGGCATGGGGCACTTGCACGATTTGCTCGGGCACCTGCACAATTTCTTGCACATCTTCGATGGCGATGGCGTACTCTTGCTTGGCCACGGCAAAACTGACCAAGTGCAGCTCTTCTTCGCTGTTGCGTTCTTCGCTGGCGCTGTGTTGCCCGTTCAGGCCCGATTGCAAACCGTTGTTTTGACGCTGGTACAGGGTGCTGAGTTGGGCAAACTCTTGGGCAATCAGTTTTTCAAAGTTCAGCACCATGACCATCGCATGGCCGCCGACATCTTTGATCAGGCCCGAGAGCAATTCGGTGTTGACCGTGCCTTGGATACCGTCCACCCCTTCTATTTTGCTGGAATCCACGCCGACCACACTGGCCACGCGATCGACCACAAAGCCCATTGGTTGGCCGATGTTGATGACCACGGCACGCGAGGTGTCGTCGGATTCACGTTCGGCAAAGCCAAGCGCACGGCGCAAAGAGACGATCGGCAACACCTTGCCACGCAGATTGGCCAAGCCTTCGAGTGTGGGCGGCGACAGGGGCACGCGCACCACGGCAGGCACGCGGATGATTTCTTGCACCGGGGCCATTTCGACCGCAAATACCTCATCGCCCGCCATAAAGGTGACGTATTGGCGTGTGTCAGATGACTGCTGTACCGCCGCTGCGGTGCCGTTGGCACCCTCGGCCAGTGCGGTGGCCGTTTCGGGGTTGGTTTCGCTGCTCATAACCGGCCCTTGCCTTAGGCGCTTTGCAGTTCATCGGCCAAAGAGGCCACTTCTTCAATCGCGGCGGCCAGCTCTTCGGCCCCTTGCGATTGCTGGCGCGCAGCCATCGCGGCTTCGTCGGCGGCTTTAGAAGCCTCTTGGGCGGCAGAAGAAATTTGCTCAATACCACGCTTGACTTGGGCAATGGCGGCACCAATTTCGGTCGAGGCGTTCAGAATCTCGGTAGCACCGCGCTCCACTTCGGCAATATCGGTTTCGATGGCTTCCAGATTCACTGAGGTGGCCTTGGCCTTTTCTACTTCGGCGGTGGCGGTAGCGACGATTTCATCCAAGTCACGCCCCACCAGCCCAATTTGGTCTTGCACGGCTTTGACCAAGTCTTTGATGCGGTCGGCATTTTCGGCTGAATCTTGTGCCAAGTTGCGGATGTCGGTGGCCACGACAACAAAGCCTTTGCCAAACTCACCCGCACGGGCGGCTTCAATCGAGCCATTCACGGCCAGCATATTGGTTTGGATGGATACGGTAGCGATGGCATCGACGATTTTGTCAATGCGGCGCGACACCAACTCCAGCTCTTTGACTTGCTTGATATTGATGCGCGTGGCTTCAGCCGAAGACAGAATGCTGGCCACCAAGCCATTGACGGTTTCTTTGTTTTCCGCCAACAGTTTGCGAATACCTGCCACTTTTTCGGTATTGCTCGTACCGCGCTGCACGGCCAGTTGGGCACCGCGGTCAATTTGCGTGATGGCGGCAGCGGATTGTTCAGCGCCCGCCGATTGCACTTCGGCTCCTTTGCGGATTTGCTCAATCGCGGCGGCAATTTGCGAGCCGGAGCGGCTGATTTCTTGCACGGCCGCCGACAGCTCTTCGGCGGCTGAAGCCACTTCTTCGGCACTCTTGGCTACGTCGGTGGATTTTTTCAGGTCTTCGGCCAGTTCGGACAGGCTAGCGGCGGCTTGTTCGCTTTGCGACAAGGCTTGCGTTTGCTCGGCCACGGTTTTAGCGGCTTCTTCAGCGGCAGCAGATTGCTCTTCGGCGGCGGTGGCAATGTCTTCCGAGCCTTTGAGCGCTTGGCGCGTGGCAGCAGCCGACTGCATGGCCCCTGAGGCAATCTCGGTCACGCCCTTCACGATGTCAATCATGTCGGTGCGGATGCGTTCCAATTGCTGGTTGATGGCTTTGCCGTTTTCCGCTTCGGCCTCGACGGTTTTGGCCGATTGACCAATACCATCGGCAATCACTTTCACTTCTTGCTGAATTTGGGCCACCAAGCCTTGGATTTGCTTGGCGCTTTTTTCCGACGTTTCGGCCAAGGTACGCACTTCATCGGCCACCACAGCAAAGCCCTTGCCATGTTGACCAGCACGGGCGGCCTCAATAGCAGCATTCAGGGCCAACAGATTGGTTTGGTCGGCAATGCGGGCCACGGCTTTGACAATATCGCCAATGTTGGCCGCTTGCTTTTCCAGTTCGGCCACCATCGCCACAGAAGAGCCTTGGCGCTGGGCCGATACCGCTACGTTGTTGACCAAGGTCAGCACTTCGTTGCTGGCCTTGACCACCAAGGCTTGGCAACCTTCGGATTTGGCCCGGCTTTGCTCGGCGTTTTGCATCTGGCGTGTCACCGACACTTCTACCTGCTTGAAAGCGCTGAGTGATTCTTGTGCGGCCCCGGCTGCTTCTTCGGCCCCGGTAGCGATTTGGTCGGCCGAGCGTTTGAGTTCTTCGGCTGCCGATGCGGCTTCGGCAATGCCCGAAGACATTTGCGCTGTCGCTGCGGCAATACGTTCAGCCGCTTGCTGTTGCTTGGCCAAAGTGCGGGCGCGTTTGCGTTGCACCTCGGCTTCGCGCGCGGCATTGGCCGCGCTGCGGCTGCTGCTGGCGGCAGGAGCGCTGTCTAAGCTGCTGGAGTGGGTGCTGGTCGAAACGGGTTTTTTTACAAGCGCCATGACGGGCTCCTTTGGTTCAAGTGTTCAAGAAAATGCAACAGGTGCAAAAGGTCAATAGAAAACAAGCGTCGTTAACGAGCGCGTTGTTCATTTTCAGATTTTTCTGCCGTTGCTGCATTTTCTTCGGGTGCAGAAGTGAGCAATTGTTTGATTAAACGCAGCAGTTCTACTGGGCCAAACGGTTTGTTCAAATACGCCCTGACCCCAGTACCTAAGCCAGTTTCTCGGTCACTTTGGCTGTCCAGCGCCGTCAGCATGATGACCGGAATTTGGCGCAATTGCGGATCGTCGCGCAGAATGCGCCCGACCTCGAAACCATCCATCCCCGGCATCATCACGTCCAGCAAGATCAGGTCGGGTTTTTTATTGCGCGCCAACTCCAAACCTTCGGGGCCACTGGCGGCCTCTAGTACCGTGTGCCCATCAAACTCCAAGGTCATCCGCACCAAGCGCCGGATGTCGGTTTTATCGTCGATGGTGAGGATGGTTTTTTTCATTTTATGAAATTCGCTCAAGATGTGAACAAATGTTTCAGCAATTTTAAGTGGTTCTGGTAACCTTACGCTGCACAGTAGTAGAGTATGACCAACTCCGCCACGATGCAAATGCAAAATAGAGAAAATAATCCGCTAGACACTGCCTTCTTAGGCACCCACATCCGGGCGGCCACGGCCAGTGATGCGGCTGGGATCGTAGAAATTTATAACCATGCGGTATTGCACAGCACCGCTATCTGGAACGAAAAAACCGTTGATGTCGCCAATCGATTGGCATGGATGGCGGAGCGGCACAAAATGGGCTATCCGGTGCTGGTCGCGCTAGATACCCAACAGCAAGTGCGCGGCTATGCCAGCTTTGGTGATTGGCGCGCCTTTGATGGCTACCGGCACACGGTAGAGCATTCTGTTTATGTACACCCCGAGGCACAACGCGGCGGCATCGGCAAGGCACTGATGCAGGCGCTGATGTTGCAAGCGCAACAACTGGGCAAGCATGTGATGGTGGCTGCGATTGAAGCGGGCAATGCGCCATCCATCGCCCTGCACCGCCAATTGGGCTTTAGCCAAACTGGGCACATGCCGCAAGTAGGCACCAAATTTGGCCGCTGGTTGGATTTGGTATGGATGCAACGGCAGCTCGATAGCGTCTAGGGCCGGTGATGCACTTAGCGTAACTCGTAAGTGCTTATCACAAAAGAGTATTTTCCAAATGGCATCACACGCACTAATCTACCGTGTTTCCGCCCAACCCCTTTTTTTCATGAAAGTTTTGCTATGCTGAAGAAGACCCTTTCCGCGCTGGCCTTGGCTGTAGTGGCCCTGAGCAGCCAAGCTGCTGATGTGCTCAAGGTGGCTGCTACCGCCGTGCCGCACGCCGAGCTGCTCCAATTTGTGAAGCCTCAGCTACAAGCCCAAGGAGTAGAGTTGCAAGTGCGCGAGTTCAGCGACTATGTACAGCCCAATGCTGCCGTGGAAGATAAGCAACTCGATGCCAACTTTTTCCAACACCAGCCCTATCTGAACAGTTACAACAAAGACCGCAAGAGCAGCTTGGTGCAAGTGCCCAACGGCGGTATCCATGTCGAGCCGTTTGGTGCTTATTCGCAAAAAATCAAGCAAATCAAAGACCTGAAAGACGGGGCTGTGGTGGCTATTCCGAATGACCCCTCCAACGGTGGCCGCGCCTTGTTGTTGCTGCAAAAACAGGGCCTGATCGAGCTGAAAGACCCGAAAAACATCACCGCTACGCCGATTGACATTGTCAAGAATCCGAAAAAGCTCAAGTTCCGCGAGCTAGAGGCCGCTTTGCTGCCACGCGCGTTGGCCGATGTGGATGTGGCCTTGATCAACACCAACTATGCCATCGAGGCCAAGCTCAACCCCACCAAAGATGCGCTGTTCATTGAGGGGGCTGAGTCACCTTACGTGAACATCATTGCCGCGCGTGCCGACCGCGCCAATGACCCGGTGATTCAGAAACTGGTCAAGGCACTGCGTACCCCCGAGGTGAAGAAGTTCATCCAAGAGAAGTACAAAGGCGCGGTAGTACCAGCGTTCTAAACGGTTGGGACAGGTTGGGGCAGTTAGCGGTGGCTTAAACGCCGCACTGCCCAATCGCCTAAGCTTTGGATGGCTTGCACAAACAAAATCAGCACCAATACCACGGCCAGCATGACATCGGGCAAAAAGCGTTGGTAGCCATAACGGATGCCCAAGTCACCCAAACCACCGCCGCCGATGGCACCTGCCATGGCTGAATAGCCAGTCAAGCTCACCAGCGTAATGGTCAGGCCCGCAACGATGCCGGGCATGGCCTCGGGCAACAGCACTTTATAGACGATCTGGCTGGTGGTGGCTCCCATCGATTGCGCGGCCTCGACCAAGCCGTGGTCGACTTCGCGCAGTGCTGCCTCGACCAAACGGGCCACAAATGGGGCAGCAGTCAGGGTGAGGGGCACAATGGCGGCGGCGGTGCCAATTGAGGAGCCGGTGAGCAAGCGTGTGAACGGAATAATCGCCACCAACAAAATAATAAAGGGCGTAGAGCGCACCGCATTCACGATGCCCCCCACGCTTTTATTGAACAGGCGGTTTTCCAGAATGCCACCTTGGTCGGTCAGGCGCAGAAACACCCCCAAAGGAACGCCGATCAGGGCACCAGCGAGCCCAGACACTGCCACCATCAACAGCGTTTCCCACAAAGAGGTGGCAAACAGCTCCAACATCATGGCCGAAAAATGATCAAACATGGCTTGCCTCTTGGATGTCGACTTCTTGCACACGCACACCATCGCTGCGCAATTGGAGCAGCGCTGCCTGCAGTTGGGCCGGTGCGCCCGTGACATAAATAGCCAAGGAGCCAAAAGCCTGGCCTTGGATTTCGTCGATTTGGCCGTGCAAAATCGACAACTCCAGCCCGTGGAGCCGAATCAGTTGTGACAACAAGGGCTGGTAGGCCAGCTCTCCGGCATAAGACAAACGCCACAAGCTGCCAGCACAGTCGGGGGCCGGTTGCTGCAATTGCCGCACATGTTCTAGCACGCTGGCGGGCAGGTCTTGCGGCACAATTTCGTCAATCAGGCGCTGGGTAATGGGTTGTTGCGGGGCGGTAAAGATGTCGAGCACCGGCCCTTGTTCCACAATCTGGCCCGCATCCATCACGGCCACACGGTCGGCAATTTGTTTAATCACCTGCATTTGGTGCGTAATTAGCACCACGGTCAGGCCCAATTCCCGGTTGACTTGGCGCAGTAAAGACAAAATGGAGCCCGTGGTCTCGGGGTCGAGGGCCGAGGTGGCCTCGTCACTGAGCAACACCTTGGGCCGACTGGCCAAAGCGCGGGCAATGCCCACGCGTTGCTTTTGCCCACCGCTGATTTGTGCCGGGTAGCGGTCGGCCAAGGCGGTTAAGCCCACCAGTTCTAACAACGGTAACACGCGCTGGCGAATGGCCGGGCGTGGCATGTGCGCCAGTTCCAGCGGCAGCGCCACATTGTCAAACACGGTGCGCGACGACAATAGGTTGAAATGCTGAAACACCATGCCAATATCGCGCCGGGCTGCGCGCAGTTGGGCCTCATTGAGTTGTGCCAGATTGTGTCCGGCCACGATCACTTCGCCGTGGGTGGGGCGGTTGAGCAGGTTGATGACGCGCACCAGCGAGCTTTTGCCCGCACCACTGCGCCCAATAATGCCAAACACTTCGCCCGGCAAGATGCGTAAGTCCACTCCGCGCAGGGCTTCGACCGGGCCTTGTGGGCCGGGGTAGATCTGGGTAATGCCACGTAAATCAATCATGGTGCAAGGGCTGCCTTAATAGTCTGCACCGAGCCAGTCGTACAGCGCGGCACGTTGGCCGTTATCCAGCCACAGTTCTTCGCGCGCGCAGAGTTTGTCCAGGTTTTGTGCCATTTGCTGAGCCATGTGTTGTGCCGTGTTTTGTCCCGGTGCAAACTGGTGTCCTCCCATCAACAGGCCACGCAGCACCCAATTCACTTCTTCGCGGCTGATGTCGCATTGGGCCAAGCGGCACAAGTCGCGCACCCGCTTGCCGGTATCGCGCAGGTGGAATGGGTGCTCGGCCAAGTCATCGGCAATTGCTTGCCACAACTGCCGAAACTCGGCCCGGCCTAGGCGTGGCGCATCGGTGGCATCGCAGATTTGGCGCACCAAGGCGGGGTCGGCACTGTCTAGGGTGCCGTCGCGGCTGGTGGGCGGCATCGGGCGGGCGTGGCGCTGCGGGTCGTACAAATAACCGCCCGAATGCGACCAATCCAGCAACAGCGGCGAGAGTTGGAGCGTTTCGATAAAGCGGCGGAAACTGCCCAGTCCAGCCCAGTTGCTGCCATCCAAACCCGGCACTTGGCTGGGCAGGCGGCTGGCCATGCGCGCCAAAGGGACGGCCAGATCGGAGGTGGCGACTTCGTCGCGGATGATGTCGGTGGCTGTATTGCGCAGGCCTTCCCATTCTTGGGGGGCGGTCACCGCCATGGGCAGCGGCCATTCTGGCGCAGGCATCCAGTGCGGGGCTGGCGCTGGGTAGCTGGGGTAACGCTGTGGGGCGGGGGGCGGCACAGGATCGTGCGGGTCATCGCTTTCGCCCAAGGCATCGCGTACAAAGCTGTCGGTGTCAATGAGCAAATCGGCCGAGGCTTGGTAGGCCGCCGACGGAAAGCCGACGGCCAGTACGGTGGTGCGCCGGTCACTGCGGCGCAGTTTACGCAACACCGGGGTAAAGTCGGCATCGGCAGAGAACACGATAAATTCATCAAACCGGGTTTCGTGTTGCAGCAGCTCCACCATGTCCAACACCATGTGGATGTCGGTGCTGGTTTTGCCCTCGGTGGTCATGGGCGGGCAGTCGATGGTTTCAAAACCGGCCCGGTTGAAATGGGGCCGAAAGCGTTGGTACACATGCGGGTTGAAATAGCAACGACGTACCAGTAAACGTCGGCCTTTGGCCCCTGGGGGGGCGTGGGCGGGCAGGGGCAGGCTTTCGGTCAGCCAGTGCAGCCAATCGAGTGGCTGGCGGGCGAAGCGCTCGGCATAGTGGATGTCCAGACGGCGCAGAGCGCTATAGACATTGTCGAAATCAATAAAAAGGGCGCTTTTCATACGAAAGAAACATACAGATATGCCGATTGTGCCTGTGCCATCGGCTCAAGCAGCAGAAATCGACTGCGGCCAAGCCACTTGGTGGCGCAAATGGTCGAGCGCCCGCACCCCATCGACCCCAATCCGACGCACCACCTCGGCCTCGGCCATGCCAGCGCGCAACCACTGGACAATGGCCGTGTTGCGCAGCACCTGCGGCCCGACACGCTGCAAGGGATAGGTTTGGCTGTTTGGGGCTTGGGCTGCGTGGGCTTGGTGGATGATTTTGGCGGCCACATGGAACAAGGCACGCACCGACAAGGGCCGCCCGCCCTTGCGTGAATAAAACAATAAGCCGTTGGTCTCGGGTTGGTGTGCGCGCCGGTAACGCAGCCAAGCGGCCAAGGCGCTGCCCACAGCAGGGGGTAAAGTCAAAATCCGTTGTTGTGCTTTGCGTGCGCCTTCGATTTTCAAAGCGATAGGGGCCACATCAGCGGTCAAATCAATAGGGATACGGTTTTCGTCCAGCAAGTTTTCATCGCGCAGGGTGCGGACTTCTTCGGGAGCCAAGGCCAGTTCGTACAACAGCAGCAAAATCGCCCGGTCGCGTGCCCCTTGCAAGCTGTCGCTGGCTGGAAATTGTCGGGGCAATTGCGCCCACAAAGCGGGTGGTAGGCAGTGGCCCAACTGGTCTACGGCTTTTGGACGTTCGGTCTTGGGCAGCGCTGTGACCGGGCTGCGTGCCAACCAGCCCTGTTGCACGGCATAGGCATAAACCCGATCTAACACGCGCCAATAACGTCGCCGGGTGACTTCGCTCAGCTGTCGATCGGGCTGGTGGTGCGCCCGTTGGCCTGCGCGGATGCGCAAAAAACGCGCCACGTCTTCGGTTTGTGCTTGGTGCCACGCCAAAGCAGACGGGGATGCTCCATCGTCCGGTGCATGGTTTGCTAGGCTCTCAATCCAAGCATTCCAGATATCTTGGTACACCGCCAAGGGTTGTGCGCCCAAACCGCGCCCGGAGGGATTGGTTTTTTGGGCCTCTCGCCATTGCAGAAAGATGGCCGCCCCGTTGGGTGGTGGTGCTGGGCTAGCCACAGCTGCGTTCATCCGTGCCTCCTTTTGGGTGGTGGTGCTGGTGGCGCACCTGGCAAACGTTTGCGATAAACCGAATAACCATAAGACTCTAGCGCAGGGTGTACACCATTGAGGCTTTCCGAGTGACCGACAAAAAACCAGCCCCCAGGGCGCAATTTTTTTTGCAAACGGTCAATCACGCCGCGTTTGGTGTCTTCATTGAAGTAAATCAGTACATTGCGCAAAAAGATGACATCAAAATCACCTACGTTCGGTAATTCTTGGTTCAAATTGACTTGGGCAAAGCGCACCCGTGCCGTGACTTCTGGGGCAATTAAAAAACGACCGGCCTGTGACCCTACGCCCTTAAAGCAAAAACTGCGTAAAAATTCTTCGGGAATTTCGCGCGCCATCGCAATATCGTACAGGGCCGAACAGGCCTGCTCTAGCACTCTGGTGGATAAGTCGGAGCCTAAGACTTCCCACGGCTCTTGGCCCAAGGTATGGGCTAATAACATGGCAATACTGTACGCCTCTTGCCCAGTGGAGGAAGCTGCACTCCAAATGCGCAGCGGGTTGGCTCCGGTGTGCGATGGTAGAACCACATCGCGCAACAGTTCAAAATGGCGTGGCTCGCGGAAAAAATGGGTTTCGTTGGTGGTGAGCAGGTCAATCGCGATTTGGTGCTCGGCGGTATCGCGCTGCAAATGCTCGAAATAGGCATGAAAACCGCGCAGGCCGTGGTGCTGTACCCGCCGTGCCAGTCGGCCTGCCACCAAGGCCTTTTTGCTCGGCCCCATAGAGATACCAGAAATTTCAAAAATCCAATGGCGAAATTGATTGAAATCGTGGTCTGACAATACCAAACCTGCGGGCGCACTGCCGTCCCATTCTTTGTATTTGATCGACATGCCTATCCGGCTCTCACATCAGCCTTCTTTTTTACCCAAGGCACGCAGTGCATTCAGCTCTTCTAGGGCTATCACACGCTGGATGTTGAGTAGAAGTATAAATTTTTCTTTCACCTTGGCGATGCCCTGCAGAAAATCAGGGCGTACATGGGTGCCAAAACTGGGTGCGGGTTCAATGGCCTGGGGTGGAATATCGAGCACTGCATTCACCATATCTACCACTAAGCCCAAGGTGTGGCAATGCTCAGGTATTTCGGGGTAGAGTGGTATTTCCAAAATAACAATGCAATTGCGCTTGGCAGCGGGGAGGGGCTCCATGCCTAAGCGCCGGGCTAAATCGACCACGGGCACCACCATGCCCCGCAAGTTGATAATGCCGCGCAAATAGTTGGGCATCATGGGTACGGTGGTAATCGGCCGCAGTCCAATAATTTCTTTGATTTGCTCGATGCTGATGGCATAGAGCTCACCATTGAGGGTAAAGCTGAGGTATTTTTTAGACCCCGGCTGCCCCAGAAGCAAGGGGCCAACAGGCCGCCCCTGCTTGGCCAGAGCCGTACTGCTGGGGGCAGCCAGCGACAAAGCGTCAGAAGCGGACAAAATCAGCCCCCGGCGATCCTTTGGCTGCCACGGTGTGCCGTACGGGCATGGTTTGCAGCGGTTTTTTGCTGGTGAATTTGACGTTTGCTTTGGGCGGCGTGGGGTGCTCAGACGGTGGCTTGGCCGCCATGCCCATTTCATGGGCGTGCAATTTAAAGAAGGCCATGAGTTGTTGTAATTGTTCGGCTTGCGAACTCATTTCTTCGGCAGTAGCAGCCAATTCTTCGCTGGCCGAAGCACCTTGTTGCGTGGTTTGGTTCAGTTGGCCCACAGCAGCATTGATTTGGCCGACACCACTGCTTTGCTCTTCGCTGGCGGCCGCAATTTCTTTCACCAAATCGGAGGTTTTGCGAATGGCAGGCACCATCTCTTCGAGCAGTTTGCCTGCACGCTCTGCCTGATCGACCGAACTGCTGGCCAATTCACCAATTTCTTGCGCCGCTTCTTGGCTGCGTTCGGCCAGTTTGCGTACTTCATCGGCCACTACGGCAAAGCCTTTACCATGTTCGCCCGCCCGCGCCGCCTCAATGGCGGCGTTCAGGGCCAACAAATTGGTTTGGTAGGCAATATCATCAATAATGCCAATTTTGTTGGCAATGCTCTTCATGGCTTGTACCGTTTGTTTGACGGCTTCGCCCCCTTGACCGGCATCTTGGGCGGCTTGGGTTGCCATGCTATCGGTCACACGGGCATTTTCAGAGTTTTGTTGCACCGAGGCGCTGGCTTCATCCAAGGTAGAAGAAATTTCTTCCACACTGGCTGCTTGTTCGGTGGCTCCTTGCGATAAAGACTGTGCCGTGGCCGAGATTTCTTCCGAGGCACTGGACAGATTATCCGACGCAGCGCGTACCTCGGTAATGATTTGCGACAACTTGGTGACCATATTTTGCATGGCTTCTTGCAGTTGCGCCACCTCGTCGCGGCCTTGTGGGTTGATTTTTACGCTCAAATCACCATCGGCCAACAAACCAGCCACTTGGGTGGCTTGGGCCAGTGGACGGGTAACGCTGCGGGTAACCAAAAAGGCGATCAGCATGGCTGCAAAAACCACACCACCAGCCAAGCCCAACATCAGCTTCTCAGAAGCTTGAAATTGGGCATTGGCATCTTGACCGGCCTTCTCCACGAACTTGCTCTGGAATTCAATCATTTCTTCCAGTGATTTGAGGTACGGGGCGGCAGTGACCTGTAAATCTCCGAGCAACAAGGCGCGTGCTTCTTCCATTTGGTTGTTGGCTACCAACTGCAAGAATTTCTCTAAATTAACACCGTACTGCTGGCGATTTTCTTTGATGCGTGCCAGCATCATCTTCCCTTGTTCTGATTGAACACTTTTGTCTAAAAAATTGAGATGTTCAGTGAATTTCTGGCGGATGTTGGCAATGGCCTGCTTTTCTTTTTTGATGGCTTCAACATCTTGCGTCAATAAAATATTACGCATGGCAATGTTGGCTGCATTCAATCCATCAATCAAATGGTTCGAGTAGACCACATTTGGAAAGCGCCGATCGACCAGTACCTGTGTACTGTCGTTGAATTTTTCCAATTGAACCAATAGAATGAAGACCATTGCCATGGTAGCGGCAATCACCAGAAAGAAGCCCAGCCCTAAACGCAGACCGATACGCAAATTGTTTAACATAAAAATCCCTCTGTTTAATTCATGGTAATGGCTGCCATCTTGGCCGGCGGCAGATGGTCTGGTATCGGAAAAGCCGCCTGATGGATAAGCTGTTGTATATCCAGCATCAGTGCTACTTCACCGGTACCCAGAACCGCCGAGCCAGAAATGCCGGGCAGACCATCGATCAGTGGCCCCAAAGGTTTAATCACTGCTTGTAATTCGCCTTTGAGTTGATCGACCACCAAGCCCATTTTGCGCCCACCCACCTGTACCACCACCACATTTTCACGGCGCAGTTCGCGCGGCTCTAGACTGAAATGTTGGCGCAAGCGCAGCAAGGGTAACACTTCGCCGCGCAAACTGACATAATTTTTGGCATCGGGTTTGAGTTGTATACACTCAATCACTGCGTCCAACGGTACCACATAATGGGCATCGCTGACCGACATCAGAAAGCCATCGACAATTGCCAAGGTCAGGGGCAGGCGTATGCGAAAGGTCGCCCCATGGCCGGGACGGTTTTCAATTTCGATGCTGCCGCGCAGGGCTTCAATGTTGCGCCGAACCACATCCATACCGACACCGCGCCCCGATAAATTGCTGACCTGTTCTGCGGTAGAAAAACCGGGCTCAAAAATCAAATCCCAGACTTGGGCATCGCTCAACTCGGCATCCGGGGCCACCAAACCTTTTTGAATCCCTTTGGCAATGATACGTTCGCGGTTCAGGCCCGCACCATCGTCGCAGACTTCGATACCAATAATCCCGGCCTCGTGGTAGGCGCACAGCTCTAAGCGCCCAGCAGCGGGTTTACCACGTTGTACGCGCACGTTGGGCGATTCAATACCGTGGTCAATGGCGTTGCGTACCAAATGGGTGAGCGGGTCGGCGATTTTATCGACCAAGATCTTGTCCAATTCGGTTTCCGCACCGCTGATATGCAGCTCAATTTCTTTGCCAGTTTCTTTAGAAACATCACGCACCAGGCGTTTGAAACGGTTGAAGGTTTCGCCTATTTCGACCATGCGCAGCATCATGGCCCCATCGCGTACCTGTTCGGTCAGGCGCGAAACCAGTGAAGCGGCTTCGCGCATTGGCCGGTCTTTATGGTGCCGTGCCAATACGCCAACGGCAGAGCTGGCAATAATTAACTCGGCCACGCGGTTAATCAGCGCATCCAGTTTGTCGGAGTGTACGCGGATGAGTTTGGCTTCTTGGGCTTGGCGTTGGCGCAGTTCGTTTTGCCGTCCAATCGCGCCTTGCACCAATTCGGGTTGCACGGCATGCTCTTCAATCAAAATTTCGCCCAAGGCATGGCGTTCTTCATGCGGTGCTTGGGCTTGCTCGAACAGGGCACGTTGCAGTTCTTGATCGGTCACAGCGCCGCAGGCCAGCAGAATTTCGCCCAACAGCATGCGGTCGGCTGGTAGCTCGTCAATCAGGCGTAAATAGTCTTCTACCAAACTATCGGGCGGCAAGATACGCAATTCGCAGTCATCGATCACGAATTCAAACACTGCCTCAATCTCGCTTTTGCTGGCATGGCTGGCAAAGCGAATTTCAAAACCCAAGTAGCAATTTTCTGGGTTGATATCGTTTAAAGAGGGTAATCCGTGCGTCAGGGTGCTGATTTGGACAATGCGCCCTAGGGTAGACAGGTGGTGGATAAAAGAGGCAGGCTCAAAGCCATTTTGCATCACCGTGGGCGAAAAGCGCAAAGACAAATGCCAAAGCTCGTTGCTATTGAGGCTTTCGGCATTGTTCAAATCAATTTTCGGCAGACTGGCGACTTGTACTGCTCCGCCCACCGTTCCACAGGCCAGTTGCAATTGGGCCAATAATTGTTGTTCTTTTTGGATGAGCGAATCGGTACGCAAACCCCCTGCAGCCATCGCATCGAGTAAATGGCCTACATGGTCGCCACTTTGTAGCAGCAAACCAATCAAATCGCTGTCGAGTTGGATGGAGCCTTCGCGCACCAGCACCAGCAGGGTCTCGAGGTGGTGCGTAAACAGCACGATGTCATCGAGACCAAACAGGCCCGCTGCCCCCTTGATGGTGTGGGCGGCCCGGAAGACGGCGTTGATGGCTTCTGGATCGCTGGGTACTTGCTCTAGGTGGATCAGGGCGGCTTCCATGTCGGTGAGCAAGCCCCGGCTTTCCTCGAAGAAGGTTTGTAATGCGTCGTTCAGATCCATGAAACGGGCCTTTGTGCGTAGTTACGCATCTTTGGATGCAGGGTGGGGGGTAGCAGCGGCCACCACCAACGGATCGCCCAGCCAAGCGGCCAGATCGTAAATTTCGATCAGTTCGAGCACCGAGGGGCTGTGGCCGATCAGGCGCAACTCGACCCCGTGTGCGCGTGCATGGTTTTTGGCGGCCATCAGCACCTGTAGGCCTGCGGTGTCTATTTCGGTCACATTGGACAAATCCACATCGAACGACACGGGCGTGCGCAAGCTCTCTAGCAGGGCGGTGCGCAGGGCCTCGGCATGGTAGATGTTGCAATCACCACGCAGGTGCAGGCAGTATTTATCCCCTACTTGCTCCCGAATTACTTCCATGATGACAGTCCTCCGACGTTAAGGAATTTAAGGGGCCAAACGCTCGCGCACCCAAGCACCTTGGTCTTGGCGGTAGCGTAGCCGATCGTGCAGGCGACTTTTACGACCTTGCCAAAATTCCCATTGCTCTGGCAGTAAGCGATAGCCACCCCAGTGTGCTGGGCGGGGCGGTTGTAACAGGAATTGGGCCCCATATTTGGCGGCATTGGCTACCAGCACACTGCGCCCCGCAATGACTTGGCTTTGCGGGCTGGCCCACGCACCAATACGCGAGTCTAGCGGACGGCTGTGAAAATACGTATCACTTTCTTCGGCGCTCACTTTTTCCATCCGCCCTTCGATACGCACCACGCGCTCTAGCTCCACCCAGTGAAATTGCAGCGCTGCATAGGGGTTGCCCGCCAGTTCGCGGCCTTTGCGGCTGTCGTAGTTGGTGTACCAGACAATGCCGCGTTCGTCATAGCCCTTAATGAGTACCACGCGCGTGCTGGGGCGTAAATCGCTGCCGACGGTGGCTACCGTCATGGCATTGGGTTCGGGTAGTTCGGCTTGGATCGCTTCGTGCAGCCAATGGGCAAACTGGTCTAGCGGGTTGGCGTGCGAGGCTTCTTCGTTCAGCTCGGCACGTTCGTAGCTTTTACGCAGCTGGGCAATCGAGGCAGAGGGGATGGTCATCAGAAAATACCTTCAAAGCGATTCGCACAGGCCAGCGAGAACCGCTGGGTGCTGTATGGGGGCTGCAAGAGCTGGGATTTTGTAGCCAATTTGCTGCCTATTTTTTATTTTGTGTGCTGGCTGCGATGCTCGGGCGCTTGTAGAGCCTTGAGCTTGCGGTACAACGAGCGTTCGCTGATGCCCAAGCGTGCAGCCAATTCGGCGCGGCTGCCACGGTGCGATTTTGCCGCTTCTAGCAGGCCTGCGTCTGTCCCAGCGGGTTGTAACAGACCACTGGCCAGGGGTTCTGCGCTCGGGGCCGCGGTGGCGACTGGTTTGACCCACGCATCTGCGGCCAATGCCTGTTCGATGTGGTGTAGCTCCAGAACATCACCATCGCAAAACAAGCTGGCCCGTTCCATCACGTTACGCAGTTCGCGTATGTTGCCTGCAAACGGATGTTGCATCAGCCGCTCTTGACCAGCATCGCTGATGCCCAAATGGCGTTGGGGTACCACGCGGGCCAGCAGGGTCTTGGCCAACAGGGGGATGTCTTCGCACCGCTCCCGTAGCGGGGGTAAACGGATAGGAAAGGTACTGAGCCGATGGTACAAATCTTCGCGAAATTGTTGTTGTGCGATCATTTGGCCCAAGGGGCGGTGTGTGGCAGCAATCACCCGCACATCGGTATGGCGCAAATCACTACTGCCGACATGGCGAAAGGTGCCGGTTTCGAGCAAGCGCAGTAGTTTGACTTGCATGCTCAGTGGGATGTCGCCCACTTCATCCAGAAACAAAGTCCCGCCGTTGGCCGACTCGGCCAAGCCGACACGGGTCGAGCTGGCACCCGTGAACGCCCCTTTTTCATGGCCGAACAGTTCGCTTTCAAATAAATTTTCGGTCAGACTAGCGCATTCCACCACCACAAACGGGGCACTGGCACGCAGGCTGGCTTCGTGGATGGCTTTGGCGACCAATTCTTTG
Source organism: uncultured Simplicispira sp. (assembly GCA_964478155.1). Lineage (GTDB taxonomy): Bacteria > Pseudomonadota > Gammaproteobacteria > Burkholderiales > Burkholderiaceae_C > Simplicispira. The sequence continues at coordinate 74,821 of CAYZGT010000001.1, forward strand.
CCAGTGCCAGATTCGCCCAACAACAGCACACTGGACGAGGATGGTGCCACGCGCATCGCCATGTCCAGTGTGGCCATAAATGCCGGAGCGCGCCCTACCATGCCTTGTTGCTTGGCCGTGTTTTGTGCGATGTGCAGCGGCTCCATTTTTTCGACGAAATACACCACCTGCCCTTGTTCGTCTTTCAGGGGTACCAATTCGATATTGACGTAAGCCTCGCCTGCGTGGGTGTGGTGCAAGTGCAAGATGCGCTCGCGCTGACCCGAGTGCATGGCACGCGCGCGTGGGCAACTCTCTCCGGCTTGATCGCAGGGCGTGTGAAAGTGGTGTGAGACTTCGTAGCAGGTACGGCCACAAACGGCTTGGCCATGCGCGTACTCGCGCATATAAGCGGCGTTGGCGCTCAGGATGCGGTAGTTGGCATCGATCAGGATGTGTGGTTCGGGCAGTCCATCCAGATAAGACACCAAGGCAGGGAGATCAGGGGCCATGTGCTTTTTGGGGTGTGTGATAGCTGCCATTATGCCAATTTGGCAGAATTTTGGCAGTAATGCTGCCAAATTTGGCAGAATGGGATCGCTGGCCTGTAGTTAAGTATTTGATTTATATGGAATGTTGGCCTGGCATGGATTTTGTGTATAGCTTAGGCTATGACACCCCCAGATCGTCGTCTTTTACGTCACCTCGTCACCGCTGTACTGGTCAAGTTGCTGGTATTGGTAGCCCTGTGGTGGACGTTTATCCGTGATGCCCAAGTCACGGTGGACACAGATCGCATCAGCCAACACATGGGCAGTGTGGCCCCACTTCAAGGAAGCTCCAAGTGATATCCGAACAACTGGTTGATTTGTCTCGGCTGCAGTTTGCCGCCACGGCGATGTACCACTTTCTGTTTGTGCCATTGACTATCGGCATGGTGTGGTTATTGGTGATTATGGAGAGCGTGTATGTGATGACCGGCCAGGTCATCTGGAAGGACATGACCCGCTTTTGGGGCAAGTTGTTTGGGATTAACTTTGCCTTGGGCGTGACCACCGGCATCACGCTGGAGTTTCAGTTCGGTACCAACTGGGCCTATTATTCCCACTATGTGGGCGATATTTTTGGTGCTCCTTTGGCGATTGAGGGTTTGATGGCCTTCTTTTTGGAGTCCACTTTTATTGGCTTGTTCTTCTTTGGCTGGGATCGGCTAAGCAAGTCCCAGCATTTGTTGGTCACAACGCTGATGGCGATTGGTACCAATTTATCGGCCTTGTGGATTTTGATTGCCAATGGCTGGATGCAAAACCCCGTGGGGGCCGAGTTCAGTTACGAGACCATGCGTATGGAAATGGTAGATTTTTGGGCAGTGGTATTCAATCCTGATGCCCAAGCCAAGTTTGTACATACGGTTTCTGCCGGTTATGTTACGGGTGCGATGTTTATGCTATCAATCTCGTCGTGGTATCTGCTCAAAGGTCGCGACGTAGAGTTTGCCAAGCGCTCTTTCCGGGTGGCATCAGCGTTTGGTTTGGCTTCGGTATTGAGTGTGATTGTGCTGGGTGATGAGTCTGGCTACATGGTGGGTGAAGCACAGCAAACCAAAATGGCTGCCTTAGAAGCCATGTGGGAAACCAAACCTGCCCCAGCGGGCCTGACCTTGATTGCTGGCATCAATGAAGCTGGGCAAAAGAACGACTGGGAAATTGATATTCCCTATGTGATGGGCATCATTGGTACCCGCTCTTTGGACAAGCAAATTCCAGGCATCCATGATATCAAAGCCAAAAACCGTGAGCGTATTGTACGGGGTATAGAGGCAGTCAAGGCATTGGAAACCATCCGTCAAAACCGCAATGATGGGGCCGCCAAGCAAATTTTTGAGCAATACAAAGCGGATTTGGGTTTTGGCCTGTTACTGAAAAAATATACTTCTGATGTACGTTTAGCTACCCCAGAGATGATCAATAAAGCGGTGGATAGCACGGTGCCACGGGTCACGCCAATGTTTTGGGCCTTTCGCGTGATGGTGGGCTTGGGTTTTGCCATGCTGGTATTGTTTGGGTTGGCATTTTGGACTTCGGTCAAAGGCACATTCACACAACGCCCTTGGTTGTTACGCACTGCTTTATGGATGCTGCCAGCACCTTGGGTTGCCTGTGAGGTAGGTTGGTTTGTGGCCGAGTATGGCCGTCAGCCATGGACGATTTACGGCGTGCTGCCCACGCATTTGAGCGTCTCGACCCTGAGTGTAGAGAGCTTGTACGGTTCACTGGCTGGATTTATTGGTTTTTACACCGTTTTGCTGGTAGTTGAAATGTACCTGATGATTAAGTTTGCTCGCATGGGGCCAGGCAGTCTGGGTACGGGCCGTTATGACTACGAAGCTACGAACCATAGCGTCGCCCATGCCTGAGCTGATAAGGACAGATGATGCTAGATTATCCAACACTTAAAATTATTTGGTGGTTATTGGTCGGTATTTTGCTGATCGGTTTTGCCATCATGGACGGCCATGATATGGGCGTAGGAACTTTGCTGCCTTTCGTCGGCAAAAATGATGTAGAGCGCCGTGTGGTCATCAATACCGTGGGGCCACACTGGGATGGTAACCAGGTTTGGTTTATTACGGGTGGTGGTGCTATTTTTGCTGCTTGGCCACTGGTGTATGCTACTGCGTTCAGTGGTTTTTATTGGGCTATGTTGGCGGTGTTATGGGCTTTGTTCTTTCGGCCTGTTGGGTTTGATTACCGCAGCAAAATCCACAACGCCACTTGGCGCAGTATCTGGGATTGGGGTCTTTTTATTGGCGGTTTTGTGCCCCCAGTGATTTTTGGTGTTGCTTTTGGTAATTTATTGCAAGGTGTTCCGTTCGGCTTTGATGAATACCTGGTATCTACTTACACTGGCAGTTTTTGGCAGTTGCTCAATCCTTTTGCCTTGTTGGCAGGGGTGGTGAGTAGTGCCATGATTACCTTGCACGGCGGGGCTTACTTAGCCCACCGCACTGAAGGACTTATTCAAGCGCGTGCCATTACTGGGGCAACCTGGGCTGCCGGGGTGATGGTGCTGGGCTTTATCGGTGCAGGCTTCTGGCTGCAAGGCATGGATGGTTATCGAATCACGTCCGTAATCAATCCATCGGCTCTGCCAGATCCTATGAATAAAACTGTGGCACGCGAGGCCGGAGCTTGGATGGCCAATTACGCGGCACAACCATTGCTATGGATATTGCCCGTATTGGGCGTACTGGGGACTGTGGCATCGGCAGTGTTGCTACGCGCACGCCATACTTTGATCGCTTTTGTTTGTTCGGCTTTGGCTTTGCTTGGAGTAATTGGTACTGCTGGTGCCAGTATGTTTCCGTTCATTATGCCCTCTAGCACCATGCACAACGCCAGCTTGACGGTGTGGGATAGTGTTTCTAGCCACCTGACCTTGGGTATTATGTTTTGGGCTACTTTGGTTTTTATGCCTTTGATTGTGCTGTACACCGGCTGGGCTTACCGCGTGATGCGTGGTAAGGTGACCGAAGCTTATATCCGAGAAAATGACCATGCAGCTTATTAAACCGCAAGGAGCACACCACACCATGCACACCTCTGATATTTTGGAAACAGCTGATTTTGATAGCCGACGCGATTGGATGGAGCTGACCACAGCAGTAGGGGGTATTGCAGCGGTAGCGACAGCATTGCCTTTTGTTTCTACCTTGGCACCTAGCGAGCGGGCCAAGGCACAAGGCGCCGCAGTAGAGGTGGATATTTCTGATATTCCCCCCGGTGAAATGAGAGCCGTAGAGTGGCGTGGTAAGCCTGTTTGGGTTGTGCGCCGCACACCTGAAATGCTGGCACAGCTACAAGGACATGATGGGCAACTGGCAGACCCTCATTCCGAGCAAGCGCAGCAACCATCTTATGCACAAAATTCCACCCGTTCTATCAATCCTGAAGTATTTTTAGCTGTCGGCATTTGCACCCATTTAGGCTGTTCGCCTAGCGCGGTACCTGCTGGTAGCAAGAACCCCAGCGTTGGTTCTGATTGGCCTGGAGGATATTTTTGTCCCTGTCATGGCAGTACGTTTGATGGTGCTGGACGGGTATATAAAAACAAGCCCGCTCCTACCAACTTAGAAATTCCCCCGCACCGTTATCTGTCGGAAACACGGATTTTGATCGGTGAAGATAATGCAGCAGCTTAAGGAGCAATGATGTGGTATTTTGCTTGGGTTCTGGGTGTAGGGTTTGCCGTTTTGCTGGCTATACTGAATGCGATGTGGGGTGAAAACGAAGATGCCCGTGCCAAAAAGGGGGATTGATATGTACCAGTTGGCTCCCAAACCTCGCAACGATAACCCGCAATCTGGTTTGCGTTGGCCTACATTGGGCGTTGCACTCATCATCATGGTGGCAGGTACTCTGTACCCGCCCTTGATGGCAGATGCCGCAGGCAAGGCTGATCACCATCTAGCGATGGCCTTGTTTTGGGCCATGAGTGTGGGATTTATTTGTGGCGTAGGTTTTGTACCCCAGTTTTGGCTCTGGCGGTGGTTATTCTCTGGCTGGTCTTGTGCATTGGGTTTGTTGGCTAGTGTTTATTTTAAATCGATGCACTAAAAGGTCACAATATGCACATTGGTTTTCGTTCGGTGGTGATCGCAACGCTGCTGACAGCGCATGGTTGGTTATTGGCTGCTCCACTGGTAGAGGGGCAGGCTGTTCCTAGCTTGGCAGTCAGAGATCAACATGACCAAGCTTGGCAAATCAAGTCGGACACCATTTTGCTGATTTACTCTGCCAGCCGTGAGGCTTCTGGTAAGTTGCAAACCATATTGTCCCGGCAAGATAAAAATTTTTTAGATTCTCGGCGTGCTGTTTATTTAGCTAATATGAGCCGTATGCCAGCATTTATCACACGCACTATGGCTTTGCCCAGTTTGCGTGAATTGCCGTTTCGTTTAGGGGTGGTGGTGGATAGTAAATTAACAGAAAACTGGCCCCAGCAAGAAAATTCTTTGACGCTAATTCTGCTGAAAGAAGGTAAAGTTTCTGGCATCTCTTATGCTGATAACGAGGCTTCGATTCGTCAAGCGTTGGGTTTGCCACCTTCTTGGTTGATTTGGCGTTTTCACTTGGGAAGTCTTATGAGAAAAGATTGATGGTTCTTGTACTTCCAACCAAGGGCCTGGAGGTCAAAAATTTGATGAAAGGGGCGACAGCTGCCAATCCTGCAGATGTCATGATCGATCATCTACTTCAGTGCAGCCGATATGCAAGAGGTGCGTGCCACTTTTTTCATTGATCATGGGTACTTTGCTACCCAACCGTTCTGACCGAGTGGTTTGCTGCAGTCCCCAGCTGAGCAGCCAGGGTGGGGGTAATTAGCAAGATGAATAGCGCTTGGCTGATGGTGGTGCTGTGGGCGCAGCCTGTAGTTGCTGCTGGGCGCGCCATGCCAACAAACTGGACACAGCATCTTCAAAGCGCTGGAGCACCAAAAAGTCTTCACAACTGGCGTGGCTTGCTACCCCGTTGCCGCCCACCCAGAGCTCAATCGCCGGTGGCAACATCTGCCGCAGCGTTTGCAACACACTCGGAATTTGCCGCTTCGGAAAAGCACTAGAGAAGGACAGCGCGACGATGTCGGCTTGGTGAGCCACTGCTGCGCGGCTGATCTCTCCCAGTGGCATTTGGGTGCCCAGCGGAATGCAGGTGGCCCCTTCCAAAGCCAACAAGCCCTCCACCATCAGCAAGCCTAAACTGTGCAGCTCTTCGGGTACGGTGGTCAAAACAACGCGCGGGCCGCCCGTTGGGCCGGGCAAGCTGGCAATCGCTTGGCGCAGCAGGCGCTTGGTCAGTTCGGTAAACAGGTGCTCCTCAAAAATTTCCAGCTGTCCATGCTCCCACGCTTCGCCTACCTGTTGGGCCAATGGAGCCACGGTGTTCTGGACAAAACGCTGCAAACCTTGGCGTGCCAGCCGCTGCTGCATGGCTTGTTGGTAGCCGGGCGCATCGTGTTGTTGGATCAGGGCGATCAGTTCGGCCAGTTCTGCGCTGTCTTGGTCGGGATGGCTTTCGGGGCGTGGCTGTGGCCGTCGGGGGGCCAGTTGTGCTAAGGCCTCGGTGGAGGCGGCCATGAGTTTGCCGGGCCGATGTCCTTGATCCATCAGGCGTTTGATGAGACGCAGGCGTTCTAGCTGCTCTGCTGGATACACCCGTTCACCGTGGGCATCCCGATCGGGCATGGGAAAGCCATAGCGCCGCTCCCACATGCGCAACACATCTTTAGACAGCCCTGTGTCGCGCTCTACCGCGGCAATGTTGAAACTCAGGGTATGCATTTTTGTATAGTACAAATATTCGACAAAACGTTGACAGGCCAAATTTTGCTGGCTATATTAGGAACAATTTTTATATTTGTCTAGTACGAAATATTCGCCAAAGGTAAAGCAGATGAGCCAAACGCAACGCATCGCAGTCGTCGGTGCTGGAATCTCGGGGTTGGCCAGTGCTTGGCTGCTCAGCCGCCAGTACGATGTCACGTTGTTTGAGGCCAACAACTACTTGGGCGGCCATGCACATACGGTGGATGTGACGTTAGAAGGACGCACACATCCGGTCGATACCGGCTTTTTGGTGTTCAATGAACACACCTACCCGCATTTGATGGCGTTGTTCGACCATTTGGGGGTGGGTAGCGTTCAGACAGACATGTCGTTTTCTGTCAGTTTAGAAACGCCCAATTTGGAATGGGCAGGCAGCAGTTTGAACACCGTATTCGGCCAAAAGCGCAACCTGCTGCGTCCAAGCTTTTGGTCGATGCTGTCGGATATTTTGCGTTTTAACCGCGAAAGCCATGCGTGGTTAGCAACACATGCCCACGAGCCGCGCAGTTTGGAAGATTTTTTGCAGGCGGGTCGTTACTCACGCGCTTTTGCTGATTGGTATTTGCTGCCGATGGCTGCAGCCATTTGGTCTTGTCCGCCACAAAAAATGCGCGACATGCCGTTGGAGACTTTCATCCGCTTTTGCCAAAACCATGGTCTGCTGCAGGTTTTTGACCGCCCGATGTGGCGTACCGTGCGCGGCGGGGCACGCACCTATGTGCGCAAAATGGCCCATTACTTGGATGATATTCGCCTGTCTTGCCCGGTGCGCTCTATCCAGCGCGATCAGCACAGTTTGTGGCTAGAGCATGGTAACGTGCGCGAGCACTTTGATCAGGTAGTGGTGGCCTGCCACAGCCCCCAAGCTTTGGCGTTGGTCGGGACGACGGCCAGTGCGGGCCAACGGGGTGTGCTGCAGGCGATTCGCTACCAACCGAACCGGGTGGTGTTGCACACTGACAGCACCTTGTTACCGCGCGACGGCAAACTGTGGTCGGCTTGGAATTACTTTGCTGGCCCTGGCGAACCCGGTGTGCGCCCGGTTGGGGTGTCATACTTGATGAATCAATTGCAAGCGCTGCCTTTCAAAACGCCTGTCGTGCTCACCTTGAACCCAGCGCGCGCTCCTGATCCGGCCAAGGTGATTGCCGAGTTTGATTACGCCCAGCCCATTTTGGATGCTGCTGCCTTGGCCGCGCAACAACAATTGGCAGCAGTGCAAGGCCAAAACGGCATTTGGTTGGCTGGGGCGTGGAGCCGCTATGGTTTCCACGAGGATGGCTTGCAGTCGGCTTTGCAGATTGCCAATCGCTTGGGGGTGCGAGCGCCGTGGCAAAATCGCCAGCCAGTGTTGCCGTTTGAAACGGCAGCGGTGTAAAGCGCGACCTTGGCATATAAGCTCCCAAGGGCTGGCACGTGCACTGCCTGTCTATGTCCAAAGTCCCTGCTGCGGCTGCTGCCAGTGCGCGCATGCAGGCACACTGTTTGGCACACGGTGCATGGACGTTCATTCTTCCAAGTGCAACAAGCCCGACTGTAGATGAGCAGTCTGCTCCTCGTTTTAAGCTGCTCGGTTTGTGTCAGCCGTTAGGAAAATGAATTCAAGAAGAATCTCAACCTACTGTACTTGACGGCGTGGGAAGTCCCTGTAATGCAATAACACCCTACGGGATCGAAACCCACGATATCTTGCTGGGTCTACACCCATTCCACACGCCGGGCCAGCTATTTATCATGAATAGACCGCACGACACGGTGGCGTTGATTGCCGAAGTCCTTCGGTAGTGTTCACAGGCCCTAGGGCGATGAAAGCGGTTGCTGAGATATTGACGACTTGGCAAGACGGTGCCTGAGGCTATTTACAACCAAAGCGAGAATGTAAACGCTTGCCCCACACAGCACGATGACTGCCCCGGCTGGCGTATTCGTCTCGAATGCCACCCCCAAGCCGAACACAATTTGCGTGGCGGCAATGGCAGCCGCAAGCACCATAATCCACCCGATTGAGCCGGAAAGCAGTAAGGCCGTGGCCGCGGGCAGCGTCAGCAAGGCCATGACCAGCACCAGGCCAACGGCCTGAACCAGCAAGACTACGGCCAATGCCACGGTGACCAGCAAGGTCATCTCGATGGCCAGCGTAGGCAAACCTCGCAAGCGGGCAAATTCTTCGTCAAACGTGGTCGCGATCAATGGCCTCCAGGCCAATAGCAACGCAACTAACAGCAGCCCAACGAGCCATGCCATAGCCAAGACGTGCTGGTAAGAGACCATCAGCAGGTTACCCAGCAGATAGCTCATCAAGTCGGTGCTGTAGCCAGGGGTTTGGGAAATGGCGACGATGCCCACCGCCATGCCAACAGCCCAAAGCGCACCGATCAGCATGTCCTCTCTCTCGCCACCGTGTCGGGCAATCCAGCCCACCAGTAGAGCAGCCAACACAGCGGCGACCGCCGCACCAGCCAGAGGGTCAGCATTCCACCAGTGTGCAACGCCCATGCCGCCTAGCACCGCATGCGCAATGCCTCCAGCCATGAACGTGATGCGTTTGACCACGACCAGCGTCCCTATCACGCCCGAAGCTACCGCCGCTAATAAGCCAGCGAACAGCGCCACTCGCAGAAATTCGTGTGCCCACAGGGCTTCGATGAAATTCACCGCAATGCCTCCGCCAGTTCCCGATCAGCGTGGTCGATGACTCTGACAGGCATGCCATAGAGCCGCTCCAGCACGCCGGGCTCCAGCGGTTGTGCTGCATGGCAACTGAGGCTGATATTCAGGCAGGCGATCCGATCGACATGGCGGGATACCAGTCCCACGTCGTGTGACACCATCACGATCGCCATACGCGCCCGCAGATCGTTGAGCAGGCTGAACAGGTCGTGCTCGACACGTGTGTCGACATGGGCCGTTGGTTCATCCAGCAGCAGGAGTTGTGGCTCGGTGGCCAGTGCCCGGGCGATCAAAACCCGCTGCAACTGCCCTCCCGAGAGCTTGGCAATAGGGCGGCTAGCCAAGTCCAGTACATCAGTGGCATTCATGGCCTGAGTCGCGGCCTCCTGGTCTTTTGGTGTTAAGGGCTTCCACCAGGCACGCAGGCCCAAGCGTCCATGCAACACCGTCTCGCGAACACTCAGGGGGAAGTCCCGCCTGAAGGTTGCGAACTGCGGCACGTAGCCCAAGCGGGGACGAGCCTGCTTCGGTGTCACCCCAAGGACTTGGATCTCCCCCCGATCGGGTTGGACAAGACCCAGCGCGAGCTTGACCAGCGTGCTCTTACCCCCGCCGTTGGGTCCGACCAGGGCGACGAATTCCCCATGCTCGACCCTCAGGCTAACGTTGCCGAGCACGATGCGCTGCCCATAGGAGAAGTCCACATGGTCAAAGGTTAGCGCGGGGGCGTTCGCTGTCATTGCAATCCGCGAACCAAGGCTTGCCCGACATCATGCATGTTGCCAACAAAGTCTTCCGCCAGTGGGTCGATTGCCACCACCTCACCCCCAATCGCGCGGGCGACCTGCTCGGCGGCGGTGCGGCTGAACTGCTTTTGCACAAAGATCACACGGATCCCTTCTGCTTTGGCACGATCAATGATCCGTGCCAGCGCCTGCGGGCTAGGCTCCTTGCCTTCGATCTCGATAGGCATCTGTTGCAGACGGTAGGCATCTGCCAAATACCCCCAGGCCGGGTGGAATACCATGAAGCGGCGTTGAACTTTGTCCGACAGCAGCTGTCGGAGTTCCATGTCAAGCACATCCAACTCGGTGATATATCGTTCATAGCCCGCGTCGAAGCGTGCCTTCTCAGTTGGGCGCATAGCAACCAGTGCATCGCGAATGTTGGCGGCTTGCTGTTTCACCAAAGGAGGACTCGTCCAGATGTGTGGATCCAGACGTTTCTCGCTGGTCGCTGCGGTTTGGCCCCCGGGCTGAGTGGCATGGTCGTGCCGATCGATGGGCAGCAAGGCGATCCCTTGGCGAGTGTCCACCAGCTTCAGGCTAGGATACGCCTGCTGGATTTTGGACATCCAGGTGTTCTCGAATGGCACGCCGATGCGAAAGTACAACTGTGCCCGTGAGAGTGCCACCATCTGTTGTGGGTTGGGCTCGTAGGTGGCCGGGCTCTGCCCGGGCAGAACCAGCACATCCACCTTGACGGCCTCTCCACCAATGCGTTGGACGATTTGCTTTTGCGGCAGGATGCTCACATACACGCCTAAAGGCTCTGCTGCCTGCGCCTGCGTCATGAGTGCCGCACCCACCAATGCGAGAGCCGAGATCCACTTCAACCACTTTGATTGGTCAAACATATTGCATGACTCCTTGATAAAAACGTTGATGCGTGAGTCGTGCTCCAGCTAAAGCGGTATGGATTCACGGAGAAGATGCACATTCAGGAAAAACTCGGCTCCCACGAACCCAAATGGCTGGATTTTGCGCCATTGCTTCGTCACTCAACAGACAGGAATCCAATCGTGTCCGCAACGAAGCCTCGTCGATGTCCATGCCAATCAGCACAATTTCCTGCCGTGCATCGCCTGCCCGAGACCAAAACCCGGCCAGCGTGGGATGGCTGGCCAACCAGAGGTTGCCTTTGGAGTGAACGACACCGTGCCATTCGCTCACCAGTTCTACATCGATGTAGACCTCGGACATGGCATTCACAATGACCGCAACACGTCACCCCTCTAGGTTGTTGAGGAGGTGGTTGAGTAACGTAAACTAGCCTGCCCTAAAAAACCGGACAGTAGGGTCACGGACAAGCAACTGGTCGTTGACTGCATGTGTTCTAAACACCCTTATTGCTAATGATAATGCATTATCATTAATAAGTCAGCACAATCCCAGAATCCACGCAAAAAGTGCCCTTGAAGGGCGGAGATACTGGATACCCATGGAACGAAAGACCCGACAGCATCAAGCCATCTATGAAGTGATCGTTGCCGCTCATCGTCCCTTGCTGGCCCAGGAAGTTCTGGCTCTAGCGTCGTTAGCGGTACCTCGGTTGTCTCTGGCGACGGTTTACCGAAACCTCAAAACCTTGCAAGACGAGGGCGACATCAGGACGGTTGTGCTGCCGGGACAAAATCCTCGCTATGAGCTGGCCAGTCGCTCTCATCATCATCATTTCCAGTGTCGTCAGTGCGAAAGGGTTTTTGATCTAGAGGCTTGTCCGGGTAATCTGGATTGCTTGGCACCGTCGGGCTTCACGGTCGAAGACCACGAGATCATCTTGTATGGGAGGTGCGACGGCTGCTCTACCGACCAAGTGCAGTCGCATGAGTTAGCTCCCTGAAAGACTGTCCGGTTGGTATGCCTTAAACTAAGAAACAGGAATACGGCCCTGGATATGACGATGTCTTCAGTAACGCCCACTTGGGTGCAAGTGGTGACAAGCGTTCAGCGCCGCAGACGCTGGATTCCTGAGGTCACCTAGGGGGCCGAAACGGTGCTTTCGGGCTGGAATGCGGGGTAGAAATGCAAGCCTCGGGTTAGCCACTGCCAACACCCACCGGCGGGGCGTAGCCTGTATCTGGGCTTGAAAGGGAATCCCCGCTGAGGAGCTCCCGTTTGGAACATGGATCTCTTTCACATAAAAAAGGCTGAAGCAGCCCTGCTCTGGCACTGGATTGATTTCGCAAAATCGGCGGAGCGCTCGCAGTTCGCTCCGCCGGTTTAACCTTGAAACTGGTGTCAGGCCAGTTCAGCACGCAGGGTTTTGGCAGCGGCAACCATGTGCGTGAGGGCTGGGATGACTTCAGGCCACTGGCGCGTCTTGAGACCGCAGTCGGGATTGACCCACAGGCGTTCGGCGGGCACCCGTTCTGCTGCCTTCTTCATCAGCTCGACCATGTGCTGCTCGCTGGGAATGTTGGGCGAATGGATGTCATAAACACCAGGGCCAATCTCGTTGGGGTAGCTGAAGTCGTCGAACGCATCGAGCAATTCCATGTCCGAGCGTGAGGTCTCAATAGTGATGACATCGGCATCCATCTCAGCGATGGAAGCGATGATGTCGTTGAACTCGGAATAGCACATATGGGTGTGAATCTGGGTTTCATCGCGCACACCGTTGGCGGTGATGCGGAAACTTTCCACTGCCCAGTCAAGGTAGTTCTTCCATTGGGAACCGCGCAGCGGCAGACCCTCGCGCAGCGCGGCCTCGTCGATCTGAATCACCCGCACACCAGCCCGTTCCAGATCCAACACTTCTTCGCGGATAGCCAGTGCCAGTTGGCGGCACGATTCTGAGCGCGGTTGGTCGTCGCGCACAAAAGACCAGTTGAGGATGGTGACTGGGCCGGTGAGCATACCCTTCATAGGCTTGCTCGTCAGGGACTGGGCATAGGTGATCCACTCCACCGTCATGGCGCGCGGGCGGCTGATGTCGCCAAACAGAATCGGTGGCTTCACGCAGCGCGAGCCATACGATTGCACCCAGCCAAACTGGCTGAAAGCATAACCCTCAAGCTGCTCGCCGAAATACTCGACCATATCGTTACGCTCGGCCTCACCATGCACCAGCACATCCAGCCCCAAGGCTTCCTGTTCACGTACGGCGCGTTCAATTTCTTGGCGCATGGCGGCTTGGTAGCTTGCCAGATCCAGTCGGCCCGCCTTGAATTCGCTGCGCGCATGGCGGATTTCAGGCGTTTGCGGGAACGAGCCAATGGTGGTGGTCGGAAACGGGGGCAGTTGCAGCAGTGCCGCTTGCTTGGGTGCGCGTTGGCTATAGGGGCTCTCGCGGCGGCCCAAATCACTGGTGATCTTGGATACAGCCAGCTTGACGGCTGGGTTATTCACGCGCGGTGAAGCGCGGCGTGCCGAGAGTGCTGTTTGGTTGGTGAGCAAAGCTTCGCGTACCGAATCACGACCTGCGTTCAGGGCCTGGGCTAACACTTGAAGCTCCACCAACTTCTGGCGGGCAAAGGCCAGCCACGACAGGATTTCCGCATCCAGCTTTTGCTCGCTGGCCAAGTCTACTGGCACATGCAGCAGCGAGCACGAGGGTGCAATCCACAGGCGCTGACCCAACTGCTGCGCTAGCGGTTCTAGCCAATCCAAGGTGGCATGGAGGTCGGTTTTCCAGATATTGCGGCCATTGATCACGCCCAGCGACAGCACCTTGTGTGGGGACAGCAGGTTGATGAGCGGCTGCACACCATCACGGTCGTTGATCGCGTCTATATGTAGACCGGCTACCGGCAGATTCGCCGCTAAGTAGGTGTTCTCTTGGAGTTGACCAAAGTAGGTTGCTAGCAATAGCTTGAGCTTGGTAGCTTTGAGGTGGTGATAGGCAATGTTGAAAGCGTGTTGCCAATCGGCATCCAACTCGGTGACGAGGATGGGCTCGTCGATTTGCACCCATTCCACCCCTTCACCGGCCAAGGTTTCGAGTAGTTCGGCATATACCGGCAGCAGCCGCTCCAGCAAAGCCAGACGATTGGAGCCGTCCTTGCTTTTGCCGATGGCCAGGTAGGTTACGGGGCCAATGATGACCGGCTTGGCCTTTACGCCTTGGGCACGGGCTTCGGCCAGTTGCTCTAACAGGCGACTGGCATCCAGTTTAAATTCAGTCGCTGCCGTGAACTCGGGCACGATGTAGTGGTAGTTGGTATCAAACCACTTGGTCATCTCACCTGCGGCTACGCCACCACAGCCCGCATGGGCCTCGGCCGTTTGGGCTGAGCGGCCACGCGCCACGCGGAAGTAATTGTCTAAGGAGTCGCCATGAAAGTCACGCACCCGCTCAGGCAGGTTGCCCAGTGTGAAACTCATGTCCAACACTTGGTCGTAGAACGAGAAATCTCCCACTGGAGCCCAGTCTAGCGGTGCTTGGTCGGCCCAGTGTTGCTGCCGCAGGCTAGCGCCCAGTGTCTTCAGGTCGGAGAGCGAGGATTGGCCTTTCCAGTAGGACTCCAGCGCGAACTTGAGTTCGCGCTGGGCACCGATGCGGGGAAAGCCGAGGTTGTGTGTTGTGACCATAGTGTCTTCTTCAATGTCATCTGAGTTCGAGATGCCGTGAGGTTAAAGACATGCTTGGATTAAGTAAAATGATCTTATTTCAGGAATTAATAAATTCTATTCATGAAAAGCCATGATCGAACGTAGTCACTTGGCCATTATTCGGGAGGTCGATCGGCAGGGTTCGATGACGGCGGCGGCCTCTACCCTGTGCCTCACCCAGCCCGCATTGAGCCACGCCATGAAAAAATTGGAGCAGCTGATAGGCACTGATATCTGGTTGCGTGAAGGCCGCAGTCTGCGTTTGACCCAAGCGGGCCAGTACCTGTTGGCGGTGGCTAATCGGGTGTTGCCACAACTGGAGCTGGCCGAGGAGCGCATGCGACAGTTTGCTCAGGGCGAGCGGGGCACGTTGCGCATCGGCATGGAATGCCACCCTTGTTACCAATGGCTGCTGAAGATCGTGGCCCCCTACTTGGCCGCTTGGCCTGATGTTGAAGTGGACGTGAAGCAGAAGTTCCAATTCGGCGGTATCGGTGCGCTGTTCGGCTTTGAGATTGATCTGCTGGTGACACCAGATCCGGTGTTCAAGCCAGGTCTGCACTTTGAGCCGGTGTTCGATTACGAGCAGGTGTTGGTGGTGAGCAATCAGCACCGATTGGCGCATCAGGTTTTTGTGGAACCGGCACAGTTGACATCGGAGGTCTTGCTCAGTTACCCGGTGCCCCCGGAGCGCTTGGACATTTACCAGCAGTTTCTGTTGCCCGCTGGGATGTTACCACACCGCCACAAACCGATCGAAAACACCGACATCATGCTGCAGATGGTCGCTAGTGGCCGAGGTGTCACTGCGCTGCCACGCTGGTTGGTAGAGGAGTATGCGGTGCGGTTAGCCATCAAGCCTGTGAGGTTGGGGCCGCAGGGTATCGCCAAACAAATCTACTTGGGTGCGAGAGAAGCTGATATGCAGATTGATTATTTACAAGCCCTGGTTGCACTGGCGCGCACCTCGAAGCATACGCTTGGCTGAGCGCCCCTACTGAAGTGCGATTTTTTTTGCGCTGCCTGTACTCTGCTCGACGAGTGATCCATAAGGTGCAGACTGACTTTGGTTCTCGTCCACGGCCAAAGCTCGACCGACAAATGGAAAGGCCCGCTGCGGGCAGTCCTCTCGTTCACACACCTTGCAGCCCATACCGATGGGTGTGGCCGCTTCTGGGTTCTGCAAGTCCAAGCCTTTTGCATAAACCAGCCGATGTGCATGGCGTACATCGCAACCCAATCCGACAGAAAACGTTCTGCGTGGTGCGCCATAACCCGCCTCACCATGGGTGACGGTGTGTGCAATCCACAGGTAGCGGCGGCCGTCCGGCATGCTGGACAACTGTGTCAAGATTTGGCCCGGTCGGGAGAATGCCTCATAGACGTTCCACAGCGGGCAGGTACCACCGATGCGGCTGAAGTGAAAGTGGGTAGCCGATTGGCGCTTGGAGATGTTGCCGGCCCGATCCACCCGCACAAAGAAGAAGGGTACGCCTGGTGAGCCCAGCCGCTGCAAGGTGCTAAGCCGATGACAGACGGTTTCAAGCCCAACACCAAAGCGTCTTCCCAGCAGTTCGATGTCGTAGCGCAGTGTCTCAGCCGCCTGCAGAAAACCCGTGTAGGGCAGTAGCAAGGCTCCGGCAAAGTAGTTGGCCAGCCCCACTCTGACCAACTTACGAGCGGGTTGGTTCTTGGTAAAAGGTGGAACTTTGATCAACTCATCGATGGTCGATGAGAACTCCATCAAGGCCAGCTGTGTCGCCATTTGAAATGATTGCTGTGCCGGTTCGAGGTGAGCCGATAGGGTCAAGGTGGATTGGACGGGATCAAAATGACGCTTGCTGCGCTGAGCCGACCGATCCCTCTGAACTTTGACTCCGTGGGTTTCTAGCCGCTGTTCTAGCCATGCATCTAGTTTCATTGAGGGGGCTTTGGCTTGTGCCTGTTGGGCCAATCCTTCGGCTGCACGATCCAAAGAATCAAAGTAATTTTGGTGCGAGAAAAAGAAATCACGCACCAATTCGAAAGGCTGGCTGATGACGGGTTCGTCATGATTGCGACCATCGCCCAACTGCAGCGACAGGGATTCCAATCGCCCAATCAGTTCATGTTGGCGGCGATGTAGATCGATCACGGCTTGCGCTAAGGCTGGCATCTGGGAGGCTACCTCTTGAAACTCCGGCAGCGATATCGGTTGTGTGGCCTCGGCCAATGCCTCTTTCAACCCCGCCAATAGACGCGCCTCCTCGTCTTCTGAGAATTCTTGGATGTCAATGCCCATCGCACGGTTGAGCTTGAGCAGCACCGATACCGTGAACGGCCGTTGATTCTGTTCGAGTTGATTCAAGTAACTGGGCGAGAGTCCCAGCGCTTGGGCCAGTGCAATCTGTGACATGCCGCGTTCAGCACGCAGTTTGCGCAGTTTGATGCCCATGAAAGTTTTTTTCATCGTTGTCTGTCTCCAGAATGAATGAAATTCGCAAAATTCGCTAATTTGCGCATTTCATTCGCAAAAATTCGCCAATTCAGTGGTTTTCTAGGGGCCATATTTTGCGTAAATTGCGAATCATGACAAGCCCTCTTGGAACCGTTGAATTACGCGAACTGGTGTTACCTGCCTTGGCTAACCACCACGGCACCCTCTTTGCTGGTCAGAGCCTGCAGTTGTTGGCCAAAGCAGCCTTCTTGGCTGCCCGCAGCTTGGCGCAGCGTGAAGTGGTCATGGCGAGTGTGAGCGGTGTGGACTTCCTGCAACCCGTGCCAGTCGGTCACCAGCTACTGCTGCGGGCCTGGGTCAGCCGGGTTGGCCGTAGCTCGATGACGGTGTGCGTTACTGCCTTGGCCGATGCGCCCGGCGTGCCGCAAGACCAGGTGCTCAAGGGGGTGTTTGAAATGGTGGCGGTCGATGCGCTAGGCCGCCCTGCAACGATGGATTGTTCTTATATTCAACAGGAGACCCCGACATGAGTTCCGAGACATTGCAAGCCCCAGTGACCTTGAAGCCCAAGAAATCCGTTGCCCTGTCGGGCACGGCGGCTGGCAACACTGCCCTGTGTACCGTAGGCCGCACCGGCAATGACCTGCACTACCGAGGCTACGACATCCTCGACATCGCTGAGGTGTGCGAGTTTGAGGAGATCGCCCACCTGTTGGTGCATGGCAAGCTGCCCACACGGGCTGAGCTCAAGGCCTACAAGGCCAAACTCAAGGCTTTGCGTGGCCTGCCCGGCAGCGTGAAAGCGGCGCTGGAGCAACTGCCCGCCGCTAGCCATCCGATGGATGTGATGCGTACCGGTGTCTCGGCTCTGGGTTGTGCATTGCCGGAAAAGGACGACCATAACCTGCCCGGCGCACGTGATATTGCCGACCGCCTGATGGCCAGTTTGGGCAGCATGCTGCTGTACTGGTACCACTTCAGTAACTCGGGCCGCCGCATCGAGGTGGAGACGGATGACGAATCGATTGGCGGCCATTTCCTGCATCTGCTGCACGGTGACAAGCCGTCCGAGGGTTGGGTGCGCGCCATGCACACCTCGCTCAACCTGTACGCCGAGCACGAGTTCAATGCCAGCACCTTCACGGCCCGTGTGATTGCTGGCACCGGCAGTGACATGTATTCGAGTATTGCCGGGGCTATTGGTGCGTTGCGCGGCCCCAAGCACGGCGGTGCCAACGAGGTGGCGTTTGAGATCCAGAAGCGCTATGACAACCCGGATCAGGCCGAGGCCGACATCCGTCGCCGCATGGAGGCCAAGGAGGTGGTGATTGGCTTTGGTCACCCGGTATACACCGTGAGCGACCCGCGTAACGTGATTATCAAGGGTGTGGCCAAGCGCCTGTCGGAGGAGGCCGGATCAACCAAGATGTACGACATCGCCGAGCGACTCGAATCCGTGATGTGGGAAGTCAAGAAGATGTTCCCGAACCTGGACTGGTTCAGTGCCGTGAGCTACCACATGATGCAAGTGCCCACCGCCATGTTCACGCCGCTGTTCGTCATTGCCCGCACCAGCGGCTGGGCTGCGCATGTGATTGAGCAGCGCGTGGACGGCAAGATTATCCGACCCAGTGCCAATTACACCGGGCCGGAAGACCAAAAGTTTGTGCCGATTGAAGAGCGCCGTTGAACCTCCAAAGATAGCTACCAACGCTTGTTCAGCAGATTTTTTACTACCTATTTCTGCACTGAAAGTAACGCTGAGCAAGCGCTGGTAGCCCACAAAAAAGCCACCTGCTCCCTATGATGAATACTGCCCACCGCAAACCCCTTCTTGGCACGGCCTTGGAGTATTTCGACGCATGCGAAGCCGTCGAACAACTCCAGCCCGGCGCTTGGGCCACCCTGCCCTACACGGCCCGCGTCCATGCGGAGAACTTAGTACGCCGTGCCGATCCGGCACAGCTGAACGCCTTTTTACGCCAGTTGATTGAGCGCAAGCGTGACATTGACTTCCCTTGGTTCCCTGTACGGGTGGTGTGCCACGATATCCTAGGCCAGACAGCTTTGGTGGATCTGGCGGGTTTGCGCGATGCGATTGCCAAAGAGGGCGGTGATCCGGCAGCGGTCAATCCGGTGGTGCCAGTACAACTCATCGTCGATCACTCGCTGGCCGTGGAATGCGGCGGTTTTGACCCTGATGCCTTTGCCAAGAATCGGGCGATTGAAGAGCGCCGCAACGAAGACCGTTTTCACTTCATCGAGTGGACAAAGAAGGCGTTCGCCAATGTGGATGTCATTCCGGCAGGCAATGGCATCATGCACCAGATCAATCTGGAGAAGATGTCGCCTGTGGTGTACGTGCAGGACGGCGTAGCTTTCCCCGACACTTGCGTGGGCACTGACAGCCATACGCCCCACGTCGATGCGCTGGGCGTGATTGCCGTGGGCGTGGGCGGGCTGGAAGCCGAGAACGTGATGCTGGGCCGCGCCTCCTGGATGCGCCTGCCGGATATCGTGGGTGTCAAGCTCACGGGCCAGCGTCAGCCGGGCATCACCGCCACCGACATTGCGCTGGCGCTGACCGAGTTTCTGCGCCAAGAAAAAGTGGTGGGCGCGTATGTGGAGTTTTTCGGCGCGGGGGCAGACAGCCTCTCGATTGGCGACCGTGCCACCATCTCGAATATGTGCCCCGAGTACGGTGCTACGGCGGCGCTGTTTTATATCGACCCGCAGACCACCGACTACCTGCGCCTGACCGACCGCAGCCCAGAGCAGGTGCGCTTGGTAGAAACCTATGCCAAGACTGCCGGTCTGTGGGCTGACACGCTGCGCGAGGTGCAGTACGAGCGTGTGCTCTCGTTCGATCTCTCCAGCGTGGTGCGCAACATGGCCGGCCCCAGCAATCCGCACCGCCGCTTGCCGACCTCGGCACTGGTGGATCGCGGTATTGCTGGCCCGATCAAACTGGAGATGGCCCGCGCCGAAGAGGCCGAGGGGTTGATGCCTGATGGTGCTGTCATTATTGCGGCCATCACCAGCTGCACTAACACCAGCAACCCGCGCAATGTCATCGCCGCAGGCCTGCTGGCGCGCAACGCCCGCCGTCTGGGCTTAGCGCGCAAACCGTGGGTCAAGACCTCGCTCGCCCCCGGCTCCAAGGCGGTAGAGCTGTACCTGAAAGAGGCCGGGCTGCTACAAGATCTAGAAGCACTGGGCTTTGGCATCGTCGCTTTTGCCTGCACCACTTGCAATGGTATGAGCGGTGCGCTTGACCCGAAAATTCAGCAAGAAATCATCGACCGCGATCTGTACGCCACGGCGGTACTCTCGGGCAACCGCAACTTCGACGGGCGCATCCACCCCTATGCCAAGCAAGCCTTTTTGGCCAGCCCGCCGCTGGTGGTGGCCTACGCTATCGCGGGCACGGTGCGCTTCGACATTGAAAACGATGCCTTTGCCGTGGTGGATGGCCAGCCTGTGCGCCTGAAACACCTGTGGCCTAGCGACGAGGAGATCGATGCCATCGTGGCAAAGGCTGTCAAGCCCGAGCAGTTCCGGGCCGTGTACGAGCCGATGTTTACCATCCGTCAGGACGATGGTTCAAAGGCTGCGCCGCAGTACGACTGGAGAGCGCAGTCCACTTACATCCGCCGCCCGCCTTACTGGGATGCGGAAGGTGTGGGCGCACTGGCAGCCTACCCGCGCACGCTGAGAAACATGCGCACGCTGGCCCTTTTGGGCGACAACATCACCACCGACCACCTCTCCCCCTCCAACGCCATTTTGGCCGACAGTGCGGCAGGCGAGTACCTGGCGAAGATGGGGCTGCCGGAGGAAGACTTCAATTCCTACGCTACGCACCGGGGCGATCACCTGACGGCCATGCGTGCCACCTTTGCCAACCCGCAGTTGGTCAACGAGATGGCGCTGGTCGATGGCAAAGTGCAAAAAGGCTCGCTGGCGCGCATCGAGCCGGAAGGAAAAGTGGTGCGCATGTGGGAGGCCATCGAGACCTACCTGAACCGCCGCCAGCCGCTCATCATCATTGCCGGGGCGGACTACGGCCAAGGGTCGAGTCGCGACTGGGCCGCCAAGGGCGTGCGCCTGGCGGGCGTGGAAACGGTAGTGGCCGAGGGCTTTGAACGCATCCACCGCACCAACCTGATCGGCATGGGCGTGCTGCCGCTGGAGTTTCAGCCGGGCGTGAACCGCTTGACGCTCAAACTGGACGGCACCGAGACCTACGATGTAGAAGGCAATTTGGAGCCGCGTGCCGAACTGACGCTGCTCATCCACCGCCAAAACGGACAGACCGACCATGTGACCACCACCTGCCGCCTCGATACTGCCGAAGAAGTTTCAGTGTACGAAGCGGGCGGCGTGTTACAGCGTTTCGCGCAAGATTTTTTGGCATCCCATCGGGCTTGAAGCCATGACCCAATACCTTCCCCAAATCCGCATCCCTGCTACTTACATGAGGGGTGGCACCAGCAAAGGCGTGTTCTTCCGCCTGCAAGACCTGCCCGAAGCCGCGCAGCAGCCCGGCCCGGCGCGTGACAAATTGTTCCAGCGCGTCATCGGCAGCCCCGACCCCTACGGCGCACAAATCGACGGCATGGGCGGCGCAACGTCGAGCACCAGCAAGTGCGTGATCCTCTCCAAGAGCACGCGGCCTGGGCACGATGTGGATTACCTCTACGGCCAAGTGTCCATCGATAAGGACTTTGTGGACTGGAGCGGCAACTGCGGTAACCTCTCTACCGCTGCCGGGGCTTTTGCTATCCATGCGGGTTTGGTAGATGCCAGTCGCACCCCTGAGAACGGCGTGTGTGTGGTGCGCATCTGGCAGGCCAACATCGGCAAAACCATCATCGCCCACGTGCCCATCGCGGGCGGGCAGGTGCAGGAAACCGGCGACTTCGAACTGGACGGCGTGACCTTTCCGGCTGCCGAAATCGTGCTGGAATTCATCGATCCCTCAGACGAGGGTGAAGACGGCGGCGCGATGTTCCCTAGCGGCAATCTGGTGGATGAACTGGAAGTGCCCGGCATTGGCACCTTCAAGGCCACCATGATCAATGCGGGTATTCCTACCGTGTTCGTCAACGCTGCCGACATCGGCTACCAAGGCACAGAGCTGCGCGAGGCCATCAACGGCGACCCAGCGCAACTGGCACGCTTTGAGCAGATTCGTGTCGCTGGCGCGCTGCGCATGGGCCTGATTCAAACGCCCGAGGAGGCGGCCACGCGCCAGCACACGCCCAAAATTGCCTTTGTCAGTCCGCCCAAGGACTACACCGCCTCCAGCGGCAAGGTGATTGAGGCAGCGGATGTAGACCTGCTGGTACGCGCCCTGTCTATGGGCAAGCTGCACCACGCCATGATGGGCACTTGCGCAGTTGCTATTGGTACGGCGGCGGCCATTCCCGGCACGCTGGTGAACCTGGCTGCTGGTGGTGGTGAACGCCACGCCGTGCGCTTTGGCCACCCCTCGGGCACCTTGCGCGTGGGTGCGGAGGCGCAACAAAAAAACGGCCAGTGGACAGTCACTAAAGCGGTAATGAGCCGCAGTGCCCGCATCCTGATGGAAGGTTGGGTGCGCGTACCTGGTTAATCGCGGTTCTTCTGCAGGAGTTTTCTCCTTTGGAGGCATAGCAAAAACCCCTGTTTTCATTGCTGCTAACCCTTGCCAGACAGGCGCTAGCAGCGGTCTTTGGTTTCAAGTATTGGAGGGATGGATGTCCACCCGCAAGCAACTCAAGCAACTCGTCGAGGCCCGCAATGGCCTGCTCGTTCCGGGCGCATTCAACGCACTATCGGCCAGGGTCATCGCCGATTTGGGCTTTCAGGCTATCTACGTCACTGGTGCAGGTGTGACCAATATGTGGTTTGGTATGCCCGATCAAGGTTTTATGGGCCTGCACGAAATCGCTGAGCACACGGCGCGCATCCGCGATGCGGTTGATGTGCCGCTCATCGTCGATGCCGATACCGGCTTTGGCAATGCGCTCAACGTAGTGCATACCGTACGCACGCTGGAGCGTGCCGGGGCCGACTGCATTCAGCTAGAAGACCAGGTGGCACCCAAGCGCTGCGGGCACTTTAGCGGTAAGGAGGTCATCAGCACAGAAGAGGCTGTCAGCAAAATCAAGGCCGCCGTCGATGCGCGGCGTGATCCAGATTTCCTCATCATGGCGCGCACCGATGCTGCCGCTACGCATGGCTTTGAAGCGGCCGTGGAACGTGCGCACAAATTCGCCGAGGCAGGCGCGGACATCCTGTTTGTTGAGGCCGTGACCAAAGCGGAAGAAGTGCGCGCACTACCCCAGCGGTTGCACAAGCCACAGCTCATGAACATGGTAATCGGTGGACGTACCCCCATCTTCAATGCCGAGCAACTTGGTGAACTGGGCTTCGGCATCGTGCTGTACGCCAACGCCGCGCTGCAGGGCGCAGTGATGGGGATGCAAAAGGCTCTGACCGTACTGCGCGACGAGAAGGAAGTGCAGGAATCCAGTGGCCTGGTCACGCCGTTTGCTGAACGCCAGCGCTTGGTTGGAAAGCCCGCTTGGGATGTGCTGGAGAAACACTACACCTGAATGGGGACTGACACACGGCCCAGTGTACGCATGCCAACCGATTTTCGGCTGGAAATTTACACCGTGAACGCAGAACTACAAAGCCAAATCAGGGGATTCAATGAACGCTGTGAACTTTGTCTGGCCTGGCTTGTCAGCGCCCGCCTCCACCATTCTCCAGCCTCAAGCTTTGTGCGAGCTGCTGGCAGAGAGGCTGCGTGAGCGCATCCTGTGCCATGAATTTATACCTGGAACGGACATTGATGAGGTCGTTTTAATGAGGGAGTATGGTGTCAGTCGTACCCCTGTGCGCGAAGCCTTGAAGTTACTACATCATGAAGGACTGCTGACAGCTAGGCCCCGGCGCGGCATGTTTGTGACTGTGCTCAGCGAGAAAGAAGTACAGGAAGCACGAGAGATGTTCGAGTCGTTGAGCCGCTATGCGCAGTATCGTCCAGCCTACCTGCACATCCCTCGTTCTTTGCTGCATCGGATGCTAGGTATGGCTGAGCAACGTTTGCGCTTAGCCTATGGCCCGGAATTCAATTCCTTGAGAAACGAGGGGGTACAAAATTTTGTGTAAACGGCCAATCTACCGCCAGCGCAAGCTGGCCTGTCCGTAAGCACCATGAACCTCAAGCAACACGATATTGCCGAAGAACTGCTCCCGAGCCTGCTGGCCAACTACCAAAAGCCTGAAGACCTCATTGTCAAGTAGAACAGAATGCTGGCATCTGAAAATTTCAGGTCTTAATCCGCTGCATTACCAAGGCCAACTCTGGCAGCGAACGAAGCCGCATTTTTGCCATTACATGGTGGCGATGCACTTTGACGGTGCTTTCGGCTATGCCCAATTGATAGGCAATGACCTTGTTTTGTTTACCTTGTACCAGCAAGGTCAGCACTTCTTTTTCGCGCGGTGTGAGGTGATCATAGCGGGCTTGCAAATTAGCGCTGGCCTGTTTTTCATAGAAGGCATGAGTAACCCGCGACAGCGCCGAAGTAATCGCTTGCAGCAGCGCCACGCTATCAAACGGTTTTTTCAGAAAATCCATAGCCCCGGCTTTCATTGCACGTACCACATCAGGCACATCGCCATGGCCGGTGATAAAAATCACGGGCAATTCCCAGCCGCGCCGGTGCAATTCTTCTTGTAGGGAGAGGCCATCCAAGCCTGGCATGCGCACATCGAGTACCAAGCAGGCCAATGCCTTGGGATGCTCCAGGGCCAGAAAGTCCAGCGCCGAGGCAAATACTTCCACCCCCAAACCTTCGGCACGGAGCAGACTGCTTAGAGATTCTCGGATCGAAACGTCATCATCGACCACATAGACGATCGGAGGAGACAGGGGCAAGGTGGTCATGCAGGGTGCGCTGGAATAGAAAAGACAAAGCGTGAACCGGGTGCGCCGGGGTTGTCAAGCCAGAGCGTGCCAGCGTGGATTCCGATAATCGATTTGCTGATGGCTAACCCCATCCCCAAGCCATCGCTTTTGGTGGAGTAGAACGCCTCAAAGATGGCGGCGGCTTGTTCAGTGGGGATACCCGGCCCGGTGTCTTCCACGGCAAAGCGCAGGTGCTCAGGGGGGGCGGCTTGTACCGTGATAGTGATGCGGCGTTCGTGTGCGCCGGGTTGGCGCAGGGCATCGAGCGCATTGACCAGCAGATTGAGCAGCACTTGCTGCAATTGCACCTGATCGGCCATCAGTTCGGGCAAGGGGGCACGGATGCGCACTTCGATGGCGGTGCCGGTGTCGAGCAGGGTGCGCCGCAGCATCTGGATCAGGGCATCGATCATGCCGGGCACATTCACCCGTTCGCGCTTGATTCCTTCTTTTTTAAGGAAGCTGCGAATGCGGGCAATCACATGCCCGGCATGGGCGGCATCACGGTGTACCCGTTGCAAGGCGGCGGCGACTTCTTGGTAGTTGGGCTCCTCCCGTTGCAGCCAGCGCAAGGCGGCATGGCTGTTGGCGGCGATGGCGGCCAGCGGTTGGTTGACCTCGTGGGCGATAGAGGCCACCAACTCGCCCATGGTGGTCAGCCGCGACACGCGGGCCAAATCGGCCTGGGTTTGTGCCAAGGCATCTTCGGCCATTTTTTGCGCGCTCAAGTCTTCGACAATGACGGCAATCCGTGGCCCCGCTTCTTCAACCACAGGGATGACAGATGCACAGACCTTGGCCCATAAATAATGGCCGTCTTTGCAGGCGTAGCGTTTTTGCAATTGGTAGCTGCCACAACGCCCCGCCAACAGGTCGCTGACGTTGTCGCGCGTGGCGGTGCGCTCGGAGGCTTCGGTGATGTCGATCAGCGAGATGCCAATGATCTCTTGGGGGCTGTAGCCCAGCATCTGTTGCAGTGCGGGGTTGGCTTTCATGATCTTGCCGTGAACGTCGATCAAGGCAATGCCCACAGCGGCATTCTCATAAAAGCCCTGCCAACGGCGTTCGGAAATTTGCAGTGCCCGCAGTCCTTCGAGCAAAGATTGGCGGCTGGCAATCAGGTCGCTGGTCAATTCGCTGATGTCGCTGGCCTGGGAGTTGAGTTCTTTTTGCAGCAGATCGACGGTGCGTTTGACCATGACGAGGTTGCGCACCCGCGCACGCAGCTCTTGCGGCGAGAACGGTTTGGTCAGGTAGTCCTGCACCAGATTGTCGAGCAGGGTTTCGCGCAGTGCGTCGTCGGCCCGCGCCGAGAGTACCAATACAGGAATTGGGCTGGTGTGCTGTGCGCGCAGTTGGCGAATAAAGCATTCGCCCCCCATGCCGGGCATCATCAGGTCGGTAATCACCAAATCGGGGGCAGATTGGTACACCAGTGGTAAGGCCAGTTCGCCGCTTTCAGCCAACTGCACTTGGTAATCATCGGCCAGCACATCGTACAAAAACTGCCGCAGGTCGGGGTTGTCTTCGGCCACCACAATGCAGGGCTTGTCCGGGTCGGCGGGCAGCAGGGCCAAGGGGTGGCGTTGTGGCACGGCCACCGGGTCGGGCATGGGCAAGCCAGATGGGTCGGGCGTGCGGACAAACGCACCCGCAGGGGCGCGCAAGGGCCATTCCATTTGGAAGATGGCCCCGTGTTCTGGTGCGTCCAGCACGGTAATGGTGCCGTGGTGCAGTTCGACAAACTCTTTGACGATATTCAGCCCTAAGCCGCTGCCTTTGGACGACAAGGCATCTTCGCCCTGGGCATAGCGGTCAAAAATGGCCCGCTTGAGGTGGGCGGGCACGCCAGGGCCGTTGTCTTGCACGCTCAACAGCAACCGCTGGTTGGGCAGCCGTTCGCAAGAGCAACGGATGCGGCCACCGGGCGGCGTGAACTTAAAGGCATTGGACAGCAAATTGGTCAGGATGCGGGCTAACTTGACTTGGTCTACATCGGCATAGAGTTCCGTTTCTCCGGCAAAGTACAAGGTGATGCCCTGTTCTTCTGCCGCTGCTTGGAAGCCTTCGGCCACTTTGCGCATCAGGCCGACGATGTCGGCGCAGACATAGACCAGTGGCATTTCTCCAGCGTCAATACGGGCCAAATCGAGCAGATCATTGACCTGTTGCAGCAGGGCTTGGGCGTTGCGTTGGATGGTTTCTAAGCGAAAGCGGTCGCGCTCTCCCCATGGCGTGCTCGATTGCAGCAACTGGTGAACCGGCCCCAAAATCAAAGTCAGGGGGGTGCGCAGTTCATGGCTGACGTTGGCAAAAAATTTGGTTTTGAAACCGTCGATTTCGCGCAGCTTTTCTAGCGCCGCTTGGACTTCGCTGTTGCGCCTGGTCAGTGCGGCCTCAATCGCAATTTTTTCCGAGATATTGCGCCCCTCGGGCAGCAAAAAAGCCACCTGCCCAGCATCGTCAAAGATGGGGGTAAGCGAGAAATCGACCATGATGGTCTGGTGGCCGTGGGATTGGCCATAGATTTCGATGTCGCAGCGCACAAAGCGGCCACTGCGCGCCTCGGCCACCATGGCCCGTACCCGCTCTTGTGTGGCTTCGGATAGCGCCCACCAGCGTGCCTCCCAAAAAGGGGTGCCCACCACCGCGTCCAGCGTCAAGCCCGCCCCATCCAGCGCCGCTTGGTTGATTTCAATCACATGGCCGTCCACATCCAGCAGGCCCAGAAACTGGTACATCGAATCCAGAATGATGCGGGCCAGTTTCTGCCGTTTGACATCGCAGGGGTCGTGCGCTGAAAGCTGAACCCCTTTCACACAGGTTTCCTGTGCAGCGGAAGGGGTGGAGGGGGCAGGCGGCATGGGGCAGTTCAGAAGAAACGGTCGAAGTGGATTTGTCCGAACGGTACTTTATGCACCACCAGCAGCAATTCTTGCAAGGCCTGGGTCATGGGCGGCGGCCCGGCAAAGTAGAACTCGTATTGCGCCAACGGTTGGGTCAGTGTGCTGGGTAGGTGGTCGTGGACATACCCTGTCGCCCCCGACCAGTGCTGCACCGCCCCTGGTGCAGAGACCACGGGCACAAAATGGATGCGCTCGCCAAAGCCTGCCAGCGCCCGCAGCATATCTTCGCCACACACATCTTGCGGTGTGCGGGCACCATAAAAGAAATACAGATTCCGCTCTTTCAGTAGCCCCGCTTCGGCAGCACCCCGAGCAATCGAGACCATCGGAGCCAGCCCGGAGCCGCCCGCCACGCAGACGATATCGCGCGGTGTGTCGGTGCGTAAATAAGCCATGCCATAGGGGCCATCAAGCCCGATTTCGTCACCAATAGCCAGTTGGGTGAACAGTGTGTCGGTACCTTGCCCCTGACCGACGCGGCGGATTTGAAAATGCCATTCTCGGGCTGCATTGGCGGTGTTGGCTAAGGAGTAGGCGCGCGAGCCGGTCACGCCGGGCAGTTCGAGCATGGCGTACTGCCCTGGCAGAAAATCGGCGTGTTCGGTGGCGGTAAAGCAAAACTCGCGGATATCGTGGGTGATGTCGCGCACGCGGCTCAGGCGGGCTGATTGGCGCAGCGGCGGGCGGGGCGGTACATATTCCGCCGCGCAGGCGACATTGATCGTCACTTCGCCCACGCCCTCGCATTGGCAGGCCAGCAAGCGGCCCCGTTTGCGGTCGCGCTCGCTCAGGCCGGGGGCTTGCGGCCAGAGGTGGTGGAGCGTGCCAGAAATTAACTCGAATTTGCAGCCACCGCAGCCGCCGGAGTTGCATTCGTAGGGTAGCCCAACCCCGGCGCGCAAGGCGGCCCGCAAGAGGGTGTCGCCGGGCGCTTGCACAAAGGTGCGGCCATCCTTTTGGTTGGTAATGTGTGCTGGCTCGTGCATGGCCTTGTCTCGCTAAAAATATCATCCCTCCGGGGCCGGGCTGGGCACACCAGCCTCCGGACGGGGGGTGGAACGCAGGGGTCGTATTTACAGCTCGAGGGAGCTGCGGAATGCCCGCGTGGCTTCCTTGGCCGAGGCCGCCGCATCGGCCACATCGGGCAATTGCTGACAGTAGGCATCAATGGCGCGGTCGGCCAGCGGTTCCCACTGGGCAATCCAGCCTTGGATCAGCTCGCGGTTGCCGGGGGTTTCCAGCGCCATTTTGGTAAACGCACTGACCCAGCGGCGGTGGCGTGCCGCATCGATCAACTGGGCATCGGTGAGCAGGCCCAACAGGGTGTCACCGTTGTGGCGGGCCGATTCGCCCAGTGTGCGTAGCACACTTTCGGCAATCGCGGGTTTGGCGACTAGATTGAGCACCACGATGGCCTCGCCCCAGTCCCACACGGTCAGGGTTTTTTCCATCAGTTCACGAAACCCCTGCCATACTGGGTCTTGCTCCCAGTAGCGGCGCTCGTCGGTGCCCAAGCCCTTGTCGGTGAAGGTTTGTGACAGCTCTTTGGTGCGGTAGGCGGTGTGGCTGAGCCAGCGCAGGCTGTCGGCCATCTGAAAGTAATGGCAGTTGGTGATGGTGCTGGCTGGCGAGACTTGCCCCACATACGCCGAGGCCATTTGCACGGTATGGAACAGGTAGCGTGCCGGGGTGTAGAAGCGGGCCAGCGAACCCACCCAACGCGGGTCGAGTGCCCTGTCGTGTTCGCGTTGGTTGAATTGGTCAAACAGACTGAAAACGTAGGTTTCTTGGCCGTCTTGCATCAGGTTGTAGGTGCGGTAGACGACTTCATCGGGGTCACGAAAGGCATTCCAGTCGGCATGTTGCAGCCGGGTACCGAAAGTGTTTTTCTTGTACCACTGGTTCATGAACATCTCGGGGGCCAGCTCATAGGGCGAGTCCGGGCGCTTGTCGTTGTAGTGCAGGTTGGCGCTGACGATTTCGTATTCGCTCGGTTTGCGCCGACGGGCAGCCAGGTGGCTCCAGGTTTTGAGCGGCTTGAGGACTTGGGGGGCTTCGGACATGTGGTTTGTCTCCTGAATAGTTGTTGTTGTCGCTGGGGCCGGTACGGTGCCAGCCCCTGGGGTTCAGAGTTTTTTGGCGAAGTAAAAGCGCACCGCGTTGTCTTGGCTCTCAATCTGTCCGGCAAAGGAGCTCAGATCGACTTCCAGATCGTTCATCTTGAACGGGCGGCCCAGTTCTTCTTGGATGGTCTCTTGGCGCAGAATCATTTCTTGTTCGGCGTGGATGCGGATGTAGGCCCGCTTGTCTTCCACCATGATTTCTTTGCCGGGGTTGTCGATCTTGGCGGCTTCAATCACGGCTTGGGCCAGATCGCCAGCGCGCATCACGGGGCCAACCATGTTGTTGTGGTAGGCCAGCCCTGTTGTGGATGTGCTCATTCTTGTCTCCTTGTGTGGGCGGGCATCAGGTATGGGCAAACAGCGGTGTGATGCCATCGGTTTGCACCAGAATGTCATCGCCGTCGAGCTTGACGGGGTATTCGGCCAGCGCGCAATCGTCGGGGTTGATGCCCTTGCCCGTGCCCGCATCAAACTGCCACAGGTGGGCACGGCAGATGATCTTTTGGCCGTCGAAGCGGCCTTCGGCCAGCGAAATATCTTGGTGCGGGCAAACGCCTTGGAAGGCTTTGATGCTGCCGCCATCAGCGCAGACCAGCAGGATGTCGTGCCCATTGACCGAGAACGACTCCATCTCTCCTTCCCAGATATCTTCAATCGTGCAAACCTTGGTAAAACTCATGTTTCACTCCAATAGATAGCAGGAAACGCACCGTCAGGGACGGGCAGGTTCCCAGAGGATTTCGATGGTTTCGGTGGGCTTCAGGCCCGATTCGCACACCTTCATGGTGCGGGGTAAAAAGCTGTCGGCCCCTTGCGGACGCACGCGCAAGATGCAATCGGGCCGCGCCCGCACGCGCCGGCCTACCGAATGCACGGCGGCGGCAGCGGCCACCTCGTCCATGGTGTTTTCGGTATCGACGGCTACCAGTTGGAGCACGAAGTCGCCCTCAAAGTTGGAGGTCAGTGGAAATAACGCCATTGGTTTTGTCTCCTAATAGGCAGCGGGCAGACATAAGCAATCCGCCACCAGTTGTTGGTGTGTTTTTTTGGGGTGAGGGCTTGCGCTCAGGCGGTTTTTTTGTTGGCCCGCAGTGCGCGGTACACCTCGGCCCAGGCGTAGTGGTGGGCATCGTCGCCCATCTCGCCCGGAGCCAAG
Organism: uncultured Simplicispira sp.; assembly: GCA_964478155.1. Classification (GTDB taxonomy): domain Bacteria; phylum Pseudomonadota; class Gammaproteobacteria; order Burkholderiales; family Burkholderiaceae_C; genus Simplicispira. Next base: position 105,776 of record CAYZGT010000001.1, read on the forward strand.
TTCATGTAGGCCAGTGCGCCTTCGAGGTTCATGGGCTGGATCATGCCGGTCAAGAAGCGGTCAACGATGCTCAGGTGCCCGGCATAGCGTTCAGGTTCTTGTTGGAACACCCAGCGATCCACTTCAGAGCCAAAGTGGTAGAGGCGGCCGTTGTATTCCAGCGGGTAGTCTTTGACATTCCAGCCCTTGCCCGGTGTGCCTAGAATGGGCAGTTGGCACATATTGCAAACGTAGGGCAGGGTTTCGGGGTAGGTCATGGCCATGTTGCCATCGACCACGTTGTCGATAAACACATCCCAGCATTGGCCCCAAGTGTCGTTCCAGCCGGGGTATTTTTCTTCCAGCCAAGCGCGCTCGTCGGGGGTCACGCCTGCGGCGGGGTTCCACCACAGCGTAGGCCGCCAGAAGTAAGAACCCAAGTGCATACCGTGGTGGGTTTGGCTGATGTCGTTCAGGAAGATGTCCCAGTACCACGGCAGATCGAGGCCCATGTCGGTCAAGGCGCGCTCAAACTGCGCCACGATCCACTCCTCCATAAATTCCTTGAAGGATTGCTTGCGGTGTTCCAGCGGCGTGTAGTAGTCCATGATCGGGCCGGTCAGCACCGAGAACAGTTTCCAGGCCCCCCAGACGGCAATATCCACGCGCTTTTGGGCTTCGGCTTTTTGGCCGTTTTCGATCAGCACCTTCAGGGCTGGCCCCCCGATTTGGGCATGGCGCGATTCATCGGTCTGGATGCTGGAGATGAGGTTGGCAAAGGTGTGGTCGCCCGCTTCGGCAGCATCGGCGGCCAAACCGAGAAACTGCATATTGGTAAAGCCGGTCTCAAAGCTGAAGGTCAGCATGATGGAGACGCTGATGGCGTCGCGCGTCATCATGATGTCGTCAAAGAAGTGGCGTGCGGCAATCATCGCCCATTCGTTGGTGTCGTAGGCTTTGAAGGCCCAGTCCATCTGGCGGTCTTTGGACACATGCTCGTGCGGGAAGTAGAGCTGCATCTGGCCGTGGCGGATTTCATCCATGCAGCCCAGCGTGGCCATGTTGCGCATACCAGGGGCTTTGGAAAAGCGCATCATGCGGGCTTCGGCGCTGGCAGCAGCATATTCGCCCCGGGCAATGGCACCGTAGTGGGCTTTCATCACCGATTTCCAGCCCGGATCGGCATTTTCAAAAATCCGGCTGCGCTCCAGCGCCGCCTTGACCGAGTAAGCGCCCGCGTCTTTATCGCGCTGCACTTTGACGTATTCGGGGTAGGTTTGCTTGTAGGGTTCGTCGTATTTTTCCCAGGCGTTCTGGGGCAGACCAAAGTCGCCCGAAAGCTTGGGGGGGAACAGTTCGTCCTCGGTTACATACGACGGGGTCCAGTTGGTGGTTCTGGCCAGGTCGTACCAATCCATTCTGTTGAGCACAGCCATTGTTGTCTCCTTCCTTATAAGACTTGAGGGCAGTGAGGCCCCCAAAGTGCGGCGGATCGTTGCCGCCCCTGTACGGCTGCCGGAATGGCATGCCTTACATGGGTGTCGAAGTTAAACGCAATGGCTGATCTGGGAAATTAGACTTTGGTTTAGAGAAGCTCCCCCAGTGTGAAATTTGCACCGGGACGTTTTGTTGGCGACCCATGCCTTTGGGATAGGCATTAGCCTGTAAGGAAACAAGAATTTCAGATTCGATCAACTGCGCATACGCGACAGCATCTCGGGCACAACGAGGTGCTCTATGGTTCGCAAACACTGTAGTTCACCCGTCAACTGTACGTAGGTCGAGATTGGGTAATGCGTGTTTTCGCTCTCAATTTCTGGGGTCGGTTCAAACCTGGGGCGATTCACTCGCGGTTGGTGACGGTGCCCTCGCGGGTGCGTCCACACATCTATCGTTGATCACTGCCTCAGTCGACAACGCTTCGTCAAAGCACACGCGGCGGTCAGTCGTGGTCATCGGTACCACAGTTCCCACACATGCCACGCAGTGTCACTACAGCCTCTTGCGTTTCTAGGCCTTTGCGTCTGAGGGATTTGCTCAGGCGATCCAGAACAGCTGGCAGTTCAGGGTCTGGCACCAATGGCACGACCTTGTGGCAGCGTGAGCATTCGAAGATGTGGCCGGACCCGTTGGCATGGAGGGCAAACCGCGTGCGACGATCGGCACCTGTGAAGGTATCGCACAAATGGACCTCAGCCAGTCGCTCCAGTACGCGGTACAGCGTCACTCGATCCAGAGCCGCATCTGCCTGCGCTGAGAGCGCCCCCTGGATCTCTTCGTGGGTCATCGGTGAAGAGGACGTAGCCAAGAGGCGCAGTACCCGGATGGTAGCCGTAGTCGCACGCAAGCCATGTTTGTGCAGCACGTTAGGCCAGTCATCAGAATGTGAAACACCCGAAGCGGGCGCGGAATGGGGCATAGGAAGAAACCGGAGAGAGGTGCGTGTTGCTGGTCAGGCTCGTGCGAATGGGCCGTGGTCGTCGTACAGGTAATGGACGTGGCCCTCGTGAACCACGGCGGTGTGGCCGCATCTTGGTTCATGCTGATGATGTTGATGGCAGGGTCGGTTGCATGCGGTCATAACAATCTCCAGAGGGCAGGGCGCTTGCAGAAATTATGTGGGCTCAACCGAATGGGTGAGGATGTTGTGCCGCAGGGCCCGTACATGCTCGTCGGCCAGGGGGTAGAAGATGTGCTTGGTATCTCGTCGGCGCGTGACCAACCGTGCAGCATGCAGGGTTTGCAGGCGAGCTGAAATGCTGCTGAGCTTGGCCTGCTCGTACTTGATAAGCTCGGATACGCAGCGCCTCCTCCTCGGCAAGCCACAGGAGCAACCGAAGCCATGACGGATGGTTCAGTGCGCCACAGAGCATGGCAGTGGCATCGAGTTAAGTTGCAGTGGCCGTCAATGTTGTGCGCGTGGCTTGTTAGCCGTACGCGCATGGTGGATAAGGTAGATTTTTGGATGGGGGCATTTTAATCAATGATTCTTTGGAGTGATAAACGAATTCGCCTTCGCTGCCTTGTCCTTGGGGGCTATTTTTGAGTGGATCCGCCGCTTGCGGTTGCGCTAACCGAAACTCCGAGGAAAATGGCCGAAACGTTCGCCGCCGTAGTCGTTGTGTTGCCGATTGTGGCCATGACATGGTGCGGGTTATAGCGTTTGTTTCCCGTCATGGCAGCCCACAGGATTCTGCACACCCTCGCCCCACGTTGCTTGTACTACTGTGGGGGACGACCGTTGAAGCTGCCTCAGAATTTCTCTGAACGTAGCACCGATACCTCGCTGAGGTAGCAGACCATCGCATAACTGGCGAAGTAGCTGGTTTGCAGATGCACTGCAATTGAGTCAGCCACCACTGCATCGCACAGAATGTCGATCCGCACATTACCGCTCATCGGCCAGTAACCATCTCGCTCTCCATGCTGGCCCCAGCCACGCGCCTCGCTCGCGGTATAACCATGGGCACCCAAGCGCTTGGCATCGGTGACCACACTTGCCTCGATCGATGCTTCGCAGACAACGGTAAGCAGGGTACGACGGGTGTAACTAGCAGTCATCAGATCACTCCTTCAAGCTGGCTGGCCAGCCAGTGGTAGGTGGGAATCCCGATCACGATGTTAAACGGGAAGGTGATGCCAAGTGCGGCACCAATCGAGAGTGCAGGATTGGCCTCCGGAACGGCAATACGCATGGTGGCCGGCGCTGCAATATAGGAGGCACTGGCGTACAAGGTGGCCAATAAAGTCGCCCCCCCGACCGACAACCCAAGCAGACTTCCCGTCAGCGCACCGAGCATGCCCGCGGATACCGGCATTGCAATTGCAAACCCGACCAAGAAGGCACCCGCCCGCTTCAAATCCCCAATTCGGCTTGCTGCGACCAAGCCCATTTCTAGGAGGAAAATGGCAAGCAGGCCTTTAAACAGATCGAAGAAGACCTTGTCCAGCGGTTTCAGGCCTTCCGCCTCTGCTATCCAGCCGATAAAGAGGCCGCCAACCAGCAGCACGATGCTCTTGCCAGCAAAAACCTCATGCAGCACCTTGCCCATATTCGAACTACCCTGTCCGCGCTTGGCCAGCCAGACACCGATCATCAGGGCCGGGAACTCCAAGAGAACCAAGAATACGACCATATAGCCCTCATATGCTTGGTGGAGGTTGGTTAGATAGGTTGCCGCCACGGCAAAGGTCACAACACTCACCGAGCCGTAATGCGCCGCCACCGAGGCAGCATCTGCCCGGGACAACTTGCCCAGACGGTGCAGGATTGGAAAGGCGATGAACGGCAAGCAGGCACCAATCCCAACCACAACGAGCGCTGGCAAGATCAGATCTCCCAATGACTGGCGTGCCAGTTCGACACCACCTTTCAGGCCAATTGCGAGCAATAAGAAAATGCTCAGGGATTCATAGAGGACGGCCGGGATTTTCAGATCGGAGCGGGCGAGTCCGGCCGCCAGACCGAGTAGGAAGAAGAGAATGACGGGTTCAAAAGGCATTGCAGGCCCTATTCGAATTTCAGTGGGGCGGACTATCCCATTCCTGAATCATTAAATCCAATTAAAGTAAATAGCAATAACCATATATAAAAACTTATATGCCGCGCCGACACCTGACCTTCCGCCAGCTTGAAACCTTTACCACGGTTGCCCGGCTGGGCAATTTCACCCGCGCTGCCGAGGCTCTGCATCTGACCCAACCCGCCGTCTCCATCCAGATCCGCCAGATTGCTGATGTAGTCGGCTTGCCGCTCTTTGAACAAGTGGGACGCGAGGTTCGGCTTACCGCCGCCGGTCAGGAGCTACTACAAACGGCGCGCGAACTGGACGATAGTTGGAACCGTTTTGAGTCAGCAGTCGATGCCTTGAAAGGGCTTAAGAAGGGGCGGCTGCGCGTGGCACTGGTCACGACCGCCAAATATTTCCTGCCGCGCATGCTTGGTACCTTCTGCCGCCGTTACCCGGACATCGAGATCGAACTGGAAGTTGCCAACCGTGCCCGTATCGTTGAACGCTTGCGCGCCAATGAGGACGACCTCTACATCATGTCCTTCCCGCCGGAAGAACTTGATGTCATCGCCACCCCCTTCCTTGACAACCCGCTGGTTGTGGTTGCGCCGATAGACTATCCGCTGCCTGATCGCCCCCTCAGTCTGGCCGATCTTGCACCCTACCCCTTCCTGATGCGAGAAACCGGCTCTGGCACGCGCAAGGCCATTGACCGTCATCTCGCCAAGAGTGCCCATGCGCTGAATATCAAATTAGCCTTGGGCAGCAACGAAGCCATCCGCGACTTGGTCGCCACCGGTATGGGCCTAGCCATCCTTTCCCGCCATGTCCTCGGCGAGCATCCGGAACAGGACGGCCTGCGTATCCTCAATGTCAGCGGCTTTCCCCTGCAGCAACCGTGGTCTGTGGTTCACCTACGCCAGAAAATCCTCTCCCTTCCGGCCCGTGCTTTCATGGATCAACTGAAATCCGCTGTGGAATAGGGGGGTATTCTTGTGCGCTATTGGGCACTGCGGTTACGTCACTTAACTTGGCATCCTCACACAAAATTCCACACACCCTGAGCCCTTGTAGTGCTTTATTAATGGAGAGTAAGTGGATATTTCTCGACGCTCGCTGCTTTCAAGTGATACCCGCTGACACCTAGGTCCCAGGTTGCGCGGTCCACTTGCCCGCACCGTGCTCATCGTCCGAATGTCTTTCGCGGGTGACTCCAGACGCACAAAAATGATCTGGCTGGAGGCGGTGGCGTATGGAGGCACGCGCCAAAGTAGGGCACAAGCAGGAGCTCGCGAATGCCGCTTAGGCTCGATTCCAGAGGGACGATGTAGCCCATGGTGCGCACGTGGATCAGAGTCAGGCAGCCTCGTGAACGAGCCGAGGCCGCGGAGGGACTGCGCTGGATTCCATCCCGATGGGACCAACTGATGCCAGGCGATGTCTTGATATATGGCAGAGCCCGAGCGTGTGTTGACCAAACGAGGTTGCCATGTTGGATTGCGAGACAACACCTTGTGTGTGGAGGATGCTCATTTGTCGCGGTATTTTTCCACACGGACGGCTTGCAGGCTGTAGCCGCTCGCGCCAAGTTCGGACTTGCCGCGCTCCAATCCCATGGTGCCGCTGACCCACACTGCGCTCATGGACTGGAACCCACGCACTGGCGGGTTTGCGCGCACGTGGATGATCTGATTGGCGGGTGGTGGTGGGGTATGGATGCAGGCTCCAAAATAGGGAACCAAGAGAAATTCCCGCAAGCCTTTATCGCTACCCTCCAGAGGTACGATGAAGCCGGGTATCTTTACCGCGCGGCCCTGCATGGACGGTACCGTGGGGGCCTCGTCCCAGACTTTGCGCATACGGTCATACAGCGTCTGCACACGCGGATCGGTATCCGGCAGAGATCCTAGCTTCTGCAGATCGGCGAACGACTTCATGGGATCCCAGCCGGCAGGCACCAAAGTGTTCCAGGCGATCTCTTTGAAGGGCTCCGCCCACACCCCCTGTGCAGCCGCCAAGCAGCTGACCGCAACGCCAACTTTCAGCAGGCATCGGCGGGGCCATGTGGAATGTGATGTGTGTGCCATGGGCTCAGATCCTTGGAGACAAGCCGTCGGCGAGCGACAGGCGATACGCCCGCCATCCGGGCAGCAGGCTCGCGAGCCAGCCTGCCAGCAACAGGCCAAGGAGCAGCAGCGCCTGTGTCGGCGTTGGCTCGCCCAGGTGCAATGTTAGCCCGAAAGCCGATTGCAGCCAGGGGGCTAGTGCGAACACGCAGCCTGCCAGGGCCGCCGTTCCCAGGACGATCCCGGCCAGCGTCAGTAAAGCACCTTCTAGGGCCAGCAGCAGGAGTACATGGTAGAGGCTGGCACCCACCGCGCGTAGCACGGCGAGTTCCCGTCGACGCTCGTTCAGCCCAGCCAGTACGACGGACATCAGCCCAGCCATGCTGACCAGGGCCACCAAGCCTGACATCAGCAGCAGTGCCCGCTCGCCAGCACCGACGATATCCCACAGTTCGTCCAGCGCCACGCCCGGAAGGATGGACATCAGCGGCTCGCTGGCGAAGTTGTTGACTTGGCGTTGCACGGAGAAAACCGCCGCGCGGTTGTGTAGCCCCACGAGTGCGGCAGTCACGTTCTTGGGCTGCAAGTCCATCTTGCGCGCCTCTTCGGCACCGATGTGCATCCTTGGCAGGGGAGCACCGGCGATCCAATCGACGTGGATCGCCTCCATGGCCTCCAGGCTGACGTGCACCGTACGGTCGACTGGGGTACCAGTGCGCGCTAGGATGCCGGTGATGGTGAACGGCTTGTCCGCATGGTCGGCACCCAGGTTTACCTCGCCCGTACCATGCGCCAGCGTGATGCGCTGACCAATCTGGTAACCGAGCCGTTCAGCGACCTCGGTGCCCACAACGGCATCGTAGAGGTCGCTGAATGCCTGGCCCTCGCGCAGCTGCAGTGGCTGGGCTTCGCCGTAGCGAAAATGATCGAAGTAAGCTTGGTTCGTTCCCAGCACCGGGAAGCCCTGGTGCGAATCTCCCAGAGACAGCGGCACCACCCACGCCACGCCGCGCATACGCTCGAGAGATTGCACACTGCGCCACTGGATGTTGTTGGTGGCCGCGCCGACATGGAAGACGGAATACAACAGCAATTGCACTGAGCCTGTGCGGGCACCGACGATCAGGTCGGTGCCCGACACCGCCGAAGTGAAGCTGCTGCGCAGGTCGGTGCGCACCCGTTCCACGCCGAGCAACATGAAAGTGGACAACGCGATGGAGCAGACCGTGAGCGCCAGCGTGAAGCGCCGGTTCCAGGCACTGCGTAAAGCCAAATTGAACAGAAAACCGGGCCTCATGGCGCATCCTTGCTAGGCTGCGCTGCATGGTTGATGGCGGGCAAGGATACTTGGCGTCCGAAACGCTCGGCGATGCGCCGGTCATGGCTCACCAGTACCAAAGCGCTGCTAGATGCTGCGCAGGCCGCCAAGAGCAGGTCGAGGAACGCCTCACGCCGATCCTCGTCCAGCGCCGACGTTGGCTCATCGGCAATGACCAAGCCAGGCTGTCCGATCAGGGCGCGCGCGGCCGCGACGCGCTGTTGCTGGCCGACCGACAATGTGTGCGCTGGGCGCTGCCAGACCGAGGCATCCAGTCCCATCCCTTCGAGCCAATGCTCGGCCGCCGCACGCAGCGATTCCCCTCTGTGGGCCGCCGCACCGCGACGGCGTGAAGAGAATCGGCATGGGAGCAGCACGTTGTCCAATGCCGTGAGATAAGGCAGAAGGTTGAACTGCTGGAAGATGTAGCCGACGTGGTCGACTCGGTGGTGGTCGCGCGCTGCAGGGCGCAGACCGGCCCAAGGGATGCCGAGCAGCGAGACGCTACCTTGCTGGGGCAGCAGCACACCGGCCAGCAGCGACAGCAGTGTGCTCTTGCCACAGCCACTGGGCCCATGCAGGAAGACGGTCTCTCCCGCTTCGACACGGAACTGCGCGATGTTCAGGCAGTCCTGAACGTTGCCGGCCCAGGCGAAGCGCAGGTTCTCGACCGTAAGAAGAGGCGTGGACATCGCTGGCATCAGCGTGTCAGGTTCAGCCGTGGCATGGTGGCTTGCAGCGTGCGCTTGAATTGGCCCTGGGGCGTGGCGACCTGTGCGTTGACGGTACGGACGCGCTTGAAGGCGCTGAACAGCTTCACATCGATAAATTGGGCCTGTGCAGGCTTGTCACAAGCGAAGACGATGTTCACGTCGATATCGGCGTGTTCGCTATCCGCATGGTTGTGGTCATGTTCCTCTTTTTTACCACCATTGCTGAAACCGAGCACAGCGGACTCGATGGCTACTTTCGACAGTCTGCAGCCCCCGGCTGGATCGGGCTGGAACAGCTGGTCCGCGGCCTTCAGGCGAGCCTGCAGGTCTGCCACGCGCTTGCGCTCGGCATCGGTGCGCGGTGCGCGTTCGAAACCGAGGAACCCCTCCAGCGGCGACTCGAGGGCCAATGTGATGGTTTGGGCATCGACTGCGACATCCAGATTCATGTGGCCATGGGTGTGGGCGTGCTGCTGGGCCACGGCCGGCAATGCCACCGCGAGGGCACCAACGAAGTGCAGGAGTACGCACAGGCCAACGCGCTGGCCGGACGAGGGTTCGAGCATGGGTTTCATCCTGGGAAAAGTACGGGGCAAAAGCTCCCAATTGAGAGTCGATTATCAAATAAGTCCGGCTGCACCACGTCTGCGAGGGCTCGTTAAAGCGAGTGTTGCGATTAATTGCAACTTTGTTGCGTTATGATGTAGTGCAATCGAGTTGCATTATGCCGAACTTCCTCAAGACCTCTTCCATCGACAGTAACCGGCACGATGCCCTGGAGGCGGCTGGACTGCGTAGCACGGTGGCCGCTCGGGCCATCCTTGATCTCTTCGAGTGGGAAGGCGAGGTAATGCTGACCCATGCGCAACGCGTGTACCAATTGGTCAAGCTGCCGCAAGCCCTTCAGGATGTCTGCCGGCAGGTGCTTGTGCGCTGGGAGGCGCAGGAACCTCAAGGTCTGGCGGCTGACGTAGCAGTGCGTGGAGTGTGTGTTCGATGCCTACCTCATTGATGCATTGGCGCGATTCGGACATGCCGTTGTGCTGGCTGGAGCGCCCCAAGCTCGGGCAGGGGGCGAATGGCCAGTCCGATGAATCGTCCGGTCTGATCCGCAATTCTGCTGCGGTGCACACGCTCCTTGCCTTGCTCAAAGGAAGGCAATGGCCTGCCAATGAAGGCTGGGGCGCTATCCATCGTTCACCGCCTCTCGCGTGTTCGTGGCTATCGACGCGCTCTAGCCAGCGCTTTTCCATCGACTTCAGACACACCACGATATGACTACTTCCTCAGCGAATTCTTGCGTCAAGCGATTGCCAGTGACAGTGCTGTCCGGGTTTCTCGGTGCTGGCAAGACCACACTGCTCAACCACATCCTCAACAATCGCGAAGGCCGGCGCGTTGCTGTCATCGTCAACGACATGTCCGAGGTGAATATTGATGCCGATCTCGTGCGCCAGGGTGGCGCAGAGCTCTCTCGCACCGACGAAAAGCTCTTTGAGATGAGCAACGGATGCATCTGTTGCACGCTGCGGGAGGACCTGTTGGTCGAGGTACAGCGACTGGCGAACGACGGCAAGTTCGACCAGCTGGTGATCGAGTCTACGGGCATTTCCGAACCGTTGCCGGTGGCCGAGACCTTCACTTTCACGGGTGAGGACGGCAAGAGCCTCTTGGACATCGCGCGACTGGACACCATGGTCACTGTGGTCGATGCCTTCAACTTCCTGAAAGACTACAGCTCGCGTGACAGCCTGCAGTCCCGTGGGCAGTCGCTGGGCGAGGAAGACCAGCGCACGGTGGTCGACCTGCTGATTGAGCAGATCGAGTTCTGCGACGTGATCGTGCTCAACAAGGTGGATCTCATCACCGCCGAAGAGCGCAGCCAGCTGATGGGCATCCTGCACGGCCTCAACCCACGCGCGAAGATCGAGATCTCGGAGTTTGGCAAGGTCACGCTGAGCTCGGTGCTGGATACGGGTCTGTTCGATTTCGAGGAAGCGTCGAAGGCCCCAGGGTGGCTCAAGGAGCTGCGCGGCGAGCATACCCCTGAGACCGAGGAATACGGCATCAGCAGCTTTGTCTACCGCGCGCGCCGCCCCTTCCATCCGAAGCGGTTCTTCGTCCTGGTGGAGAGCGAATGGCCGGGCGTGGTGCGCTCCAAGGGCTTTTTCTGGCTGGCCAGCCGTCCGACCTATGCGGGCTCTTGGTCGCAGGCCGGCGCGGTTGCGCGCCATGGAGCGGCCGGCTACTGGTGGGCCGCCGTGCCGATGCAGCACTGGCCGCGAGATCCCGAGGCCGTGGCCCATATCCGCAAGAACTGGGAGGAAGGTGTCGGAGATGCGCGCCAGGAACTGGTGCTCATTGGCATCGGCATGGACGAGGCCGCCCTGCGGGCGCGCTTCGACACCTGCCTGTTGACCGATGCCGAGATGGCAAAAGGGCCCAAGGCATGGGCCCGCTACGAGGATCCGTTCCCCTCCTGGGAGTGATCCGATCCGTTTGACCGATTGACCGATCGCGCGGCTTCATCCTGTCACGGGTGCGGGCCCGTGGACTGATGGAGTTTGCATGAATGCACGTTTGCCCGATGTGGCGCTGGCCGAGGCTTCGGCCATTCTTTCTCCGCTGGACGAGGTTGGCATGTCCGGCATCGACTTGCCACTGACCCTGTCCGAGACCGGAGCCTTGAACCCAGTGCATGCCCGTGCGGCGGTGCGGGTGGATCTGCCGCGGCCCCATGTCAAGGGCATCCACATGTCGCGCCTGCACCGGCTGCTCGATGCTTTCTCCGCCGAGAAAGTGCTGGCACCGGTTCATCTATGCGCCTTGCTGCGGCAACTGGTGGAAAGTCACCAGGAGTGTGGTTCTCAAGCGGCGCACCTGTCGCTGGATTTCGAGCTGGTGTTGCGCAGGCCCGCCCTGATGACGGCTGGGCTCGGTGGCTGGAAGTCCTATCCGGTGCGCATGGAGGCGCGGGTGGACATGCAGGGCTTCCACCTGGCAAGCCGGACCACGGTGGCCTATTCATCGACCTGTCCCTGCTCGGCTGCTTTGTCGCGGCAACTTGTCCAACAGGCGTTCAGCGAGGCCTTCCAGGCCGAGCGAGAGGTGCCAGTGGCGACCGTTGCGCAATGGTTGCACGATTACGCCACTTGGGCCACGCCCCATAGCCAACGCAGCGAGGCACGGATTGGTGTGCGCCATCGGGATACCGATGCCCGCTTAGGCTTGTGCGAGCTCATTGACTTGGCCGAGGCTGCCTTGGGTACGCCGGTGCAGACGGCGGTAAAGCGTGCGGACGAGCAAGCCTTCGCGCGGCTGAATGGCCAGAATCTCATGTACGTCGAGGATGCGGCGCGGCGGTTGGGGCAGGCGCTGTCCGGCACCTATACGGCCTACTCGGTGCAGGTGACCCATCGCGAGAGTCTGCACGCGCACGATGCGGTGGCGGCCGTCTCGGCAGGGTGGCAGGCATGAGCGCCGCGCAGGCAGGGATACCCGTGACCCTGCTGACCAAGGGGGAGATTGCCTCCGTAGAACAGACCAGGGCATTGCGCGCGCAGGCTGATGCCGACGCGCACCAGCAAGATGCGCTTGAAGCACATGCTCATGGGGGAAAAATGCTTCGCATGAAGGCGCAGCTTCGCGTCTCCGTGGCAGTCCTGGGCCTGTGGCAACGGGATCCGCAAGATGTCCGTCCGACGACAGCGCTGGCAAAGGTGCTGATCGCGGTCATCCGCTGCTATCAGGTGCTCCTCAGTCCCATGCTGGGGCAAAGCTGCCGCTTCGAGCCCAGTTGCTCGCAATATGGGCTGGAGGCTATCCGTATGCATGGTGCGGTCATGGGGATCGCCTGGACGCTGCGCCGACTGGTGCGCTGCCATCCCTGGCATCCCGGTGGCATCGATCCTGTGCCGTCCGCTGGAACACGGTTTTTTTCTTGGAGTAGACATTGATACGACGCAATCCCTGGGGTGATCTGCCCGAGATTCATCCTGAATCCTTTGTCGACCCGACGGCCATCTTGTGCGGCCGTGTGGTCGTGCATGCCAACGTGTTCATCGGCCCCTATGCTGTCATCCGTGCCGATGAGGTGAACGCAGATGGCCACATGGACCCGATCGTGATTGGCGCGCATTCCAACATCCAAGACGGCGTGGTCATCCACTCGAAGTCGGGCGGTGCCGTGACCATCGGCGAACGCACATCCATCGCCCACCGGGCCATCGTACATGGGCCCTGCACGGTGGGGGATGGGGTCTTCATCGGCTTCAACAGCGTGCTGTTCAACTGCAGCGTGGGGCAGGGTTGCGTAGTGCGGCACAACGCGGTCGTCGACGGCTGCGACCTGCCGCCGGATTTCTATGTGCCGTCCACCACGCGCATTGGTGCCAGCACGGATCTCTCGACGATTCCCAAGGTGACGGTTCAGGCCTCCGAGTTCTCCGAGGACGTGGCACGCACCAACAACGCATTGGTGCAGGGCTACAAACGCATCCAGAACGAGTTTTGAACCGTGGAACTGCCAGGGCGACCCGACTCCTGCACTATCCATCTTTATGGAAACATTCCGATATGACGACCAAATCCCCACAGGGCTCCTTCTCTCGTGCTGCGTGCGTTGCGAGTACCCCATTCGCCGACTTCGTGTGGCGTGCCAACGGCACAATGGCTGAGCACGCGGGCAAAGGCCAACGCATGAAGGCTGCTGAGTGCCAGTACTTCGACGAGGGCTGCGAATTGGCTGGTCGGCTGATGCCTGCCGTGGAAGCGCTATGAACGCCGTCGTAACGGCGTTAGGGCCGACAACTGCTGTCACCGTGACACTCGCCGATGGAGCACGGCGCGCATTCCCCGGCCCGGTAACGGTGGCCGAGGTGGCGCGTTCTATAAGCCCCGGCCTAGCCAAGATGGCTGTTGCGGGTAAGGTCGACGGGAAGCTGGTCGATGCCACCGACCTGATCGACCATGATGCATTGCTGCAAATCATCACCCCCAAGGATGAGGAAGGTCTGGAGATCATCCGTCACTCCACGGCGCACCTGGTGGGCCACGCGGTCAAGCAGCTCTATCCTGCAGCCAAGATGGTGATCGGCCCGGTGATCGAGGAGGGCTTCTACTACGACATCGCCTTCGAGCGTCCCTTCACGCCCGAGGACATGGTGGTCATCGAACAGCGTATGAGGGAGTTGATCGCGCAAGACTACGATGTCATCAAGAAGATGATGCCGCGCGCCGAGGTGATCGAGGTGTTCAAGTCGCGCGGAGAGGACTACAAGCTGCGCCTGATTGAGGACATGCCCGACGAGAAGATCATGGGCCTGTACTACCACCAGGAATACGTGGACATGTGCCGCGGCCCGCATGTACCCAACACGCGCTTCCTCAAGGTCTTCAAGCTCACGAAGCTAGCTGGTGCCTATTGGCGTGGCGATGCCAAGAACGCACAGCTGCAGCGGATCTACGGCACGGCTTGGGCCGAAAAGAAGCAATTCGATGCCTACATCCAGCGTATTGAGGAAGCCGAGAGGCGCGACCACCGCAAACTGGGCAAGGAACTGGATCTGTTCCATTTCCAAGACGATGCGCCCGGGGCCGTGTTCTGGCATCCGCGTGGCTGGACAATCTTTCAGCAGCTCATCGGCTATATGCGCCAGTGTCAGGAGGCGGCGGGCTACGTGGAAGTCAACACGCCCGATGTAATGGATCGCAGCCTCTGGGAGATCTCCGGGCACTGGGCTAACTACCGCAACCATATGTTCACGACCACCACGGAAGATGAGCGGGTGCTGGCGCTCAAGCCAATGAACTGCCCTGGCGGGGTTTCATTGTTCAAGCATGGGCTTAAGAGTTACCGCGACCTGCCGATCCGCATGGCCGAGTTCGGCAAGGTTCACCGCTACGAGCCCAGTGGTGCCCTGCACGGCCTGATGCGGGTACGGCACTTCACCCAGGACGATGCACACATTTTCTGCACCCCCAAGCAGATGGATGCGGAGTGCCGCGACGTGGTGGCGCTGGTGCTGGATATCTACCGAGAGTTCGGCTTCGAGGACGTGGCTATCAAGCTGTCCACGCGCCCCGCCAACCGCATGGGCGATGACGCGACTTGGGATCGGCTGGAGGGCGCGCTGGTCTTGGCGCTCGATGGCATGGGGCTGAAATACCAGCTCAACCCCGGCGAGGGCGCATTCTACGGCCCGAAGCTGGAGTTCGTGTTGCGTGATGCGATCGGCCGGGATTGGCAATGCGGCACGCTGCAGGTGGACATGAACCTGCCCGAGCGCTTCGACATCGAGTACGTGGGCGAGGATGGCCAGCGCCACCGGCCGGTGATGCTGCACCGTGCGCTCTTTGGCTCGCTCGAACGTTTCACCGGTATTTTGCTGGAACACTATGCAGGCAAGCTGCCGGTGTGGCTGGCACCGGTGCAGGTGGCCGTGCTCTCGATCACCGAGGCGCATGGGCCTTACGTTGAGCGGGTCGTAAAGTGGCTGCGCACGGTGGGGATACGCGCCGTCGCGGACATTCGCAACGAGAAGATCGGCTACAAGATCCGCGAGCAGACCTTGGCGCGCGTGCCGCATCTATGGGTTGTTGGTGCAGAGGAGGTGGCCCACGGCACCGTGGCGTGGCGCGCCTTAGCAAGTCAGGAGTCCGGAACAATGCCGGTTGCGAATGCAATCGAGCGGCTGCAGGCGATGGTGCACCGGCCTTCGGCGCAGGACTGCGGGATATGAGCTTGCTGTGTTCAGCACTGGATGACGCGCTCAGGTACCACGAGCGCACGAAGCACCACCCCGGACAGCTCGACTGGGCATCACAGCCCGATCCGTTATGATGCCAAGGAGCAATATGTCCACGGACGAAGCGCAGCGCATGCTCAAACGCCACGCCGATCTTCTGGTCCGCGGCACCCGGGTATGGACACCGAACGGGCCGGAGCAGATCGACGTGGCATGCCTTGGGGGCCGCATCGTGTCGCTAGGGGCTGCTGGGTGGAGCGCCTCGGCGGTGATCGAGGCGGCGGGATTGGATGTGCTGCCTGGGGTCATCGACAGCCAGGTGCATTTTCGCGAGCCAGGCCTGACGCACAAGGAAGACCTAGAGAGTGGCACCCGCGGCGCGGTGTTGGGCGGCGTGACGACCATCTTCGAAATGCCCAATACGCACCCGCTGACGCTGGCATCTTCCGATTTGGAGGCAAAGGTCGCGGCGGCGCAGGGGCGTGCCTGGTGCGATTTTGCGTTCTACATTGGCGGCTCCGCGGCGAATGCGGAAAAGCTCGGGGAACTCGAGAACCTCCCCGGCTGCGCTGGCGTGAAGGTATTCATGGGCAGTTCCTTTGGCGAGTTGCTTGCAGACGAGGACGATGTCTTGCGGCGCATCCTGCGCAGCGGCCAGCGCCGGCTGGCGGTACACGCCGAGGACGAGGCACGCCTGCGCGCACGCCAGCCGATGGTGGAGGCGCTCGGCATGGTGCGGGACCATCCGGTCTGGCGCGACGTGGAGAGCGCCCTTGGGGCCACGCGCTGCATCATCTCTCTGGCCGCGGAAACCCGTCGCCGATTGCATCTGCTCCATGTCTCGACATCCGAGGAGATGGCGCTGCTGGCACAGCACAAGGCCCGCGTCTCGGTCGAAGTGCTGCCTCATCACCTGACGCTGAGCGCGCCGGGGTGCTACGAGCGCCTGGGCACGCTGGCACAGATGAACCCGCCGATCCGTCGGCAGCACCATCAGGATGCGCTGTGGCGCGCGGTGCGCGAGGGCATTGTGGACGTACTGGGCAGCGACCATGCACCCCACACGCTGGCCGAGAAAGCGCAGCCCTATCCCCGGTCGCCCAGCGGCATGACCGGAGTGCAAACGTTGCTGCCTATCATGCTTGACCATGTCCATGCGGGCCGCCTGAGCCTGCAGCGCCTGGTCGACCTGACCAGCGCAGGGCCCGCACGCGTGTTCGGCATTGAATCCAAGGGCCGCATTGCGGTTGGCTACGATGCCGACCTTGCTTTGGTCGATCTGCGCGCAAAACGCGAGATTCAGAACCGCTGGATCGTGAGCAAAGCAGGTTGGACCCCCTATGACGGAGTCCGCGTCACAGGCTGGCCTGTGGGCACGATTCTGCGGGGCCAAGTGGTGGTGCGCGATGAGGAGCTCATCGGACGACCGCATGGGGCGGCCGTGCGGTTTCTCGAAGCGTCGCCGCGCAAATTCACAACCATAGACAGACACGATATCCACGACGCAAAGGCATTCCCATGACCCAGCCCGCACAACTGCGGCATGCCGGTACCCGACTACAGCACCCTGTGCAGATGCCAGCTGGGACTGGATGTGCAAGTGCCTTACCAGCGCAGTGCAGCCGGACTACATCTGTTGGTCGATTCCATGGGCATCAAGTTTCTGGGCGAGGGTGCATGGACATGCAAAAAGCACGGCCCAGACCATATAGATTCGAGCCATTTGCGTCACTTCCAACGACATCCGTCATGCGGCGGCGGTGCCCGACTTACTGGCGCAAGACATGGAAAGTCTGGAGTGGCTACCACCAGCGCAGTTTGGTGGAATTTTGAACCGATTCACTGAACTGGGTCGTCCTCAGACGGGCTTGATGCAACAACGCCCTACGGCACAAAACGGTAACCCACACCAGTCTCGGTGAGCAAATGCTCTGGTATAGAGGGATTTTTCTCGATTTTCTTCCTTAAATTCCCCATATGTACACGGACATAATGTGTATCTTCCATGTGCCCTGGCCCCCATAAGAATTGTAATAACTGCCGGTGTGTTATTACCCGATCTGGCTGAGAAGCCAAATGGGTGAGAAGTTTATATTCTATAGGGGTGAGGTGTAATGGTTTCTCATCACAAGCTACTACGCGCCGTGCCAAATCAATGGTGATGTGACCAAAACGGATCGTGGAACTGCCATCAACGGTCTGCTTCTGGCTGCGGCGCAATTGGGCGCGGACTCTGGCCATCAGTTCACCCGTACTAAATGGCTTGACAAGATAATCATCGGCCCCAACATCCAAGGCACGAATTTTTTCATCCTCATTGCTTCGGGCAGACAGAATAATCACAGGTGCCGCAGACCATTGACGCAGTTCTTTGATGAGATTGACACCATCACCATCTGGCAACCCAAGATCGACCACTAACAAATCAGGACGGCGTGTAGCTGCTTCAATCAGACCACGCCGTAAAGTGTCGGCCTCGTGGACGGTATATCCTTCTGCTTGCAAGGTCAGGCGCAGGAAACGCCGTATTTCCACTTCATCTTCTACGATAAGAATGTGGGTCGTGATCAGGTTCATGGTGTACTTGTGCCATCATCTTGCGGCGGATTACCACAGGGCAGTCCGATGGTAAAACGTGCGCCCATTATTTTATGGTCTTCATGTCGATTATGGCCGGTAATATGGCCTCCGTGGGCATTAATAATGGCACGGCAAATGGCCAATCCTAGCCCTACACCGGGGGTGGTTGCTTCGCGCTGGCCGCGTTCAAATTTATCAAACAACAACTCTTCTTTTCCTGGGGGTAGCCCTGGGCCATTATCGTCAATATCAATCACCACCTCACCACCCTTGAGCTTGGCATCAATCGTGACTGGGCTGCCCTCAGGGGTGTATTTGGCAATGTTCTCTAGCAGATTGACCCAGACCCGCTCCATCAGCACGGAGTCTAAGTACAGTAATGGCAAATCTTCTGCCAGATGAATTTGAATAGGCCGCCCTGCCATGATGGCGGCACAGGCGGTCAGGGCGCTGCCGATCACTTCGTCCAAGGGCTGCCAAGCACGGTGGAGTTGGACAGTGCCCCCTTGCAGTCTGGCCATATCCAGCAGATTATTGACCAGCGCACTCATGCGCAAAGCCGCATTTTTGATCGATTCCACGATGTCACGCTGCGCCCGCTCTAAAACCGGCAGCATTATGAGCAACGCCTCTGACAGACCAACCAATGAGGCCAAAGGGGTTCTCAGGTCATGAGAAATGGCCGATAGCAGGGAGTTGCGCAAGCGTTCGGATTCGATCTGTACGGTGCTTTTTTGTGCCATCTCGATGTAGTGAATTCGCTCCAGTGAAATCGCCAACAGAGAAGCGCAGGTGTCCAGGAGTCGCCGCTGTTCAGGCCCCAGCAACCGGGGATCGCTTAGCTCCAGTGCCAACACCCCCCGCACCCGCATCGGGGCTTTGAGTGGCAACACCAGACAACTGGTGGAAGGCAGGGTATCGGTTCCTAAACCGGCGGCCTCGGCACGATCAAACGCCCACTGCGCCACGCCCATATCGACGGTGGCATTGCCGCCCGGAAGGGCTTCTAGGCGATCTTGTTCGTCTGCGGCCAACAGCGTCGAGCGGGCTTGAAACTCAGAGGCCAGAAAACGGGCACCAATCTCGGCCACCTGTTCTGAGAGGAGCGCCGCCGACAGGTCGCGGGACATCTCATACAGACTTCGTACCCGGTGCTCACGCTGGGTGGCGGCCTCGGCCTGAACCTTCAGGCCCGCCGTGAGTTGGCCTATCACCAGTGCCACCACCAACATCACGCCAAAAGTGACGAGATACTGAACATCACTGACGGCGAACGAAAAGCGTGGGGGGACAAAAAAGAAGTCAAACAACAATACCCCCAGAAAAGCAGCCAGCACTGCAGGCCCACGGCCCAAACGTAAACCAACGCCCACCACCGCCAGCAGGAACAGCATGACGATATTGCTCAATTCGAGCACATTGCTCAATGGAGTGATCAGTAACGCCACCATGACACAAGCCATAGCGGCTGCCGCATAATCTGACCACACAATCGGGGCCTCTAGCACCCGCAGCTTCTGCTCTGGAGGCTGGGCGCGGCCTGCCCCCTGTGGCAGGGCAACCTGCAACACGTCCAGATCGTCGGCCCGTTGTATCACGGCATCTACCAAAGGCCGCTGCCAAGGCCAGCGTCGGTGGCTGCGGCGGCCCAACACCAAGCGCACCAAGTTTTGTTCTCGGGCATAACGCACCAAAGCAGCGGCAGTATCGGCATGAGAGACTGTGGCCGTAGTGGCCCCCAACTCTTGGGCCAATTTGAGTACCCGCAGTGCTTGCTCGTGCTCTTTGTCGATGCCCTTGTGCTGCGCCAGTGACTCCACATGCAAGGCATGCCAAGGCACGTTTAACTGTGCGGCCATCCGTGCGCAGGTGCGCACCACTTTTTCGTCTTCAAGCCCTAGCCCGACACAAGCCAACAACGCCTCGCGGTTGGGCCACACGGGCTTGACTGAACTGGCACGACGATAGGCGCGCATCTCATCGTCCACCCGGTCAGCAGTGCGCCGCAATGCCAGTTCACGCAGGGCCAATAAATTGCCTTTGCGGAAAAAGTTGGCTGCCGCCTGTTCTGCCTGCTGCGGCAAATACACCTTACCCGCCTTGAGGCGTTGCAGCAATTCATCAGGGGGCAGATCTACCACCACTACTTCATCGGCAGCGTCAAAAAGACGATCCGGCACGGTCTCCCACACCCTGATGCCGGTGATACCACTGACAATATCGTTCAAGCTCTCTAGGTGCTGCACGTTCATCGTGGACCAGACATCAATGCCTGCTTCCAGCAGTTCCTCTGCGTCTTGCCAACGTTTGGGGTGCCGGGAACCAGCCACATTGCTGTGGGCCAGCTCATCGAGTAACACCAACGCTTGGGGCTGCCCAACACCAAACGCGAGGGCCGCATCCAGATCAAATTCTGACAGCACCCGATCCCGGTACGATACCTGACGCAATGGCAGGCGGGGCAGATGCTCGGCCATGACTTCGGTGTCTAGACGACCGTGGGTTTCCACTACACCGATGATGACGGGTATCCCCTCGACCTTGGCGGCATGGGCTGCCGCCAACATGGCATAGGTTTTTCCGACCCCGGCATTGGCACCAAAGAAGATCTTGAGTCGCCCCCGATGGGCCTGCCCCTCTTCCTGCTGCATCTGGGCCAGCAGGGCATCGGGGTCTGGGCGCTGTTCCTCCATGACGGGCATGGTTACAACCAACCAATACGCCTAAAGCGCCAATACAGCACACTGGCCGCACTGAAAATAATGAGCAAGGCCGCTGGGTAGCCATACTCCCACTTTAATTCAGGCATTTTTTCAAAATTCATGCCCCAAATACCAGCCAAGGCGGTAGAAACGGCAAAGATGGCGGCCCAAGCTGCCAGTTTTTTGGTGGTTTCAGACTCTTCAATCGTCACCATAGACAGGTTCACCTGAATCGCCGTAGCGATGGTTTCACGAATGGAGTCAATCGTAGAGTTGATCCGCATCAGATGGTCGTGGACATCGCGGAAATACTCTTGTGTCCCAGAAAATACTACTGGTACTCGACCTCCATGCAGTTTTCCAGTAACTTCGAGCAGCGGAGAAACCGCATGACGCATCGTGGTAGCACGGTGTTTAAGTGCGTACAAGCGTTCGATATTGCCCCGTCCTGCATTGCGCTCAAAAATCCGGGATTCAATATCATCCAACTCCGTCTCAATCGCATCCAACAGCGGAAAATAGCGGTCTACTACCGCGTCCATCAGTGCATAACAGACAAAACCAGCGCCATGCTGCAATAAATCTGGCTCCCGTTCACAGCGTCCACGCACCCCCAGAAAGTTCTGCTGGCTGCTATTGCGTACAGACAGGACGAAGTTGGTGCCCACAAAAATAGCGACTTCTCCCACTTGTACCTGCTCTTGCTGGATTTCCAGCAACTGCATCACAATAAAAACGATACCGCCATACTCTTCCATCTTGGGGCGTTGGTGTCCATTGCGTGCATCTTCCACCGCTAGCTCATGCAGTCCAAATTCTTCCTGCATCTGTTGTAATTCAGCATGGGTGGCATCACGCAAGGCTACCCAGACAAAACATTCGGGTTTCTGTACCCAGATAGAAATGTCTTCGGTGGAGATGTCTGCCAGTTTTTTCCCTTGGTGGTAGGCTACGCAATTAATCAGCATGGAGTCTCCTCTGGATTAGAGCTTTTTAGGATGTCCTTGTAGAGGCTTGCGTGGCGTTTGGCGTCGCACTAACCATGCAGCACATAGGGCGGGCAAAAGAACTGTACCCAAGCCCAACAGTAGACCCCAGAAGTCTGCCATGGTCACTGGTCAATGTGTGCCTTGGGCATCCAGTGCTAAATTGAGTGGCAGCACATGGACACGGGGTTCCCCCAAAAAACCCAGCCAAGGGCCTTGTGTGTGCTGCGCCACCAGTGCTTGCACTTGGGCTGGCGAAAGGCTTCGTGC
The DNA here is from genome assembly GCA_964478155.1 of uncultured Simplicispira sp. Lineage (GTDB taxonomy): Bacteria > Pseudomonadota > Gammaproteobacteria > Burkholderiales > Burkholderiaceae_C > Simplicispira. The sequence continues at coordinate 127,647 of CAYZGT010000001.1, forward strand.
CCGTGCTACCCGATTAACCTGAAACTCGGCAGCGGCGACACTGATATCTGGATCTAGCCCACTGGCCGATGCGGTGACCAGATCAACAGGAACCGGCTGGTGATTACCCGGATCGGCAGCGCGCAAGGCAGCTATGCGGGTTTTGACCACCTCAGCCAAGTTGGGATTGGACGGCCCCAGATTCGACCCACCCGACGCTGCTGCGTTATAAGCCATCGGAGCAGTGGCCGATGGCCGCCCCCAAAAGTAGTGGGGGGCACTGAAGTTTTGCCCGATCAAGGGAGAGCCAACCACCTGGTCACGCACTTGGATCAGGCTGCCGTTGGCCGCATGTGGCAACAGCAGTTGCGCAAGGCCAGTCACGGCCAATGGGTAGATCAACCCTGTTACCAGCGACAGTACGGCAAAGAGGGTGAGTGCAGGCCGCAGGATGCCTGGGGCTGTATCAGTGCTTGTTGGAGCCATGGATTGGGATGTCATGAATGCCTCTTCGATCAGAAATTGATCTTGGTGCCCACCACAAGGCGGCCTTTGCCCAAGTTCCTACCATCGGTTGCCTTGTAAGCATGGCTATCGGTGCCCAGCCATGTGGCACTGAGCAATACGCCGTGAACATCCTTGGTGAAAGTTAGCGCATAGTCAGCGTAGGAGTAGGTGCCGTTGTTGCGCACGATCTGGCGGCCCATGTGGGGTGTCAGCGTCATGCCATCACCCAAGTCGAGCGTGGCACTCAGATCAAGATAGCCGCTGCCACGGCTGTGATCAAAACCAAACAGATTGGTGGTGCTGTGGAAGTACTTGGCGCTGAACACGCCCATGCTGACTCCTCCATAGACTTCAGTGCTGTTGGGGTTCGTCGAGAGGCCAGCAGAGAAATATTGGTAACGCAGTACACCAAGGTCGTAGCCCAAGCCGGGCGAGAGTTCACCCTTGTAGCCTCCGTAAAAGTCAAACTCTAAGGGAGTGTCACCACCAGAATTCTTGACCCAGCGGATAGTGGATGCCCAAGTTCCCAGATAAAGGCCACCATTGCTGAAATCAGCACCCGCCTGAGCAGCGGGTTGCCAATGGGTCTGGGACAAACCACGATAACGATAATCACTGACCACACTGGCATTGAAAGTGAGCTCAGCATGGGCCATCATGGGTTGTGTCAGTGCAGCCACAGCCACGGACAAACAAGATACGATTTTTTTCATGGGAGAAATCCGAGAAGGTTTGTTTTAGGCCAGACCAACGATGGTCAATGCCATATCAATCAGCTTGATGCCGACAAAGGGAACGATCATGCCACCCAAACCGTAGATCGCCAGATTGCGCCGCAACAGCACTGCCGCGCCCACCGCACGGTATGGCACGCCCTGAAGCGCCAGTGGAATCAGAAAAATAATGATCAGGGCATTAAAAATCACTGCTGACAGGATGGCCGAACTGGAACTGCTCAGTTGCATGACGTTCAATGCAGACAACTGGGGATAGGTGCCGACAAAGGCGGCGGGCACGATGGCAAAGTATTTGGCTACATCGTTGGCAATGCTGAACGTGGTCAGGGAGCCGCGCGTCATGAGCATTTGCTTGCCCGTCTCGACAATCTCGATCAGCTTGGTGGGATTGCTGTCGAGATCGACCATATTGCCCGCCTCTTTGGCCGCTTGGGTGCCGGTGTTCATGGCGACCGCCACATCGGCTTGGGCCAGTGCGGGGGCATCGTTGGTGCCATCGCCGGTCATGGCGACCAACCGACCGGCACTCTGGTAGTCACGGATCAGCTTGAGCTTGGCCTCGGGCGTGGCCTCAGCCAGAAAGTCGTCTACCCCGGCTTCTGCGGCAATGGCTGCTGCCGTCAGGCGGTTGTCCCCCGTCACCATCACGGTCTTGATGCCCATGCGGCGCAATTCGGCAAACCGTTCTTTGATGCCTCCCTTGACAATGTCCTTCAACTCTACGATGCCCAGCACCTGACTGCCATCAGCCACTACCAACGGGGTACTGCCCCGGCGTGAGACATCATCCACCAGCGCTTGCAAGGCGGCTGGAAAGTGCCCCCCCAGCGCTTCCACATAGTTGCGGATGGCCAAGGCGGCTCCCTTGCGCAAGCTGCGTCCACCGGCCATATCGACGCCACTCATCCGGGTTTGGGCGGTAAAGTGAACAAACTGCGCCTCTAACGCGGTGATATCGCGCTCGCGCAACTGAAACTTCTGTTTGGCTAGCACCACAATGCTGCGCCCCTCCGGGGTCTCGTCTGCCAAGGAGGCCAACTGGGCAGCATCGGCCAGATCAACCTCTTTGATGCCCGGTGCTGGCAGGAAGGCACTGGCTTGGCGGTTGCCCAAGGTGATGGTGCCGGTTTTGTCCAGCAGCAGCACATCGACATCGCCCGCTGCTTCTACCGCCCGCCCAGAGGTGGCAATCACGTTGGCCTGCATCATGCGGCTCATGCCCGCTACCCCGATGGCACTGAGCAATCCGGCAATCGTGGTGGGGATCAGGCAGACCAGCAAAGCCACCAGCACCACCAGACCGACCGGCTCCCCAGCACCACTGGCATGGACAGAAAACTGCGAAAAAGGCAGCAAGGTGACAACGACACCCAAGAACACGATGGTCAGTGCCACCAGCAAAATGGTGAGTGCGATCTCGTTGGGTGTTTTTTGCCGTTTGGCGTTCTCCACCATAGCGATCATCCGATCGACAAAGGTCTCCCCTGGATTGACGGTGATACGGGCCACAATCCAATCGGAAAGCACTTGGGTGCCGCCGGTGATGGCACTGAAGTCGCCCCCGGACTCGCGAATCACCGGGGCCGATTCGCCCGTAATGGCACTTTCGTCCACTGAAGCCACCCCAGCAATGACCTCCCCGTCGGCGGGGATGGTGTCTCCAGCCTCGATCAGCACCAGATCACCACGGCGCAGCATGTCGGCCTCTAGCGGCAGCCATTGCATTTGTGCGCGCGCCATGTCGGGGCGGGAATCAGCATCGAGCTTCTTGGCCCAGGTTTTCTTCTTGAGGCCCCGCAATGACGCTGCCTGCGCCTTGCTGCGGCCTTCGGCCAAAGCCTCGGCAAAATTGGCAAACAAAACGGTAAACCACAGCCACAAGGCTACAGCCACCGTGAACAGCGTAGGATCACCTAACGCCAAGGCGGTGGTGAAGGCACTGCCCACATAAACAACAAACATCACGGGGTTGCGCCACTGGACTCGGGGATCGAGCTTCTTGACGGCATCCCATAACGCAGGGCGCATGAGAGCAGGGTCTAACAGGGTAAGCTTTTTGCGGGTCATACAGCTTGGCTCCACAGCATCAGGTGCTCAACAACAGGCCCCAGTGCCAAGGCAGGCACATAGTTCAGCAATCCGACCAACAACACCATGCCGATCAGCAGCACCACAAACAGCGGCCCGTGGGTAGGCAGGGTGCCTTCGGTGGTGGTGAGGCGTTTTTTTGCGGCCAGTGATCCGGCAATGGCCAATACCGGAACAATGATGCCAAACCGCCCCAGCCACATGGCCGTAGCCAGCAATACGTTGTAGAAGGGGGTATTGGCAGACAGGCCCGCAAAAGCACTGCCGTTGTTGTTGGCGGCTGAACTCAAGGCATACAAAATTTCACTGAAACCATGCGGGCCAGGATTGGCGATACCCGCACGGCCCCCCTCTGTCATCACCGCCAATGCCGTTCCGAGTAGCACCAACAAGGGCGTCACGAGGATGGCTATAGCCACCAGCTTCATCTCTACCACCTCGATCTTCTTGCCAAGATACTCTGGTGTGCGACCAATCATCAGGCCCGCGATGAATACCGCCAAAATGGCAAACAGAAGCATCCCATAGAGTCCAGAGCCGACACCACCAAACACCACTTCACCCAGTTGCATCAGGATCAGTGGCATGGCTCCCCCCAAAGGGGTAAAACTGTCGTGCATGGCATTGACCGCCCCGCAACTGGCCGCAGTGGTGATGATGGCAAACAGGGCAGAAGCATTGATGCCAAAACGCACCTCTTTGCCTTCCATGTTGCCGCCAGACTGGGTGCTGCTGGGGCTTTGGTCGATACCCAGTCCCGCCAGCACTGGGTTGCCCTGTTGCTCGGCCACTGTGGCAGGAATGACGAAGGCGACAAACAGGATCACCATCGCGGCCCATACGGCCCAGCCTTGGCGCTGGTCAGAGACCATGCGGCCAAAAACAAAACACAAGGAAGCTGGAATCAGAAAGATGGCCAGCATTTGCAAGAAATTGCTCAGTGGCGTGGGGTTTTCAAAGGGGTGGGCAGAGTTGGCGTTAAAGAAACCACCCCCGTTGGTACCCAGCATCTTGATGGCCAATTGGGAGGCTACAGGCCCCATGGCTATGGTCTGTACCGTGCTGCGCTGCTCTTGCAGCAGCGGCTGGCCTTGTGCATCCATCATGGGTTGCCCATCGGTGCCCAGTGGTGGCGCTTGCCAAGTCACAGGCTCCAGCCTGGTTACCTCTTGATAGGGCGACAGGTTTTGTAGAACCCCCTGACTGACAAACACCAACGAGAACACCAATGACAGCGGCAACAAAATCCAGAGCGTCACCCGGCTCAGGTCTACCCACACATTGCCAATGGTCTGCGCCGAATGGCGGGCAAAACCGCGTATCAAGGCCAGCACCACCACGATGCCGGTGGCGGCTGACAGAAAGTTCTGCACCGTCAACCCCAGCATCTGCGTCAAATAGCCCATGGAGGACTCGCCACCATACCCCTGCCAGTTGGTGTTGGTCACAAAGCTGATGGCGGTGTTGAACGCCGAGTTTGGACTGATGGCCGCCATTGCTTGGGGATTGAAGGGCAGGAAGGCCTGCCCCCGTTGCAGCCCATACACTGCCAACACCCCCAAGCCATTGAACACCAAAAGCCCTAGGGCATAACGGTAAGCATTGCTTTCGCGGTCTGCTTGCACCCCCAACAGGTGCCACAGTGGCGTTTCCAGCCGCTGCATCCAGCGGACACGGCCAGACAGGACGGCATCGATGTAGCGCGCTAAGGGCCGAGACAGCGCCAGCAGTACGGCCAAGAAAGCGGCCAGTTGAATCCACGCACCGGAGGTCATGAAAAGTCTTCCGGATGCAGCAACGCTGCAATCAGATAGCAAAACACGCCGCCAGAGAGCAGCAACGCCCACAGATCCCAGCCGGTCATGTGCGCTGCTCCTGTGTTGCTAGGCGGAAGCAACCCTTGAACAAACCATAGGCCAGCAGCCAGAACATACCGGCCAGACCCAAATACAAAGCATCCATCTCATCCTCCTATGGAGATGGCTCCATATTAGGAAAGATGACATCAAGATAGTCTCAAGAAAGAACCACGGGATACCAAGAAAGTCTCAAGGGGGGCTCAAATCTGAAGTTCAACGGCTTTTTGCAACAAAGCCGCAGTGGGCTGTGGTTCAACCTGCCCGCAAGGGGTCGGTGGCCGCTGGGGCAGTCGTGGATTTAGCTTGTATCAGTTCGATTTTGTAGCCGTCAGGGTCAGTAACGAAGGCAATCACGGTCGTGCCGCCTTTGACAGGCCCGGCTTCGCGCGTGATGTTGCCACCGGCTGCACGAATTTTGTCGCAGGCTGCATAAGCATCGGGCACACCAATCGCGATATGCCCATAAGCGCCGCCATGTTCATAGTGCTCTGTGCCCCAGTTATAGGTCAGTTCTAACTCCGCTTGGCCGGGGTTGCCACCGTCAAAGCCCAAAAAGGCCAAGGTGTATTGGTATTCTGGGTTCTCGGAAGTACGCAACAGTTGCATTCCCAGAACTTGGGTGTAGAAATCGATAGAGCGTTGCAGGTTGCCAACGCGCAGCATGGTGTGGAGGATTCGCATAGTGCTTCAGATTGTGCCGCGATTTTTTGACCTCAACAGCGGCGCTATTTTTTCACGCCAGCACCCATCGCCAAGCTGTTTTGCGCAGAATCTGTCTGCAGGCAGTGTAGAGTGCCAAGGTCTGCTTCTGATTCTCCCCCTTCACTGGTTGAAAGGTTTGCTATGCCCCGTTCCACTGCTGCCCGCGCTTCTCGCTCCTCCGTTGCCAAAACACCCCGAATGCCCGCTAAAACACCGCGCCACTTTGCCGTGGTGGGGGCGGGTGTAGCGGGTATTGCCTGTGCGCGTACCCTGTTGCAAGCAGGCCATCGGGTCACGGTGTTTGAGCAGGCCGAGCGCGTGGGCGGACGCACGGCCAGCCATGAGTCACCGTTTGGCAGTTTTGATGCTGGGGCGCAGTATTTCACTATCCGTGACGAACGTTTTGCCTTGGCGCTGGATACGGTGCCCGGCCTGTATCGCCCTTGGAGTGCCAATGCCATTCGGGTGTTAGATGCCACCGGCCATGTGGCCTCGCCCAGCCAGCCCCCCGGAGAGGCCCATTGGGTGGCCGCCCCGAGTATGGATGCGTTGGCCGCCGCGTGGGCCGAGCCCCTGCAACAAGGTGGGCACCTGCACACCCAAGCGCAGGTGGTGGCGCTGGAGCGCGACCCGATCCACCCGCAGCAATGGCAATTGCGCATCCAAGGCCCAGCGGGTGCACAACAGGTGCTGGCGGGTTTTGATGCAGTGTTGCTGGCCCAACCAGCCGATTTGGCCCGCACGTTGCTAACCCAATCCGAAGTGGCCCCAGCCATGGCGGCAGAGATTGCGGGCGTGATTACCGCTCCGTGCTGGACGATGATGCTGGCCTTTCCTCAAGCAGTACACCCCGGCACCTTGGGGCCGCAATGGAATGCAGCACGCAGTACGCACCACCGCATTGCGTGGTTGGCGCGTGAGTCTTCCAAACCGCAGCGCGGCCTGATTGAACGCTGGACCGTGCAAGCCAGCCCGGCTTGGTCGCACGAGCATTTGCACGATGACCCCAGCCGCGTACAAGCCAAGCTGCTCAAAGCCTTTGCCGAAGTGACAGGCATTCGCGCCCAACCCCAGTATGTCGAGATGCGCCGTTGGGCTTATGCCCAAACCACCCAGCCGCTGGGCAAAACCCATGTCATCGACACTGAATTGGGGATTGGAGCCTGTGGTGATTGGTGTCTGGGCCATCGGTTAGAAGATGCTTTTATTTCGGGCTTGGAGTTGGCCTTGGCGGCAGACTTTGGTGCTAACTTCGAGCACAACACCATGCAAGCCATGCTGGATGCAGCCAAGGATCTTCCAGACGATCAATGAGCAGCCAACGCGCTTACCAGGGCCGTTTTGCCCCGTCCCCTACCGGGCCGCTGCATGCAGGCTCTTTGGTAGCAGCACTGGCCAGTTGGTTGGACGCACGCGCTTGGAACGGCGGCCACGGTGGGCGTTGGTTGGTACGCATCGAAGATGTGGACACCCCGCGCTGCCAGCCCGGTGCGGCAGAGACCATCTTGCGCCAATTGGCCGCCTGTGGCTTGCAGTCCGATGGGCCGGTGCTCTGGCAATCGACACGCTCCGCTGCTTACCAGCAAGCCCTAGACCATTTGCTGGCCCAAGGCTTGGCCTACCCTTGTGCCTGCTCGCGCAAAGAGATTGCCGCCGTGCAAGCAGCGCAAGGCCATGCCCCAGAGCGCCACGCAGTTTTGCCTTACCCCGGCACCTGCCGCAATGGTTTGCAAGGGCGCACAGCACGCGCATGGCGCTTGAATACGCAAGCAGCCCTGATAGTCGATTGGCAGGATCGGCGTTTGGGGCCACAGCAGCAACATGTGGCGCAAGTGGTAGGCGATTTTGTCTTGCGCCGTGCCGATGGCCTGTGGGCGTACCAACTGGCCGTGGTGGTGGACGATGCCGCCCAAGGCATCACCCATGTGGTGCGCGGCCAAGACTTGGCCGACAATACGCCCCGCCAAATCTTGTTGCAGCGCGCCTTGGGTGTGCCCACACCCCAGTACCTGCACACGCCGTTGGTGTGTGATGCCCACGGAGAAAAACTCTCCAAACAACACGGGGCTCCGGCCTTGGATGTCAGCCAGCCGCTACAAGCCCTATCGGCTGCGGCCCAAGTGCTGGGGCTGACAAAACCGACATCGGAACACGCTACACTGTCCGATGCCCTGAACCTGTGGGTACAGGCTTGGTCGCATCTCTACAATCGGCCCCCGTGACTGAAATTTCCCCTACCCCTTCTTCCGCGTCTGACAGTGCTGCCCCTGCTGGTGTGGCCTATCCCAAGACCATTAAAAGTTTTGTGCGCCGCGCTGGACGCACCACTACCGGTCAAACCAAAGCCTTTGCTGAGCTAGGGCCGCGTTTTATCCTGCCTTACAGCCCCCAGCCCTTGGATGCAGCGGCGGCTTTTGGTCGCGAGGCACCACTGGTATTAGAGATTGGCTTTGGCATGGGCGAGGCCACCGCACACATTGCCCGCGTGCGCCCCAACGACAACTTTTTGTGCTGTGAAGTGCATGAGCCTGGCGTGGGTGCTTTGCTCAAACGCATTGGCGAGCAAGACTTGCACAACATCCGCATCTTGCAACACGATGCTGTAGAAGTGATAGACCATATGCTGCCTCCGGCTAGTCTGGATGGCATCCACATCTTCTTCCCAGATCCGTGGCACAAAAAAAAGCACAACAAGCGCCGCCTGATTCAGCCACCACTGGTGGCCAAACTGGCCGCCCGGCTCAAGCCTGGCGGCTACCTGCACTGTGCCACCGACTGGCAACCTTACGCCGAGCAAATGTTGCAGGTGCTGGGCATGGAACCATTGCTGCACAACAGCAGTCAACAAGCCGACGGCTACGCCTTGCAACCCGATTACCGCCCTTTGACCAAGTTTGAAAACCGTGGTCTGCGTTTAGGGCACGGCGTGTGGGACTTGGTGTTTCTGCGCCGCAGCTAAAATCATTCATTACACACACCGATACCATGAAGCCCATTTTGCAAAATTTGGTCGAAATGACAGGGCAGCGCGATCACTTGCGCCTTGAAGTTTCGGTGTTGTCCACCTTGCAAAAGTTGTCCAACATTGTCGAGGTGCGGGCGTTAGAGCTGTTTCAGATTGATGGGGTGCTGCACCTGCGGCCACGCACTTGGAAAGGGCCGCAAGACTGGGCCTCTACCGATACAGAGCCGAGCAAAGACCCACACCGTCAGCCCTTAGAACAATTGCCCGAGTTGTGCGCTTGCATCCGGCAACGCGAGAGCTATGTGATTGCCACGCCACGCCGGGGCCGCCATGTGTTGTGGTTGCCGGTATGGATGCACGACAAGGTCAGCACCTGTTTAGAAATTAGCCAAAAGCGCCCGTTTTCGGTACACCGGCTCGAAGTCATTACCGGCATCTTCAACGTCTACCAAAACTACCAAAGCTTGCTGGACTACAGCGAGCGCGATGCCCTGACCGACCTGTACAACCGCAAAACCTTTGATGAGCAGTTTGCTCGCCAAGCCTACAGCAGCCTCTCTGCGGTGGCTACTGAGGCGGACGCATCCAGCGCACAGCAATGGCTGGCGGTGATCGACATTGATTACTTTAAGCAAGTCAATGACCGCTTTGGTCACCTCTACGGTGATGAAGTGTTGATTTTGGTGGCCAATGTGTTGCGCAGCTCGTTCCGGGCGCAAGACCGGATTTTTCGGTTTGGCGGCGAGGAGTTCGTAGTGCTGCTGCGCGCGATGCAGTTGGAAGAGGCACGCAACGCACTCAATCGCTTTCGTGAGCGGGTGCAGGAGTACCCGTTTCCACAGGTGGGCCAAGTCACCGTGAGCGTGGGTTTTGTCAATGCCACCCAAGGCTCGCCGGTAGAGATTTTGGGCCAAGCCGATCAAGCCCTGTATTACGCTAAAGAGCATGGGCGCAACCAAGTCTGTTTTTACGACGACTTGGTGGCCAGTGGCGATCTGGTGATCCAAATCGCCCACGACGATGTAGAGTTCTTTTAGCCTTGGGCTGGTGCGTGGTTCGCCAGCAGTTGGTGGCGGATTTTTTGCATCAGCAAATCATCAAAGCTGTAGAAGCCCTTGTCGCATTGCGCCAGCTCTTGCAAGGCAAAAGCAGCCCCGGTGCCAAAGGCTTCGCGCCGAATCGAATCGTGGATCAGGCGCACGGTTTGGTGCGGAAAGCCAAAAATCACTTCATGGTGGCCGACAATGCCGCCCAACCGCAGCGAAGTGATGTTGCCATCTTCTAGTTGCAAAGACTCGGCAATTTTGCGCGCTGTGCCCGAGATTTCTGGCTTTTCACGAAAGTGCTGTTCTACCACTTCGACATCGGCAAACGGCGCAATCTCGCGCAGCATTTTGGCCGCCAACATCAAAAAGTTGATGCCCAAGGTGATGTTGGGTGAACTCATCACACGTGTATCTTGGCCCATTTGGCGCAGGTAGGCCAAATGTTCTGGGCTGTAGGCTGAGATGGCACTGACCAGCATGATGCCGCGCCGACGCAGCACTTCGCCATAGCGATAGACTGCATCGGCCTGCGAAAAATCAACCACTGCCTCTACCGGATGTGCGTCAAACCACGCTTCCAAGTCTAAGCCTTCTAAGCCCACTAAAGGTACTTGATCTAGCTCCTCTAAGAGTTTGGGCGCGGCCGCGCGGCCCCGCATCACCCAGCACAGCTCAAAACGTGGATCATGGCCCAGCACATTGACCACCGCTTTACCCGCTCTACCATAACCTAATACACCTATTTTCATCAACTTTTTGCTCCTACTCTATGGGGGTTGGGGGGTGGCCCGCAGGCCGCGAACGTACCACTATAACGAAAGACACTTTTTGGTCATAAAATACTGCAATAGTTCAATAGTTGTTTAATTATTGAATTGTTGAGAAGGAAAAACCGATGAAAGTAGGTATCAATGGCATGGGTCGCATTGGGCGTTTGGCCCTGCGCGCGGCTTTCGGAGCAGCAGAGCGTGGCTTGGACGACCCACGCGCTGGCAATCGCTTGCAGGTGGTGCACCTGAACGAAATTAAAGGTGGGGCTGCCGCTACCGCACACCTGTTGGCCTTTGACAGCGTGCAAGGCCCGTGGCGCACCCCTATTCAGGCCGAAGGGGAGCAGGTGGTGCGGATTGGCGAGCAGCATTTGTCTTTTAGCAGCCATGCCCAACCCGCCGATATTCCTTGGGGTGATTTGGGGGTCGAGGTGGTGCTGGAATGCACCGGCAAGTTTTTAACCCCCGAGACCATTCAAGGCCACCTGCAACGTGGGGCTAAACGGGTGATCGTGGCCGCGCCGGTCAAGGTGGGTGGGGTGCTCAACATCGTGGTTGGTATCAACCACCAGCAATATGACCCGGCGCGTGATCAGATCGTCACCGCAGCCTCTTGCACCACCAATTGCTTGGCCCCGGTGGTCAAAGTGGTGCACGAGAACATCGGCATTCGGCATGGGCAAATCACCACCATCCACGACCCGACCAATACCAATTTGGTGGTGGATGCACCGCACAAAGACCTGCGCCGCGCCCGCAGTGCCATGCTCAGTCTGGCCCCCACCACTACCGGCAGCGCCAGTGCGATTGCGCTGATTTACCCGGAACTCAAAGGCAAACTCAACGGCCATGCGGTGCGCGCACCCGTGCTGAATGCTTCCCTCACCGATTGCGTGTTTGAGTTGCAACGTGCTACCAGCGCCGAAGAAGTCAATGCCCTGTTCAAGGCGGCAGCAGCCGGGCCACTGGCCGGTATTTTGGGTTACGAGGAGCGCCCCTTGGTCAGTGCGGATTACGCCCGCGATACGCGCAGTTCGATTGTGGATGCCCTGTCCACCTTGGTCACGGATGGCACCTTGCTCAAGGTCTATGCGTGGTATGACAACGAAATGGGCTATGCCTGCCGCATGGTCGATTTGGCCTGCCACATGCAACAAGTAGGCATTTAGCATGAATGCCGCTGAGCGCCACTATGCGATCGTCACAGCCTCCTATTGGGGCTTCACGCTCACCGACGGCGCTTTACGCATGTTGGTGCTGCTGCATTTTTACCAGTTGGGCTATTCCTCGGTCACGCTGGCCTTTTTGTTTCTGCTCTACGAAGCCGCTGGCATTGCGGCCAATTTGCTGGGCGGCTGGCTGGCCACGCGCTACGGCATCACCCGCATGTTGACGGTGGGGCTGGTGATGCAAATTACCGGTTTCACCCTGCTGTCGCTGCTCAATCCGGCCTGGACGGCAGCCATGTCGGTGGCTTGGGTGGTGCTGGCACAGGGCGTTTGCGGTGTGGCCAAAGATTTGACCAAAACCGCCAGCAAATCGGCCATTAAGGTCACGCAGGCCCAAGCCAAAGCGCAGGGCACGGGCCAATTGTTCCGCTGGGTGGCGTGGTTTACTGGCAGCAAAAATGCCATGAAGGGCATTGGCTTCTTTTTAGGGGGCTTGCTGTTGCAAACACTGGGTTTCCAAGCCTCGCTCTGGGCGATGGCGGCTTTGCTGGCGCTGGTGTTGCTGGGCGTTGTCACCTCGTTGCCACAGATGATGGGCAAGAGCAAAGCTTCCAGCTCGGCTAAAGAGTTGTTTGCCAAAAATGCCGGTATCAATGCCTTGGCAGCGGCCCGGGTGGTGTTGTTTGGTGCGCGTGATGTCTGGTTTGTGGTCAGTTTGCCGGTGTTTTTGTATTCGGTGGGCTGGAATTTCACCATGGTGGGCAGTTTTTTGGCGGCTTGGACGATCGGCTACGGCTTGGTGCAGGCACTGGCACCAAATCTGGTACGGCGCAGCAGCGATGGACTGAGCAGTGAAGTGCCAGCAGCGCGCTGGTGGTCGGCTTTGCTGGCCCTGATTCCGGTCGGGCTGGCCTTGGCCGTGGCATTCCAAGCGCCCGCCTTAGAGTGGGTGGTGGTGGGCGGGCTGTGTCTGTTTGGTTTTGCCTTTGCCGTCAATTCTTCGGTGCATTCGTATTTGATTTTGGCCTATGCAGGCTCCGAGAAGGCGGCAGAAGATGTCGGCTTTTATTACGCGGCCAATGCCCTCGGGCGTTTTGTCGGCACGTTGCTGTCGGGGTTGCTGTACCAATGGGGTGGCTTGCTCTATGCCCTGATAGGCTCGGCCCTGATGCTAGGGCTGTGTTGGTTGGCCACACTGGCCCTGCCTTTATCAAAAGAAACCAGCAACCATCATGAATGAAGCACAAGTGGTACGCGCCTTGGGCGCTTTGGCACAAGAAACCCGGCTGCGCCTGTTTAGGCTGCTGGTGGTGGCTGGGCCGCAAGGCTTAACCCCCGGCAGCATGGCCGAGTGCTTAGGTGCCTCGGCTACGGTGTTGTCCTTTCACCTGAAAGAGTTGCACGCCGCTGGCTTGGTACAGGTGCAGCGCCAAGGCCGACACCAAATCTACCGCGCCGCCATCACCTCGATGAATGAATTGCTCTCGTACCTGACAGCGCATTGTTGCCAAGGTGAAGCGTGCCTAGAAACCCCTTTGCTGGCCTGCACGGCCTGCGAAGTTCCATCTACCCCAGAAAGCCTCCTTACTATGTCGGCCCCTGTTTACAACGTGCTGTTTATTTGTACGCACAATTCTGCCCGCAGCATCATGGCCGAGGCCCTGCTTAACCACTTGGGCGGCGGCAAGTTTCGCGCCTACAGTGCCGGTAGCCGTCCGGCCAGCCAGGTGCATCCACAAGCGTTGGCCTTGCTGCAACGCCACCATATCCCCACCGAAGGGCTGCGCAGCAAAGATTGGCAAGAATTCGCCCAGCCCAATGCACCGCAGATGGATTTTGTCTTGACGGTGTGCGACCAAGCGGCGGGTGAAGTCTGCCCCTTCTGGCCGGGCCAACCGATGTCGGCCCATTGGGGCTTGCAAGACCCCACCAGTGTGCCCACCAGCCCCGAGAACGTGGACAAAGCCTTTAGCGAGGTTTTCCGCTTGCTGCACCGGCGTATCTCGCTGTTTTTGAGTTTGCCCCTGAGCAAGCTCGATCAGCTCTCACTGCAACAAGAGTTGGGCCATATTGGCCATACCTGCGACTGATAGGGCTAAGAGATGGGTTTATTTGAGCGTTACTTGACCCTTTGGGTTGCCTTGGGCATTGGGGCTGGTGTGGCCTTGGGTCTGATGCTGCCCGGCCTGTTCCAAGCGGTTGCGGCTGTCGAGTTTGCCCAAGTCAACTTGGTGGTGGCGCTGTTCGTCTGGGTGATGATTTACCCCATGATGATCCAAATTGACTGGGCCGCCGTCAAAGATGTGGGCAAAAAGCCGCAAGGGTTGGTGCTGACCTTGGTGGTGAATTGGCTCATCAAACCGTTCACGATGGCAGCCTTGGGCGTGCTGTTTTTTCAATCTCTGTTTGCACCGTGGGTCGATCCGCAATCGGCCAGCGAATACATCGCTGGCATGATTTTGCTGGGCGTGGCCCCTTGCACGGCCATGGTGTTTGTTTGGAGCCAATTGGTCAAGGGCGATGCCAATTACACGCTGGTGCAAGTCTCCATCAATGACTTGATTATGGTGGTGGCCTTTGCACCGATTGCCGCCTTTTTGCTGGGCGTGACCAATGTGACCGTACCTTGGGAGACGCTGTTGCTCTCGACCGTGCTGTATGTGGTGTTGCCGCTGCTGGCGGGCATGGCAACGCGCCATGTATTGCAGCAGCGCTCGGCACACGCCGTGACGGATTTTGTGGCACGGATGAAGCCGTGGTCGATTGCTGGCTTGATTGCCACTGTAGTGCTGCTGTTTGGCTTTCAGGCAGGCACGATTGTGGCCCAGCCGCTGGTGATTGCCATGATTGCCGTGCCGTTGGTATTGCAAAGCTATGGCATCTTTTTTATCGCGTGGTGGGGTGCGCGCTGGCTCAAATTGCCGCATGATGTAGCCGGGCCTGCGTGTTTGATTGGCACATCTAACTTTTTTGAGTTGGCTGTGGCGGTCGCCATCTCGCTGTTTGGCTTGAACTCGGGCGCAGCACTGGCTACAGTGGTAGGCGTGTTGGTCGAAGTGCCCGTGATGCTGTCGTTGGTCGCTATGGTGAATGCTTGGCAGCCACCACGGCCAGCGGGCAGCGCAGGCCAGTAGCCTGGCCGTGACAGCAGGCCCAGCACGGTGCAGTCAGCACTATTTCAAGGAGTCGCGACATGGAAAACTCGGTATATCGCTTCCACGATCTCTTTGCCCAGTTGGGGTTGCCGTCCGATGCAGCAGGAATTCAGGCTTTCTTGACGGCCCACAGTGGCTTAGAGAGTCATATCCAGCTGGCGGATGCCCCTTTCTGGACTACGGCGCAGGCGACATTTTTGCGCGAAGCCTTGCTAGAAGACTCCGATTGGGCCGAATTGGCCGATCAGCTCAGTGCGGCATTGCGTCGCCCAGAAGGCACCCGCTGATGGGAGCCGGGCACGATCATCACCACGCACCGGCCAACTTGAACCGGGCCTTTGGGGTTGGTATCGTGCTCAATCTGGCATTTGTCGCTATTGAAGCCTTTTATGGCTGGAGTATCAATTCTTTGGCCCTGCTGGCCGATGCCGGGCACAACCTGAGCGATGTAGCCGGTTTGTTGTTGGCTTGGGTGGGCGCTTGGGCAGCCAATCTGCGCCCCAGCACCCGCTACACCTATGGTTGGAAGCGTGCCTCTATCGTGGCCGCAGTGCTCAATGCCCTGCTTTTGCTGCTGGCAATGGGGGCTTTGGCTTGGGAGGCCATACGCCGTTTGGCCACGCCCCAGTCTACCGAGGGCTGGACGATCATTGCAGTGGCTGGGGTCGGCATGGTGGTGAATACAGCCACAGCGTTGTTGTTCATGCGCGATCAGGGGGATGATCTGAACATCCGTGGCGCTTTTTTGCACATGCTGGCCGATGCCTTGGTGTCGTTTGGCGTGGTGCTGGGTGGTTTGCTCTATCTCTGGCAAAGCTGGCGCTGGATAGATCCAGTCATGAGTTTGGCGATTGCCGCAGTGATTGTGTGGGGCACCTGGGGGCTGCTGCGGCAATCGGTGCATTTGCTGTTGGATGGTGTGCCCGAGCGTATTGATATGCAGTTGGTACGCCAACATCTGCGCGCACTGCCAGGCGTGGTGGATGTACATGACCTGCATGTGTGGGCACTGGGTACGTCCGAGGTGGCTTTGAGTGCCCATTTGGTATTGGGGCCTACTGCTTGCGACATAGCTGCCGTGCTACGGCAGGCAGAAAACACGTTGCATGAACAGTTCAACATTCGTCATGCTACTTTGCAGCTAGAGCCTGCTTCTTACGCGATTCATTGTAACTTACATGTTTAGATGAATTTTAAAAAACAACAAAAAACCAATAAAGAGAAAAACGATGAATGCCTTGCAATGGTTTGAAGGTGGCCTTGGTAATCTAGCTGCGTACTTAGCAGCACATGTGCTGTTGTGTTTGTTACCCGCTTTTTTTATCGCGGGAGCCATGACAGCTTTAATTCCAAAAGCCAGCATCACGCATTGGTTAGGCCGCAACGCACCTGTCTATATCTCCTACCCGGCGGCAGCAGCAGCCGGGTCTTTGTTGGCAGTGTGTTCCTGCACCATCGTGCCCTTATTTGGCGGAATTTACCGTAAGGGGGCTGGTATTGGCCCGGCCATTACATTCCTGTTTTTTGCCCCAGCGGGTAACATTATGGCGTTGGCCTACACTGGCAGTATTTTGGGATTGGAATTTGCGGCAGCACGATTTGTTCTGTGCTTGTTGTTCGGTATCGGTATTGGACTGCTGATGGCTATGCTGTTTTGGCGCGATGATGCGCGTCATGATGCCCAAACCGACACCTTATTTGCTGAGAAAGCCAAGGTCAGTCCTGCCGCGACGGGTTTACTGCTCTCACTGGTAGGTTTGCTGATTGCTGGCACCCTGAAACTCTGGCCTTTGACCAGCACCTTGGGCACCATTACGCTGCCGTTGGCTTGGGCGCAAGATTGGCAAGACACCTTGTTTCAATGGGTGCCTTACGATGCGGCCAAAGGCGAAGAAGGGGTCACCTTTCAAGGCTCGGTGTTAATTCTGCTGTTGTTATTGATTGCCAGCACAGCTTGGAAGGGATTAGAAAACATTATCGAAGGAGCCTCCCGTTGGACGTGGCTCACTTTGGGCTTGACCGCTGCCACGCTGTTGGTGGCTTCCTTGCGCCTAACACCCAATACCCAAGGGCTTGAGCTGGCACTAACCGGGCGTTTCTTTGCCGTGGCCTTGTCTTTATGGGCCGTTTGGCATTATCTGCAGGCTTTAGAAGCAGACGACCGACAAGCTTGGCTCTGGGAGGCTTGGCGCTTTGTGAAACAAATTTTTGGCCTGTTGGTGCTTGGGGTGTTTATTGTGGGGGTGGTGCGCCAGATTATTCAACCTCAATGGATTGAGAGCTGGGCGGGTAGTAACACGGTGCTTGCCAATATGGTGGCGGTGTTGTTTGGCGTTTTTATGTATTTTCCAACGCTGGTAGAAGTGCCCGTAGCCAAAATGTTTTTGGATTTAGGGATGCACCAAGGTCCTTTACTGGCTTACCTGATGGCAGATCCTGAGCTCAGCCTGCAAAGTATGTTAATGGTGATGGCCGTGATTGGCCGCCGCAAAACCTTGGCTTATGTTGGGTTAGTCGCTCTTTTTAGCGTGCTGGCCGGGCTGTCGTATGGTGCTTGGGTTGATGGCCTACCGTGGCAAACGCTGGCCTTGGGTTTGATCGCTTTTGTGGCGATGTTGGCTGGCTTATTGCTCTGGTTGCATCGTTTGCAAGCAGTACGCACCTCCTGATGAACAAATGGTTTTCTCACCCCTTAGGAGACTTTTTATGTTGACAATCAAAATTCTCGGCTCTGGTTGCGCCAATTGCCGCAAATTGGAAGCTGTAGCCCGCGAAGCTGCCACTGAGGCCAATATCGAGGCCGATTTTGTCAAAGTGACAGACATGCAGGCCATCATGGCCTACGATGTGCTTTCCACCCCCGGCTTGGTCATCAACGAAAAGGTGGTTTCCAGCGGGCGCATTCCCAGTAAGGCCGATGTGCAACAGTGGTTGCAAGCAGCCGCATGCCCCCCCATTTTCTAATCCGCAAATGGTGCCTATTCCGATGCCACCAACAAGCGCTCGATGGCATCGATGTCCACCTTATCGTGTTGTGCTGCGGATAAAAATCGTGCGGCATAGTCTTGCCAAACACCGCTGTGCAGAAAGAAGCGGAACACCTCGACATCGATATGCTGGGTGCGCGCCATGTCGGCCATGATGGCCAACGACTCGGAGAGCGTTTTAGGCAGCTTGTACGGGCGATCCGAAGCGGTCAGTGCCTCAAAAATATCGGCCAGCGTCATCACCCGGTCGGCCAACGTGAGCTGATCGCCTTGGAGGCGACGCGGATAGCCGCTGCCATCCAGCTTTTCGTGGTGTGAGCCTGCAATTGCGGGTACGCGGGCCAAATGCGGAGGAAACGGCAGCCCACTGAGCATGATGATGGTCTGCACAATGTGGTCGTTGATCTTAAAGCGATCTTCGGCTGTCAGGGTGCCTCGGCGTACCGACAGGTTGTGTAACTCGCCCAAGTGGATCTCTTGCGGCGGTACCAGCATATCAAAGCCCCATCGGTTGTCTGGATGGCCCGCCTCGACGGGTGGACGGCGTGGCCCCCAAGGTACGATATGTTCGGGCCGGTCGGCCAGTAATCGTTCTGTAGCGGGCAAAGGCTGCGGCGGTACATGGGCAAAGCGGGCCATTTCGGCCTGAGACAAACCAATCCGATCATCAAAATGCCTTTGCCAGACTTGGCTGCCAATCGCTTGCAGGCGTTGCACATCAGCATCGGCCATCGACTCACCACCCACATTGCTGCGCGCCACAAAGGCAAAATCTTCTTGTAGTTGTCTGTGTTGTTGCAACAGTTGGTGTTCCAACTGGGCCGGATCCACGCCTGCCGCAGATTGCTGCCAATAGGCCAACTCGGCATCGCGCCACAACACCTCAAAGCGCATGCGCACTTCATGGATACGGTTGTAGATCGTCTCTAGCTTGGTGGCCTTGTCGATGATGTGTTCGGGGCTGGTGACTTTGCCAATATCGTGCAGCCATGCCCCCATGCGAAACTCATACAGCTCGGCCTCGGTCATCGATACCTCGGCAAACGGCCCTTCTTGGGCATCGCAAATGCGCTGCATCAGGGCCTCGGCCAACTGGGGGACACGTTCACAATGGCCGCCGGTGTAGGGGCTTTTGGCATCAATGGTATCGGCCAGTACCCGGATGACGGTATCAAACAGCTTGCGCTGGCCTTCGATCAGATTGCGCGTTTCAATCGCTACCGACAAGGTACCCGAAAGCTTTTCGACAAAGGCCCGAAAGTTGTCGCTGTCTTGGCGTTGGTCTGGTGCATAGCGCATCACCAGCAGCCCTAAAGGCCGCCCGTTGCGTGTGTGCAATTGCACGCGCAGCACCTGCTGTACTGGTGTGTCCGGCAGGGTATCTTCATCGTCTGCTTGGGGTTGGGCGTAGTTGATGAAGTGCGCCATAGACAGCTGCTGCGGATAGCGCTCTTGGTCTTGTGGATCTTGGCAATAACGGGTGGTACGCACCAAGCCTTGGTGCTCGGGTTCATTACTGACTAGGTACACCGCCCCGCCCGTACAGCTGGTAGCCTGCACCAATTCATAGAGCACACTTGACAGCATCAGGTCTAGGCGTTGTTCGGCGCTGATATGGCGGGTGATGTGCAAAAATTCTTCGATGGTTTTGGACATGCCATCCATCACCTGCCCGAGCTCGCGTACCTCGCGCACCGGAGAGGCCACGCGCTGCGGTCGGCGAAAATCAAACCGTACCAGTGCCTGAGCCTGTGCTGCCAAGCCGCTGATACTGCGCCCAACGCGCCGTCCAGCCATCCACCCCAAAGGCAGCAGCAGGGCAATGAAGCCCAGTGAAAGCCACAATTGGCGGCGCAAGTCCCGGTTTAGCTCAGAGAGCAACTCTTCGGTGGGGATGGCTATGAGCAGGCGCAAATCGCGCCAACGTACCGATTGCAGGGCCTGCACTTGGCCCAACCATTCCTCATCTTGCGCCATAAAACGGTGCGATTTTTGCGATGGCACTGCCTGCGTCGAAAGGGCTGTCAGGCTGGCCACCCCTAGCTCGCTCAAGGGACGCATATGGGTTTGATCGCCATCGCACTGCAACACCCGTGACATGTTGGGGTAGGCCAGCACGCGCTGGTCTTTGTCCACTACGGCAATTTCGGTGCGCGGCATGAGGCGCAATTGGCCAATCTCCTGCCCCAGATCGGTCAGTGCCACATCTAAGCCCAGCACGGCACGGCCTTCTTCACTAGGTTGGCTCAGGGTCACGCCCACTTCTTGCGTCGTGAAAAACACATAGGGTGCCGTGAGGATTTGCGTTTTGGTTTGCACGACCTCGGTATACCAAGGGCGGGTACGTGGGTCGTAATGGTAATCGGGCCGAATCGCGGTGTGCAGCAGCCGCAGTTGTGCATCGTAAAAACTCCAGCGGCCTACCAAGGGGGCCGCCTGCCCGCGCTCTTGTGCCATCGATTGCACCATGAAGGCCGCTTGGTTGGGTGCGCCCAATTTCTGGCGCAGGTAGTCATGGCGCAGGGGCCGCACCAGCAAAAACTGTCCATCGGGGTAGCCCACATACACCGCCGAGAGCAACTGGTTTTGCTGGAGCAGACGGGTCAGTACCGGCAAGCGGCGCACGCGTGCCGTAAGGTTGGTGGCCGTGGTAACGGGGTCAAAGGCCAACAGGCGCAGGGTGGCATCGGCTGGATCGACAATGCGGTGGGCACGTTCGCTGATCAGGTCACCGATATGCTGTGCGCTATCGAGGGAGGCCGCCATGATGGCTTGGCGGGCCGTGGTGTTGAGTTGGTAGGCAATCAGCGCTGTTAAGAGCAGCATGGCCAGCACCACCACCGAGGCCACCAGCACCTCAAAGCGTACCGTCAGGCGCTGCCACCAAGGCAGCCGTAACACCGGCGGATGCTGGGCGCAGTGCGTTGGTTCTGGGTGTGGTGTGCCGTCTTGCAGAGAATCCATACGCACCATACTAAGGGGAATCCATCCCTTTTGATGGGTGCGGTACAGGACGTTACATCGCGCGGGTCAGCGGCTACTGTCACCAGCCCGGCTTTTTCAGAACAATTTTTTATACGCGCTCGGCTACCCAGCCTTGCACACTGGCCAACGCAGCGGGCAATTGGGCGGCGTTGGTGCCGCCAGCCATTGCCATGTCGGGCTTGCCACCGCCTTTGCCGCCCACTTGGCTAGCAACAAAATTGACCAGCTCGCCCGCCTTGACTTTGCCTACGCTGTCGGTGGTGACACCTGCGGCCAGTTGCACCTTATCGCCATCCACAGCCGCCAGCACGATGGCAGCGGTTTTGAGTTTGTCCTTGAGTTTGTCCAGCGTGTCGCGCAGGGTTTTGGCATCGGCACCAGGCAGCACTGCGGCCAGCACTTTCAAACCTTTCACGTCGATGGCTTGGGCGGCCAGTTCATCGCCTTGGCTAGAGGCCAGCTTGCCTTTGAGGGCTGCCACTTCTTTTTCCAAGGCTTTGATTTGTTCCAGCGTTTGGGCAATGCGGCTGTTGACTTCGGCGGTGGGGGCACGCAAAGCCGATGCGGCTTGGGCTACTGTGTCTTCCAACGATTGCAAGTAAGCCAAGGCATTGCGACCCGTCACGGCCTCGATACGGCGCACGCCAGCGGCCACACCACTCTCGGCCACAATCTTGAACAGGCCAATATCGCCCGTGCGCTGCACATGGGTACCGCCGCACAGTTCGCGGCTGGAGCCGATGTCCAATACGCGCACGGTTTCGCCGTATTTTTCGCCGAACAGCATCATGGCCCCGGTTTGTTGCGCCGACTCAATGTCCATGACGCGCGCTTGGGTGGCTGCGTTGGCCAAGATCTCGGCATTCACCAAAGCTTCGATTTGGCGGATTTCTGCATCGGTGACGGGGGCATTGTGGGCAAAGTCAAAGCGGGTGCGCTCGGCATTGACCAAGCTGCCTTTTTGCTGCACATGGCTGCCCAGCACTTCGCGCAAGGCTTTGTGCATCAAGTGGGTGGCGCTGTGGTTGCGTACGGTGGCTTCGCGCAGGGCAGTATCGACCTGTGCGGCTACATGGTCGCCCACATTCAGCGTGCCGGTTTCTAGCGTGCCGTGGTGGCCGAACACATCGGCCTTGATTTTGAGCGTGTCGGCCACGGCAAAGCGGGCCGAACCGCTGGTAATGTGGCCTTGGTCGCCCACCTGACCGCCACTTTCGGCATAGAAGGGGGTGGTGTCCAGCACCACGACACCGCTTTGGCCGGATTTGATTTCGGCCACGCTCACGCCATCGACATACAGGGCCACAATTTTGGCCGTGGCTTCCTGCAGATGCTCGTAGCCGGTAAAGACGTTGCCTGCGCCAGCGTATTCCAGCGCCTTGTCCATTTTGAATTTGCCAGCGGCACGGGCTTGGGCTTTTTGCTTTTCCATCGCCGCTGCAAACCCCGCTTCATCCACGGCCACGCTGCGCTCGCGGCAGACATCGTTGGTCAAATCGAGCGGGAAGCCAAAGGTGTCGTGCAATTTGAAGGCGATGTCACCGGGCAGGGTTTTGCTGCCATCGGCCAAAGCGGCATCCAAAATCTCCATGCCATTGGCTAAGGTTTCGTAGAAGCGCTCTTCTTCGGCCTTGAGCACTTCGGTAATGCGCTGTTGTTGTGCGCGCAGTTGGGGGTAGGCATCGCCCATAAGTTGGGCCAAGTCGGCCACCAGCTTGTGGAAGAATGGGGTTTTTTGGCCCAGCTTGTAGCCGTGGCGAATAGCGCGGCGAATGATGCGGCGCTGCACATAGCCCCGGCCTTCGTTGCTAGGCACAACACCATCGCTGACCAAGAACGCAGTAGCGCGCACATGGTCTGCAATCACACGCAGGCTGGGGTTGCCCAAGTCGGTGCAGCCAGTTTCGCGCGCTGCGGCTTTAATCAGGGCATCGAACAGGTCGATTTCGTAGTTGCTATGGACGTGCTGCAAGATAGCAGCCAGACGCTCCAAGCCCATGCCAGTATCCACGCAGGGGGCGGGCAGTGGCGTCACTTTGCCGTGTTCGTCCATGTTGAACTGCATGAACACGTTGTTCCAGATTTCGATGAAGCGGTCGCCATCTTCCTCGGGGCTGCCGGGAGGGCCGCCGGGGATGTGGTCGCCGTGGTCGTAGAAGATTTCAGAGCAGGGGCCGCAGGGGCCAGTGTCGGCCATCATCCAGAAGTTGTCGGATTTGTAGCGGCCCCCTTTGTTGTCGCCAATGCGAATCACACGCTCGGGCGGCAGGCCGATTTCTTTCGTCCAGATGTCATAGGCTTCGTCGTCTTCGGCATACACCGTAGCCAGCAGGCGCTCTTTGGGCAGTTTGTAGACTTCGGTCAGCAACTCCCAAGCCCATTTCAGGCTTTCGCGCTTGAAGTAGTCGCCAAAGCTCCAGTTGCCCAGCATCTCAAAAAAGGTGTGGTGGCGTGCGGTGTAGCCGACGTTTTCCAAGTCGTTGTGTTTGCCACCGGCACGCAAGCAGGCTTGCACCGAGGCGGCGCGTACATAGCTGCGCTTGTCGGTGCCCAAAAATACGTCTTTGAACTGCACCATGCCCGAGTTGGTGAACATGAGCGTAGGGTCATTGCCCGGCACCAGCGGGCTGGATGCCACCACGGTATGGCCCTTGGTAGCAAAAAAATCCAGAAAGGTCTTGCGGATGTCGGCAACGGTAAAAATGGGTGTGCTCATGGGGGATGTGAGAGGAGAATTCGGGGGCAAAACAGCCGTCGATTATAGATTTGGCCTGTTGGGCATCGGATCCGTGGCATCGAGCAAAGCGGCCAAGCCACTGGCGCGGCGCAAGGGGGTGGAGGCGGCGCGTTCTAAAGTACCCGCTTTGGCTTCCACCAAAGAAAAATAAGACCGCGCACGGGTGATGCCGGTATAAACCAATTGGCGATTCAGTACCTGTTCGCCGCTGTCGGGCAACACCAGCAAGGTGTGTTCAAACTCGGAGCCTTGGCTTTTGTGGACTGTCATGACAAAGGCGGTTTCGACATGCGCCAAACGCCCCACCGCTACCGAGCGCGTTTGTTCGCCGTCTAAAAAGTAAGCACGCAAAGCTTGCCGATTGGCAAAGCTGGGCAGCACCACGCCCACATCGCCATTGAAAATGCCTAAAGAGGCATCGTTACGTGTGACCATCACCGGGCGGCCCACAAACCATTCGATTTGTGGACGCAACAGCCCCGCCTGTTGCAGCGCTTTTTGCACCAGCGGATTGAGTTGTTCATCGCCCCAAGCGCCTTCATGCACCGCGCACAAAATGCGGAAACGCTGAAAGGCTAACAACACCCGCACCACCCATTGCTGGTGTTGTTCGGGCTGCTGCCATATCTCAGCGTTGGCGTTTCTAATGGCCTCCAGATAAGCGCGGTAGCCGGGGGCCGGGCCACGGCCCTGTACGGCCAAGGTGGCAACTTGGGCCGGGGTGCGCTCCTCTACCGTGTGGGCGATCCACACATCGCCCCCGTAGGGCTGCTGGCTGTGGTCGTCGTACGTGGATAGTCTTCTTCCTTGGTTCACGGCCAGCGCCAAGGCCCCAATCGCTCCGTCAAAGCGGCGGCTTTCGCGCAACATCACGGTTTGTTGGGCCAGAGCGGGGGCTGCAGGGTTGGGGTCACAAAATTTACTGGGGATGCTGTTGCCGGTGAGTTGTTCGATATAGCTTTGGGTGGCTAGGCTGTAACGCCCGGCTTCAGCATGGGAGCATAAGTCGCCCAGCACGGCCCCGGCTTCTACCGAGGCCAACTGGTCTTTATCGCCCAACAAAATCAATTGCGCCTGCGCGGGCACGGCTTGGAGCAACGCGGCCATCATTTCCAAATGGATCATCGAGGTTTCATCGACGATCAACACATCCACATCCAAGGGTTTGGCTGCATGGTGGCGAAACTGGCGCGTGTGCAAACTGGCCCCGAGCAGGGCATGCACAGTTTTGGCCTTGCCGATACGGGCGATCAGGGCTGCCAAATCCGGTACGGTAGCTGGGCGCTTGTCTGGGGCCAAGGCATTCACAGCCCGGTCGATGGCCTGTTGCAGCTCTTGCAAAGAGCTGGCAATGGATTCACTCAAGCGGGCGGCTGCTTTGCCGGTGGGGGCCGCCAAGGCGACGCGCAAGGTGGCCGGTTGCGGGTGCAAGGCCAACAGCAGCGCCAGCAAGCGTGCAGCGGTATAGGTTTTGCCGGTGCCTGGCCCGCCGGTGATGATGCTGATGGGGGCACGCAAGGCAATGGCACAGGCCACCTGTTGCCAGTTGGGGCCAAGGGGGGAGGCATCGGGGGTGGCGGGAGCTGTGGGAAATAAATGCTGCAACCAGCGCTGCGCTGCGGCCTGATCGATCGCGATGGTGGTTTGCAAACGCTGTTGCAGGGCCACCAGTACCTGTTGCTCATAGACCCAATAGCGGTGCAGATAGAGCAAAGGGGCTTCGTTGGAGCCACCTAACACCAAAGGTTGGCCTTTATTGATGGCTTGGAGGGCCGTTACGCAATACACCAAGGGGCTGGTGCGCAAAGCCTGTGCCCAAGCTTGGGGCGTGGTGGGTAGGCCTTGTTCTGCGGGCAGTGCTTGCCACTGTTGCCAGCATGCTTGCCAGGCTTGGCGTGCTGCGGGGGGCCAGTCAATATCGGAACGGTACGGGGCTTGTAGCGTTTCCATCGGCAGGCAGGTATGGCCGCGCCCTTCCATATGGGTGAGCAGGGCGGCGGCCATCAGTACTGCAACGGAAGTATTCGGGTCTAACTGCCATAAGAAGCGGGCAAAGGCGCTGTCGAGTTGGCGCAGCCAGCCCGCATCTGACCAAACGCGCAATTGCGCCAAAGCTTGCTCTGGGCCGATGGACATGCTGGGCTGTGTAGTGAGAGTGATAGAGGAATTCACAAACTACCTCCGCCAAACATGGCTTCTAGGCCTTGTAGGCAGTCTATCGAGGGTGCAACCCAGCACACACCGTGCTCTGGCCCGCTGATGCCACGGATAAAGAAATACAAAGCACCGCCCAGATGTTGTTCTGGTTGGTAAGCGTCCCCCAAGCGTTGTTGCAGCAAACGGTGCAGGGCAAATTGGTACAGAGCAGCCTGCACATCGTAGCGGCGCAATACCATTTCTTGTTGCATGACCGGCAGGCTGTAATCGGCATCTTGCAGGCCTAAACGGCTCGATTTGTAATCGAGCACCCAATAGCGCCCGGCATGGCAAAACACCAAGTCGGCAAAGCCCATCAACATGCCATGCAGTTGGCTCGCTTGCAAACGCGGGCGCTCCAAAGACGGAAAGATATGCTGTTGGCACAAACCATCCAAAGTGGCGGTGTGGATGGCTTGGGCGGGCAGCCAAAACTCCATTTCGGGCACTAAGTCCCCGTCTAAACTGCACAGCGCTGTGGACAAAGTGGGCAGCGGTGTTTCTAGTACCTGTTGCAGCCATTGCACCAGTTCTGCGGCTTCGGCGCTATGGCCCGCGCGTTCGCAGCGCACTAACAGGGCTTGCTGTCGGGCCTCGGAGCTTGGCAGGGCAAAACGGCTGGCGGCCAACCATTCCAACTGTTCGTGCAAGAAATTGCCACTCAAGGCTCCAGGCTTAAAGCGGTGTTGAATGGGTTGCGTACCCAAAGCTGGGCTGGGTCGTAGGGCGGC
This sequence comes from uncultured Simplicispira sp., assembly GCA_964478155.1. Lineage (GTDB taxonomy): Bacteria > Pseudomonadota > Gammaproteobacteria > Burkholderiales > Burkholderiaceae_C > Simplicispira. Next base: position 154,260 of record CAYZGT010000001.1, read on the forward strand.
GGCCACGGCCAACGGCGGCGGCGCATTAGGGCTCCATTCATCTTGCGCCCGTCGGGCAGCCAAGGCGGCGTGTGCGTTACTGGCACCGTACACCACGCGGGTTAAACGCGAGTAGCTGGAGACGCTCCAAGAGCGATCAAAATCGGCCACGTAATTCGGCCCGTGGGCGGCCAAGTCGGGGGGCGTGGTTTGGGACAACAGTGGTGTGAGGGGCACAGGCTGTTCAGCCACCACAGCGGCTTGCAGGGCAATCGGATGATGGGCCGCTACGGACTGCAACAGCGGCAACCAATCGGGTGCGGAGCGTTCCGTGGGGCCACCCAGCAGGTAGCCCAAGGCGCTCAGGTGGCTTTGGCAGCGCGGGCTGTTGCCTTTTTTGATGGCGGCAAACCCGACCCACAAGGCATGGCGAGCACGCGTCAGAGCCACATAGAGCAAACGCAAATCCTCGCGCAGACGCTCTTGTTCGGCCCGCTGCAAAACCTCTGGAGTCAGTTCTAGCTCCAGTTGCGGGGTGCCTTGGGCATCGGGCACGGTAGCAAACTGGTCGCGTCCAGAGACCGCCCGAAAATCACTGGCAAAGGGCAGCAATACCAGCGGGTATTCCAGCCCCTTGCTTTTGTGGATGGTGACGACCTTGACCAAATCGGCATCGCTTTCGAGGCGCAATAACTGCTCATCGCTGTCTTGCGCAGGCTCGTGGATTTTCAGCTCTAACCAACGGATCAGGGCTTGTTCACCGTCCAAATCGGTGCTGGCACTGTGCAACAACTCGGCCAGGTGTAGAAAATTGGTCAAACGGCGTTCGCCATCGCCTTCTGGGGCGGCCAGCCAACGTGCCGCCCAGCCCAAGCGTTGTAAAGATTGGCGCAGCATGGCCAAGACACCCTGTTGTAGCCAGACTTGGTGCAACTGGCGCATTTGGTCGCAGTAGCTGTCAAAGGCTTCATCGTGGGTGGTGTACCAAGCCAATTCATCGATCGTCAGGCCGACAGTGCGGGTTGCCAAGGCCGTGCGTACCAACGCAGCGTCTTGCGGCATAGCCACACCGCGCAGCCAGTGCAACAGGTCTTGCGCCTCGTTACCATGAAATACCGAGTCTCTGTCTGACAAATAAACCGAGGCGACACGCCGCTGCTGTAAGGCCTGACGTACCACCGTAGCCTCTTTGCCACTGCGCACCAAAATCGCAATATCGGCGGGGCGTAAGCGGGTGTATTGGCCTTGTGCATCCAGCAAGCCGGTTTCAGGATGGCCCAACCATGCCACGACTTGTTCGGCGCACTGGGCTGCGAAGCGCCAGCGCAGGGTTTCGGCATCTTGCACTTGGGCCACATCGTGCACGATGGTCAGGGCCGCCGAGGGTGGCACACCGGCAATTTGCAAACGCTCGCTGCGCCCCTTGGCTTTGACGGCCACAAACGGCAAGCGGCTACCGCCATCGCTGCCAGCGGTGTCGCTGTCAGAGGAGGGGTTGCGGAATAAAAATGCCCCTGCGGGGTGGCTGCTGGGGTTACTTTCGGCGTGTAAGAACAGCCGATTGACAGCCGTGACCAACTCTTGGGTCGAGCGGTAATTGGTGTCTAGGGCGTAATGGCGTTGTCCGGTGGCACTGCGGGCGCGCAAATAGCTGTAAATATCGGCCCCACGAAAGCCGTAGATAGACTGCTTGGGGTCACCAATCAACAATAGGGCTTGTGCTGTCGCATTGGCCCTGACATCATAAATTTGGTCGAACACAGCATATTGCAGCGGCGAGGTGTCTTGGAACTCGTCGATCAACGCCACCGGGTAGCGGGCCAAGATGCGCTGGCGCAAACGGGGGCCGCTGCCGCTTTGCAAAGCTTGGTGCAGGCGTTGCAACAAATCCTGAAAACCAAATTCACCTGCTTGGCGCTTGAGTTGCTCCATGCGCCGTGCGATGCCATGCGCTGCGTGCAGGCGCAATGCGGTAGCCGGTTGGGGTAGGGCCGTATACGCATCGACCACTTCGGTAAACCACGCAAAATCGGCAGGGAGGGTGATGGCCGGGGCATTTTTACTGCGCGTGCCAAGCAAGCCGTGGTCGGTGAGTTTGTGTAGGCCATCTTCTTCTGGCAAGGCCAGCGGCAGGGTTTGTTGCGCCCATGCTTCTAGCTTGGTAAACCATTTTTCGACGCTGCTGGTTTTGAGTGTTGTGCCGTTCCAGTTTTTACGCTGTTGTGCCAGTTCGGTCAGTAGCCATGTTTTCATGGCTTGGATACGTTGCTGCCGTGCTTGCAGCAACCGGAGCAAATCGGGCGGCAACAAACCATGCACCGCACTGGCCAAAGAGCCTAGCGCTGGCTGTGCGGGCAAAGCGGCTGGTTGGCGTTGCAAGGCTTGCACCTCTTGTGCCATCACATGCACTGAGGGCCAAACCGAGAGCACGGCTTCTAGCTCTGCACCGGCCAGAGGGTAGCATTCTTGTCGCCAATAGTCTTGTGCCGCCGCCATGAAAACGGCTTGCTCATCGGCCACCAGTTGTTCATCAAACACGCTGCCGCTGTCAAAGGCATGTTCGCGCAACATGCGTTGGCACCAAGCATCAATGGTGAAGACAGCGGCCTCATCCATGTTTTCAGCAGCGTTGGCCAATTGCCATGCCGCCTGTTGGCGGCTGTGCGCGTCGGGGTAGTCGGCCAATAAATTTTGCAAAAACTCGTCAGCGCTGGGTGTACTGTTGGGATGACGAAAGCAACGCGCTGCCTCTAGCAAGCGTTGGCGAATACGTGCTGAGAGCTCGCGCGTGGCGGCACGGGTAAAGGTCATGACCAGAATTTCTGCCGGGGCCAAAGGGCGGATAAAGCCCGTGCCGCTCGGGCCGTGCCCGAGTACCAAGCGCACATACAGCGCGGCAATCGTCCAAGTCTTGCCCGTGCCTGCGCTGGCCTCCATCAAGCGGCTACCCCACAACGGAAAGTGCAAGGGTTCAAGTGTCTGCATGGGCGGCTGGCTCTAAAACAGTGGAATGGGGATGGCAATGCACATGCTTGGGCAACCATTGCAGCAGGGGTGTGTACAGGGTTTCGGCCCACTGGGCAAATTCACCACTGGCTTGCAGGGCGGCAAAATCGGGAAACTCGCGTGCCAAACAAGGTTCGCTGCCTTCGCCAGGCAGTGGGCTGTAGTCGCTACCCTCATAAGCCGTGGCGGCGGCTTGCTCGGGATCTTTGCCTTGGTTAGCTACATAGGCCAAGGCGGTGCGCAATGGCAAGGGCACCGGGCGCTGCATACCCTGTAACCATAATTCGAGTAACAAGGGCCATTGGGCTGCAGCCAATTCCGGCTCGATGGCTTCGATGTCTAAGCGTGCATCTTGGCCGACCACCACCGCCGACACTTTCTGGCCGCTGGCGGCGGCTGCCAACAGGCGCAACCAGACAGGCAACAATTTGTCTGGGCGCGCGCTTTTGCCGTCTTTTTGTAGCAGTTTGCTGGGCTCTAGGTGTAACCATACGGGATGGGTATGGTTGGTGTAGAGTGGTTCTAGCCAATCTTGCAATAGCACGCCACCATGCTCTAACTGCAAGGCTTGGCGGGGTGCGGCATGGGGGTAGTTTTGGCGTGCTTGCACCCATGCGTGGGCCAGTGGCAGCAATACCTGTTGCAGGCCGTCTTGCTGGCGCTGGCCCAAGGCTTGTAGTTGGAATACCCCGGCTTGGCGCTGGCGTTGCAGCGATTGCTCAATTTGTTGGCGCAGGGCCTCGCTACTGGCTTGCAGCGGCCAACTGTCAATTTGTTGTTGTATCCATTGGTAATACTCTAGCCCATCGCTGGCCAAAGGTTCTACGTCGTGGTCTTGCACCCGTTCGGTCGGCCAGACAATGCTTAAACGCTCCCGAAAGAATACCTTGACCGGGTTGCGTAAAAACTGCGTCAAGCGTCCAAGCGTGAGCGGTACTTGCGAGTCGGGCACAAAGGCTGGTAACGGCGGCAGGGTGTTGCTGGGGCTGACTTCTGTCTGCTCGGTATGGTGCAGGCTGCGCCACTCGTGGGCATAGGTGCGTAGCGGGCTGCCTTGGACAAAGTAGCTGCGGCTGAAGGCTTGCAAGGGGTATTCGGTGGTCAGCTGCTCTAGCACCGGCTGGCCCCAACAAGCACTGAGGTAATCGCGCAACTGCGACACCAACACCGAGGGTGGTTGCTCGGTGTTGTCGCGTATGCTGCGGCCCGTCCAAGAGATATACAGTGCGCGCCGGGCCGAGAGCAAGGCTTCGAGCATCAATTGGCGGTCATCGTGTTGGCGTGAGCGGTCGCCGGGGCGGTATTGGCCGGTTTGGCGCATCAAGTCAAAATCGCTGTGCAAACTGCGGCGTGGGTAGTCGCCATCGTTCATCCCCAATAGGCACACCACTTCAAACGGAATGGCCCGCATGGGCATCAGGGTACAAAAGGTGACCCCACCGGCACGGAATTTTTCATCCAACGAAGGTGGATCAATCGCCTCTAGCCACGCGCTGCGAAAATCTGTCAACAACAAAGGCTGTTCAAACCCTGCTTGGGCGCAGGCTTGCAGCCAATGGTTCAAACCTTCTAACGCCCGTTCTAGCATGGTCTGTTCGGCCTCGTCGCTCGGGCGGAACATGCCATCGAGCAACACCCGCCCACGCTCGGCCCAATCTGCAGGGCTGGCTGGTGTGCCCGCTGCGCTCACCCAATCCATCAGGGTTTGCAATAGATGCGCTAGGCTGCCCGCCCATTCGGCTTCTAAGCCGCCCACCTCGGTGTAAGGCACAATGTGCGCCCATGGTGTACCGGTAGTGGTAGTGGTGGCTGGGTCGCTGGGCAAGGCACCGGTAGCATAGGCGAGCAACATCCGTTGCAAACCAAACCAAGCACTGTTTTGTTCGCCGCAGGCGGCTAAGCCCAATTGGCTGCGGTGCTGTTGGTTCAGCCCCCAGCGGATGCCCGCGCCTTGCATCCATTGCTTCAATTTGGGCAAGCCATCGCCTGAAACCCCAAAGCGTTGGGCAATGGCAGGCACTTCTAACAAATCCAGCAACTCGCTCATGCCACAGCGTTGGTGGGGCAGTTTGAGCAACCACTCCAAAGCGGCCATCAGCGGACTGGTGGCTTGGGCGCTCACGTCGGCGATGTCGTAAGGAATGTAACGCGGGTCGGACGGTTTGTATTGTTCAAACACGGCGCGAATCGCTGGCGCCATCGTGCCAATATCGGGCACCATCACCACGATGTCGCGCGGTTGCAGCGGGGGGCGTGCGGTGTTGGTCTCGGCCAGCCAAGTGAGCAATTGGTCGTGCAAAATCTCTAGCTCGCGCACCCGGTTGTGTGCAATGTGAAAGCTGATAGAGCGATCCGAGGCTTGCCAAGGCCACGGTGTTTGCTGGAGTTGCGGGTCGATTGGCTCTAAATCGCGGATGGCTTGTTGTACCCGGTGCAACATGGGGGTGTCGCTACTGGTTGGGGTTTCATCAAACACATCCAAGCGCAATTGTGGAAACTGCTGCTGCGTTTGCTCTGCTGAATCGACCTCATCCAACAGGCGGATAAAGTCGCGCCCTTGCCGCCCCCAAGCTGCCAACAAGGGGTGGGCGTGTTGGTGCATATCTTGTAAGTTCACTTGGCCCAAGTCCAACCCATCACGGGCCTGCTGGCGGCGGCGCAGGGTGCGAAACAACTCGCGCCCCTCAATGATGTCACCCCAGTAATAACGGCACGGATTGGGAATAGCCAATATCACTTGTGTGTAAGGGCTGAGGGCTGCCAGCGCCTGCAAGGTAGATATGGGCATGTGGCTCATGCCAAATACCACCACCCGGCGTGCTACCCGGCCAGCAAAGTTGGTATCTTGTTGGCGCAGACGTGCTAAAGCCCGCTGGTGCAAATAGGGTCGAATGGCCTGTTCTTGTCCCGGTGCCAGCGTACCCAACACCGCACGCCATAGTTGCGGTTGCCAGCATTGCTCGTCTGGTATGGGCACGCCGCGACCATCGTGTTGCAGCAACACATCCTGACCTTGGCCCCAGGCTTGCAGCCAATCGGCACGGTAGTTTTGGTATTGGTCGAACAAGTCGGCCAGTTTGGCGGCCAAAGGCAAGTCGCGTTCGTGTGTGGGGCTGTGTTCGCGCAGGTAGTGTTCTACTGGGGCAAAATCTGGCTGCTCTAACAGCGCGGGCAATACCTTCATCAAGCGCCACGTCATGGGCAGCTTGTCAAGGGGCGATTCGCGCGGTACGGCAGCCGCACCCAAGACTTGGCGGTAAGTGCGCCATAAGAACCGGCTTGGTAGTTCGACTCGGGTGGCAGCACAGGCCCCGCTCAAGCGCGCCATTTCCATTTTGAACCACTCGGCCATACCGTTGCTTTGCACCAATACCACCTCTTGCTCTAGCGGGTCTAGTGGGGTACTGCGCAACCACTGCATCACGGTGTGCGCTAACCATTCCGATTGGTTGCCGTGTAAAGTGATGAAGCCAGGACGGATAGCAGAAGTGGCAAGTGAAGCAGGCAAAGAGCACCTCTAACAGATAAGGCCAGGCAGGAAGCCAACAGCCGCAGAGCCTATATGATAAAGATCACTCAGGCATCAAAAAACCGCTGCTGCAACACTTTGCTACTGGAAAATTTCGCTCATCTGCCCGATGATGCCGCGCCATGCTCAAAGAAAACGAACACTTCAACACCATCAACAACCTCTACCCCCACATCGGCGACAAGCTCGAAATGTTTTGGGGGCACTTAGATTTTGTGCGCTATGTGGATAAGCTGATCTATGACACCCGCGATGGCGGGCGCAAGGGCTTCCCCGCCCCGGTGTTCATGGCTTTGCACCTGCTATCCGAAGACCATTTGGATGCCTTCCCGCACCTGCGTACGTTAGCGAAGAAGGATTTTTAGGTCTTACTTAGCGTGTCATTTTGAAGTATGCGTTGCTGATTGCGATCTGCGACTCATCCAATGAAGTGGCAGTCACACTGTTAATGGCCATGCGCTCATCGACAGGCCAAAAACCACGCGGTGCCGATTCATGTGTTTCAGCAAGTGGCGAAGTGTCGTCTGCCAAGTCAGTGTGACGGAATCGACCAAAACGGGCATCGCTGCGACCATCAATTTGTTGATCCAACGTGGTGGACAGTGAATGGGTCAAGCCTCGGATCACCATGACGTTGCGTGGACGAAGCACGTAGGTTGCTACTGCGGCTCCTGGTTCGGCCCAATTAACGCTTTGGAAACATACTTCCACATCTTGTGGATTGCCGTTGCTATCCAAATAAACATAGTGGTTTGGTTGTCCCTCTGCACGTCCGTCAGGTAAGCGAATGCCTGCGGCCAGAAAAATATTGATCATATCGGTGCCGCACAATTCAGTAGCATTGCCATTGATGCGCCCAGTCGGATTGGTCGCACTATCTCCAGGTGGCCGACCGACGCCATTGAAATATGCTTCATAGGCCAATTGCCAACCTTGAATGAAATCGGTAGATAAACGTTGGTTGGCCGCAGACCGTTGCAAATCACGTCCTATGGCCACAGCGCCTAATATCAAGCCTATTATCACCAACACGACGCTCAATTCAACCAAAGAAAAACCACGCTGGCGATTGGAGGTCATGGATCGAGAAAATAGATGAAGTGGGATCATAGTCGGTAACTCGTGGGCAAAATGTATCAATAACCAATGGAATCAGCCGTCAAAGCATTCACATTGATAGAGCGCGACAAGTTGGTGATGGAGGTAGTCCGTGCTGAAAAATCAGCATGAACTTGAATGGCTTCTGCTAATGATAATCCAGCATCGATGGCTGAATAAACGGCGGCCACATCACTGGCTACTGCCAAGCCTATACCCACCGCCGCCAGCCCAATTTGGGCTGCACGGGCCCCAGCGGTTAAAGTGGTGTCTGCGGTGGCCGATACCATTTCTTTAGCAGCATCCAGAGAGCCAGCAACAGCCGAGGCCAAGCCTGCAGCCGCAGCAGCTACATCAGCATTTGCGAGTACTACGGCAATATACAACTGGTCACGGTAGTCGTACATAGCCCGCTCTAGTACCAGAGCACCGGTGCCCACATTGAAATGGGCATGAGATACCGCAGACAATGCAGCCCCGCAATGCAGTTGGGCAAATAATTCGGTATGGCTCACGGCCATCACGATATCGTCGTAGGTGTTGGTGATGGCTTTACCAGGTGCTTCAAAAGTAGGGTTGCTATTGGTGGCTGTGGCGTTAAGGCCATCAAATGCTTGACCATCACCGTCTGCGTCTAACATGTTAGGAGCAACCAGCACAAATGCCGCCGTTCGTCGATTCCCCCCAACCTGGGTAGCCAAGCGTTCATTAGGTATCGATAAAGCGTCACTGCCTGTATTCAATGCCAAGCATATATCGAGCAAATTGACGGCATTTGTGGTGCCTAACGGGCATGCAGGATCATTGGCAGTATCGCAACTGGCATTAAGTGGAGCACTGTCGTTACCAGATTGCGTCATGCCCAATATGTTCGATGTTACCGTGGGCAAGGGTGGTGCATTGGGATTGGGAGATATAGGCGAATTCTGTGGCGCTGGGTTGACAGTGCGTACCCGCAGTGGATTCATACGATCCCGCACTACGGCAAGATCACGGTCTTGATGGGCGAGGGTATCGGGTTCACGGTAAACCCCATACCGTAGAGTTCCAGCATCAGGCCTTGGTAGCCCCAGTGTGCGCCAAGGCAAAAAACCAACCTGGCGTGTACCTGTGCAGTTCTCCTCTCCCGAGGCATCAACAGCAGGGCATGGCAAACGGTAATTGGCATGTAAAAAACCAATAACTGCATCCCGTGATTGTTGTTGTATATCCGTTTGTACTGTGGTGACACGCTGCCGCTCTTGTAATTGCCAGAAAATAACTGCACCAGGTAAAATCAAGCCCAAGGCCAGCAGCACCAAAGACATTTCTACCAAGGTAAAGCCCATCATGCGGTTTTTCATGGATTGAGCCCTTTTTGATCTAACAAAACAGATGCATTCAATGATTGGGTGAAAGTTTCATACAGTTTGACCACATAGGCACGCACAGCCTCTTCTTTATCTTTTGAGTCTTGTAATGCTTTTTCTGCTTCTACCAAGTCTGCAATAGCCAAACCAGTTTCAATGCCAGCAGTAACAACATTAGCTATAGAAAGTACAATGCCAAAGATGGTTATGCCTTCGGTGTTTGCTGCGGAGGCAACCGCCAATGCCGCACTACCAGCAGCCAATGCTACATTCACAGCAGCCAAGGTAACACCCGACTGTGCACCGGCCAGAGCAGATTCTGCTTGCTCAATGTCAAATACCCGTAAAGACCAATACTCTTGTACTACACGTGCATTGTCATAAGCAGTGTAAGCGCCTTGGGCTGCGGCTTGCATGGCACTTAAACGAGCTGTGCATCCAATACGTGCCGATAAATCACTTGGCCCTACAGCGATAGAGATGTCGTCAAAATCAGAAGTTTGAGGCCGCCCTGGAAAATCAAAACGCCAACCACCAGCACCACCTTCTACGTTGTTACCTTCAAATATATTATTGAAGCCCGGATGCACTAAAACAAATGCCACCGGAGTTCTGGCCGTGATGTTGCCTGCTTCTAACACTCCTGGTGCTGTAGGGTTAGCTGCATAACGACGCAAAGTGCGGCACCAATCCAAACCGTTTACTACCAAACGACGGTTATTGGCTGCCGTGAGAGCCGTGGACATGTTGGTTACTGCGACGTTGACCTCTGGTACGGTGGTGCGCGCTAGTATTGGAAGACCTGTACTTAAATCCAAATTGAGATCAGGTGAAACTGAGGCAGGGGGGGGCACAGCAAGGTCTAGGCCAGTTCCTCCTCGATTAACACCGTAGTGCAATTGATTGAAACGGCTGCTCAAGCCTAAAGTACGCCAAGGCAAATAAATGCCATTGGTGTTAGTGCAATCTTCATTTCCTGCAGTAGTAGTAGCAGCGCAAGGCAATCGGTGTCTAGCCAGTACAAAACCTTCAACCGCGGCCTGTGCTTCAGCTAACTGGCCGAGAATAGCTGGTCTTTCCAATGGCTCACGTGTGGAAGCGACCCAGCGCCATGTCAAGATTCCAATAATCCCAATGATAGCCAGCACTACCCCTAACTCAACCAAGGAAAAACCCGTCTGCTGACAACGGCGTGTGCTGCATTTGCTCATCGTGTACCTCCTTTACGGTCGACCTCAGCCAAGATATCTTCAGCTTGTTGGGGTGTCATTGGAACGATAGCTGTTCCAGCAGCATTGCACGGCGCTGGGTTATTCACCATTTGTTTAACTTGATCTCGCTGATTTTTTGCCTGTGTTTCTCGTTCGATCGCTGCATTAAGTTTTGAATTTAATGCGTCAAGCTCTTTTTGTAATTTAACCGGCTTAAGGTATTTTGCATCAAAACTTGGGTTGATATTAGCAGATGAGCCAAATAAATCGGCCAGGCTGTTGTAAAAAGCAACAGAAATGTTTACTTCGTTGTTGCCATTGCCATTGCCATTGTTTCCAAGGCAACCATTAGTGCATTGGTATTTAATATTGGCCGGTGTGCTGTTATAGATTTCATAACGGCCAGCAGCGGTGACCAGGTTAGTGTATGCAGTTTGATAACTGGTTGATGCAGAGTTGTAAGCAGTCGTTGCTGTATTCTTTGCTGTTGTAGCATTGTTGAATTCTGCTTGGGCTGCTGACAGTTCAGCAACTGCCTTGCTTTGGACATTTTTGAATAAATTGCTTTGCGCTTTTTTATCGCGCAAAGATTGTAATTCTGCCTTATTTGGTGGATTGGTCGCAATTTGTGCATCCAAAGCTGCAAGTTCTGCATCTAAGCGCGGAATATCTGCAATGCTTTTAACGATTTCAATATCTGCTTTTTTCCCATCGCGCTTGGCTTCCAGATTGCGTAGCGCTTGCAATTGATCCTCCGTCGTAGGATTTGCAGCTCTGGCAGCAGCGATTTGCGCATCCAATGCCGTAATTTCAGCATTTAAGGCTGAAATAGTACTGGCTGCATCAGCAGCGAGCATACTGTTGTATTTATTAACTTCTGCCGTCCAATTGTCTTTAGCCAAAATCGCTTGATTCAGGCGTGTTTCAGTACCTTTGAAGTTGTAGTAGGCATCACCCCAAGTTCCTGCAGCGTTCAGAAGTGGATCGATATAGCCATCAATCTGCGATGAAGTTCCTGTGCCTTTAATAATATTTCTTAAATTCGTTACAGCAGCAGTTCGATCATTTTTTGCGTTATTTAGCTCAGTGGTTTTCTGAGCGATTTCATTCTCAACTGCAATACGTGCTGCTGTGGCATCTGTTACCCCCTTTTCAGCAGTAACTAATGCGTTGCTCAAAAGGCTAGTATCTCTTGGTGGGCAGGCATCTGTTAAACTAACTGTGTTAGAGGCCAATAGCAATGCCGTGCCAGCAATACCTGCTGCTACTGCATTCAAGCCAACAGCCACGCCGTTAGCATAAATTACACCTCCAGCAAGTGCAATAGCTGCTGTGTGCTGTGGTGCTGCAGCACAGGCGTTGACGGCCAGGCCCAGCGAAGCAGCACAAGTTACCCAATCAATGGCAGCATTACCAGCATCAGATGCACCTTCTGCTATAGCCAAAGCAATCTCTAGCCCCGTCATAATAGCTGCTAAGGTAGAAAATGCTACAGCACGGGTAGCGGATGAAATATTATCATCGCGCATTTCCGCTACCTGAGTGACTACATCATGTGCCAAAGCCACCGTATTAATTGAATCTGACAGGGATTGACAATGCAAGTCCTGCTGTAAACTAGAAAACGAACGTTCTAGTACGATGTCGTTATAGAGTGCCAGAACAGGCCTACGGATCGGATCTTCCATTAAATCAACGTTGATGCCAGTCTGCGTATTAGCACCATCAAATAAATCTCCATCTCCATCGGCATCATCATTACCAGGATGTGCCAATGCATACGCCACTGAACGGGCTACGGTCGAATTAACTCTGGCCAAACCAGGATTGATGGAAGTATTGCGTGCCGTTTCCAAACGTTGACAAAAATCGGTCAAGGTTTGAATTTCAGCCCCAGCATAGCTGCTTGCACGCATATGAGTAAACTTATCAGTTTCATCATATTCTAGTGGTCGCCATGTATCAGATAAGACAGTTAAATTGTTAGCACCTGCACCTCTTTGAACAAGATAACGAAGCTGCCCCACCCCTACTCCAGGATCTGCACCTGCTAGACGCAAGGTCACTGAAGGTAGCCAACCTTTTTGGTCTGTAGCGCCACAATCTTCCTCTCCATCTCGATTGGTGTCTGGACAGGGTAAACGCCGTGCAACCGTAGCAAATCCAAGAATGGCTTGGTCAGCTTGGGCCAAAATTTGACGCTCTTGTCGAGACGCATCCACCAGCGCACGGGCTCGCCATTGTAAATAACCTGTGGTGGCCAAACCAGCCATGACAGAAATTAAGAGGAGTACCTGTAGTAAACCAAAGCCACGTGCTTGATAATATGCGCGCCGGGATGCAGATAATTTGAATGAAATGAACAGCATGGAATCCTCGACTATGGCATATTCTTGCGCAACCAACCAGCCAGTTGCCCGGGTGATTCGGCTATCACTACATCATCTGAACCAAACCGCAACGGTGCCGATGGACTAGCTGCACATAAACTATTGGTAGTGTGGGGGGCATCTAGGCGATTACCATCACCATCTTTATCCTCAAGCGGTATAACTATCCAATAAGCTGCAGCCATCACTGGATTAGAAATACAATTAATATCTCCAGCAGCACCAGCATCACCTGTCAGGTACGTTCTGGTTGTTGCAAGTGCCGGTATGGTAGCATTATTGAGTGCGACCACCAAATCGGTAGTATCCAAAAAGGTAGCATCTGCAGGCACATCACCGGTACGCTCTTTGGCCACAGCCAAATCAGCATCCTGTGCAGCTGAAATATCTGGGATACGAAGCACAGAGTACCGTGATCTTAGTTTTTCGATTGGAAGCTCTAATCCGACACTAATATAAGGAAACCATCCTTTTTGATTACCATCTGTACAGTTTCCTGCTGTCAGAGATTCATATCCATCTGGCGTTGAGCCAGGGCACGGTAAACGACCATGGCGCAGTGCAAAAGCACGAATAACTGATTGCAGCTGCTGGGCTTGTGCACGGCCACGTTCTATTTCTTGTTGGGCTGATACAGTTTCATAACCACTGAAAGCGGCCCAAGATAGTAAGCCGGCAATCACTAAAACAATCGCCAGTTCAACAAATGAAAAACCGGCCTGTGTAGCTCGATAAATATATTTACGAGAAGGAGCCGCACAGCTCATGGTGACTTTGTTCCCAATGCGGATGTGGCTGGAGCATACAATTGCAAATTCCGGGCATCTGCGCTAACACGCTCTCCTAAACTCCGTATTTTGGCAATGATTTCTTGTCGACGTACTTCATCTTTAGGGGAATTACTTTTACTTAAAGATTGCAATTCTTTGTTCAGGGTTTGCACTTCCGCATTGGCTTCCAACATGCTGCGCAAGGTTTGGAAGTAACGCGGATCAAAGCCTGAAGGAGCCACTGCTTGCATTTCATCGACCAGTGCATGCATTCTTTCAGGCGATGCTTGTGCGCCTTGTGCTCGCAAAACATTAAATTCAGCACGCAAATCAGCCAAACGCTTACGGCGCTCTTGTGTTCCCTGCACAGAACTAGATGAGGAGGCAGTTTCACCTGTCGTTGGTGTTGCTATCACATGGCCTTGTGATGGCGGGATACGCACCATTGAGTTTGCTGTAGGCAAGGTAGATACAGTGGTTTGCTTAGATTTCTCAGTGATCCAAACAGTACCAGCTATGAGACCCAAGACCAGCACACCTAAGCTTGCACCAATCAATACCGATTTATGCATACAACACCTTGTTTCAACCAATGAACAGGCCGGACGGAAATATAAACTCTCAAAAGGTGCGAGCCAATCGTTGGCTGACGCAAGTCTGAGCATTTCAAAAAGATTGAATCAGAAAACATGGTCATCCTCCCATAGTTTGACTTACAGATTGCCGTACCAAATCGTAAATAGGCAAAAGCAATGCCACTATCAAGAAGAGGAAGAGGCCGCCAGCAACCAATATGATCACTGGCTTCAAAATCTCAGCCAGAGATTTCACCATCACCTCTAAACGTTTTCGATATTCTTCAGCCAAATGCGATAACTGATCATCTAAACTGCCAGACTCTTCCCCCACAGAAATCATGCGCACGGCCATTGCCGGAAAACCACCAATTCTACGCATAGAGGAAGAAAGAGAGTCGCCACGTGAGACGGCCTCAGCCATTTCTAGAACACGAAATCGATAATACCGATTTTTGGTGGCACGCCCTAAAATACGCAGACTGGATACCATATCAACACCAGCCCGTACCAAAATAGATAAATGTTCTGTCATGTGTGCCATGCCAGAAGACACCAACAAAGTCCGTGCAATGGGAAGTCTATGAAGAATGGTATAGGTTGCGATTTGAAATTTTTCTGATCTTTTGAATGTAATCACTATTACAACAGTGAGGCTTGTAATGAGTAAAATTACCCAAGGAAGATGCTCTGTGACTGTATTGGCAAAAGAAACCAGCCACTCTGTTAATGGCGGTAATTTGGCCTGAAGTTGTTTGAATAGCCGTGCCATGTTTGGTACGACATAGTAAATCCAAAATGCTGCAACACCAAAGATCGTGGCAAAAACAAAAGCTGGATAGATTAATGCTGTTTTGATATCGCGCTTGATATTCATCATCCGCTCAACATGTTCTGCACACTCTCCGAGCATTCTGTCTAAAGTGCCTGACTGATCGCCAATGGCGACCAAGTTCCGCACTGTTTCAGGAAAAATATTAGGATGGCGATTAAATGCTTCGGTCATACTAACACCAGCATTTAAATCATCACACATATGCCGAGCGACCGTAGAAACGGCTTTGTTTCCAGACATGTCACTTTCATCGACCAAAGTTTTTAGGCCTTCTAGAGCAGGTACACCTGCGCGCATCATTAGGCCCAGGTCACGTAGAAAACCGGCCAGGTCTTCTGTCCGCACTTGCTGACGAAAAAAACCGGTTGACATATCCAATGTACCAGCCATCCAACTTGGCAAGCGCCATAAGCTAATAACAATGCCATCGGTTTCTGATTCTAGGCGCAATCGTGCCGATAGATCTCGTTCAACTGCCAGACGTAGTAAACCTGACTTGAGAGCACCATGCGGCAGCAGAACCCGATAGTAATAAGTATTGAGGGTGGCCATATTGTTTTAATATATTTTGGCAGAACTTAGTCTTCACCAACGGTACGAAGAATTTCTTCCATTGTGGTTTCACCAGCTAATACCCGATGGCGCGCCAACGTCAAAATGGGACGCATGCCAGATGCTAATGCACGTTGACGTGTTTCGGCACGGTTAGAATCTGAAGCAATGGCATCGGCCAGGTCACGGTCCACCACCAACATTTCATACACTGGTAAACGACCTAAAAATCCAGTTCCCCGGCAGTTGCTACAGCCACTGCCATAGTGAACATAAATATTATCATCGCCATTGTTATGTGTATGAGATGCCTCTAACCATCGACATTCATCTGTGGTTGCTAAGCGAGTAGTAATGCAATGCGAGCAAATACGGCGTACTAGCCGTTGATTAATAACCGCTACCAAATTTTCTGCAATAGTTTCTGCATCGACTCCAAGCAGCTTTAACCGTGGCATCACCCCAAAAATACTACCAACGTGTAAGGTAGAGAGCACCAAATGCCCCGTAGAAGAAGCATCTAATGCCGCACGGGCCGTTTCTGAATCACGAATTTCGCCAACCAAGATGATATCAGGATCATGCCGCAAAAAGTGTCGCATTGCATTGGCAAATTCGTAGCCTGCGCGACGATTAACTTCGGTTTGACAAGCTACAGGAACACGATACTC
Organism: uncultured Simplicispira sp.; assembly: GCA_964478155.1. Taxonomy (GTDB): domain Bacteria; phylum Pseudomonadota; class Gammaproteobacteria; order Burkholderiales; family Burkholderiaceae_C; genus Simplicispira. Next base: position 170,225 of record CAYZGT010000001.1, read on the forward strand.
AACGGGATCTTCAACTGTTAATACGTTTCGCTCGATCAATGGCTGCATTCGCAAAGCAGCATGCAGAGTGGTGCTTTTGCCTGATCCAGTGGGGCCTGTAATTAAGATTAAACCGTGGGGCTTAGAAAATGCTTTTGCCATAATAGCAACATCTTCAGATAGAAACCCTAGGTCATCAAGTTTATCTAAGCTGCTACGTTCTGGTAGCAGCCGTAGCACCATACGTTCACCAAACTCAGAAATGAGTGTGGAAACACGAATAGTGAAATTCTGTTCCATCACTTGTGCCGTAAAACTGCCATCTTGTGGCAGACGTTGCTCACTGGCATCCATATCTGCTTGCAGTTTTACATAAACTACCAACCGATCCAGTGCTGGAGACAAAGCGAACATGGGTCGAAGCACGCCGTCAATCCGCATTAATACCGATCGACTCCGGGCAGTAGGGGCCAAGTGCACATCTGTAGCACGTTCCCGAACAGCCAAATGCAACATATGCTCAAGTAGCCGGGAAGGGCTATAAGCCCGGTCTACATCCGATTCCAACTTACGCACTTCACTTTCAATGAGACGTGCCGGTGGGTTATCAGCAAAATAATAGTGTTGTTGGATGGCCTGCGCGACACTGTCAAATTCACCTTGGAAAAAGCGACACTCTTTGCCAAGTTTACGTCGTATAAGTTCAGAAACATGGTCTGGCTGTGCGTCACCAAGCACCACTTCAATTAAGTTGTCTACCTCACGAACAGGCAAGAAGCCGTGTGTTAAGCATAAAGCTCTGTTAAATACACCTGCCACCGCACTATCAGGTTCAGGCATTTCATGTGGATAAATAAAATTCAATCCACGTTGACTCGCAAGATGTAAAGCAACTTCTCTGGCACTGGCAAAACCTAGTTCAACCAATAAGTTGCCCATCGGCACTTTTTCGATTTTTTGTTTTTGGAGTACGTAATCGATTGCTATATTAGAAACTACACCTGCTTGTACCAGAGCCGAACCAAGGGATGGGCTTTTATCTTTTAATACAGCCAGCCGATCTTCAGTAGAGATGCCACCGATAGGCGATGAAGATGTTGAAATTTTTTGCATTGCTTCAGTGGGCTGGTGCATTTAAATTCTCCAAAAGCAAAAAGGTCAAGTTATCGGGCTGTCCAGTAGGAGAAAGGCGGTATTCTTGCTGAAATTTTGACAGTGCTTCAGCTGTTTTCTGACCAAATAAACCATCTGGGGCTTGGGCGCTCAGAAACCCCATATTTTTTAACATCACTTGGATTTGACGTGTGGTTTTTTCAGCTGCTTTGATGTGTTCAATTTGATGATGACTAAGCCAAGTTGCCCAAGCTTGGCCATTGACTGTAGAGATACAGAGTCGCGTGGATGGTTTTAGAAGGTTAACAATTTCTGAGGGCAGCTGATGTGAAAGCAAGATATCTTCAGAATTTGCTATAGATTTCAATTGCTGCTCACAACTCTTTTGCACTGAATCCAAATGAGAATTGGCAGTGGTTTCAGGTTTGTTTTTTTCTATCGAGGCTGGAACGTTGGGTGAATATACTGCTGGTGAAGACGGCCAGTTCCAAGCTGCCAATATAATGGCAGCGGTGCCTACGAGCATTCCACCCAGCCACCCAACCCGGCGCTGGTGATTTTTTAAGTTAGAATTTGTATTAACTGTTAATGTTTCTAAAGACGGAATATCAGCTATGGCTCGGCGAACCAATGGTAAGTCAATGATGGTTTGACGTGCACTGGCCAGACCATATAAGCAACGATCTAAAACTAGATGGATTTGCCTGAGGTTGCCATGGGTAGCTTGGTACAGTTTATTGACCGCTGCTGGTTGAATAGAAAAGCGGCCAGCAGCCTGGGCTGCATTGATACGGAAATCAAAATAGCGAGCTAACTCCTCTTTGTGCAAACCAGTTAGGCGTGTGTGTTTGACAATACGGCTTTTAAGCTGACGTAACTGGGGTTTGGCCAAAGTACTTTCTAACTCTGGCTGTCCAACCAATAAAATTTGCAATAATTTTTCTTGATCAGTTTCTAAATTACATAAAAGCCTAACGAGTTCCAGCGATTCAATGGTTAGATTTTGTGCATCATCAATCACTAACAGGCTAATTTTATTCTCTTGGTGTTGTTTTAGTAAAAAGTCCGTTAATTGCGCCAAGCCCTGGTCTAAAGATTGCGTGGCCGATAAACCAAAATCTGATTGAATTGCAGAAAGTAAAGCGCTATCTTGTAAAAAAGTATTCAAAATGAGGGCCGATTGACACGTTTCGCTTGGTAAGGTGTCTAGCAAGCGCCGCACCAGCGTACTTTTACCTAGACCGACCTCCCCAGTCAGCAAGACGAAACCTTTACGTGCCTCAATGCAATGGCGAATTTCTGCAAACTCCTCTTCTAGCCGAGGGGTGAAGAAATAAGAAGCGGCATCTGGGGTAGGGGGAAAAGGATTACGTGTCAGCCCCAATGCCTCATACACCGTGCTATTTGCCATGGTGTGCATCGGGTGTGAAATGTTCTAGGGCATTGCGTAGGGCTACTGAGTCTGGTTGCAATCGAATGGCCGTATCCAAAGTGAAACGGGCCTCTTCGGGTTGTTGTTGGCGTAATTGAATAGTTGCCAAATTAATAGCTGCTTCTTCATCACCTGGGATACGATCCAAGATGGAACGATATCCCGCAGCGGCAGCCATATCACGCCCTGCTTGGAGATCAAACCAGGCTTGAGCACGAATCAAACCCAAGGCTTCCGTGGGGAGATATTTTTTTAATGCAGTTAATTCACGCTCTGCATCGGCTTGTTGACCACTTTTCATGGCACTGACAAATCGCGCAAAACGCAATTCAACAGGTATTTCATCTGTGTTTAGCACGGCGGCATTTGCCGCCGCCGGTTGTGTGCTTCGTGCAGATTTAGGTGTGGTGGCCGATATCTGTGGCATTTCTGTTTTATGTTCAGAAGCCGCACCAAGGACAGGTATTTGTGCTGAAGAAGGAGGCTGTGTGGGCGTGCTTTTAGCCAGACTCTCTGCACCTAGCGTAGCCGCCGCAACCGAAGTTGGTAAAGTAGGTGGTGTAGCAGAAGAAGAGGGTGTCGATGCCGTAGCCACTGCAGCAGCGTTTACTGTTGGTTCTGTTGTGACAACAGCTGGCTGCGGGGGGGCTGTGGGTACCGATGCAACAGTAGCAGTTGGTGCAGGGGGCGGTGCCACCACTGCAGCAGGAGACGAGATTTGAGAGTTGAGGCTATTGATGGCAGTTTGATTTTGCCACCACATCCAGCCTACACCCGCAGCGCCCAGCACACTGGCAAATGCCACGACCCCACCTATCCATGCTGGTCGGGTGGTACTTGCAGCGGTAGGGCGCATTGTTGATACTGATGATGGTGCATCCATCGACTTCAGTGCATCATGAATCATGCTCATAGGACACGCACCCGCAATACAATCACCAATTCACGGCTACCATGCACTTTGTTTTCGTTGCCAAACAACTTGCCAAATAAAGGCACATCTGACAAGCCTGGAGCCCCCCGATCGTTGGATGAGGTGCGCTGGTCAATCAATCCCCCTACTACGACTACATCACCATCCGCAACATTCAAGGTGGTGGTCAGGCCTTTGTAACTGACTTTAGGTAACGACACTAAGTTTTCACCGCCCACAGCCACTAATTGCAAGCTACTAGGGTCTACATCACTTTGCATTGGATTGACCAACAATTCAATCCTTCCGTCGTCACGCACCATAGGCAATACGCCTACCATCACGCCAGAAAATACAGTGTCTGTTTGCACGCTGGATGAGGTAGTAGTTGCGCCGCCGCCAGGTGCTGTTTGTGTAGAAGACGACTGTGATACATAGCGTGTGCTGCTACCGACAGACAATAGTGCTGGGGTGCCATTGCGTACTTGCACATTGGGGTTGGACAGTACCTTCAAATTGCCAAAAGAACGCAGGGCATTAATCACAATACCGTAGTTGCTGCCTTGATAAGACAGGCCTGCCGCAGGGCCAGTGAGACTGCCAATCAATTTTGATGGAATAGAAATAGCCCGTGAGGCGTAACCCGTAGCAGCATTAGGCAAATTGGCGGTACTACCTGCCAATTGCATGGGTGAGGCACCGAACCCAGCCGCCAAGCGACTGCGTAACGTTGTCCAGTCCACACCGAATTCGAAGTTGTCAGAAAGCTGTACATCAATCAGCTGAGCTTCGACATAGACTTGCTTGCCCAAAATTTTGTGTACTTGGGCTAGCATTTTTTCTACAGCACGCATTTTGGAAGGGCGTGCCTTCACATACAAGGTGCCAGTCATCTTGTTCAGGGTAAAGCCGGTGTCTTCTCCCATGGTCGGGTTGACTGCAGCCAAAGGAGCAGTTGTTGTCCCAGTGCCTACCCCACCGACGGCTCCTCCCGGCGTGAACGACGAGCTGCCCATTCCTGCAGGTACAGCAGGTGTTGCTGCTTGCGATACGCCTGCACCACCTTGTTGGGCGCGATTTTGTGTGGTTTCGCCGAGTACCGATTTGAGCGCGTTTTCAAGCTCAAGATAAGGGTCTGTGGTCGTGCCACCACCTCCGGCTAGAGTCAAACTGCCTTGCTGTGCCGAAGAATTACTACCTCCGGTATTGCCAAATACGTTGCCACCTGAGCCCATCTGAATACTGGTCTTGGTATTCAAGAAATTCAGCGAAAAGAACTTTTCTTCGGTCAGGTTGACGCGCAGGGTGTTGCCACGAAACTCACCGGCTACATCGTAGGTACGTAAGACCTCATTGAACCCTTCGCGCAGTGTGATTTGGCGTAGGTGCATGTCTGCCAACTGTCCGCCTTTTAGAACGGCTGGATCTACGATCAAATTGAGCTTACCTGCATCAGCAAATGCTTCCAAGATTTGGCTGATGGTGGCTTTGGACATCGCAATGTTGATCAACTTACCCTCAAGCGGATCGAACACTGGTGCCATAGGAGCAATTACAGGGGCCTTTGCTGGTTTGTTGAGGCCTGCTTGTAATGATTGTTGATGCGCTAATAGCCGCTCTGATTCCTGCACCATATGCTCGCGCAGTTGCTCAGCTGCCAAATTGTCGGGTGCAGGCAAACTGCTGGCGCTACGCGGCGGTTGGTTGGCGCAGCCCCCTAGCGCCAACAGTGTCGAGGCTAGAACCAGTGGCTTAAAAAATGGGCTTGTTTTCATGGTGTAACTTTGGCAATAGAAGGCTGGGCTCCAGCAACACCGCTACGGAATTGCTGGGTATTAACGCTGGCTGGCGAGCCATCGGCCCATCGCAGAGTGCCAACGCGCAATTCCGGCATGGGCAATACCAATGTTTGGTGTCCCAATTTTTCGGTCACTACGGCACCGTGGCCACGTATTTGAGATACCCGTCCACCATTCTCCAGACGGGTGCCACGTTGGGCTAGCCGTCCATCAATCGTGACGGACTGGGTGTTATTCGCCAAATTTTCTAGGTGCAGAGACAAAGAGCGTTTTGGCATTTGTATGCTTTCGGCTACATTCACACCCGGAGCAGGCAGGGGGAGTAGCTGTTCAACCGGAGTCGCAGTAGGCGAAGTTTGGGCCTGTAACTTTGACATGGTGCCCAAAGCCTCTGTAAATCCCACTTGATTGTTGTCTAGCCCCAAAGGTAGAGGATTGAGCTCCATCATGGCGGGACGTAAATTAGGGCTGCGTGGCTTGCCAAGTTGTAGCACCCCATACAAGACCCATCCCAACAGCAAAACAGCCAAGCCGTTCAGCAGCAAAGCAGCGTATTTCATAGTCTCAACTTTTCGATGGAGCTACAGTGGCAACCAGTTCATATGAGAACGCGCCTGGAGCAGAGTTGAAGGGATCCAGGGCTTTGAGCGTCCAACCAGCTGCATTCATCTGCTTAGTCCAGTTCACCATAGCCATCGGATGGCCCAGAGGCACAATGCCATCCACACGGAACGCACGCTTATTGGATTGGGCGCTGGTTTCTAACCGAACACGTTGAATCCGAATTTCAGGCCCCGTATTGGCCTTCAGCGTCGCCAAAAATGCCACAGGGTTGTATTTGGCACCCTCGTCCAGCTTTCGCGCAAAACTGGCCAAAGGTAGTAGCTGCTTAGGTGCTTCTATAGAGGTGACCGCGCGAATGCGTTCTTGCAATTGCTCCAGTTCGGTGCGTAGTGCTTGACTAGATGAGTATTCTTGTTGCCCTTGTTGGGCAGTAAAAATTCCTAGTCCACCCAAACCAACCGCAGCGACAGCGGTGATGACAGTGATGGCTGTCACCCAACGTTCGGCTTTCCAAGCGACCCGGTCCAGTAAGGGATTGAGTGCGTGGTGTTTCGCGGCATCGGGTGCCAGCAATGGCAAAGCTGCATGCACTGGCCCACTAGCACTAGTCAGTTCTACCGTGGGCAAGATACGCGGTGCATTACCGAGCACATTTTTGAGTGCGGCAAGGCAGTCTTCAATATCGTTGGGGCGCAGACTCCATAAGGCACCCCACTGGACGGAGCTGGCACCTAGCCGGGCCAGCAATTCACCGTGGTTCGCTACTAGCACTCTGGCGGCATTGACCATTACAGAGTCGCCTTGACCTAGACCTTGGGTGGAGCCCAATACCATGCCAGCATCAGTTTGAGCAAAGCACGTTAAACGCCGCTGTGACAATAAACAACGCGCCTGTCCTACTTGTATGCCATCGCACAACAGTGCGGCAGCTGTCATCACTAAGCAGTGATCTGCTTGTTCATGAGCCCACTGTGTAACGCGTTGCCAAAATTCTAGTGGTACTGCAGAAAAGAAAACTTGAAATCCACGTGGCACTTTGACCAATCGATGGATGACAATGTGCGCTGCTCCTTCGACCAAACCTTCCGTGCGAATGCGTTTCTCAATCAAGGCGGGGGCGTACTCAGGTTTACCCTCAAACCGCCATACATCTGTAGGAATGTCGTCTAAATCCAACACTACTAATGCACTGTGTGCCAACCGCGGCCATGCCGCAATGTCTTCCACCTGATTGCGGTAACAGTGTGTCCAGCCAGCGTCAGTGACACGGTAAATATGCTCAACGTTCATGGATGCACCTTCGACACTGTAGGAACCACCGCTGTACGGAAATGCAAGGTGCCACTGACATTGAGAGTGAGTCCAAGGTCACCCGGTTGCGGGGAATGGAACAAGCCTGCATCCCCTGTAACGGTGGCAATGTCAAAAATGTCGGCCACAAACAAGGCATTCTCACTTCCTTGTCCCAAGGAGCCTAGGAATTGCACGGCCTCTAAACGGGTAGCTGGGCCTTGTGCGCGACGTAGCCGATGTTCTTGCCACTGTGCGGGATCTAGTCCCATATCGTCCACTTGGCGGGCCATGTTTTGCACCGCCTTTACCAGTCGCTCGCGCCTTTCAACTTCTGGAAGCAGGCTCCGAGCATTTTGTAGCTCAGCACGTACTTGGGCGGACAGCTGGCGCTCTAGCGCCAGCTGTGTCAGCCCGCGCTGGGCCAACCATGCACCACCACCCAACAAAATGGTGGCGCAGGTCAAGGCCAAGAGTTTAAAAGTGCGCGGGCCGTTCAATTACTGCTCCATGATCCAATGAGCGGTCAACAAAATGACACGATCTTCATCCAGCGTACGGCCAGTGGCTGTACCGCCTGCACTGCCACTGGTGTTGCTGATGGTTTGACGCGTGTCATTACCGCCCATGGCACTGTTGGCAGCGGTGGTTGCAACGTTGTTCCCTTCTGTGTTGTTGGCCTCCCATTGGGTGCCAGGGGCATTGGCTTCTGCTGTGCCACCAGCTGCATGTGCTGCACGGCTTTGGATACGGAAACGCCCTTCGCGCGAGTCGGGCTTGCCATCAATGACTTGATCCATAAAGCGTGCCAGATCAGGTGTCAGGCCACGAATCACCATGACATTGCCAGCACCACTGGCCGTGCCAGAGGTGTTCCACTGGAAGCACACTTGCAGTTCGGTAGCATTGCCGTTGGAGTCGATATAGACAAAACGGTCTTCGTGACCTTCACCACGGCCAGGGGGCATACGGATGCCAGAGCGGGTCATCAAGGTACGCAGGTTTTGTGTTGCCAAAGCTGCATCACCTAAGCCCACTTGACCGGCTGTGTAGCCTTGGCCGCTACAGATTTTCAGACCACGGTTGGTGAAGTTTTCTGGAATACCTGCAGTAGCGGAGCCACCGGGACGGGTACAGGCATTGGTGTTGTCAATCGTGGTTTCAGAGCCATTGACCATATAGGTGGGAGCCTGTTGACAGTCACCTAACACGACACCTGTGCGCTGATAATATTGGTCGTAAGCCATCTTCCATTGGTAGGCGAATTTGTTGACTACTTTTTGGTACTCGGCATTGCGTTGTACATCTTTGGCAATCGCTACAGCACCGATGATCAAACCGATCACGGCCAACACAATAGCCAGCTCGACCAGTGTGAAGCCTTGCTGTAACTGGCGGCGCAGTTGGCGCACAGAACGTTTTGTCTTCATAAAATTTTTATTTAGTAAAATCAATAAGTTATAGAAATGAACATTACTGGTTCATTTTGTAGATTGCCACCATAGTGATAACTTGGTCTTCGTCCAACTGATTGCCTTGGGTCGTTGCAGTGATCGTTCCTGTTGCACCTTGGTGATAGGTGTTATTGGCACTCCATTCAGCCCCCGGATTGTTAGCAGTGCCGTTGGCAACACCTTGAAGACGGAAGCGGCCTTCTTGAGCATCAGGCTTGCCATCGATCATTTGATCTAACATGCGTGCTAGGTCTGGTGTCAGCCCAGAAATGATCATGACATTGCCCGCACCTTCTGGCATGCCTGGACGGTTCCATTGGAAGCACACTTGAATTTCTTGTGGGTTACCATTGGTGTCTAAGTACACATAACGGTCTTCAAACCCTTCAGCACGGCCAGGAGCCATGCGGACACCAGTACGGGTAAATAAGGTACGCAAAATAGCATCAGTGGCTGCCACTGTCGTTGTGCGGTTAGCTGTCGCCATCTGAGCATGGTCGGCGACGTTACAAATACGGGGTGGCATAGTCACCCCAGACATGTCACCGCCGGAGACCGATGTTCCTGCGGCAGCTGCCGTGTTATATCGGGCACCATTGACCATGAGGCGTGGTTGTGTCTGGCTATCTCCCAGTACTACGCCGGTGCGTTGGTAGTACTGGTTGTAGGACTGCTCCCACTGGTCAATAAATTTGTTTTTAATCTTGGTGTACTCGGCATTGCGTTGTACGTCTTTGCCGATAGCTACGGCACCAATGATCAGGCCAATAACGGCCAGCACGATAGCCAGTTCGACCAAAGTAAAACCACCCTGTGCTGCAGCACGTTGGCGAGCAAAACGGGACAAGCGCCCTACGGGCCGCTTAGGAAGGAAAGATTGCATAGATGACCTCAAGCGTGAAGGGTTACACGTCCCTTTGTAAGGGTTTGCGTACGACACCACCATGTTAGGGATGATTTATAAATCAATCAATAAAAAAAGTTTAATACAAAAATACTATTGACGAAGGTCAAACGGGATGTCTTGGGTGTCAACACCAAGTTCAAGTGGGTGGGGAGGGTAGGTCAGGGCTGCACTTGTGTCGTGCAACCCGCAACATCCTCGTGGTCGGGGTTGCTATCCTTGATAAGTTGTTTAGGATAGAGAGGATGTCTGATGAAATGGGGCGCTTAGAAATCCAAGCGCACCCCCAGCGTGATATTACGTCCCATTAAGGGGGCCGCCTCTTTAATGAAAGAGCTGTGCGCGTAGGCCAGCCGATCAGTCAGGTTGCGCGCGCGCAGGTAGATTTGCCACGGTTGGCCGCTGCTGCTACGGGTTTGGTAAGAAACGCCCAGATTCAACAGGCCATAGCTCGGGGTTTCGCTCTCAAACGCGGCAACGCGGTTTTGGCGGGCTACCTGTACCCATTCGGTATAGCCTTGCCACGCTTGCCATTGGCCTTCCAGGCGCACACCCAAACGGGCTGCTGGAATGCGCGGCAGCTTGCCACCACCGTCTAAGCGGGCGCGCACCATATCACCAAACAGACTCAGACTGAGTTGTTTGCTCAGGCGTTGTTGTACGCGCCCTTCTAAGCCGGTAAAGCGGGCATCTTGCTGTTGGTATTGCAGCAGTTGCAGGCCGTCCAATTCATCTACCGTGCGGCCATAGATATAGTTTTTGACCCGGTTATGGAATAGGCTGATATCGAACGTGGTGTCGCCAGCAGTTTTGCGCAGGCCGAGGTCGATGTTTTGCGCGGTTTCGCTGTGCAACTGCGCATTGCCGAGTTCGTAGGTACTGGTCGCCAAGTGCAGGCCGCGGGCATACAGCTCTTCGGCGGTGGGTAAGCGTTTGGCGTGGCTCCAAGAGGCTTGCAGTTGGTAGCCAGGTTGGAATTTCCACACTGCACCCAAAGCAGCCGAGGTGCCATCGTGGCTGGTTTCACTGCCTTGCTGAGCGGCCAAGATGGTTTGGTGTTCGTGGCGCAAGGCAGCTTCAAAGCGCCAATTGTGCCAGCGGTATTCTTCCAACAAGAACAGGCTGCGTTGGCGCGTGTCAGTCGGTTGGATATAGGCTTCTTCACCCTCGGCAGCAAAACGCCGTTGGCTGGTTTGTACCCCAACCACGCCGCGCCAACCGGCCACGGGCAGGTGTTGTAGCTCTAGGCGCATATCGTGGGCACGGTTACTGAAGGTGGTGGCAATGGTGCCATCTTCTTTTTCGTGGTGGCGGTAATCGGTTTTACCGGCGCGCAAGCGCAAGTGGCTAAAACCGGGCAGCGGGTTGCGCAGTTCGCCGCGCACATCCAGCCGTTCACTGCGCAAATCGACCACCGGCACGCCATGCTCATCACCATGTTCGTGGTCATGGTGGTCTTCTTCATGTTCGATTTCTGGGCCGTGCGTGCCGCAGTGCAAATGCAAACCGTGGGTGTGGCAGCCTTCGTAGCTGTGGCTGTGGCCGGGCAGGCCGTAATCGGCATTTTGGCGGCTGTAGGCCAAGCCAAGGTAGCCACGTTCACCCACCCAAGAAACACCCACGCTGGCGCTGTCGTTGTCGTTAAAACTACCAGCCACTTTGCGGCCGCTGGCCCAGCCTTGGCCGACCCGGTAGTCGTTGGCTTGGTTTTTGCTGCCTTCGACGTGGATGGCCACTGCGCCAGCACCCCCTGTCAGGCTGAAAGCGCCTGCACGCTCTGCATTGGCGCTGCTGGCGCGCAGCTCGGCGCTACCTTCATAGCCTTTGGCAGGGATAGCGGTGGGCACTTTGCCATCCAGCACATTCACCACGCCGCCAATCGCACCACCTCCATGTATCAGTGCAGCAGGGCCGCGTAGCACTTCGATTTGCGTGGCTAACAAAGGCTCGGCCACCACAGCATGGTCGGGGCTGATGGTCGAGGCATCATGGATGGGGGCACCATCCGAGAGTAAACGCACACGCGGGCCGTCCATCCCCCGGATGATGGGACGACTGGCACCGGCACCGAAATGGCTGGAATGGATGCCCGGTTCGCCATTGAGCGTCTCGCCCAAATTGGCTTGCCGCCGTTGCAGCAAATCGTTGCCTTCCAAAATAGTGACCGGGGTCGCCATATCGTTGCTGCTGTTTTGTAGACCACTGGCCGACACGGTCACATCGGGCAAAGCCACTATGGACGCAGCAGCGGCAGGCGTTTGGGCCTGCGCATTGCTACCCAAACCTGCCAAGAGCCAAGCTACAGCATAAGCCAGTGGCTGGCGGCGCATGGGCTGTTGGGCAGGACGGCAGACCGATGTAGTAGCGACCAGAGGTAAGGAAGAGAAGAAGGACGACATAAAAAACCAAGAAACAACCGCGTACACGCCACACGCCTGCCATCGGCTCTAAGCAATGGCAGGAAGCGCAGGATTGCAGCGGAAAAAAGAAAGACTAGCCAGTGCTGGCCTGCAAAGCAGGCAAACGCGCTGGCTGCAAAATCAGTCAGGTGGGATGAAGTCTCAACCCAGAGGCCTACCGGGTGGGGCGCGCGCCTGAAAAGCCGCCAAGCGTGTGGCGGCCAGGTGGCTGTATGGCCCAGCTGGGTACAGCGTGGTCGGTGCCAGTGGCGGCAGTGGCGGCAGCGCCACTTCGGGGGTGGCCCAACTGCCTTGGTCTAATAAAAGGCAATCGGGGTCGGTAGGGCTGTGGCTGGAAAATAGCCGCTGTAAGCCACTGGCGGGACGGTCTGGATGGGCGCTGATGGTGTGGTGCAGCGCCAGCGGTGGGTGCGTGGCCTGCCCACTGTGCAAAACACGGTGTATCTGGCCCACACTGGGGGCCAACACCAGCAGCAGCGCGCACAGCCACCACAGGGCACGGCTGGGCGCAGCACCCAAGCAGTGCCAAGCAGGTCGCTGTGGTTGCCGCCGAAAAATAGCCATGCAGAACTGGGCTTAGTGCCCGTGCTTCATGCCGCAGTACTTGCCAATGGCCAAGTTTTTACAGGCGGCTTGCAATTCTTTCAGGCATTGTTGTTCGTCTTTGCCCGAGGCCAAGCATTGCGCAGCGGCGGTATGGGCGGCTGCCATGGCGCGGTGGCGTTCGATGTCTTGCTGCTTTTCTTGCTCAGAATGGGGCTGTGCTTGCGCCAGCATCATGGGAGCCGAAAACAAAACCGCAACGCAAGACAGCCAAACACGGCGCATGATGAAATCACCTTTTTACAAGAGTTTGAAGACAACAAAGCAGCCCCAACACTGGCGCGGCAAAGTGCCAGTGTACTGGAGCTGCTTAGGCTGTGCCGGTCAGGCGTGTGATAGGCCGGGTGGGCTTAGGCGAATTCGACTACCAAGTCTTTGGCTTCGACCGTCTCGCCCGATTTGACATGCACGGCTTGGATGGTGGCATCGCGTTCTGCGGTGAGCACAGTTTCCATTTTCATCGCTTCGAGGGTCAGGAGTGGTGCGCCCTTGGTGACCTTTTGGCCGGGTTTCACCGCGACTGTCACGACCATGCCGGGCATAGGCGCGCCAACATGGCTGACGTTTTGCTCGTCGATCTTGATGCGTGCGCGCTTGCTCACGCCAGCGCCAGCCTTTTCCACGCGCACAGCCCGCGGTTGGCCGTTGAGTTCAAAGAAGACTTTCATCATGCCTTCTTCGTCCGGTGCTTCCGAGCGACCTGTTTGGCGCACCACCAGCGATTTACCGCGGTCGATTTCTACCGCAATCTCTTCGTTGTCTTGCAGACCATAGAAGAAGGCGGAAGTCGGCAGCAGCGAGACATCACTGTAGTGGCGACGGTGTTCGGCGTAGTCTTTGAACACTTTGGGGTACATCAAATAGGAGGCCAAATCGGTATCGCTGATCTGGCGGCCCACCGCTTGCTCTGCTTCGTGGCGCTTGGCTTCCAAATCCACGGCGGGCAAAAAGTTGCCCACCCGCCCGGCCAAGGGTGGCTCACCCTTGAGCACCTTGGCTTCCAAGGCTTTCGGGAAGCCTTCGGGCGGAAAGCCCAATTCACCCTTGAACAAGGAAATCACCGATTCGGGGAAGGCAATTTCTTTCTCTGGATGTGCCACATCTTGCGGGGTCAAATCATTGGCCACCATAAAGATCGCCATATCCCCGACCACCTTGGAGGTCGGCGTGACCTTGACGATGTCGCCAAACAGTTGGTTCACATCGGCATAGGCGCGTGAGATTTCCGGCCAGCGGTGTTCCAAGCCCATCGCCCGTGCTTGTTCGCGCAGATTGGTATATTGGCCGCCGGGCATGGCGTGGTTATAGACATCTGACGTGCCGGAGCGGATTTCGGGCTCAAACGGGGCGTAGGCATGGCGCACCCCCTCCCAGTATTGGGATAAGGACAGCAGGGCGTGACCATCCAGGCCAGGGTCGCGCTCAGTGCCTTGCAGCGCGGCGGCGATAGAGCCCAAATTGGGCTGCGAGGTCAGGCCCGAAAGCGCATCCAAAGCGCCATCCACGGCATCGCAACCGGCTTCTACCGCTGCCAGCACCGAGGCCGCGGCAATGCCACTGGTGTCGTGGGTGTGGAAGTGCAAGGGCAGACCGACTTCTTGTTTCAGCGCCTTGACCAGTGCGGCAATGGCGCGCGGTTTGGCGACACCGGCCATGTCTTTGATACCAATGATGTGGGCACCGGCCTTTTCCAATTGCTTGGCCAAATTCACGTAGTACTGCAAGTTGAACTTGGGGCGGCTGCTGTCAAAAATGTCGCCGGTGTAGCACAGCGTGCCTTCACAGACGGCACCACTGTCGATGACCGCATCCATCGCTACGCGCATATTCTCCACCCAGTTGAGCGAATCGAACACGCGGAAGATGTCGATGCCTTCCTTGGCCGCTTGTTGGACAAAGTAACGCACCACGTTATCGGCATAGTTGGTGTAACCCACCGCATTCGAGGCCCGCAGCAACATTTGGAACGGAATGTTGGGCACGGCAGCACGCAGGCGTTGCAGGCGCTCCCACGGGTCTTCTTTGATAAAACGCAGGGCCACATCAAAGGTCGCACCGCCCCAGCACTCTAACGAGAACAGATTGGGGGCCAACCGGGCGTAGTACGGCGCAATCGCCAGCATGTCGTGCGTGCGCATACGGGTGGCAAACAGCGATTGGTGCGCGTCGCGCATTGAGGTGTCGGTCAGCATCACGCGCGGCTGTTCTTTCAGCCACTGGGCAAAGCCTTTGGCCCCCAGCGCCTTGAGCTGGTCGCGTGTACCGGGTGGCACCGGCAAGGCCAAGTCGGTGTTGGGTTTGATAGGGCGTGGCAGTGGCAAGGCAGGCAGCTTGCGGCCCTTCATTTCCGGGTTGCCATTGACCGAGACATGGCCCAAGAACTTGAGCAGGCGCGTAGCACGGTCGCGGCGCTTGGCAAATTGGAACAACTCCGGCGTGGTGTCGATAAAGCGCGTGGTGCATTCGCCCGAGCGGAACAGGGGGTGGGCAATCACATTCTCTAAGAACTGCAAGTTGGTGGCCAAACCACGCACGCGGAACTCGCGCAGGGCGCGGTCCATGCGCGCTGTGGCTTCATCGGCGCTGTGGCCCCAAGCGGTCACTTTGACCAGCAAAGAGTCGTAATACGGCGTAATCACGGCACCAGAATAGGCTGTGCCCGCATCCAAGCGAATCCCAAAGCCAGCCGCGCTGCGATAGACCGTCATGCGGCCATAGTCGGGGGTGAACTGGTTTTCGGGGTCTTCGGTGGTGACGCGGCATTGCAACGCATGGCCGGACAGGCGAATCTCGCTCTGCGGTGGTACAAAGGATTCGGCCTCGCCAATGCGGTAGCCCTCGGTGATGCGGATTTGCGCTTTCACGATGTCCACGCCCGTCACTTGTTCCGTCACGGTGTGTTCTACCTGAATGCGCGGGTTCACCTCAATAAAGTAGAACGCGCCAGTGTCGGCATCCATCAAAAATTCGACCGTACCGGCGTGGGTGTAGTTGGCGGCATGGGCCAGCTTGAGCGCCGATTCGCACAGTGCTTGGCGGGTGGTCTCGTTCAAATAGGGGGCCGGTGCGCGCTCCACCACCTTTTGGTTGCGCCGCTGCACCGAGCAATCGCGTTCAAACAGGTGGACTAAATTGCCGTGGGTATCGCCCATCACCTGCACTTCGACATGGCGGGCGCGGCGTACCAGTTTTTCCAGATAGACCTCATCGTTGCCAAAGGCACTTTGGGCTTCGCGGCGAGCCACGTCAATCGCACCGGACAATTCGGCAGCGGTTTCGACCACGCGCATGCCGCGCCCACCGCCGCCCCAACTGGCTTTGAGCATCAGCGGGTAGCCTACGGCTTCGGCCATCGCTTGGGCCTTGTGGATATCGTGCGGCAAAGCCGTGGTAGCGGGCACCACCGGCACGCCTGCGCGTTCGGCCAGCTCGCGGGCCGCGACCTTGTTACCCAGTTGCTTCATGACCTCGCTGCTCGGGCCAATAAAGGCAATACCGGCTTCGGCACAGGCCGAGGCAAAGTCGGGGTTTTCTGACAAGAAGCCATAGCCGGGGTGGATGGCATCGACCCCCGCTTCTTTGGCAATGCGGATGATGTCTGGGATATCCAAATAGGCCTGGATCGGTTTTTTGCCTACGCCGACCAAATACGACTCATCGGCCTTGAAGCGGTGCAAGGCAAAGCGGTCTTCGTTGGCGTAGATGGCGACGGTGCGGATACCCATCTCGGAGGCGGCACGCAAGACACGGATGGCGATTTCACTGCGGTTGGCCACCAGCAGGCTGCGGATTTTTTTCATGTGGATCTGTCCTTGAGGATGCAAAAAGAGCCCCCAGAGGGAGCCATATTCCGCAGACAAATATGCCAGATGCCACCGCGCTATTGGAAAAAATCTCGAGATTTAAGGGAAAACACCTAAAAATTTTTGTAAGAAACACCGTTGTTTGGGTATCAAATGCTATTTTTAAGGTATATTTCACATCGAATTGGTAAAAATATCGAGATTTTTTATCAATCTATGCAGCACAAGAATAACCTTTCCCCTTCGCACACTATGAGGGAAGCTATAGGTTGGTGGTAGGTGTCGCAATGGCGATGTTCTCTGGTTAGCTGGCCCACAATTTAGCTGCCCAAGCCTGCCGTGCAGACAACGCCCCAGTAGCCAACTAAGGCGACCACTTGACTTGCTAGCTAGAGTAATCGATCCCCGTCAAGCCATTGCGCGTAGCTTTATAGCTGTGCGGTAATCCACGTTGGCAGTAGCGCTACAGATGCGCCAGTGCAGCCCGTTCACCCCCCGAAAAATCTGGCTTCAGGTACGGAAAAGACGATCTGGGTTCCAGTGCCAAGAGCAGAGTGCTCGCAGCAGCCATTAGTGCTGTGGGCTGAATGAAATCCGAAGGCCAAGGAGGTAGCCAGGTGGGTGGTGCCAGCGGGGCTGGCGCTGGCACCTGTGTGCGCTCAATCGCTTGGCGAAACGCCGTGAAATGGTCTGTGCTGCAAACGGTAAGCTGCTTGGCTCTAGCAAGGTGGATTGCCAGACGGTGTGTATCGGCACTGTTTGGCGCAAACTTTGCACCACCGCCTGCTCTTCTGGCGCGGCAATTTCTTCACATACCAAGAGCAGCTGGCCCAGTGTGCGGCACAGCTCAGCTAGCACGGTGGTGGGGTCTCCTTGGCAGAGCCCTAGTCCACTGCCCAATGCCCGCAGTTGTTCAGACAAGTCGCACAAAGCGCTGTGCAGCCAAGCGCTGAAAGCCCCAAGCGGTGTTCTGGTCTTGCGCCGGGTCATGCACAAACACCGGCAGTAGCCAGCCTTGGCGCTGCTGGGCTTGGACGATCGCTGCCTGTAAAGCGGGTTGGTCGTGTAGCCGCAAAAGTCGTTGCGGAACCAAAAAATGACCCCTGGCGTGCCGCTGGAAACAGGTGCCAAGGTGCTCATGCAGCGCGGCGGCAACGTTCGGAGCAGTATTTCACCTGCTCCCAGTCGCGTGCCCATTTTTTGCGCCAAACAAACGGCAAGCCGCAGTGCGAGCACATCTTTTGCGGCAAATCCGATTTTTTACGCATCTTCATCGTGCAACCATTGGACAAAGGTTTGGCGAAACTTGGCTAGCTTGGGGGCAATCACCGCCGCACAATAACCTTGCCCGGGATGGCGGGCGTAATACTGTTGGTGGTAGTCTTCTGCGGGCCAGAACGTTTGCAAAGGGGCAACTTCGGTCACGATCGGAGCCTCCCACAAGCCTTCGGCGGTCATGTCAGCGATCAAGGCGTGCGCCAACGTTTCTTGTTCCGGCTGGTGCCAGTAAATGGCACTGCGGTATTGCGTGCCCACATCGTGGCCTTGGCGGTTCAGGGTCGTGGGATCGTGGGTAGCAAAGAACACCTGCAAAATTTGCTCCAAGCCAATCGTGGCCGGGTCAAAAGCCAGTTGCACCACCTCGGCATGGCCCGTGCTGCCACTGCAGACCTGTTCGTAGCTGGGGCGGGAGGTGTGACCATTGGCGTAGCCACTTTGTACGCTGTGGATGCCGCGCAGACGGGTAAAGACGGCCTCGGTACACCAAAAGCAGCCGCCACCCAAGGTAATGTGTTGCAAAGTAGTCATACCTGCATTGTCTAGCGAAACCATTGACGCTAGGCGACTAGGTGATTACATTAATAACCAGATAGTCATTAAAAACTGTTGCTGCGTGCCCTCTAATCTGTCCCATGCTTTGCCCCTCCAGCCTGTGCGCGCGCGCATGCGCCGCAAACAAGCTCGTCCTGCCGAATTGCTGGATGCTGCTTTAGATTTGTTCATCGACAAAGGCTATGCCGCAACCAAAGTCGAGGCGGTGGCTGCGCGCGCGGGTGTGTCTAAAGGCACGCTGTTTTTGTACTTTCCGAGCAAGGCCGATTTGTTCAATGCGGTGGTGCGCCACAACATTGGCATCCGCTTTCAGCAATGGAACCAAGAATTTGAGACCTTTCAGGGCAGCAGCGCCGACATGCTGCGCTATTGCTACCAATCGTGGTGGGAACATGTGGGGGCCACGAAAGCTTCAGGCATCACCAAGCTGATACTGTGCGAGGCAGGTAACTTCCCAGAGATTGCCCAGTTTTACCAACATGAAGTGAGCGCACCGGGCCACGCCCTGATCCGGCGCATTTTGCAGCGGGGCCTCGACAGTGGGGAATTCCACATCCCCGATTTGGATTCGGCGGTGTATGCAGTGGTGGCTCCCTTGTTGTTTTTAACCCTATCGCGCCATGCCAGCATGGCGTGTGTGCCCGATGCCCTGACGTTGTCGCCACAACAGCACCTAGAAAACCAAATCAATCTGTTGTTGCACGGACTGCTGGACTGCCAGAGCAGGCCGGGCACCCTAAAATCAGGGGCTTGACCCTGAACTGCCCCTTGCGGAGATTTTTTCCATGAACATGCCCCTGAACACGTCTTCCATCCACACCAATGACCCGATTGAGCAAGCGCGCTACAACATGGTCGAGCAGCAAATCAGGCCGTGGAACGTGTATGACGCAGACGTGCTGGAGCTGCTGCACAGCCTGCGCCGCGAAGATTTTGCACCGCTGGCCTATCGCCATCTGGCCTTTATGGACATGGAAATCCCGCTGCATGGCACGCCCGAAGAGGGCATTCGCACCGGCCAATGTATGTTGGCCCCCAAAATCGAAGCCCGCCTGCTCAATGATTTGAAAGTGCGCAAGCACGAAAAAGTGCTAGAAATTGGTGCAGGCTCTGGTTATATGGCCGCGTTGCTCGCCAGCGCCGGTGCCCAAGTGTTGGCCTTAGACATTGAGCCCGACTTGGTAGAAAAAGCCCGTGCTAACCTGCAACGTGCTGGCATCACCAATGCCAAAGTGCGCCAAGGCGATGGCTCGCGCGATCCGCTGCCCGAAGGCCCATTTGATGTGATCGTGCTCAGCGGCTCGGTGTCTGAAGTACCACCCGAACTGCTGGCCAAACTCAACGATGGTGGTCGTTTGGCGGCGATTGTGGGAGATTTCCCCGTCATGCGTATGACGATTGTGCAGCGCAAAGGTGCGCTCTTTGAAACCACCCAGCCTTGGGACACGACCTCGCCACGTCTGCAGGGTTTTGCCCAGCCCTCCACCTTTAAATTCTGAGTCTATTGCCATGCGCTTTTTCCGTCCATTGTTGCCCCTGACCTTGGCACTGGCTGCTGCTTGGGCAGCGCCCGTACAAGCCCAAAGCCTGCGGGCCTTGGTGGAATCTGCGCGCCAATACGATGCGCCTTGGCAAGCCGCCCAAGCGCAGCTAGAAGCGGCCCAGCGCCGGGCAGAACAAGCGCGTGCTGGCTTACTGCCCAGTGCTGGCTTGTCTGCGGGGGTGTCGCGCACCGAAAACGGTGGTAGCCAATTGCCGCGCAATGTGGGCCTGACCAACCAAAACTTGGGCATCAATGCTTCGCAGCCCTTGTATCGGCCAGCCAACCGCATCAGCTTAGAGCAAGCGCAGCGCGGGGTTGATGCCGCGCAAGCACAATTGGATGCGGTAGCACAAGAGTTGTTAGTGCGTGTCAGCCAAGCTTATTTTGATGTACTGGCAGCCCAAGACACCCTGACCTTTGTACAAGCGCAAAAAGCAGCGGTGTCCGAACAATTGGCGGCCGCCAAACGCAACTTTGAAGTCGGCACCTCCACCATTACCGATACCCGCGAAGCCCAAGCCCGCTACGACTTGGTGTTGGCGCAAGAAATTGCCGCTGAAAACGATTTGCGAGTCAAAAATTTGGCCCTAGAACAATTGGTCGGCCAAAGCAAGCTTCAGCCATTGCCTTTGGCACAGCCGGTGTTGCTGCCGGAGGTACAACCTGACAACCTGCAACATTGGGTGGCCCAAGCCGAAAGCACCCAGCCCTTGGTACGTCAAGCGGCCATTGCCTTAGAGGTAGCCCAACTAGAAACCCGCAAAGCCGAAACCGGCCACTTACCTACCCTCGATGCGCAACTTGGCTACAACGTGCAGCGCGCCCCCAATGGCACCATCACCGCACCGGGGGTGGCTAGCCGTACCCACAACACCAGCATTGGCTTGGCCCTGAACGTACCGCTGTTTGCTGGCTTTGCCGTGCAAAACCGTGTGAAAGAGACGCTGGCGCTCGAAAGCAAAGCCCGCGCCGATTTAGACAATCTGCGCCGCACGGTGGCACAAAATGCACGGGCCGCTTTTTATGGGGTGCAATCAGGCTTAGGGCAAGTCAAAGCGCTAGAAGCTGCAGAGGCATCGAGCCAAAGCGCCTTAGAAGCCAACCAGTTGGGTTACCAAGTCGGGGTGCGTATCAATATGGATGTGCTCAACGCCCAAAGCCAGCTGTACCAAACCAAGCGCGATTTGGCTGTGGCCCGTTACAACGTCCTCATGGGAACGCTCAAGCTGCGCCAAGCCAGTGGCAACTTAGGCGATAGCGATATTCAAGCGGTGGATGCTTTGTTGGCCCGCTGAAGAATCTCTCCCACTTGCCGTGTTACTGCTCGGCAACGGGCAATGCCTCCACTTCACTTAGATGGCCACAATCTGAAGAAGGGTGATCATACCCATCTATCTCTTCAAAGGCGGCCTTGTCGCTGCTCTTGAGGTGGATTTGCGCCATGTAGGCTGCGCTTGCGCTGTAGCACCAATGTAGCACCGCTAACAGAAAAATAGCAAAAAATAGCACCGAAATAGCGCAAAACAGCACTTCACAGCACCATATAAAAACTCGATGTTTCAGAGAGAAAACCCCGAAAATCCTAGCGTTACCTCACCGTGGCGCATGAGCGTTGCGCCGATGTTGGATTGGATAAAGTTATTGGGCAACTGATTGTTTATAAAAGGTTTTTTCTAATTTCTATTTAGCACTGTAGCACTCTCGTAGCACTAAACAGAAAAAAGTGCATGATAAGCAACTCAGTCCACTGGCACAGTGCAAGCTCGCAACCCCGCCAACAATTGCAGCTCATAGCCTTCACGCCGTTCAATCTCAGCTATGGCGGCTTGGGCAAACGCATCCAGTCCCACCGGCGGCTGTAGTGCCTCGGTAGGCATCACGGGCCGATCAGGTATTGGCTCTTGGCATGCCACCGGTACCGGCACCCTCACCTGCTGCACTTGGATTACCGGTTTGGCCCCACACCCGGCCAGTAGCAATACCACTACAGTAGCAGAACGCGCCATCATGGCCATGTCCTCGTTTGCAGCCAGGCATTAACACGCACTTGGGCGCTTTGGCAATCGTCACCCGGCACAGCAGCAGGGGCGGTCAAAATCGCATCGGCCCGTTTTGCAGCTACACTGGCCTGTGCTGCGCTTTGATCTCGAGCAGCAGCGGCTTCTTGAGCGCGCTGTGTCGATAGCCTGTGCAAATCGTCCACAGCATTACCGCATGACAGCGCGGCCAACTGGGCGGTGTCGCGCTGTTGTTCCGCACTTTTCACCGATGCCTTGGTGGTGGCCAGCTGATCGCGCAGTGATAGGTAGGCTGGGGCCAGCCAAGCATTGGCCAGGATGCTGGCAACAGTCA
Source organism: uncultured Simplicispira sp. (assembly GCA_964478155.1). Classification (GTDB taxonomy): domain Bacteria; phylum Pseudomonadota; class Gammaproteobacteria; order Burkholderiales; family Burkholderiaceae_C; genus Simplicispira. The sequence continues at coordinate 192,227 of CAYZGT010000001.1, forward strand.
CTGTGACAGTGGCCAAATTCAATTGGCCCATGCCATTCTCCAGTAAAACCAAGGATCCATGATGATCAATAGCATCAGCGGGTTCATGTGCTAACTCCCAAGCAATCTTTCGCTGCCGCCCACAGTGCCCGCCGATCTGCTGCGCCGTTAGTACCGCCGTTGATCTTGCGCGTGATGGCATCGAACGCGCCGCCGTCGGCCAGCGCATTGAGGCCATGGCTCTGCCAGTACCAGGCAGCCGACAGCGCGGCCCACTCGGGCAATTCGAGGGCTGTGGGGTGTTGCTCGAAATCGGGCACGCCTTCCAGTGCTTCATTGAGCCCGTCATGTGTGGCGCGGTAATTGGCCCGACCTGTGGTTTGTATCAGGCCGCGGCCCATGAAACGCTTGCCGTCCCCCGGCTGGGTGTTGCCCAAGTCCTTGCGGCCTTCGTACTTTTGCTGCGCTAAGGTCGGCCCCCAAATCTCGCAGGTGTAAACCAGTCGCCCCGATTCGTGCCCAATCTGCGCCAAGAATGCAGCCATCCGGGCGGGCGTGTTGATTTCAAACAGCTTGCAGGCACGGTTGATATGGGGCGTAAACAGGGCAGCGCGGGCGGCACTGCACTGCATGATCTTTTGCAACTGGGCTGGGGTGATTTCTGTCTCAGGCGTGACCATGCTTGTGCTCCATTGCGCAAAATTCATTGGGCGTTCCGTGGAGCCAGTGGTGGGCGGTAACCCACTGCACTGCTAAAACGGCACATGTCATGGCCACGCTGAACCACGACACCATACCGCCCAGCAGCGGCATGACCATGCCCGCCAAGGCCACCATGCCCATGAGCCAAAATGCCAGCCGGATGCTTAGCTTGGTGCGGCATGTCGTTCGCACAAAGCGGCAAAAGACAGAGGAAAAAAGCGCGAAGCAGGCCAGCTCGTGGGCTAATAGCAGGAGAGTCATTGCTTGTTCTCCTTTGTTGTACCAACCCGGCCTGACAGGGCCTGCAAAGCCAAAGCCAGTGCGTCAAAGACCGGTCGCCATCCATTGCCCATCGCACCAATAAAGAAGGCCACCGGCGCAAAAAATTCAATCGCTGGGATTTGCCATTGCTGCTCCGCCAACTTGGCCAGTGCCGAGGTCAGGGCCACGGCAGTCAGCGTGCAGCGAAGCAGTAGCCAAGCGCCCGCCGCACGCGAAGCGGTATTTGCCACACTTAGTGGCCACAATGCTCCGGACATAGCGGTAGCGACAATCAGCGCATAGGGGCCAGCCATCGGCCCCAACAATGCAATGGCTACCGCGGCCAGCGATAAGCCAGCGGAAGTAGAGGTGGGTTCAGGCATCACGATCCTTTCAGGCATAAAAAAACCCGGCGCTGTGGCCGGGCGGTGGGGAAATAATTTGTGGAGCATCATGTCCCCACGGATTTTTCGCAGTGGTTGGGGTCTATCGCATCGAGCAAGCGACACAGCACGCAGCCCCAACGGCGGCCAGTCCGTCGGGCCAGTGCGGCACGGTGGCTGATCGTCTTGTCTTCATCACCGTTAAGCGCTGCATTGGCCAACTGGTCTTTGGCGATGGCTAGCAACCATGCCCGGCGGGGCGATGCGATCAATGCCCAGGCATATCGCAACCACCACAGCACACTGGCGGCCAGTAGCAGTGGCACTAGGGCCAGCAGGATCAATCGGGTTTTCATGCGGGCCACCCCGCCGTCACGTCAATAGCAGTCAGTTCATCTGCCGTTTGTGCTGCATAAATTTGATCCCACAGCTTTTGCCGGTGACCTGTCAGAGCACCGTGAATCTGCCGGTAGGCTGTGTCCATCGCGATCACGCGCGCCGCGAGTTCCGCTTTGTCGATGCCACGGGCTGCGCTGGCTGCATCAAGCCACGGTGTCGGTGCCAGCGGGTCGGCAGAGTAGGCCGTGGCTTCCGCTGTCTGCACAGGCCAGCTCTCGCGCTCAAAACTGGAATAGCCTAATGCTAAATTCTGCACTCTAGTTTCGTACTCAGAATTTAGATTTTTTAATATTGATATTTTAGTATCTTCAATATTTAGTTTTTGCTTGTCAGTAATAACCCAAGCACCATCCTGCGCAACGCACTGCTTTCCTTCTGGAATACTCAAGGGAGGTGGTGCAAGTAGGCCGGGAGGCACTGGGCTATCTTTGTTATCTACGAGGTATTCGCCTGTGTAACTTCCATTAGCGTCATAAGTATATAAAATCATCATTTAGCCTTTATGTAGGTTTTCAGGTTTGACGATCTAGGCAGTGTCGGAGTGCAAAACTGCGTAGCCTTAGTGTAGGTAAACTCTTTGATTCTTAGCGTTGTAGTGCTGGTAGAGTACATACTGAATACGATATAAGACCCAGTTGATACTGGATTCATAAATAAGCTCGCAGCATTAGATCCGCACAATGGGAACCACTTGATAAAGTCGTAACTATAAATAGGCCAAGATGCTGCGACTTTGGTTGCTCCAGTGGGAGCGCCTGTAGCGTAGAATCTTCCATTCGAGTAACAGACACCAAAAGATGGACCATCTATGACATGACTAGAAGCAAGACTTTCAGACCACGCTAGCCCGTCAGAGCTGGTTCTAAACACAGCGCCCCCAGAAACAAGATAGAGAAGACCGTTTAGTATCAGGGAGCCATTCATGTCTATGGCAGTCACTCCTGAGTTTGTAGTCCAATTTACGCCATCTGCGCTTGTATATCTCGTTGTTGTAGTACCGGCAGCGTATCCAACAAACTTTCCGCCAATAAAATGAACATAGTTAATCCCAGACGGAAAAGTTCTGGCAGTCCATGTCACTCCATCAGCGCTTGTAGCCGCAGCAGTAGTCGAACTTGTTAAAACATATACACCATTACCGAAGGCTATAGTCCTCCAAAAGCTATTAGTCGGTAAAGTAGCTGTTGACCATGCTGATCCATTAGAAGAGTACAACAAAATTGTAGACTGATTACTGTTATCAAACTGAAAGAATTTAGTTCCAGCCGAGGTTAGAGCGTGTACTCCTGCACTTCCTAATGAGGTAGTGCCAGAATTTACCCACGTAGCTCCATGGTCTAATGAATACTCAATAGGGTAACCACCAGAACAGGCAGCGACTACTATGGAACCCATAGCAGCCTGTTTCCAAGGGCCGTATGATGGACTGTTGGTTACGTGATTACCTCCAAAAACAGCTTCAGTGCCGTTAGCTATAGTGCCTATTAATGCAAAAAGTTCACTATAGCTGGATTGAAGATATATGGAACCATCACATGCTAGCCAGGTCGGCGATGAAAGTGATTGTGCAGTCGTTAAAGTGTCACCAATTTGAAAGCTTTTAGGTGTCAGCGCTGCAATAGCTTGAGCAACTTGTTGCGGCGACATCACCTTTGTAGTATTGGTGCCGGCTTCAGCTTCAGTTTGGTTAGCAAAGGCTCTCTGGGCGGCTATAGCCTGTTTAACACGCAGCGCGCTCATTGGCTTTGTTGCTTCGACTCCAGTTTCCGCCTCAGCCTGCGTTGGAGATGTAATAGCCCCTTGCAGACCATTGATGGATTCAACACCGGCAATCACTGAAATTCCGTTTTTCCAGCCATTGGCAACTGTGTATGCACGTTGCAAACCAGAAATGGTATTGACATACCAATTACCATCCACCAAAACTGCACCATTTCTGCCGATAGTTGGGTCAGTTGCACTGGTTTCAAGATATTTTTCAACCAAACTAGCTGCAGAAGCCTCTGCTGCCAATGCGGTCAGCGCGCTGTCTGCGGCTGCAACGGCAGCAGTTCCAGCAGCACTGGCATGTAGACCAGCCTGGCCTGCTGCTGCTTGTGCAGCGCTTGCATCTTCAGCCGCGGCCAGCGCGTTGTCATAGACGTT
>CAYZGT010000002.1:0-148139 GCA_964478155.1 uncultured Simplicispira sp.
CAGCAAATCATGGACTTCAAGCCCGATGCCATCATGGTCACGCCGTCGTATTCGTTGGTGATTGCCGAAGAGTTTGAGCGCCAAGGCATCAAGCCCGAAGAAATCTCGCTCAAAGTGGGTATTTTTGGTGCCGAGCCTTGGGGCGAAGGCATGCGCGCCGAAATCGAGAAGAAACTCGGCATTGACGCTATCGACATCTACGGCCTGACCGAAGTCATGGGCCCCGGCGTGGCTTGCGAGTGCATCGAAACCAAAGACGGCCCCGTGATTTGGGAAGACCACTTCTACCCCGAAATCATCAACCCCGACACCGGTGAAGTGCTGCCCGATGGCGAACTGGGCGAATTGGTGTTCACCTCGCTGACCAAAGAAGCCTTCCCCGTCATTCGCTACCGCACCCGCGACCTGACCCGCCTGTTGCCACCCACAGCACGCTCGTTCCGCCGCATGGGCAAGATCACTGGTCGCTCGGACGACATGCTGATTGTGCGTGGCGTGAACGTGTTCCCGACCCAAGTGGAAGAGCAAATCCTGCGCGACAACCGTCTGTCGGGCAACTACCAAATTCACCTGAGCCGTGACGGCCACTTGGACAACGTAGAAATCCGCTGCGAATTGCAACAAAGCCTGACCGGTCAACTCAGCGCCGCCGAAGTGCAACAGGTGGCTAAAGAGTTGCAACACCACATCAAAACCATCGTTGGCATCTCGACCAAGGTGAACGTGTTTGAGGCCAACGCCCTGCCACGCACCCTGACGGGTAAAGCGCGCCGCGTGTTTGACGAGCGTCCTAAGCAAGCCTGAGGAGATACTGCATGACCCAAGCCTATATTTGTGACGCGATTCGCACCCCGATTGGTCGCTACGGCGGCGCACTGTCCTCGGTGCGTGCCGATGATCTGGGCGCAGTGCCGCTCAAGGCACTGATGGAGCGCAACCCGCAAGTAGATTGGAAAGCTGTGGATGACATCATCTATGGCTGTGCCAACCAAGCGGGTGAAGACAACCGCAACGTCGCTCGCATGTCTGGCCTGTTGGCAGGTCTGCCAGTGGAAGTGCCCGGCACCACCGTCAACCGCCTGTGCGGCTCCGGTATGGATGCCATCGGTTTGGCAGCCCGCTCCATCAAGGCCGGTGAAGCCAGCCTGATGATTGCCGGTGGCGTGGAAAGCATGAGCCGCGCACCGTTTGTCATGCCCAAGGCCGACAGCGCTTTTAGCCGCAGCAATGCAGTCTATGACACCACCATTGGTTGGCGCTTTCCCAATCCTTTGATGAAGAAGCTCTACGACACGCACTCGATGCCGCAAACGGCGGACAACGTGGCCGAAGAGTTCCAGATTGGCCGTGCGGATCAAGATGCCTTTGCCCTGCGTTCGCAACAACGCTGGGCTGCAGCCCACGCTGCAGGCCGCTTTGCTGATGAGCTGGTGCCCGTCAGCATTCCGCGCAAAAAGGGTGAGCCTACCGTCGTCACCACCGACGAGCATCCGCGCCCCGAAACCACGCTCGAGATGCTGGCCAAGCTCAAGGGCGTGAATGGCCCCGATTTGAGCGTGACCGCAGGCAATGCCTCGGGCGTGAACGATGGTGCTTGCGCTGTGCTGTTGGCCTCGGAAGATGCCGCCAAGCGTTATGGCCTGACCCCGCGTGCCCGTGTGGTCGGTATGGCGACCGCTGGTTTGGCCCCGCGCATCATGGGCTTTGGCCCCGCTCCCGCCGTGCGCAAGGTGTTGGCCCAAACCGGCCTGACGCTGGCGCAGATGGATGTGATTGAACTCAACGAAGCTTTTGCTGCCCAAGCCTTGGCGGTACTGCGCGATTTGGGCTTGTCCGATGACGCAGCACACGTCAATCCCAACGGTGGGGCCATTGCGATGGGCCACCCGCTGGGTATGAGTGGTGCCCGTTTGGTCACGACCGCCAGTTACGAACTCGCCCGCCGCGGTGGCCGCTACGCCCTTTGCACTATGTGCATTGGCGTGGGTCAAGGTATCGCAATGGTGATCGAGCGCGTCTGAGAACCCTCTGAGACTTTTCAGTAAGACCTATTTCAACAGGAGACAAAATGAAATTCCAACTCAAGCAAATCGCTGTCGGTGCCACCTTGGCCTTGGGCGCTCTCATGGCACAGGCCGCTGACCCGATCAAAATCGGTGCGGTGTTGTCTGTCACCGGCCCGGCTGCCTTCTTGGGCGACCCTGAGCTGAAAACCCTGCAAATGTACGTCGAAGACCTGAACAAAAAGGGTGGCGTGCTGGGTCGTCAGCTGGAGCTGGTGCATTACGACGATGGCAGTGATGCCAACAAGGCCAATGGTTTTACCAAGCGCCTGATCGACAATGACAAGGTGGACGTGATTATCGGTGGCACCACCACTGGGGCCACCATGTCGATGGTGCCGCTGGTCACCAAGGCCGAAACCCCGTTCATCTCTTTGGCCGGTGCTGTGGTGGTGATCGAGCCGGTGAAGAAATGGGTGTTCAAGACTCCCCACACCGACCGTATGGCGGCTGAAAAAGTGTTTGAAGACATGAAAAAGCGCGGCCTGACCAAGGTGGCGCTGCTGTCGGAAACCTCGGGTTTTGGTCAATCGGGCAAGAAAGAAACCGAAGCCGTGGCGGCCAAATATGGCATCACACTGGTCGCGAATGAAACCTACGGTGCCAAAGACACCGACATGAGCCCCCAGCTGACCAAAATCAAGAACACCGCCGGTGTGCAAGCAGTGTTCGTCTTTGGTTTGGGTCAAGGCCCAGCCATCGTCACCAAAAACTACAAGCAATTGGGTATTGCCCTGCCGCTGTACCAATCGCATGGCGTGGCTTCGGATGAGTTCCTGAAGTTGGCTGGCCCGGCCGCCGAAGGCGTGCGCTTGCCCTCGCCCGCTCAGTTGATTCCTGAGCAACTGCCCGCCAACGACCCACAAAAGGCCGTGGTGTCTGCCTACGACCTGGCCTACAAGACCCGCTACAAGTCCGAAGTGTCCACCTTTGGTGGTTACGCCTACGACGCTTTGATGCTGACCGTCGATGCCATGAAGCGTGCCAACAGCACCGACAAGGCCAAGGTGCGCGATGCCTTGGAGTCGACCAAAGGCTTTGTTGCCACCAGCGGCACTTTCAATATGTCGGCCACCGACCACATGGGCCTGAACCTGTCCGCCTTCCGCCTGTTGGAAGTCAAGGATGGCAAATGGAGCCTGTTGCAGCAATAACCCTTTGAACCTCTGACTGCGAGCCACTTTCACCATGTACCAAACCCTGAGCATTGAGCGCCAAGACCGCGTAGCCACGATCTGGATGGATCGTCCCGACGTGTTCAACGCCTTTGACGAACAACTGATTGCCGACTTGGGCGCAGCCTGCGCCGAATTGGATGCCGATGCCTCGGTACGGGTGGTGGTCTTGGCCGGACGTGGCAAGCATTTCTCGGCCGGTGCGGATTTGAATTGGATGAAGCGCGCCTCTGCCTTCACCGAGGAAGAAAACCGTGCCGATGCGCGCAAGTTCGCTCGCATGCTGCGCGCCCTGTCGGGCATGTCCAAGCCTACGGTGGCCCGTGTGCAAGGAGCAGCTTTGGGCGGCGGCACCGGTTTGGCCGCAGCCTGTGATATGGCCGTGGCCAGCACGGATGCCAGCTTTGCCACTTCCGAAGTCAAGTTCGGCATCATCCCATCGGTCATCAGCCCCTATGTGCTGCGCGCCATTGGCCCGCGCCATGCGCTGCGCTACTTCCAAAGTGGTGAGCGCTTCTCGGCCCAACGGGCCTTGGCGATGGGCTTGGTGACCGAAGTGTGTGAGCGCGAGCAGTTGGATGCCACCATCGCGGCCCTGATCGAACCCTTGATTGTGGGCGCACCGTTGGCACAAAAAGCCGCCAAAGACTTGATCGCTGCGGTCGATGGCCGCCCGATTGACGATGCCGTCAGTGAAGAAACGGCCCAGCGCATTGCGCGCCAGCGCGCTACCAGCGAAGCCAAAGAAGGCATTGGCGCATTCCTAGAAAAGCGCACGCCCGCTTGGCTGCTCTGATTTTTCCCCCACCGTATTGGCCTCAACCTTCAAGGAGTTAATCGCCATGTACACGCAATCGTTCAGTGTGCCGGATGAGCCCGGCCAAAAACACATCAAAGCTGTGGCTCCTGCCGAGCCACCAGAGTTGATGGAAAAGTTCAATGCGCGCATCGATGCCGATGGCCGCATTGAGCCGCAAGATTGGATGCCAGATGCCTACCGCAAAACGCTGATTCGCCAAATCAGCCAGCACGCCCACAGCGAAATCGTCGGCATGCTACCCGAGGGCAACTGGATTAGCCGCGCTCCTAGCTTGAAGCGCAAGGCCATCCTGATCGCCAAGGTGCAAGACGAAGGTGGTCACGGCCAGTACCTGTACAGCGCCGCTGAAACCTTGGGTGTCAGCCGTGCTGACCTGCTCGATGCCCTGCACTCGGGCAAGGCCAAGTACAGCTCGATCTTCAACTACCCCACGCTCAACTGGGCTGACGTAGGTACGATTGGCTGGTTGGTCGATGGCGCTGCCATCATGAACCAAGTGCCGCTGTGCCGCTGCTCGTATGGCCCTTACTCGCGCGCCATGATCCGCGTGTGCAAGGAAGAATCGTTCCACCAACGCCAAGGCTACGAAGCCCTGCTGGTGATGATGCGCGGCACCGACGAGCAAAAGGCGATGGTGCAAGACTCCGTCAACCGCTGGTGGTGGAAGTGCCTGGCCATGTTTGGCCCCCCAGATGCCGACAGCCCGCACAGCGCCCAAGGGATGCGTTGGGGTATCAAGCGCGTCTCCAACGACGACCTGCGCCAAAAATTTATCGATGCCACCGTGCCTCAGGCCAAGGTGTTGGGTGTCACTCTGCCCGACCCGGATCTGAAGTGGAATGAAGAACGTGGTCACTACGACTACGGCCAAATCGATTGGGACGAGTTCTGGAACACGGTCAACGGCAACGGCCCGTGCAACAAAGAGCGTCTCTCGACCCGCGTGAAAGCGCACAACGACGGCCAATGGGTGCGCGATGCCGCCCTGGCCCACGCCCGTAAACAGCAACAACGCGCAATGAAGGAAGCAGCATGAGCACCCCTGCACTGAAAGATTGGCCCCTGTGGGAAGTTTTTGTTCGCAGCAAGCAAGGCTTGGATCACAAGCACTGCGGTAGCCTGCACGCCTCGGACCCTCAGCACGCGCTGCAAATGGCCCGTGACATGTACACCCGCCGCCAAGAAGGCGTGAGCATCTGGGTGATTCCTTCGGCCCAAATCACGGCCAGCAACCCCGACGACAAGGGCGAGTTGTTTGATCCGGCTGCGGACAAAATTTACCGTCACCCGACCTTCTACGAGATTCCCGAAGAAGTGGGGCACATGTAATCATGAGCGCAACCGCCAACTACCTGTTGCACCTGGCCGATAACGCCGTGGTGTTGGGCCAGCGCAACGCCGAATGGTGCGGCCACGGCCCCGTCATCGAGGAAGACATTGCTTTGGCCAACGTCAGCCTCGACTTGATCGGTCAGGCGCGCTTGTTGTACCAACAAGCGGCTGTGGCTCTGGGTGGCGATGCCACCGAAGACAAGCTGGCCTACTTCCGCGATGTGCCCGATTTCCGCAACTACACCTTGCTGGAACTGCCGCACCACAGCGCCCTGGTGGGTTACGCCAAGACCGATATGGACTATGGCACCACCATCGTGCGCAACTTCCTCTACAGCGCCTTGATGGTGCTGGTGTGGGAAGCCCTGCAGCAGTCTAAAGATGAGCAATTGGCCGCGATTGCAGCCAAGTCGCTCAAAGAGGTGCGCTACCACCTGCGCCACTCGCGTGACTGGCTGATCCGCTTGGGCGATGGTACCGACGAGTCGCACGCCCGCGTGCAAGCTGCGTTGGATCACCTGATGCCTTACACCCAAGAGTTCTGGACAGACAGCAGCATCGAAAGCGCTGCCGTCGCCGCCGGCGTGGGTGTGAACGTGGCCAGCCTGCGCGCACAATGGGATGCTTTGGTCGATGATGCTTTGGCTGAAGCGACCCTCAAGCGCCCTGCTGCCGATGGCTACGTCACCCAAGGCAAGAACGGCCTGCACTCTGAGCACCTGGGTTTCCTGCTGACCGAGATGCAAAGCTTGGCCCGCGCCCATCCTAACGCTACCTGGTAAACACCATGAACACCGTTGTCACCCCCGCCGATGCCATACAGGCAGCTTGGGCTGCCCTAGAAACCTTGGCCGACCCGGAAATTCCGGTAGTGTCGTTGCGTGAACTGGGTATCCTGCGCGATGTGCGTCAGGGTGCCGACGGGCTGGAGGTGGTCATCACCCCCACCTACAGCGGCTGCCCAGCGATGGGCCAGATTGAAGACGACGTGCGCGCCACCCTGCAAGCCGCTGGCTTGCAGGCCAAGGTCGTCACGCAACTGGCCCCCGCTTGGACGACCGACTGGATGAGCGAGATTGCCAAAGAGAAGCTGCGCGCTTATGGTATTGCGCCGCCGGGCCACAGCTGTGCCCCAGGGCGCGAAGCGGGCGAGAGCGTGTTGCGCTTTGTGCGCGGGGCGGCTGAGTCAGCCCCGGCCGTGCCCTGCCCCCATTGTGGTTCCACCCATACTGTAGAGTCTTCGCATTTTGGCTCTACCGCTTGCAAAGCGCTGTACAAATGCCTAGATTGCCAAGAACCGTTTGATTATTTCAAACCGTATTAACGCCTTATCACCATCCGGAAACGCCAGCATGTCTGCCCCCCATTTCCATGAACTCAAGGTCAAGCGCGTCAGCCCGGAAGCGGCTGGTGCGGTGTCCATCACGTTTGACATTCCTGCCAACCTGCGCGAGGCTTTCGCGTTTGAGCCGGGCCAATTCCTGACGCTGCGCGCCACCATCAACGGCCAAGATGTGCGCCGCAACTACTCCATCAGCAGCCCGCGCAGCCGTTTGACCAAGCAAGGCGAAATCGAAGTCGGTATTCGCGCGGTAGAAAACGGCCTGTTCTCCAACTGGGCCACCACGTCCATCAAAGCCGGTGACACCCTGAAGGTGATGACCCCCGATGGCCGCTTTGTGGTCAAAAAGCAGCGCGCTATCCACCGCGTTGGTTTTGCTGGTGGTTCGGGCATTACCCCGATTTTGTCGATTGCTGCCAGCACGCTGGAAGAGCAGCCCGAGTCCAAGTTCACCTTGGTCTATGGCAACCGCAACATGGCCACCGTCATGTTCAACGAGGCGCTGCAAGACCTGAAGGACCGCTTTGCCGGTCGCTTCACCATGATCCACATTCTGTCCAGCCAAGCCCAAGAAGTGGACTTGCTGCAAGGCCTGATTGATGGCGATAAGGTGCGCGCTCTGATCGCCGCCTTCCTGCCCGTCAAGAGCATGGATGAAGTGTTCATCTGCGGCCCCGAGCCGATGATGGATGCGGTGGAAAAAACCCTGGTCGAGTCCGGTGTGCCTGCCAACCGGGTCTACAGCGAGCGCTTCAGCGCCGGTGCCCCTGCGGGTGCCCAAGTGGTCAGCATTGATGCTCCTAAGGCATCGGCTGCGCGCACCGTGCAACTGACCATCGTAGTCGATGGCACCGAGCACCACATGACCATGGCCTCGACTGAGCGTGTGCTGGATGTGGGTTTGGATGCAGGTCTGGATTTGTCGTTCTCCTGCAAAGCCGGTGTCTGTTGCACCTGCCGCGCTAAGGTGCTGTGTGGTTCTGTCACGATGGACAAAAACTACACCTTGGAAGCCGATGAAATCGCCCAAGGCTTTGTGCTGAGCTGTCAAGCCCGCCCCACCAGCGAGCAAGTGACGATCAGTTTTGACGAGCGTTGATTCGCCGGAGCTGCTTCAGCTATCTGAACAAGCCGACCCCAGGGTCGGCTTTTTTTATGGCCTCAATGGCCGGATGGTGGGGTGTGCTGTTGGTGCGCAGGTTTTATTTTGTCTAATACAAAAAATTTGAAAACCGATTGACTATGCAAGTTTTACTGCATACAGTGTGAACAAATAAGTTTTTGTTTAGGACAAAAAATGAAAAATCTGAAGTTGTCCACCCGCCTGTCGATAGGTTTTGGCATCATCAGCCTGTTGTTGATGGTCATCATCGGCTATGGATTGATGCAGCAAAAAGCGGCCAACGACGATTTTTCTTTGGTCATCAGCGACCGCTGGCCCAAAGTGTCCGAGTCGATTGACATCCTGAATGAAACCAACAACATCGCCATCGCCCTGCGCAATCTGTTGCTCAGCAACGAGGCTGCCGACCGTCAGCAGCAGATCGAGAGCGTCTATGCAGCGCGCAAAGCCATCAGTACAAAACTTGAGCAGTTGCAACAGACCATTGTGTTGCCCGAAGGCAAGCAACGCTTGCAGCAAGTCATGGAGATCCGGGCGCAGTATCTGGCCGGGCAAGAACAGTTGATCGCTTTGGCCAAGGCGGGCCAAAACGACGAGGCCACACTCTATTTGGGCAGCCATTTGCGTCCGATACTGGTGCGCTACAAAACAGCGGTGCAGCAGCTGATCCAATTTGAAGCCGATCTGATGGCCGCCGATGCTGAAAAAGCCGACCGTGCTTTTCATACCACCCGCGCCCTCATGGTTGGTTTGGGTTTGGTGTCGGTAGCCCTCTTGGCCTTGATTGCTGGGCTGATGATTGGCAATCTGATGCGCGAACTGGGCGGCGAACCGAAAGACGCTGCCGCCTTGGCCCAAGCCATCGCCCAAGGTGATCTGGGGCATGCAATCCAACTGCGGCCCGGCGACCGTACCAGCCTGATGGCCCACATGCAGGCCATGCAAGAGCAGTTGATTCAAGTGGTGTCTTCGGTGCGCCAAGGGGCAGAGACTGTCTCTAACGCCAGCGCCGAGATTGCCAGCGGTAACCACGATTTGTCCGTGCGTACCGAGTGCCAAGCCAGCGCCCTGCAACAAACCGCCGCTTCCATGGAAGAACTGGGCTCAACGGTCAAACACAATGCCGATCATGCCAAGCGGGCCAACGATTTGGCGCGCAACGCCTCTGGCGTGGCACTCCAAGGCGGGCAGGTGGTGGCCCAAGTGGTCGATACCATGCGGCAGATCAACGATGGCAGCAAGCAGATTACCGACATCATCGGCGTGATTGATGGCATCGCCTTCCAAACCAACATCTTGGCACTGAACGCCGCGGTGGAAGCTGCACGGGCCGGGGAACAAGGGCGCGGCTTTGCTGTGGTGGCCGGAGAGGTGCGCTCTTTGGCTGGACGTTCTGCGCAGGCAGCCCAAGAAATCAAGGCATTGATTACCGCCAGCGTCGCCCGGGTTGAACAGGGCACGGCCTTGGTCGATCAGGCCGGCAGCACCATGCAAGAGGTGGTGACCAGTATCCAGCGCGTGACCGATTTGATGGGACAAATCAGCGCGGCCAGTGTGCAACAAAGTGCGGGCGTAGAACAGGTGGGGCAGGCCGTGACCGAGATGGACCAAACCACCCAGCAAAATGCCGCCTTGGTCGAAGAAATGGCTGCAGCTGCTTCTAGCCTGAAGTTGCAAGCACAAGAATTGGTGCAGACCGTGGCGGTGTTCAAGCTCCGTCAGGAGTCGGCGGTTGCTACCCCCGTGCCACGCCACCCGAGTGCCCAAACCAAGCCTTGGGTAGCGTTAGAGAGTGCGGTTAAGGATTACGCGGCTCCGGGCTGGGTGCCGACTTGACGGGGGTAGGCACGGGCACCCGCGTGGTGCGTACCGCCTCGCCAGTGATGGGGTGGAGGTAGCTTTCTACCACCGTGCCTTGGGCATCGACCGCATAAAACTCGTGGCAGTTACCGCTAGAGACTTTGTATTTCACCAACACATAGTCTTGCGCCCGAAAGCGCTCGCGTGCTTGCGCTTCGGAGATCCATTGCGCGCGTGGAGCGTTGGTACAAAACACTTTTTCTTTCGGGGCGCTGGCTTGGGCCGGTGTGGCTGCTAGCAGTGCGCCACCGCACAACAGCGCAGCCCAAGCTTTGCCGCGCAGGTTCAGAAAAGACCAAACAGGAGAAGAATGCTGTGTCATGCCAGCTAATGTAGGTCAGATAGATGAATACCGCCTTAAATTTAGTGGAAGGCTAGGCCGTGGTACGCTTGCCGCCAAGGCATCAACCGGTGGCAAATATAGACGTGACAGGTACGCCACCACAGCGCCGAAGGCTGTGCTTTCTGCGCTTTACCGCCCCGGCATCGGTGCCGAGGGTTCACGCGCAAACGGATGAGCAGCACCCGCTTTCTTACAGGCATTACCACCACTGGCACGCCCCACTTGGGCAATTTTGTCGGTTCTATCCGCCCGGCTGTGGCAGCCAGCCATCGCCCCGGTGTCGAGAGCTTTTACTTTCTGGCCGATTACCACGCCCTCATCAAGTGTGAAGACCCGCAGCGTATCCAGCGCTCCACGCTGGAGATTGCCGCCAGTTGGCTGGCTGCGGGCCTCAACCCTGAGCAGGTCACGTTTTACCGCCAGTCCGACATCCCTGAAATCCCTGAACTAACTTGGCTACTCACCTGCGTGACCGGCAAGGGCCTGCTCAATCGTGCCCATGCCTACAAGGCCGCCCAAGACAAAAATGCTGCTGCTGGGCGCGAGCAAGACGATGGTGTTACGGCCGGTTTGTTCATGTACCCGGTGTTGATGGGGGCTGACATTCTGATGTTCAAGGCCAACAAGGTGCCGGTGGGCCGTGACCAAATCCAGCACATCGAAATGGCGCGCGACATGGCCAGCAGCTTCAACCACCTGTATGGTGAGCATTTTGTGCTGCCCGAAGCGGTGGTGGACGACAACGTTGCCACCTTGCCCGGTTTGGATGGGCGCAAAATGAGCAAAAGCTACGACAACACGATTCCGTTGTTTTCGTCGCGTGCGCAGTTGCAAAAATTGATTGGTGGCCTGCTGACCGATTCGCGCCTGCCCGGCGAACCGAAGGACGTGGAAGGCTCGGCCCTGTTTCAAATCTACCAAGCCTTTGCCACCGAGGCCGAGACCGCCGCGCTGCGCCAAGCCTATGCTGATGGTATTGCCTGGGGCGATGCGAAAAAATTGCTGTTGGAGCGTGTGGATCAAGTCATCGCCCCAATGCGGGCCGAGTACGAAGCCTTGGTTGCGGATCCAGCCCGGATTGAACGCACCTTACTGGCCGGGGCCGAGCGTGCTCGGGCCTTGGCTACGCCTTTTATCCGCGAGTTGCGCCATGCGGTAGGCCTGCGTAGCTTGGTGCAAGTGGTCAGCGCTGCACCTGCCAAGGCGGCCAAAGTAGCCAAGCCTGCTTTTAAGCAATACCGCGACAGCGATGGGCAGTTTTATTTCAAATTGCTGGCTGCGGATGGCCGTCTGCTCTTGCAAAGCACCGGCTTTGCAGCGCCTAAAGAGGCGGGCCAAACCATTGCACGTTTGCAACAACAGGGCGAGGTCGCACTGGCCGATGTGGCCGCACAACTGGCCCCAGTGGAGGGCGTGACGGCCCAAGACGTTGCGGCCGCTTTACAAGCCTTGCGCGCCGACGATTGAGTCGGGTCGGGCGGCCGGGTCTTGCAGTAAAGCCCGCAGTTCAGCCAAGGATTGACGCAGCTCGGCCAGTTCGGGCCAAGTCTGGGCAGGCTGCTCGGTGGGCTCTTGGCTGGCGGTGGCCGGTACGGCCCCAGCTGCCAGCGCCTGCAGCCATTGCAGTTGCTGCGGCAGCGTCACTTGGTGCAGGTCGGCATGGGTTTGCACCCATTGCCGGGCTTGCGCGCCCAAGCGCTGGCGCAGGGGGGCATCGGTCAGCAAGTCGGCCACAGTTTGTGCCAACGCTGCTGTATCAAAAAAATCTACCAATAAACTGTTCTGGTCGTGTTCCAGCACTTCACGCACGGGTGCGGTGTTGCTGCCCACCAGCGCACAGCCTACGCTCATCGCTTCTAACAAGCTGCGGCCCAGCACAAACGGGTAGCTCAGGTACACATGCACGCTCGATAGTTGCAACAGGCCGATCAAACTGGCATGGGGCACCTGCCCGACAAAATGCAACCGTGCCCAATCGGCAGGTGCCAGCTGCGTTTGTAGTTCTTGCACCAGCAACTCGCGCCAACTTTGGCCGTTGGCAGGGCGGGGGCCATAGCCGCCTTCGGTGCCACCGGCCAGAATAACGTGTGCTTGGGGGCGTAAGCGCAACAGCTTGGGCAGGCAGCGCATGAAGACATGAAAACCACGGCAAGGCTCCAGCGTGCGGCTGGCAAACGTGACCACTTCTTGGGCGCGGGTCAGGGCCAGATCAGCCCCGAGGGTGAGGCTGATGTCGGGGTTCGGGGCGATGGCTTGGGTGTCGATGCCATCCCGAATCACGGTGATTTGCTGCTGTGGTGACAAGGCCGGGCTAAAGCTATCGGCTTGCCATTGCGTGGGGCTCCACGCTGCGTCCATTTCTTGCCAATGCAGCCAATGGGGTAGGTTTTTCAGCCGCAACGCTGCGCCCACCAAGGGGCTGGGGGCCGGAAACTCTGGATCAAAGCCAGCGGCGATGCGGTTAGGCTGGTAAAACAGCTCGGCATACAGCCCAAGCCTGGCCTGCGGCCAGATTTCTTTCAAGAACAGACTGTCGCCCCAAGCCGGGTGCGCGATGATGACATCGGGCGTAAAGCCCTGTGCTTGCAAGTGCAAGGCGGTTTGACCTGCG
Organism: uncultured Simplicispira sp.; assembly: GCA_964478155.1. GTDB lineage: Bacteria > Pseudomonadota > Gammaproteobacteria > Burkholderiales > Burkholderiaceae_C > Simplicispira. The sequence continues at coordinate 12,670 of CAYZGT010000002.1, forward strand.
GCCTCGGCGCGCAGGGTTTGGCGTTCTATGTCTTGCAACCACGGGTGCAAGTTGGTGGCTGCTGCGCGCGGCGCGGGGCAAGCCACCAAGGTCACGCCTTGCCATGCCGCCACCGGCTCAGTCTGGGCTGTCACCAAGGCCAACACGGTATGGTTGGCATCGGCAGCTAAATGGGCGGCCAATGCCGCAAATGGCCCCGGAAAATAGGGGTGAACAAACAAAATCTTCATTAACCGGGGCTGTGGGTGTATTTAACCAACAGTCAATAATTTGCGAATCGGGGCAGGCAGCCCCATTTGGGGCCATTCTTGGGCCGAAAACCAAGCACCGTCTGTGGCTGTTGCCAGCGCAACATCGGGCGCATCAGCATCCATCAGGCAGCGCACCGGATGCAGGTGCAAATCGCGGTGCGTGAGTACATGCACAAAGGCTGGTAGGTGCTCTACCGTGTGCGCTTGTGCCAGCGCCGGGTGTTCGGCCACCGCCGCCGCCGAGGCCTGCACAGGCAAACAATACAAGCCAGCCCAAATGCCTTGGTTGGGGCGCTGTTGCAAATAAACCCGTCCTTGGGCATCTTGCAACCACAGCAACCACCACGATTGGGCTTGGCGCTGTAACTTGCGTGTTTTTACCGGGTAGCGTTCCGGCTCGCCTTCGGCCAAGGCCACGCATTCGCTGTTCAAGGGGCATAGGAGGCAACTGGGCTTGCGCACTGAGCACACTGTCGCGCCCAAATCCATCAGCCCTTGGGTATAGCGCGGCATGGTGTGGGTCAAATCACTGTGCGGCAACAGGGTTTGGGCGGCATCCCACAATTGGCGCTCGTGCGCGGCCAAGGCCAAATCGGCGGCAAAACCCAGTGCCCGCGTTAAAACGCGGCGCACATTGGCATCCAAAATGGGCACGCGCTCGGCAAAACAAAAGGCCGCAATCGCCCCAGCGGTAGAGCGCCCTATGCCGGGCAATTGCGCCAACTGGGTTGCGGTGCGCGGGAACTGGCCGCCATGCTCCGCGACCACCACTTGGGCACAGCGGTGTAAATTGCGGGCCCGGCTGTAGTAGCCCAAACCACTCCACAGCGCCAACACGTCGTCTTGCGAGGCGGCAGCCAAGGCGGCTACGTCTGGGAAACGGGCTAAGAAGCGCTCGTAGTAACCCAGCACGGTGCTGACTTGGGTTTGCTGCAACATGATTTCGGACAACCAAACGCGGTACGGATCACGCGTTTGTTGCCAAGGCAGGTGCTGGCGGCCATGCTGGGCCTGCCACGCCACCACCTTATCGGCCAAACTGCTCATGTAGCAGTCACCGTGGCGGTGTCTTCGGCTGGCGTTTCAGGGGTTACTCCGGACAGCGCCAACAATTGCTGGGTATGTGCTTGCAAGCGTTGCTCTAAATGGGCCAGCGTGGCTTCGCTTTCTTCGATTTCGGTAATCCGTTCCACCAAACCACTGGCGGCAGATTGAATGCGATCTACCGCCTCGATGCGGCGGGTAAAACTGCGCCGCCGCTCGCGCAGTTGGGCATCCAATTGGGCAGTAGCGGTTTTGCTCCACAGCTCTAAATCATTGGCTGCCGATTCAAACACGGCCCGCACGCGCATAAACAGCGCCCGGCCTAAGCGCTCGGCAAAGTCAGGGTTGGCCAGTTTCAGGGCGTTGCCCAAGCTCAGGTATTGCAAATGGCTTTCTTGGATCCGCAGCAAATCGGCGGCAAATTGCTCCATGCGTGGGGCGGCAGGCACTTGCAAAGAAAAGCCAAACTCGGCATTGAGCTGGTTGAACGTACCCCCCAGCATGGCTTGGATCTCGGTGGCTGAGGCTTGGGCGGCATCTAAAGTGGCACACAAATGCTCAAAGGTTTGCATGTATTGCTTGCGCACGCCCAGCTTCAGGCCCTTTTGCTGCAGGGCATCGACCAAAGCACGCATCTGCTCTTTCAGTGCCTTGGCCCCCAATTGTTGAAACACATCTTGCAGCAGCTTCAGATGCACGGTGCGCACGGCCTGTATTTTGGCGGCGCTGTAATTGAACTCGGTTTGCTCTTGTTCAATCCGGCTGCGCATCGATTCAATCACCGAGGCATTTTTGCCACGCAAACTGCGCAGCTCTAGCATCTGGTCATCCAAGTCGCGGCGGCGAATGTTGAAGACACGGCCCATTTCGGCGTTCAAATTGGCCACCCCAGCGGCCACTGCAGCGCGCAAAATGGTTTGGCGCTGTCCCATGATGCCGTGGGCCAAAGCGGCCTCTAGCGTGGGCAAGCCGCTGGCTTGTAATAAAGCCTCATCGTTGGTAATTTTGGCCAGCAGCCCTTTTTGTGCCGATACCGGCAACACTTGGCTGGTAGCCACCCCCAGCAGTTGGGCCGAGGTAGCGCATTGGCGCTGCAATTGTGCGCGTACCAACTCGGGTGTGTTGAGGGCATCCCACAAGGTGTCTATTTTGTTTAGGACGACCAAGCGGGCATCGTTACTGCCTTGCGGATTGGCCAGATGCTCGCGCCAAATCGCCAAGTCTGAGCGCGTCACGCCGGTATCGGCCCCCAAGATAAACACCACCGCATGGGCTTGCGGAATCAAATTGACGGTCAGTTCTGGCTCGGCCCCAACGGCATTCAGGCCGGGGGTGTCCAAAATCACCAAGCCATCTTTGAGCAACGGGTGCGGCATGTTGATGATGGCGTGGCGCCACATCGGCACTTCCACCTGCCCTTGGGGGTCGGGGGCGGGGTTGTCTTCGGGCAGTTCATCGTGCCAAAAGCCCAAGGCTTTGGCTTCGCTCACCGGTACTTTGCGCACTTGGGCCACTTTTTCGATGGCGGCTGCGATTTGGTCGGCGTTGTGGATGTCCAGTGGCACCGTCACCCAGGTGTCGCGTTTGAGTCGCCACTCGCTCAGGCTGAGGGCTTGCAAACGGGTTTCAATCGGCAATAAGCGCAGGGTGGGGGCTTCGGTGCTGTCGTAGCCCAGTTCGGTGGGGCACATGGTGGTGCGGCCCGGACTGGCTGGCATGATGCGGCGGCCATACTTGGCAAAAAAGATGGCGTTGATCAGCTCCGATTTGCCGCGCGAAAACTCGGCCACAAAAGCCACCATGATTTTGTCGGAGCGCACTTGGGCCTCAAGCCGTTGCAAACGCTCTTGCGCGGCGGCATCCATCAGCTCATGGGCGTTCATCCATTGCGCCAGCTGCTTCAACTGCTGGGCAAATGCACGCCGCCATTGGCCATGCTGCTCAAACTGGTCGTTGAATGAAGATCCCACTTTATTCCTGGACATCAAAAAGCTGTCTGCAGCAGACAGCAGCAAAAAATTTAGCCATGTTGGCAACTAGGACAGTAATAACTGCTGCGCTGCCCTTGGCGCACCATGCACACCGGGGTAGCGCAAGTATGACAGGGCTGGCCCGCGCGGCCGTAAACATGGGCTTGTTGTTGAAAATGGCCGCTTTGGCCATCGGCATTGCTAAAGTTGCGTAGGGTGCTGCCACCAGTTTCTACTGCTTGCGTCAACACCTGCACAATGGCGCTGTGCAGGCGTTGCACCTGTGTGCTGCTTAAAGTACTCGCTGCTACGGTGGGCAAAATGCCAGCCAAAAACAGTGCCTCGCTGGCATAAATGTTACCTACCCCCACCACGACTTTACCGGCCAGCAACAATTGTTTGATGTCGCTGCGGCTGTTTTGTAGCCCTTGTTGGAATGCTGCCACGCTGAAATCTGCCGACAATGGCTCTAGTCCCCAATGGCCCAGCAGTTTGCGTGCGATGGGGTCTTGCTCGTCGCGCGCATAGACCACTGCACCAAAGCGGCGTGGGTCGTGCAGACGCAAAATGCCTTGGCTGGTGTGCAAGTCAAAGTGGTCGTGTACGCCGGGCGGTGGCAAGCTGGCAGCAAAGCGCAAACTGCCTGACATGCCCAAGTGCAGCAGCAACAAGCCACGGTCTAAATCCATTAACAGGTATTTACCGCGTCGGCGCACCCCCAGCACGGTTTGGCCGACCAAATCTTCGGGCGCACAACCCAAAGGCCAGCGCAAAGGCTTGCCCAAGCGGGCCGCCAAAATACGCCCTTCGGCAATAGACGACGCAAAACTGCGCCGCGTAACTTCTACCTCTGGCAATTCAGGCATCTGGAACCACTTCAAACCGATGTTGGAGCATCGATTATTATGGTTCATGGCCTCCTGCATCCATCGTTTTTTGCTTTCTGCATTTGTTGTTGCCTTTGCCAGCGCTGCCCCGGTAGCGTTGGCTGGCCCCACAACGTCCAAACCCTCCACGGCGGGCGCACAGCAGCGCCAGGCCCTCGAAGCGTTGCGTCGCCCGATGCTGGATGCCGAAACTTTCTACGAGATTTTGTTGGGTGAAATGACCACCCGCAGTGGTGATCCGGCCACCGGCTTTGCCCTGATGTTGGAAGCGGCCCGCAACAGCGATGACCAAAAGCTCTACCAACGCGCGGCCAACATTGCGCTGCAAGCGCGCTCGGGCGAGTCGGCACTGATGGCCGCCCGTGCTTGGCAACAAGCTTGGCCTGAATCGGCCGAGGCCAACCGCTATGTCTTGCAGATTTTGGTGGCCCTGAACCGGGTGCGTGACTCCATTCCGGCCCTGACACAAGAATTGGCCAACACCCCCGCCGCCAGCCAGCCGAGTGCTTTGCTGGCGTTGCCCGCTTTGTACCGGCGCATCAGTGACAAACCCTTGCTGCTGAGTTTGATAGCGCCGGTGCTGGCCCCTTATTTAGCGCAAGAACATACCGCTGTGGCAGCCTGGGCCGCGTTGGGCCGCCTGCGCCTACAAGCTGAAGACCTGTCCGGCGCAGTACAAGCTGCGCAACAAGCACAACGCTTGGCTCCACAAGACGAAGCCACCGCCTTGCTGGCGCTGGAATTGTTAGAGCGCGGCGAACCCACCGCCGCCCCGCTGGTCGATGCCTATTTTGCCCAAGCCGAAGCTGGCGCGCCATTGCGTTTGGCCTATACCCGCTGGTTGTTAGCCACCCAGCGCTACCCCGAAGCCCAAGCACAATTGAACATCCTGACCAGCCAAACCCCAGACCAATCCGAGGCTTGGTTTTTGTTGGCAGCGGTCGCATTGCAAAACAACCAGTTGCCTCAGGCCGAGGCAGCGCTAGAAAAATTCATGGCCCTGACGGCCAGCACCGAAGCCGCCGATAACAAGCTGAACAAAAGCCTGACCCAAGCCTATTTGCTGCAAGCCCAAATTGCCGAAAAGCGTGGTCAATACCACCAAGCGGATGCGTGGCTCAACCGGATTCAGCACCCAGACGACCGCTTTGCTGCCCAAACCCAACGCGCTGCCTTGCTAGCGCGCCAAGGCAAATTGCCCCAAGCCCGCACTTTGCTGCGCCAACTGCCCACGCAAAATGCGCAAGAAGAGCAGCTCAAACTACAAGCCGAAGTCCAATTGCTGCGCGATGCCAAGCAGTACGCTCCGGCCTACGAAATCCAAGCCCAATTGGCCGCGTTAGACCCGGACAACAACGAGCTGCTCTACGACCATGCCATGCTGGCCGACAAACTCGGGCGTTTGGATGAAATGGAGCGCCTGCTGCGCCAGATCATTGAGCGCCAACCCGATTTTCACCACGCCTACAATGCCTTGGGCTACTCCTTGGCCGATCGGGGCCTGCGCCTCAAAGAAGCCAAAGCCCTGATAGAAACCGCCCTGAGCCATGCCCCCAATGATCCGTTCATCACCGACAGCTTGGGTTGGGTGCATTTCCGGTTAGGTGAACATGCGCAAGCCCTGCGCTTGCTCGAAACCGCCTTCGCCATGCGCCCCGATGCCGAAATTGCCGCCCATTTGGGCGAAGTGCTCTGGACGCTCAAGCAGCCCGAGCGCGCGCGCGCCATTTGGCAACAGGGCCTGCTCTTGCAAGCTGACAACGAAACCCTGCTCAAAACGCTGCGCCGTTTTGGTGTGCGCCCCTGATGGTCATGCCCCGTTTTGCTGCTTGGGTGTATCGGCGTGCGCTGCTGTGCCATGCAGTGGCTACCGCTATGCTGGTCTTAGCCGGTTGCGCCCAGTCACCCGTCAGCCCTGCCTTGTCCGATGGTGTGCAGCGCACGCTCTGGAGTGGCCGTTTGGCGGTGCAGGTACAAGATCAACCCTCGCGCTCCTTCAGCGCAGCGTTTGAATTGCAAGGCAATGCCGACCGTGGCAGCCTGCAATTGAGCAGTCCTTTGGGCAGCACGCTGGCACAACTGGATTGGAGCCCCCAAGGAGCGCAACTCAACACTGGCGAGCACATCGAACAAGCCGACTCTATCGAGGCCTTGCTCGAGCGTGGCACCGGAGCCGCCATTCCAGTCACGGCACTGTTTGATTGGCTCTCGGGCTTATCCACACCAGTGGCTGGCTGGACTACCGATCTCAGCGCCATGGCCCAAGGCCGCCTGAGTGCCACCCGCTACAGCCCCGAGCCACAAACCACCCTGCGTATCTCCCTAGAGCGCTAAGCACCCGCCTATGCACGCCTTGTACGACGTTCCGGCCCCGGCCAAACTGAACTTGTTTTTGCACATCACAGGCCGGCGCGCTGATGGCTACCACCTGCTGCAATCGGCTTTTATGTTGATTGATTGGTGTGACACCCTGCACTTTGAATTGCGCCCCGATGGCCAGATCAGCCGCGAAGACCTGAACACCCCACTGCCCGAGAACGATTTGATTGTGCGCGCAGCCCAAGCCCTGCAACGCGCTACCGGTTGTCGTTTGGGCGCACACATCGGCATTCACAAAAGCATTCCTGCCCAAGCCGGTATGGGTGGAGGCTCTTCGGACGCGGCCAGCACTTTGCTGGCACTGAACCAACTGTGGCAACTCCAGCTAGACCGGGCCAGCTTGAGCCGCATTGGCTTGCAACTGGGGGCCGATGTGCCTTTCTTTTTGTCTGGACACGGTGCAGCGTGGGTTGAGGGCATTGGTGAACAGATTACGCCCCTGACGGGTGAGCAAGCTTTGCCAGCAGCGCCATTTATCGTGGTCAAACCAGCGGCTGGGCTGGAAACCCCGGCCATTTTTGCTTCGCCCCTGTTGCGGCGCGATACGCCTTTGGTCAGTATCGAGAAATTTTGTGCTGCCCCTTACCAGTTTGGATGCAATGATTTGCAGCCCGTGGCCGAACAGCTGTGCCCCGAGGTAAAAAAGGTGGTCGATTGGCTTGGCGGGCAAAATTTACATGCTACAATGACAGGATCCGGTAGCGCTGTGTTTGCACAGCTTTCACATTCCGTCAATGCTGCTACAGCCCACAACAGCTGGCACATTAAAAAATGTGAAAATCTGATGACTCATCCTATTGGCGGTTGGGTTTCAGGTATATAATTTAGGGCTTGCTGAATAACGTTCAGTAAACCTGTGTAGGGGAGTCGCCAAGCTGGTTAAGGCACCGGATTTTGATTCCGGCATGCGAAGGTTCGAATCCTTCTTCCCCTGCCAAATTCGCCTCATTGCAGGCAACACACTTCAGCCAGACTGCTGGGCCGCTCATGCAAGCCAATCCTCTCGATTTCATGGTTTTCACTGGCAATGCCAATCCTGGTATGGCCGCTGACATCGCCAAGCACCTTGGCACTACCTTGGGAGCCGCTGATGTCAGCCGCTTCTCCGATGGTGAAGTCACCGTAGAAATCAAAGAAAACGTCCGTGCCCGTGATGTGTTTGTGGTGCAGTCTACCTGCGCACCCACCAACGAAAACCTCATGGAACTGCTGATCATGGTCGATGCGCTCAAGCGTGCTTCGGCCGAGCGTATTAGCGCCGTTATCCCCTATTTTGGTTACGCTCGCCAAGATCGCCGCCCACGCTCGACCCGCGTGCCAATTTCGGCCAAGGTGGTGGCCAATCTGTTGCAAACCGTGGGCGTGGCCCGCGTGTTGACGATGGATTTGCATGCCGACCAAATCCAAGGGTTCTTCGACATCCCGGTCGATAACATCTACGCCTCGCCAGTGTTGCTGGGCGACTTGCGCCAAAAAAATTACGAAAACCTGATTGTGGTGTCTCCCGACGTGGGTGGCGTGGTGCGCGCCCGCGCTTTGGCCAAGCAATTGGGTTGCGATCTGGCCATCATCGACAAGCGCCGTCCCAAGGCCAACGTGTCTGAAGTCATGCACGTGATTGGCGAAATTGAAGGCCGTAACTGCGTCATCATGGACGACATGATTGACACTGCCGGTACGCTGGTCAAGGCTGCCGAAGTGCTCAAGGCCCGCGGTGCCAAGAGCGTCTACGCTTACTGTACCCACCCCATTTTCTCTGGCCCAGCCATTGAGCGCATCAGCGGCTCGGCACTGGACGAAGTGGTCGTGACCAACACCATCCCTCTGAGCGCTGCCGCCAGCGCTTGCGGCAAAATCCGCCAGCTTTCCGTGGCCCCGCTGATTGGAGAAACCATCCAGCGCATTGCCAACGGTGACTCGGTGATGAGTTTGTTCTCAGACCAGAACGAACAGTTCTGATTCTGGGCAAAAAGCCTGGCCCTCTCCGGCATTGGCGAGGGCTTTTTTTATAACCGAAGGCGACACTGGTCGCGGTGCGCCTTTTACGGAGAAATTGTATGAACATCGTCGCTTTTGAGCGCGCCAAGCAAGGCACGGGTGCGAGCCGCCGTCTGCGTTATTCTGGCCGTACCCCCGGCATCATCTACGGTGGCGACACCCAGCCCCAAGCCATCGAAGTCGACCACAACGGTCTGTGGCACACCCTGAAAAAAGAAGCTTTCCACTCCAGCGTGCTGGACATGGAGCTGAACGGTCAAACCATCAAAGTGGTGCTGCGCGATGTGCAATACCACCCCTACAAGCAACAAGTGCAGCACATTGACTTCCAGCGCGTGGATGCCAAGACCAAGCTGCACCTGAAAGTGCCAGTGCATTACACCGGCGCTGAAGAGTCTACTGCTGTCAAGGTCGAGCACTGCACCTTGAACATCGTGGTGAACGAACTGGACGTGACCTGCATGCCATCCGATCTGCCCGAGTTCATCACGGTAGACCTGAGCGGCCTGAAGAAGGGCATGGCACTGCACCTCAAAGACATCAAGCTGCCCCGTGGCGTTACCCCTGTCACCCGTGGCAGCCAAAACAACCCCGTGTTGGTGTCGGTGGTGGCTCCGGTCATCGTTACCGAAACCCCCGTGGCCGCTGCTGCACCCGCCAAGGGCAAGGGCAAGGGCAAGAAGTAATTTCTGCTCTGTGGTGGCAGCCACTGCTGCTGCCGCCCACGACAACGGCCCACCCTGTGTGGGCCGTTTGCCTTTCTAAACCCTTCTTGTCCACATGATTAAACTGTTTGTTGGCTTGGGCAACCCCGGCCCCGAATACGAAGCCACGCGCCACAATGCCGGTTTTTGGTGGGTAGATGCGCTGGCGCGTGAACTCAAAGTATCTTTACAGCCCGAGCGCAGTTATTGGGGGCTGGCAGCGCGGGCCAATGTCCACGGCCAGCCGGTGTGGTTGTTAGAGCCGCAAACCTTCATGAACTTGTCGGGTAAATCGGTCGCGGCGTTGGCGCGCTTTTTCAAAATTGCGCCAGAAGAAATTTTGGTAGCCCACGATGAACTCGATTTTGCCCCCGGCCAAGTCAAACTCAAGCGCGGCGGTAGCCATGGCGGCCACAATGGTCTGCGCGATATCCATGCCCAATTGGGCAGCCCGGATTACTGGCGCTTGCGGATCGGCATTGGGCATCCGGGGATCAAAGCCGAAGTTGCGCATTGGGTGCTGAAAAAACCAGCCCAGGAGCAACGCGTCCTCATCGAAGACAGCATCACCCATGCCCTGAAAGCCTTACCTGCGCTATTGGCGGGCGATATGGACAAAGCCACGTTGCTCATCCATACCACCAAGCCGCCCCGTCCCAAAAAATGCGACATAAAATCACCCGATGCTGGATGATCGTGCCAAGTTGTTGCTCAAGGCGTTGGTAGAGCGCTATATCGAAGACGGGCAGCCTGTTGGCTCTCGTACCTTGTCGCGTGCGTCGGGGCTGGATTTGTCGCCCGCCACCATTCGCAATGTGATGGCCGATTTAGAAGAGTTGGGCCTGATTGCCAGCCCGCACACTTCTGCTGGGCGCATTCCTACCGCCAAGGGCTACCGGCTGTTTGTCGATACCATGCTCACGGCAGACCGTGGGCAAATTTTGACCCCGCAATTGGCCCCAGACCAGCCACAGCGGGTGATTGCCAATGCAGCACAACTGTTATCGAACCTGTCGCAGTTTGTCGGCGTGGTCATGGCCCCCCGGCGCACCTCGGTGTTTCGGCATATTGAGTTTTTGCGCCTATCCGAGCGGCGTTTTTTGCTCATCATTGTTTCGCCCGAAGGCGATGTACAAAACCGGGTGATTTTGTCCGAAACCGATTTCACCCAAAGCCAGTTGGTCGAGGTAGCCAACTTTCTCAACACCCACTATGCCGGTATGGCGATGGAGCAGGTGCGCGAGCGGCTGGCCAGCGAGGTCGATCAACTGCGCGGCGAGATCGCCACCCTGATGCAGGCGGCTGTGCAGGTCAGCTCAGAGGCTTTTGAGCAGGCGCAAGAAGAAGTGGTGATTTCTGGCGAGCGCAATTTGTTGTCGGTGAGCGATTTTTCGCAAAACATGGGCAACCTGCGCCGCGCTTTTGACCTGTTTGAACAAAAAACACAGATTTTGCGCTTGTTAGACGTGTCGCAGCAGGCCGAAGGCGTGCGTATCTACATTGGTGGCGAGAGCCAAGTGGTGCCGTTTGAAGAGCTGTCGGTGGTCAGTGCGCCCTATGAGGTGGATGGGCAGGTGGTGGGCACCTTGGGCGTGATTGGCCCCACCCGCATGCCCTACGAGCGCATGATTCAAATTGTGGACATTACCTCGCGCTTGGTGTCTAACGCCCTGAGCCACCACCACTGAGTCCTTCTTGCTGCGGTTTGCTGGCGCGCATGCGTCAGCGCTTTGGCACGCAAAGATGATGTAATCGCCCCCATGAAGTCCCGTTTTGAACATATTGCCTTGGTCGGCAAATACCAAAGCCCAAGCGCTGGCGGCATGGCCGAGCATGCGCGCAAAACCTTAGAGGGTATTGCCCTGTTTTTGCGTAGCCAAGGTTGCACCGTATCGCTAGAAGCGCAGACAGCCGCGCACCTAGAGCTGCCCGGCTACACGGCCTTGGATGTGGATGAAATTGGCCACCAATGTGATTTGGGTTTGGTGGTGGGCGGCGATGGCACGATGTTGAGCATCGCGCGCCAAGTAGCCCGCTATGGCACGCCCTTGATTGGCATCAACCAAGGACGGCTGGGCTTTATCACCGATATTCCGCTGGACAACTACCAGACTACTTTGGCCCCGATGCTGCATGGCCAATTTGAAGAGGACCACCGTCCGCTGATTCATGGACGGGTGCTGCGTGGGGGCGAGTGCCTGTTTGACACCCTGGCCATGAACGATGTGGTGGTCAACCGGGCGGCCACTTCAGGTATGGTGGAGCTGCGCGTGGAGGTCGATGGGCATTTTGTGGCCAACCAGCGTGCCGATGGCTTGATCGTGTCTTCGCCCACCGGTTCTACCGCTTATGCGCTGTCGGCGGGCGGCCCGATGTTGCATCCATCGTTGCCCGGTTGGGTGTTGGTGCCGATTGCACCGCATACGCTGTCCAATCGCCCGATTGTGCTAGCCGACATCACCGAGATCGCGATTGAGATCGTGAATGGCCGCGATGCCAGCGTCAGTTTTGATATGCAATCGCTGCCGGGATTGCGCCAAGGCGACCGCATTTTGCTGCGCCGCGCCGAGTATTGCGTGCGCTTTTTGCACCCACGCGGCTGGAGTTACTTTGACACGCTGCGTAAAAAATTGCATTGGAACGAAGGAGGTTCTTGACCATGGGGCTCAGGAGCATCACGCTGCGCGATTTTGTGATCGTGCAGCGGTTGGATCTGGAACTGGCGGCAGGTTTTACCGCCCTGACCGGCGAGACGGGTGCAGGCAAATCCATCCTGATTGATGCCTTGCAATTGGCATTGGGTGCGCGGGCCGATGCCAGTTGGGTGCCTGAAGGGGCCAGCCGGGCAGAAGTGTGTGCTGAATTTGACACGCCACTGACCTTGCAGCCTTGGTTGGAAGAAAACGGCTTTGCCGTAGAAGAGCAACTGTTGCTGCGCCGCACGGTCGATGCCCAAGGCAAGAGCCGTGCTTGGCTCAATGGCACACCGGCCACCGTCGCCCAATTGCGCACGGTCGGAGCCTACCTGTTGGATATTCACGGTCAGCATGCTTGGCAGAGCCTCACCCGGCCTGAGGCTGTGCGTGGTTTGCTCGATGCTTATGCTGGTCTTTCTAGCCACGCCGTGGCCGAGTGCTGGCAACGTTGGCGCAGTGCGCGCAAGGCGCTAGAGCAAGCGCAAAACGCTCAAGAGCATCTGGAGCGCGACCGCGAACGCCTGCAATGGCAAATTGCCGAACTGGATAAACTGGCCCCCGGTGTGGATGAATGGGAAGAGCTCAATGCCCAGCACACGCGCCTCAGCCACGCCCAAGCCTTGCTCGATACTGCCCACGCTGCTTTAGAGTGGTTGCACGGGGAGGAGCACGGGGCCTTGTCAGGTCTATCGCGCGCAGGCGAGCTACTACAACAGCAAGCGCATGTAGAGCCAGAGTTTCGCAATTTGCACGAGTTATTGGCCTCGAGTTTGGCCCAAGCCGAAGAGGCGGGGCGCGCGTTGCAAGCCTATTTGCGCCATGTGGATTTAGACCCAGAGGGGTTGGCCGCACTGGATGAGCGCGTAGCGCTGTGGCTGCATTTGGCCCGCCGCTACAAACGCCCACCGGCGGAGCTGCCAGCACTGCTGCACAGTTGGAAGCAAGAGTTGCAAAGATTAGACGCTTGCACCGATATGGCCGGCTTAGAAGCAGCGGTGGCCCAGGCTGCCGCAGCATTTGAACAAGCCGCGCGCCAACTGTCGCGCCAGCGTGCCAAAGCAGCGCCCAAGCTATCACAAGCCATTACCCAAGCCATGCAGTTGTTGGGGATGCAGGGGGGGCATTTTGAAGTGGCCCTGAGTCTCAGTGCCCAACCCGGTATGCATGGGGTGGATGATGTGGCCTTTTTGCTGGCTGGGCACCCCGGAGCCACGGCCCGGCCTTTGGGCAAAATTGCCTCGGGGGGCGAGTTGTCGCGCATCTCGCTCGCCATTGCTGTCACCACCAGTGCTTTGGGTGAAGCACCTACCTTGATTTTTGATGAGGTGGATGCCGGGGTGGGTGGGGCCGTGGCCGAAGCGGTGGGGCGGCTGATGCGCCAACTCGGCCAAGACCGGCAGGTGCTGGCTGTGACGCACTTACCGCAGGTGGCCGCACAAGCGCACCAGCATTTGTTGGTGGTCAAGCACAGTGATGCCCAAGGTACCAGCAGCAGCGTGCAAGCCTTGGCCCAGAAGTCACGGGTGCGTGAAATTGCCCGCATGTTGGGCGGCCAGCAACTCTCGAGCACCAGTTTGGCCCATGCCGAAGAGATGCTGGGTTTGGCCATCCCCGTAGCCAGCTTGGAGACCAGTCCATGAGCCTAGAAATTGCCCTCATCACCGGCTTGTCGGGTTCGGGAAAATCGGTGGCATTGCGCGCTTTAGAGGATGCTGGGTACTACTGCGTCGATAACCTGCCACCCCAGTTGTTGCCGGCCTTTTTGGCACTAGAGCACCAACACCACGGCAATCGGGTGGCGATTGCCGTCGATGCACGCAGTGGTAGCTCTTTGGCCCAAGTGCCGCAAGAATTGCTGCGTCAACGGGCGCAGGGCGTGGTCGTGCATTCCATCTTTTTGGATGCCACCACCGACACCCTGGTGCGGCGTTTTTCCGAGACCCGTCGCCGCCACCCGCTATCGCACGACGAGGGCTTAGATGGCCGCCGGGCACTCACCCAAGCGATTGAGCTAGAGCGCGAATTACTGGCCGAGCTGCGCGAGCATTCGCACGTCATTGACACCAGCGCCATCCGCGCCGCCCAATTACAGGGCTATATCAAGGGCTTGATGTCGGCCCCGCCCCAGCAGTTGACCTTGGTGTTCCAATCGTTTGCCTTCAAACGTGGCATTCCGGTCGATGCGGATTATGTGTTTGATGTGCGCATGTTGCCCAATCCCCATTACGAGCCCAGCCTGAAAGATTTAACCGGGTTGGATGCGCCAGTGGCCGATTACCTACAGCAGCAACCCGCAGTACAGCAAATGCAAGTCCATATCGCCCAATTTTTAGAGCATTGGTTGGACTTGCTGGCCAGCAACCACCGCAGCTATGTCACGGTGGCGATTGGTTGCACCGGCGGCCAGCATCGCTCGGTCTATTTGGTAGAGCGTTTGGCCGCACATTTTCAGTCGCGCTGGGTCACCTTGCGTCGCCACCGTGAGATGGATGCGCGCACCTTGCCCTGAGTTTTCGCTTTTTTCAAGGAAGTATTCCCTTTATGTCCGCTACTGATTTCTTTCCTGCCCAAGGTTACGCTGGGGATGTGTCGCCGCTGGTGGCTTGGCAATGGGTGCAACAAGGCCAAGCGGTGTTGGTGGATGTGCGCAGCGATGCCGAGCGTGCTTGGGTGGGTGAAGTGCCCGGCTCACGGCCTGTGGCGTGGAAACAATGGCCCGGTATGACCATGAACCCCCATTTTGATGAGCAACTGCGTGCCACCGTACCCGCAGGGCTCAAAGTGCTGTTGCTGTGCCGCAGTGGAGTGCGCTCGATAGCTGCCGCACAGCGCGCCACCGAGCTGGGCCTAGAGGCTTACAACATCCTAGAGGGCTTTGAGGGCGATTTGGACGCACAAGACCACCGTGGCCAGCGCGGTGGCTGGCGCTTTCATGGCCTACCTTGGCGGCAAGGTTAAAACGGCTGTTCAGCCCGATTACAGGGGTGGAATACGCAACTTTTGCCCTGGATAAATTTTGTCCGGGTGGCTGAGCATGGGTTTGTTGGCCTCAAAAATTTTCGGGTATTTGTTGGCATCGCCATAAAACTTTTTGGCAATGGCCGACAAAGTGTCACCACGTACCACGTCGTGGAATTGGGCTTCTGGCTCTGGGGTGGCGACCGTCATTTGGTTGTCCACCGCCTGTACGCTGGCCACATTGCCACAGCACAAGGTGACTTTTTCTTTTGCCGCTTGGTTGGGCGCTTGGCCGTGTACCGTGACCAAGCCCTGTTGGCCGTCGTACTGCACTTGGAGCGCACTCAGGCCCAAGTTTTGCGTGGCAACATAGGCGGCAATCGCTTGTGCCGCCTTGGCGTTGCGTTCTTCTTGCGCAGAGCTATCGGTGGCGTTGGACGTGGCGGCTGCAGCCTCTTTGCCGCCAAACAACTTTTCGCCCGCTTCTTGGATAAAACTAAAAACGCCCATCGATACACTCCTGTGCTGGTTGAACTTAGAGCTTGCACTGTAGCGCTAAATGGGCGTTGTAGGGCTGGTAAAAAAGTGTGTCAAGAAAACTCGGGATAATGTGCCGTATGACTTTCTTGGCCATCGACATCGGCAATACCCGCCTCAAATGGGCGCTGTACGAGACTCCCACCCCTGGAGCGGCGCTGTTGGCGCAAGGCGCAGAGTTCCTAGACCATGTAGATCGGTTGGCCGAAGGCGCTTGGGCACAGTTGCCAGCACCTACGCACATGCTGGGCTGTGTGGTGGCAGGGGACGCGATCAAGCGCCGGGTAGAAGAACAAATGGAGCTGTGGGACGTATCTGCCCAATGGGTGGTGGCCTCGGCCCAAGAGGCGGGCTTGGTCAATGGCTACGACCACCCAGCCCGTTTGGGCTGTGACCGGTGGGTGGCCATGATTGGTGCGCGCCAACGGCTCCTGGCACACGGCCCCGCCCGGCCCTTGGTGGTGGTGATGGTGGGCACGGCGGTGACGGTCGAGGCCATTGATGCCGCAGGCCATTTTTTAGGTGGTTTCATTTTGCCCGGCCACGGCATCATGTTGCGTGCTTTAGAGTCTGGTACGGCAGGGCTGCATGTGCCTACCGGCGAGGTGTGCATGTTCCCGACCAACACCAGCGATGCCCTGACCAGCGGTGGCACGTTTGCCATTGCTGGGGCTGTAGAGCGCATGGTGCAGCATGTGATTCAACATTGCGGCGCAGAACCCGCCTGCATGATGACCGGCGGCGCAGGCTGGAAGATGGCCCCAAGTATGGGGCGCAGCTTTGAATTGGTGGACAACCTGATTTTTGATGGCTTGCTAGAAATTGCCACCCGCCGCTTTGTTGCTGCTTAGCGCGGTGCGTTGAGCCAATCGCTGCAATCGTCGGTAGCCAATTCGGTTTGCGCCATTTCGGTGGCCAGATACTGCACCGCATCCAGGGGGTTGCTGCTGGCTGCTTGCTCATACAGGGTTGTCGCTTCGCCCATGCGGCTTTCACCCTCTAGCATCAGCAAGGCATTGGCGTATTCGGTGCGGGCCAAAGCCGAGCTGGGGTGCAATTGCAAGGCTTCTTGAAACAGGCGCAATGCCACCTCTTTTTTTGCCCCATAGGTCATGCCGCCAATCAATGGGCCTACCTTGTCAATCACTTCAGCATGGAAGGCTCCCAAAGCAATGCGTGCATCGGCATGGCTGGGGGCCAAAGCAATGGCCCGCTCTAAGGAGTGTTTGACTTTGTTGCCTATGCCTTGGGCCAAGGCTTTGGCCACGCTGATGCCTTGGCTGTAGTGTTGCAGCGCCAAGCCGTGGCAATACCAAGCGTTGGGGTGCTCAGCTTGGGCTTGCAATTGATCTTGCGCCCGTTCCGCCGCCTCTAAAAACAATTCTTGCCGTGTGCGTTCGCGTTTTTCCAGGTACCGTGCGTAGACTACCGTGGCCAAATTGGCTACCGTAAAACCCGCAGGGCCAGCGGCCAAACCCAACTCGCGGGCTTGCTGAAACTGTCCGTTGTGAAAAGCCGCCCAGGCAGCCAGCACCGGAACCTCGGTGGGTAGAGGCTCTACATCACCTTGGTGCAGTTGCTGCCACTGCACAGCCAAGCTGTCCGGCTCGTATTGGTAGCGCTGCGGATAGGGAAAGAGAATCCATCTCACCATAGACAGTTCTCCTGTGCCCGTGGGCACGGTAATGGGGGTATGGACAGGGGTACGAGCGGTCACGAAGGCTGCAATAGCAGATAGAAGAGGCTTACTCTAGCGGCCTGACAGAAAAATTGCACGCTGCAATGCAACATCTGGCCGATGCAGGGTTTTAGCCGCAAGCTTGACCTTGCACAAACACTTTCAGTTCACCCGGTTGAAATGGCTGCCACGTCTCGTTGCTGGTCAGGGGGGCCGTCACAATGATTGCCACACGGTCGGTGGGGGCAGTTTGGGTGGAAAAATCAACGCGCATGTCCTCGTCGGCCAATTGGGCTTCGGCAAACGGGTGCTGGCGCTCGATGTAGTAGAGGTTGGTTGAGGCATGGGCCCACAGCGCTTGGCCGTTGGAGAGCAAAAAGTTGAAGGTGCCATGTGGGGCGATGCGGGCGGCCAACTCACGCAGGGTCAACGTCAGTTCGGGTACGCTGGGCACATCGGCATGGGATTTGGCCAGTTCTTGCATGATCCAGCAAAAGGCATGTTCGCTGTCGGTGGCCCCTACCGGATGAAAATGGCTGTGCAGGCGTGGGCGGAAGTCTTTCAAATCACCATTGTGGGCAAAGACCCAATAGCGTCCCCAAAGTTCGCGCACAAACGGGTGGCAGTTTTCTAGGCTGACCACGCCTTGGGTCGCTTTGCGGATATGGGCGATCACGTTGCGGCTGTGGATGGGGTAGCGCCGAATCAAATCGGCAATGGGTGAATCTACCGCCCGCTGGTGATCGACAAAATGGCGCACGCCTTTGTCTTCAAAAAAGGCAATGCCCCAACCGTCACAATGGTCGCCGGTGTGCCCAGCCCGTTGGGCAAAGCCGGTAAAGCTGAAGGTCACATCGGTGGGGGTGTTGCTGTTCATTCCAAGCAATTGGCACATGGCAGGG
Source organism: uncultured Simplicispira sp. (assembly GCA_964478155.1). Taxonomy (GTDB): domain Bacteria; phylum Pseudomonadota; class Gammaproteobacteria; order Burkholderiales; family Burkholderiaceae_C; genus Simplicispira. The sequence goes on from CAYZGT010000002.1 coordinate 30,674, forward strand.
CTTTCGCGAATCGGGCAAAAAATGTCAGGAGGCAGGGGGCGTGGTCGGGGTGGTGTGTGGCAGGCGCAATTGCCAGGCGGCCACCAAGGCCAGCAGGCACAGCGCGCCCAACAGCAAAAAGGCTTCGCCAAAGGCGGCCAGACGTTCGGCATTGGGGCCTGCGGCGTGCAGCGAGGTGCCATGCGCTGCCAAGCGCCATTCGAGCACAATGCCGCACAAGCCCACACCGGCAGCCCCGCCCAGAGTGCGTAAGAAACTGATGGCGCTAGAGCCTTGCGAAATTAAACGCTTTTCTAGCGGGCGCATAGCCCCCAAGTTGAGTGAGGGCAATACAAAACCCAGCCCGATACGCCCAATGATGGTAAAGATCACCAGCACCCACAAAGCGGCCTCTTGGCGTACCCAGACCATCAAGATAAACGACAGCGCCATTAAGGCCAGCCCCACCATGACCAAGCGGTGCGTGGGTTGGCGGTCGGCCATGCGTCCGACCAGTGGAATGGTAATGGCCAGCACCACTCCGGCTGGTAGCATGATGGTGCCCACATGCGCGGCGGACAAGCCCAGCCCTACCTGCATAAATACGGGTAGCAAATAGGTCGAGCCAAACAAGGCCGTGCCGTAAATAAAGGCCACCACACTGCCCATGGCAAACGGGCGGTAGGAGAAGATGCGCAAATCCATCAGGGGTTTGCTGCCTTGGGTGGTTTGCCGACGCTGCCACCAAACGAAGGCCAGCAAGGTGGCCAAGGTAGCCCCCAGCAAAGCCACCGATTGCAGCAGGGGCCCACTGTGCAGCGTGACCAGTCCGTTGAGCAGGCACAGGGTACCGACAGCCCCCAGCAGCAAGCCACGCCAGTCTAAAGCAGCCGCATGGCGGCCCGCTGGTACGCCACCGGGGGCATTGACCGGCACAAAGCGGTAGGCCAGCCACAGCGAGGCCAAGCACAGCGGCACCACCATAAAGAAAATAGAACGCCAGCCCCACCAATCAACCAGCAAGCCGCCCACGCTCGGCCCCAAGGCTGGGGCCAGCACCACACCCATGCCAAAAATCCCACTGGCCCGTCCTTGTTCATGCGGCAAGAAGGCGTGCAAGATGATGACGGCCGGAATCGGTTGCACCACCCCAGCGGCCAGCCCTTCGGCCACGCGCGCCAGCAAGACCACATCAAACCAGTCGGTACTGCCCCCCACGATACCACCGATCAACAGCAGCAACACCGCCCCCACATAGGTGCGCCGATAGCCGTAACGGCTGAGCAACCACGGCGTGGTCAGCATCGCGACAGCAGTCGCCATCATGAAGCCGGAAGACACCCACTGTGCTCGCTCTTGGCCTAAAGAGAAGTGTTGGCTCATGCCTGGCACGGCCACATTCACCACGGTGGATGACATGATCGAGGCCATCGTGCCCACCATGACCGACAACAGCAGCAGCCAGCGGTAACGTTCGCCGTAGCGGGCTTCGAGGGCCGCTACCGATTCGGCTTGGCTCATGGGCGTGAAGCCGGGGGGATGCCTTGGGCACAGCTGGGGCAGATGCAGCGTTGCCCGCGTTCTTGCTCGGGCATCAGGGCCAAGGCCAGCATGCTCATGGGCGTGGTCATGCACCAGCAGCTCTCGGGCGGTTTGCCCAAAGCGATAGCGCACTGGTTAGGCTGGCCGCACAGTGGGCAAGAGGCCGTCCAAGACAGGCGTTGCAGGGTTTCGTTGGAGTTCATAGCGTTTTGGCAAGCTCAAGAAAAGACACAGGCCGGAAGAGCTGGGACAGGCGCTGGCCTAAGCTGCGTGGTGCGGTGTGCCATGTCAGGGCGGTGCGTAAACCACACAATGTCAGCCGTGCTGTGCCCCCAGTTTGGATATGCTCTAGCAATTGTGCCAGTGCTCCGGCATCCAGTGCTTGCCATGCCTTGGCCCAACTGTGCCAATCGCCGTGGTGGGCTGAGGCTTGCAAAGCATCTACATACTGTACTTGGGTGCTGGTAGGCGTGGGTGCTGGCGCGGGTAAACAACCACTGCCATGCAGCCAAAAGGCATTCACGGCTGGCAGGCCGCGTGCTTGGCGGGCCTCGTTCAAGGGATGGGTGTAGAGCAGCATTTGCAGCTCGCTGTGCAGGCGTTGCCAGACTTGCATCGCCCGGCGCTGGCTGGCGCTGATGTGCGGATTTTGTGCTTGGTGTTGTAGCCAGTGGCGTACATCTTGGCCTTGTACCCGCTCTAGCGAGGGCATGGGTAAATCGGCCAGCAGCGGCCCTTGCATGAGCCAGCGGCTTGGGGTGTCGAGCTGTAACTGCAAGCCATCTTCGGCCAGCCACGGGGCCACAATCTCGAGCAGGGCTTGGGCCTCGGGTGGCGTGAGTTGTAGCCGGGCCGGATCAATCAAGGTGATGTGGTCGGTACCGACCTGCCAATGGCAGGGCGTGACCAAGGCCCAAGCACTGTGGGGCTCTGATGCCTCCTTGATTCCGCGTTGTTGTGCCTGCCACGCTGCCCACGGGATATGCCCGTGCTGGTCGGGCAAACCCAGCGCTTGTGCCCAAGCACGTTCATGGGGCAAAGACAGCGGGGCCTCGCCTGCCTCGTTAGGGTGTGCCAGTGGCTGGTGGGTGGGGGGGGATAGGCGCGCCAGTAGGCGCTGTAGATGGGGCAGGGCCAAGCCTGCGAGGCTGGCTTGGCAGGTGGGGTCTGACGTGGCGGCGTAGGCCACAATCAATTCGAGCGAATCGGGCATAGGCGTATTTTCTGGCATAGCGCCCAAAAAAAATCGGGGCACCAGGCCCCGATGTGTGATCCGCTGGCGCGTTTAGGCGGCAGTTTCTAGCGCTGGCTCATCTTCCAACTCGTCATCGCCTTGGTGCAGCAGGGCGGCAGCTTCGCGTGCCGCCACGCGCCCTTCATCGGTCGGAATGACCCAGACCTCGATGCTGCTGCCCGGCGCATGGATGGCGCTGATGGCATCGCGCGTCGCTGCGGTGTTGCGCTGTGCGTCGATTTGCACGCCCAGCCAGCCCAAGCGTTGGCAGACCTCGGCGCGCAGCACGGCATCGTGTTCGCCAATGCCACCGCTGAAGGCCAGTACATCCAAACCACCTATGCTGGCGATGAGCGCACCGGCCTCGCGCACCACGCGGTAGGTGAATTGGTCAATCGCACGTTGTGCGCCTGCGCTGCCATCGGCACGCAGGCGGCGCATATCGGCGGAAATGCCCGATACCCCCAGCAAGCCGCTTTGTTTGTAGAGCAGCTTTTGGATGCGGTCGTGGTCCCAGCCTTGTTCCATCAGATAGAGCAACACACCGGCATCCAACGTGCCGCTGCGCGTGCCCATCATCAGGCCATCCAAGGCCGAAAAGCCCATCGTGGTGGCGGTGCTGCGCCCCTGTACCGCGGCGCACAGGCTGGCACCATTGCCCAAGTGGGCCATCAGTACCCGGCCTTTGGCCCGCAGCGATTGTTCCAACAGGGTGTCCATGATGTAGTGGTAAGACAGACCATGAAAACCATAGCGGCGCACGCCCTGCTCGGTCAGGGATTGCGGCAAGGCGAAGGCACTGGCGACTTCGGGCAGACTGGTGTGGAAGGCCGTATCAAAGCAGGCCACTTGGGGCAGTTGCGGGAACGCTTGTTGGAACGAGCGAATACCGGCCAAATTGTGCGGCTGGTGCAACGGAGCCATCGAATTCAGGCGTTCTAGTTGCGCCAGCACGGTGGCATCCACCACCACGCTGTGCTTGAAGGCTTGGCCGCCATGCACTACGCGGTGTGCCACCGCTTTGATGGTGGGCGCACCTTCCAATTCGGCCAACAAACTGCGCAGGCGGGCCAGCGCCCGTTGGAACGACGATTCACCGGGGGTGCTAATCACCTCTTGGTGGCGCTGACCGGCAAAAGTCCAATCCATTTTGGGGGTGCCGCCCGGCTCTAAGCCCTCGATACACCCATTGAGCACACTGGGCTGCACCTTGCCGCCATGCTGGAGCGGGTGCAGAGAGAACTTCAGCGAGGACGAACCGGCATTGACAGCAAGAATAGCCATAGTGTTACCTCAGTTAGGCAGTGGGGTTCAATGCAGCAGCTTTAGCAGCGCGGGCCGCATGGGCTGCCAGCACCGCCAGCAAGGCCGAGGCCACGCGGCTCATCGGGCCATCGGCACGGCTGGTCAGGGCAATCGGCACGCGTGCGCCCAGCACCAAACCCGAACCGGAGGCACCGGCCAGATACTCCAACTGTTTGGCCAGCATATTGCCGCTTTCCAGATCGGGCACGGCCAGAATGTCAGCATCCCCAGCTACGACCGATTCGATATGTTTGATGTCGGCAGCTTCGCGCGAGATGGCGTTGTCAAAGGCCAAGGGGCCATCCAGCACACCACCCTTGATTTGCCCCCGGTCGGCCATTTTGCACAGGGCGGCGGCATCCAGCGTCGAGGGCATATTCGGGCTGACGGTCTCCACCGCGGCCAAAATCGCCACCTTGGGGCTGGCTACGCCTAGCACATGGGCAAAGTTGATGGCGTTTTGGATGATGTCGACCTTCTCTTGCAGCGTGGGCTGGATGTTGAGGGCGGCATCGGTAATCAGCAGTGGCTTGGGGTACAGCGGCACATCGAAGCGGAACACATGCGACATGCGGCGGCCGGTACGCAAGCTGGGCTGCGACAACACAGCGTGCAGCAGCTCATCGGTGTGCAGGCTGCCCTTCATCAGCACTTCGACTTGGCCTTTGGCGGCCATGCTGGCGGCCAGTTCCGCCGCAGCGTGGCTGTGCTCGACCGAAATAATTTCTGCGCCAGCCAAGTCAATCTCGAACTCTGCGGCCACTTGGCGAATGCGCGCTTCGGGGCCAATCAGCACCGGCACAATCAGCTTGTGGCGGGCAGCATCCATCGCACCGCTGAGCGAGCCTTCGTCGCAAGGATGCACTACGGCGCAGCGCACGGCTTCCAAGCCCTCGGCGCGGGCCAGCAGGTCATTGAAGCGCGCTTCGGGGTCAAACAGTTGGATTTGGGGGGCGTTGATTTTTTCGACGCGCACCTTTTGCGTGGGGGGCATCAAATTGGCATCGCCCTTGAGCACGGTTTCACCCTTTTGGTTGGTGACCAAGCAGCTCATCTTGACGCGCTTTTTCTCGTCGTCCTTTTCCGACACGGTGGCGGTGACAGTCAGGGTGTCACCAATACGCACGGGTTTGGTGAACTTGAGTTCTTGGCCCAGATAGATGGTGCCGGGGCCGGGGAACTTGGTGCCAAACAGGGCCGAAATCAGCGCTGCACCCAACATGCCGTGGGCGATCACGCCGTGGAACATGGTGGCATCGGCGTATTCGGGGTTCAGGTGGGCCGGGTTGATGTCACCCGAGACGGCGGCAAAGGCTTCAATGTCGGCTTGGGTGACGGTACGCAGCAAGCGGGCGCTTTGGCCGATGCTCATCTCGTCAAACGTGACGTTTTCCATCCATTCGTTGGTGGGGGTAGCCATGTTCATGCTGTAAATCCTTCAAATTGGGAGAAAGTCGATCTGGACAGGCTTAGGCCATCGCGTGGCAGCCGCCATCGACATAGATGGTCTGGCCGGTCATGCCCGAGGCCGCATCGGAGCACAAGAAGGCGCACAGGTTGGCAATTTCTTCTAACGTGACCAAGCGCTTCAAGGGCGACTTTTGTGCAGCATGGGCCATCAGGTCGTCAAAGCTGGCAATGCCCGAGGCCGCACGGGTCAGAATCGGGCCGGGCGAGACGGCATGCACGCGAATCGCTTGCGGGCCGAGTTCCATTGCCATGTAGCGGGTTAAAGACTCTAGCGCCGCCTTGACGGGGCCCATGAGGCCGTAGTGTGGCACGGCCTCGTCCGCACCCAAATAGGTCATGCTGAGCATAGAGCCGCCGTTACGCATGTGGGGTGCGCACAGTTTGGCCAAGCGGGCAAAAGAGTGGCAAGAGACATTCATGGCGCGGGCAAAGCCTTCGCTGGAGCTGTCGATCACATCGCCATGCAGGTCTTCTAGCGGAGCCCATGCAATCGAGTGGACGACAAAGTCCAGATGACCCAGGCGTTCTACAGCGCGCTCTACGGTGGCCTCGAGTTCGCCCGGCACTTCGACGTTGCAGTTGACCAGTTCCACGCCCAAAGGCTCTGTCAGGGGTTCGACAAAGCGGCGGGCCTTTTCGTTCAAGCAGGAAACCACCAAATCGGCACCGAGTTGGTGCATGACTTGGGTGCAGCCCCAAGCGATGCTGCTGTTGTTTGCAACGCCAAGGATCAGCCCTTTTTTACCTGCCAGACCGAAAGAGGATGTGTTGAGCGACATGGACAAAAAACTCCAAAGAAAAGCCAGGCGCAGCGGCGCTGCGTCTGCTGGCAAAGCACAAGGTGTGCCAGAAAATGGGCTAGAGCCCGTTAAACACACGCCGCAAGTCAGCCCCGGCCGCACCGGGCTTGAAGCCCTCGCGTTCGAGTTTGTCTTGGGCGCTGACCAAAATATGGCGCGTGGTATCCGCACCGACCTGTTCTACGTAGCGTGTGGTCACGCCATAACGCAGCACCAGCAAGGCACGCAGTTCTTGGCGCAAATGGGATTTGCGCCGCTCCGGGGTCATTTCGGGGCGTGTCCCACCGGGTTTGCGCCGTTCGACCAGCACGGGGCGCTCATCGTTTTGCGTGAGCACATCGTTGAGCTCACTCTCGTTTTGCAGATTGATACCCAGCGTGGTAGCCAGACGGGCAATGCGTGCGTTGATCGATTCGACCGATTCACTCATGCGCTGCAAATAGCCCGTCAGGTGTGCGTCAGAAGGATGAATAGTGTGCTCAGTCGACATAGCGCACCATCACATACTCACCAGGGGCATCGCAGAGTACGTTGGCGGGGTCTATGGCTGGGGGCGCTACGGGCTCGCCCGAGCGTTCTTTCAGCCAAGCATCCATGGCTTCCCACCAAGAGCCTTGGCGTGTGGGGGCATTGGCAACCCAGTCGTCGGGATCAATCCAGCCTTGGTTGTCTTCGACACTGTTGATTTGGTAGCTGCGGCGTGGACGACCGGGCTCGGACACAATGCCTGCGTTGTGGCCGCCAGCAGCCAGAACGAAGGTGACGTGGGTGTCGGTTTGCAAATGGATTTTGTACACCGAGCGCCAAGGCGAGACATGGTCGCGTGTGGTGCCCACCACCAGCATGGGGGCGTGAATGTCCATCAGAGCAATGCCTTGGCCGTCCACACGGTACTTGCCGGTGGCCAAGGCGTTGTTCAAGAACAGCGATGACAGGTACTCGGAGTGCATCCGCGCGGGCAGGCGTGTCAGGTCAGAGTTCCAGCTCATCAAATCGAAATCGGCCTCTTCTTGGCCCAACAAATAGCGACGGGTGTTACGCATAAACACCAATTCGCGCATGTTCAAGAACTGGAACGAACCGGCCATCACGCTGCCGGGCAGGTAGCCCTTCTGGTCCATTTGCTGGCGCAGGGTTTTGAGCTGTTCATCATCAATGAAGACCCCCATCTCGCCGGGTTCGGTAAAGTCGGTTTGGGCCGCCAACAGCGTGACGGTGGCCAGCTCGGGCAGGCGTTCCATCGATTTGTCTTCAGCACGGCGGCGTGCTGACGCGTTTTGGTTTTGTGCCATGCGGGTGTGGCGGCCCATCGCTGCGGCCACAATCGCCAAGAAGGTGCCCCCTAAGCAATAGCCCAAAGCATGAACGCGCGGTGCGCCGGTGCGCTCTTTGACAGCGGCCAAGGCATCCATGACACCCAAGTGCAGGTAGTCTTGCATGCCCAAATCGCGGTCGGAGGCATCGGGGTTGCGCCACGAAATGATGAACACGGTATAGCCTTGGCCCACCATGTAACGCACCATCGAATTGGAGGGCGACAAATCCAGAATGTAGTACTTCATGATGCACGAGGGCACGATGAGCAGCGGCTCTGGATAGACTTTGTCGGTGGTGGGGCTGTATTGAATCAGCTCAATCAGGCGGTTGCGGTACACCACCTTGCCGGGGGTAATGGCGACATCTTTGCCCACTTCAAACGTCAGGGGCTCTAGCACCTCGGGTTCGCTGCGCGCCATCTCGGCCTTGCGCAGGTCTTCGGCAAAGTGTTCGTAGCCTTGGATCAGGCTTTGGCCTTGCGTCTCTTGTGCTTTGTTCAGGGCTTCGGGGTTGGTCAGCAGCCAGTTGGATGGGGTAAAGGTGTCGGTGATTTGGCGGGTAAAGAACTCCACCATGTGGTTGTGGTGGCGTGACATGCCTTCCACTTGCGTGGCTTCGCGCCACCAAGTACTGTTGGCCTTGTAGCCCTCTTTGAGCATACTGAACGGCCACTGTTGCCAGCTGGGGTCGGTAAAGCGGTTGTCGTTGTCCACTATCGGCTGGCCGTGTTCATTCTCGGGTGGCGCAATGGCCGTGGCTACGGCCTGCTGACCCAAAGCCACCGCCCGTTGCGCCAGTACCATTTGCCGCCCTGGAGAGGCGGCTAAGTGCATGGCCCAGTCCGCAGCAGCCAGTGCCAACGCGATAGGCGAGAGGCCCATCGTGGTGCGTGACAAAAAGCCACGGAACGTTTCATCTAGCGCCTTGGTGGCTTCGCGCTGACGTTCAAATGGCAGAGAGGAGGCAGTAGCTTTATCCATTGCAAACCCTTCAGGCTCAATACATTACAAAAAAGGCAGTATGCCAAACTCTATTTATGACTGACATACCAATCAGCCTATAAAAGGCCCGCTGCTTCTTGGGATTCGTGCCAAGTAACATGGATGTCATTGTGCGCCTGCACTTCAAACGTGACACATGGTATGTCACGCTTGGCGACAAAGCCATGACAAAAATGTGAGGCTTATATGACGATCCTCTACAGAGGCAGTGTGGCTTTTGTGGCTATGCTGTACAACCTTGCTGGCTTTGTTTCCTAGCGCCCATCACGAACCTCTATGTACATCCCTCAGCATTTTGCCGAGCCAAGCACCCAGGTGTTGCACCAGTTAATTGGTAACCATCCGCTGGCCACAGTTGTCACACTGTCATCCAGCGGCCTCCATGCCAACCACATTCCATTGCACTTGTCAGTGGATTCAAGCCCTTTTGGCACATTGCGTGGTCATGTAGCGCGTGCTAACCCAATTTGGATGGACATCCAGAGCAGCATGGAGACGTTGGCTATCTTTCATGGCCCTGATGCTTACATTACGCCGTCTTGGTACCCAACGAAAACAGAAACTGGAAAGGTTGTGCCAACTTGGAACTATGCGGTCGCTCATGCCTACGGTACCCTGCGCGCAGTAGATGACCCCGCGTGGTTACGTACCCACTTGCAGCAGCTGACTGCACACAACGAAGCCCGGTTTTCTGAGCCTTGGCAGCTCGATGATGCACCTGCCGATTTCATGCACAAGCTGATATCGGCAGTGGTGGGTATCGAAATAGTGATTCACCGTTTGGACGGAAAGTGGAAGGTCAGCCAGAACCAACCTGCCAAAAATCAGGAGGGTGTGGTGCGTGGGCTGCGCGGCTATGGGGCACAGGGGGCACTAGAAATGGCCGACCTGATCGAAGCCCGTGGTCAAAACAACACGGGCCAGTAATTGAAAATTTGCTGGTTGGGCTAGTGCGAAGCACTAGGGCAAGCCGTGATGCGGCACGCCTTGCCGCTGCGGCCACGGGGTACGGCTTGGCCCAGTTGCGCTTGCACCTCAATGGCGACTACGCCTTGGGCGGTGGCAAAGGCGGTCAGAGCGGCACAACCGCGGGCGACGGCTGCCCGGCCCACATCGCCCTCCAGTGGTAGCTGGAGCACCAAGGTGGTGTCGTCGATTTGGTGCAGGTAAAAATCAAACACCCCGGCCTCATCTTCTAATACCGTGGACAGGGCCATCGGCAGCAAGGTCACCATTTGGCCGTTGGCACCGGCCATGACCAAGGGCTCGTCGTGGCGGCCTTGTACGCTAATCACTGGCAGTGGCGAGCCGCAGGCACAGCGTTCGGGGTGCAGGGTCAGGTGGTCGCTCAGGTTGTAACGCACCAAGGGTTGCACCCGGTTAGCCAAGTTGGTGAGCAAGACGCTGTGTGAAGGCTGGCCCGGCGGCACAGGGCGCAAATGCTCATCCACTGGCTCTAAGATGACCCAATCGGTATTGGCGTGCATATGGCCGTGGGCGCATTCCCAGCCTATGGCCAAAAACTCGGAGGAGCCATAGCTGTTGCGTACCAGACTGCCCAACCGTTGCTGGATATGGGTGCGTACTGCTGGGCTGAGCGATTCGCCACCGGTCCAGATTTCGCGCGGGCGGGCCCGGAAAGTACCCGCTTGGGCCTCGTCTGCCAACAACGCTGCTACGGTAGGATAAGTGACCACCACCGATGGGGAAAACGCGTTCAACTGCGCTATCAGCGTAGGCGTGGGCACTTGGATAGAAAAGCTGCGCATGGTGTTGGCCAACACGGGGTTGATGGCGCGCAGGCGCTGCACCGAGGCGTAGCTGGCAAAGTGCCCGCCCGTGGCCCCGACAAATGCGATGCGCTCGGTCAGGCCCAAAGGGTCTAACCAGCGTGCTAAGGGACGGGTAGCACAGCGGCGCAAAGCTTCTAGCGCATCGTAGACCGCCATGGTGGCCACGTCTTGCACAAAAATACCCGGTTGGCCGCTGGTGCCAGAGCTTTCCCACACCATATAGCGCCCCAACCAAGGCTCGGCGATGCGTGCCGGGTCGGCGGTAAATTGCTGTACGGAATCTAGCGTGATGTGTGGGTCGGTGACCCAGCCGTCAAAATCGGCCATGAGCTGGCTGCGTGTGACCACGGGCAATTGCTCTAGCGGTGTTTGGGCTGTGGTGCCAGCGGGCCACAAAGAGCGGTACAGGCGCGATCCTTGCAAGGTGGCCTCTAGCAACTGGGCCAAACGGGTCTGCTGGCGCTGGGCAATGCCTTGTGGCGTGCCTCGGTTAACGGCCATGACATCCATGGACAGCGAAGACAGAAGCAGCGGATCGAACACAGTACGCATAGGGTAACTTGCGGGATGCCCTGGCACACCATGCCAAGGGTGGATAGCGCGTCGTGCCGGGGCACAACCCTTTCCCGCCTCCTTTCTTGCTGGGCTATCTTGAAGGCTTGAATGAACAACAGAACCGATTAAAGATTATGCAGGTAGCTGCCCTGCCAACGGGCCGCTCCAGAGCGCACCAGTTCATCTGCCAAGTTGCGGTGCCAATACTGTAACGGTTGCTCCAGAAAATAGGTACGGTGCAGCTGGCCAAAGTAAGGGGTACTCTCTAGCCAGCGTTGCAGGGCGGGCCATGCAATCTGCTGCCACTCTAGCAATTTGTATTTCAGCAGCACTTTGGCCGCATGCTGTGCATGTTGCACCGGGTTTTTTGCCCAACGGTCTAGGCGGCGGCGGGCATTGTCTAGTGCTGGCTGCACTTCTTGAAACACCGATCCATGCCCCGGTATGACAGTGCGTGGGGCCAAATCGGCAATCAGGTCTAAAGTAGCGGCGACTTCGGCAAAAGCGGCATCGCCATCCAGCTCAGGAAACACCACCCCCAAGCCGTTTTGCCATAACGCATCGCCCGAAATCAAAATGCCTTGCGCTGGTTCAAACAATAGAATGGCATGGTGGTCGTGGCCGGGGGCGGCATGGATTTGCCACCATTGTGGCCCTAAGCAGACTTGGCTGCCGGGCTGCAGCAGGGCTTGAAAATGAAAGCGAGGGCAGTCTTGTCCAGTGGGCGTGTAGCTCAAGGCGTGGGCATCCCAAGCGGCTACGGCCTCGGCCAAACCGGGGGGAATGGCGGTTTGAACCTGCGGCCAATGCTGCTGTAACGCGGCGTTGCCCCCACAATGGTCGCTGTGCAGGTGGGTATTCAGGATGCGATCTAGCCCTTGGCTGCCCAAGGTTTCGGCTACCAAGCCGACGGTTTGTACCGCATGGCTGCCATACCCTGTATCGACTACGGCTGTACCGGCGGGGCCGCCGGTAAACACCACGCTATTGGCCGACAACCAACCACGCTCTAGCACCGTCATATAGGGTGGGAGAGGGGAAGCGGTGGTCGTATCGACGATGGCACATCCCTGTTTTTGCCTTGATTGTGATTGCGATTCCATAGACATGCGTTCGACTTTTGATGCCATCATCCTGGGGGCCGGTGCGGCCGGTCTGTTTTGCGCGGCCCAAGCAGGCCAGCGTGGCCTGAAGGTGCTCTTGATTGACCATGCCGAGCGCGTGGCCGAGAAAATCCGCATCTCGGGTGGCGGGCGCTGTAACTTTACCAACCGTGATTTGGATGTGCGCGCGCCGCACAAGTATTTCGTCGGGACAAACCCGCAGTTTTGTCGTTCTGCCTTGTCACGCTACACGCCGCAAGACTTTATCGCACTGCTGCAAAAGCACCAGATCCCATTTCATGAAAAGCACAAGGGCCAATTGTTTTGCGACCGCTCGGCCGAAGACATCATCCAGATGCTGCTGGCCGAGTGCGCTGCTGGGCAGGTGCAACGCTGGCAACCCTGTAAGGTGCAAAAAATTGGTTTTGTCACGACAGAATCTGGCGGCAGCTACCAGCTCGACACCAGCCAAGGCCTAGTACAAGCCCCTAGCTTGGTGGTGGCGACGGGCGGGCTGTCGATCCCGAAAATTGGTGCGACCGATCTGGGCTACCGGCTGGCGCAACAATTCAACATTCCGCTGGTCGAGCGCCGCCCCGGCTTGGTGCCGCTCACCTTTGATGGCATGGACTGGGCACCTTACGCCCAGCTATCGGGCTTGGCCTTGCCCGTGACTATCAGTACAGGCAGTAAGAAAACCCAAATGGCCTTTGAGGAGGACTTGCTCTTTACCCACCGCGGGCTGTCTGGCCCGGCGGTGTTGCAAATTTCCAGCTATTGGCAAGAGGGTACGCCGCTGTCGCTCAATTTAGCCCCCACGGTCGATTTGCCCACGGCATTGGCACAGGCCAAGCTGCGCTCACGCAAACTGATTGCCAATGAGTTGGCGACGCTGGTGCCGAGCCGCTTGGCCGACGCTTGGGCCAGCCAAGAAGCCGATTGGCAGCGCCCGATTGCTGAAGCCTCTGATAAGGCCTTGGCCCGGCTGGCCGAGCGCCTGAGCCGCTGGCAGCTCACACCCACCGGCACCGAAGGCTATAAAAAGGCCGAAGTCACGCTGGGTGGCATCGATACCAAAGCCCTATCGCAACAAACCATGGAGGCCAAAGCCCAACCGGGGCTGTATTTTGTCGGCGAGGTGGTGGACATTACCGGCTGGTTGGGCGGCTATAACTTCCAATGGGCTTGGGCCAGCGCCTTTGCTTGTGCGCAGGGGCTGGCTGAGCGGATGCAAGCCTTGGCGGCTACTCCTGCTTGATGGGGTTGGCTGACCATCGAGTTAGCCCCTCTGGGATGCACGCTGTAGCAGCGCGCTGCTGTATTGCAGAAAATCGTTTAAGTGCCGCGTGATAATTTCCACCACAATCGGAATCAGCAAGGTTTGATAATCATGCACCGCGATATTGCGGAAGCCGACCATTTTTTGCAGATTAAGCACCAGAGTCGGCTCTATCCAGCCAGCAGTGCCCAACAGGGAAAATACATCGCGGGCGCTTTGTGGTACGCCCAGTTTTTCACGGCGAATCAGGTGTTGTCCCATATCCAAGGCAGCCTCGCAGGCGCGTTGCACGTTCAAGATAGCTGCATCTTGGCGGGTGAAATCGCTGGCAAAGTTTGCGCCAGCCGCTGCCAACTCTGCTTGGGCACGCCCTACGCAGCGCTCGATGGTGGCCGCTTTGTTTACCAACACATCATCCAGCATAGATGGTTCCTCTCTGTGCAATATCCGCCAACAGCCCCGCGCGGGCGGCATCTAAATTGAGCTTTTCGTTCAAAACAAAACATTCAAACAACGCGGCGGCAGGCTGTTGTGCCCACAAGCAGCGCCCAGTGGCCAGCACCTGATACTGCATGACCGTACTGGCGGCACGTAAATCCAGCAAATCCACCTCGCACCCCAATGCTGCGGCCAACTGCTGTGCCAGCGTCCAGCGTTGCAGTGGCTGGGCATAGCCGGGCAACAACAAGGCCAAATCCAAATCGCTATCGGGGTGGGCATGCCCTTGCACGCGGCTACCAAAGGCGTAAATAGCCAGCGCTTCAGGCCAGTGGGCGAGCAAGCTACGCACCACCAAACCTTCTGGGGCGAGGGCGTTTTCGATATGTGTTTCGAGCGTGTCTTCGTTGGTTTGGCTGGCCATGTTTTTTGGATAGACCACCGTGACAGCGGGCATGGGCTGGTTCGTTTGCATTCTATGGGCCTTGCGCTTTTTTCCGGATGTCCGGTCAGGTGCGTGCCAACACTGGAGCCAGTGCGTGGCCCGTGTGCGTACCGGCCTGCACCAGTGCTTCTGGCGTGCCAGCTGCGACGATGCAGCCACCGGCAGCGCCACCTTCTGGCCCCAAGTCCAGCACCCAATCGGCCTCGGCAATCACATCCAAGTCGTGTTCAATCACCAACACGCTGTGGCCGCCGTCCACCAGCCGGTGCAGCACCCGAATCAGCCTATCCACATCGGCCATGTGCAGACCCACAGTCGGCTCATCTAACACATACAAGGTGTGCGCGGCTTTTTGCCCGCGGCGCGTGATGTCATCACGCACCTTGGTCAGCTCTGTGACCAATTTGATGCGCTGGGCTTCGCCGCCGCTCAGGGTTGGGCTGGGCTGGCCCAAGGTCAGGTAGCCTAAGCCCACGTCTTGCAGCAATTGCAGTGGGTGGGCAATCGCAGGCATGGAGGCAAAAAAGCCCACGGCTTCGTCCACTTCCATGTTCAGCACCTCGCCGATGTGCTTACCGCGCCAGGTCACGGCCAGCGTTTCTGGGTTAAAGCGCGCGCCGTGGCAGACCTCGCACGGCACTTTGACATCGGGCAGAAAGCTCATGGCAATGGTGCGAATGCCCGCCCCTTCGCAGTGCGGGCAGCGGCCCGCCCCGGTGTTAAAGCTAAAGCGCCCGGCACTGTAGCCACGCGCTTGGGCCTCTAGCGTTTGGGCAAACAGTTGCCGGATGTTGTCCCAAAAACCGATATAGGTGGCTGGGCAGGAACGCGGGGTTTTGCCAATCGGGGTTTGATCGACTTCCAACACGCGCGCAATGCTGTCAAAGCCTTGCAGGCCGGTGCAACCGTGCAAGGGCGGGGCTTGGCCCGCGTCCATCGCTTGCCGTCCGGCCTGCGTGCTGCGCTGTTGCACCCAGGCGGCCACATTGGTCAACAAGACATCACGCGCCAAGGTGGATTTGCCCGAGCCACTCACGCCCGTGACGGCCACCAGCCGGTGCAAGGGCACACGGGCCGTGACTTGCTGCAAGTTGTGCAGCTGTGCCCCATGTACGGTGAGCCAGGTGGTGCTTGGGGTGTTGTCATCCACCGCTCGGCGCGCTTGCAGCGGGTGGCGCATGGCGTGCAACAGATAGCGACCGGTTTGCGAATCTTGCGCTGCTGTCAGATCGGCCACGCCGCCTTGGGCTACCAGCTGCCCACCGCGCTGGCCCGCACCGGGGCCAATGTCGATCAGGTGTTCAGCCCGGCGGATGGTGTCTTCGTCGTGTTCTACGACGACCAAGGTGTTGCCTTGGTCGCCCAACTTTTGCAGGGCATTCAGTAGGATATGGTTGTCGCGCGGGTGCAGGCCAATGGTGGGCTCGTCTAGCACGTAGCACACCCCTTGCAAGTTGCTGCCCAATTGCGCTGCCAGCCGAATGCGTTGCGCCTCGCCGCCCGACAGCGTGGGCGCACCCCGGTCTAGCGTCAGGTAGCCTAAGCCCACTTCTTGCAGAAATTGCAAACGGTTGCGGATTTCAGGAATCAAATCGCGTGCAATGCCCGCTTCGCGTTCGCTCAAGCTCAGCTGGTCGAGCCAGTGCTGGATTTGCCCTATCGGCCAGCGAGCCACTTCGGTGATGCTGTGGCCGCCAAAGCGCACTGCGCGTGCTGTGGCGTTCAGGCGCGTGCCCTCGCAATGCGGGCAAGGGGTATCGGCGACTTCGTCGATCTCTGGCTCGGCAAAGGTTTGCTCGCGGCCTTTGTCTTTATCATCGCGCACCGAGTCGTCCAAGGCCTTGCGCTGCGCGACTGTCAAAGCCACGCCCGTGCCGACGCAATGCGGACACCAACCATGCTTGCTGTTGTAGCTGAACAGTGCGGGCTGCAATTCTGCATAACTGGTGGCACAGACCGGGCAAGCCCGCAGGGTCGAATAGACCTGCAAGCGCCCTATGCTCGCGGTGCTGCTGCCGCTTTGCATCGCCTCGCGCAGTCCGTGCAAGTCGCTCAAGACCTGCACCACGCCTTTGCCATGTTCTAGCGCCCGCGCCAAACCTGCGCGTAACAGGGCTTCCTGTTCTGGCAGCACCTCCAAACTCAGAATGGGCAATTCAATCGAGTGCTCTTTGAAGCGGTCGAGGCGCGGGAACCCGGTGGTCGGCAAAAACTCGCCATCCACGCGCAGATGGGTGTAGCCGCGCTGGCGTGCCCAGTCGGCCAGTTCGGTATAAACGCCCTTGCGGTTCACCACCAGTGGGGCCAAGAGGCCAATCTGCTGGCCGCGAAACTCCGTCAGCCACTGGGCGGCAATGCGGTCGATGCTTTGTGGTTGCACTGGCGCAGCGTCGTGAATGCAATGCTGCACCCCCAGCTTCACATACAGCAGGCGCAGAAAATGCCACACTTCGGTGGCCGTGCCGACGGTGGATTTGCGCCCGCCGCGTGACAGGCGCTGCTCAATCGCTACCGTGGGAGCAATGCCATACACCGCATCCACTTCGGGCCGCCCTGCGGGTTGCACCATGCTGCGGGCATAGGCATTGAGCGATTCCAAATAACGGCGCTGGCCCTCGTTGAACAAAATATCAAACGCCAATGTGGATTTTCCCGAGCCGCTCACGCCCGTAATCACATTGAAGCGCCCGCGTGGAATCTCCACCGACAAGCCTTTCAAATTGTGTTCTTTGGCATTGACGATTTGGATGCACTCGGACATGGCGGGCGCATTGCTGGCGCTGGCCGGTGTGTCCCAATCGGCCCGTGGCTCTTGCACATTCAAAGGCAGCACGCCCAACGCCTGCGCGTAGTCGCGCAAGGCCGCGCCAGTGTGGGACGTGGGGTGTTGGCGCAAGTCGTGCGGAGTTCCTTCGGCCACCATGCAGCCGCCACCCTCGCCGCCTTCGGGGCCAAGGTCGATGAGCCAGTCGCTGGCGCGAATCACATCCAAATTGTGTTCAATCACCACCAGCGAATGCCCCGCATCGACCAACTGGCGCAGCGCGCGCATTAGCTTGGCAATATCGTCAAAATGCAGGCCGGTGGTTGGCTCATCCAATAAGAACAAAGTGCCCTTGCGCGCCAGCGGTTGGCGCGACTTGCTGGCCGTGCGCCCCGCTTCGGCCAAATGGCCTGCCAGTTTGAGCCGTTGCGCTTCGCCACCCGACAGCGTAGGCACGGGCTGGCCCAAGCGGATGTATTCCAGCCCCACATCCAACAGTGGGCGCAAGCCAGCCATCACGGCATGGTCTTGGGCAAACAGCACGGCGGCTTCGCTCACGGTCAGTTCTAGTACCTGCGCTACGTTGAGGGTGCGCGTTTCCCACGCGTCAGCATCCGAGTCGGAAGTTTGCGGCTGGGTGCGTTCGATACACACTTCCAGAATTTCGGGCCGATAACGCTGACCGTGGCAATCGGGGCAACGCAAATAGACATCGCTCAGAAACTGCATTTCCACATGCTCAAAGCCCGAACCGCCACAGGTGGGGCAGCGCCCATCGCCACTGTTAAAACTGAACTTGGCAGCGGTGTAGCCACGCTGGCGTGCTACCGGCGTGCAGGCGAACAATTCACGGATGGCATCCCAAGCGCCGACATAGCTGACCGGATTGGAGCGGGCGGTTTTGCCAATGGGTGATTGATCGACAAACACCACGGCGCTCAGATGTTCGGCCCCCAACAGCCGGTCGTGGCTTCCGGGGGCTTCGGTGGCGAGTCCAAAATGGCGCATCAGGGCTGGGGCCAGCACATTTTGAATCAAGGTGGATTTGCCGGAGCCACTCACCCCCGTGACCGTGACCAAGCGTTGCAGTGGAAAGCCCACCGTCAAATTTTGCAAATTGTGCGCCCGCACCCCTTCGAGCAGCAGGCGTGGTGTAGCCTCGCTCACCGGGCGCTGAAAGCCCATGCCAATGTGCTTGCGCCCGCCCAAGTAGTGGCCGGTCAGGGTGTCGGCATGGCGCAGGGCATCGGTGCTGCCATCAAACACAATTTGGCCGCCACGCTCGCCCGGGCCTGGCCCCATGTCGATGATGCGGTCAGCGGCCAGCATAGCGGCGGGGTCGTGTTCCACCACCACCAGCGTGTTGCCCGCATCGCGCAGGCGCAGCATGGCTTGGGTGATGCGGTGCATGTCGCGCGGGTGCAGGCCAATGCTGGGTTCATCCAACACAAACAGGGTGTTTACCAAGGACGTGCCCAGCGCCGTGGTCAGATTGATGCGCTGCACCTCGCCGCCGCTCAAAGTGCGGCTTTGCCGGTCTAGTGTCAGGTAGCCAATGCCAACATCGCACAGGTATTGGAGCCGGGTGCTAATCTCGGTGTGCAATAAGCGCAAGGCTTGGGCATCGCTGCCTTGGCCGCTGCTGTCTAAACCGGCAAAAAATTGGCGCAAGCGGGCAATCGGCAGCCGCATCAAATCGTGCAGGCACAGGCCGGGCAGGGCTTCGAGCTGTGCGCGACTCCACGCCACGCCTACGGGCATAAAGCGCTGTGCTGGCGGCAGCACCGCATCGGCCTCTTCTTTGCTGCCAATGCGCCAGAGCAAACTTTCGGTCTTCAGGCGCGCGCCCGCGCAGTGTGGGCATTCGGTGTAGCTGCGGTATTTGGACAGCAGCACCCGAATGTGCATTTTGTAGGCTTTGCTCTCTAAATAATCAAAAAAGCGTTGAATGCCATACCACTGCTGGTTCCATTGGCCGCTCCAATGGGGCGAGCCTTGCAGCACCCAGTGCTGTTGTGCTGGCGTGAGCAAATTCCACGGTGTATCGCGCGGGATGCCTTCGGCCTCGGCATGGCGCATCAGGTCGTCTTGGGCCTCTTTCCACGCCGGGGTTTGAATCACCTTGATGCAGCCTTCGCGCAGCGTGCGCTTGCCATCGGGAATCACCAAGCCCCAATCCACGCCAATCACACGGCCAAAGCCCCGGCAGGTTTCGCATGCCCCCACCGCCGAGTTAAAGGAAAACGCCGATGGCAGTGGCTCGCTGTAGTGCAGGTCGCTGTCTGGGCAATGCAGGCCAGTAGAAAAACGCCAAGTTTCTGGGGCCGCTTCTGGCCCTTCGTGCAGCACCAACACCTGCAAGCGCCCGCTACCGCGTTGCAAGGCCAGTTCAATCGCTTCGATGGCGCGGGCTTTTTCTACCTTACCAATACGAAAGCGGTCGGCCACCACGTCCAGCACTTGGCGTGGCCCACTGGGGGTGTCGATGCTGCGTTGTGCTTGCACTTTGGTAAAGCCGCTGGCCAACAGCCATTGCTGGAGCTGCTCCGGGCTGGTATCGGCAGGCAGTTCTACGGCAAAGGTCAGTACCAGTCGGGGGTCGGTGGCAGCGCAGCGGCGCTGCAATTCGGCATAGATGCTCTCTGGGCTGTCGTGGCGCACCGGCTGGGCGGTTTGGCGGTCAAACAATTGCGCACAACGCGCCAGCAGCAGCTTGAGGTGGTCGTTCAGCTCGGTCATGGTGCCGACGGTGGAGCGCGCACTGCGTACCGGATTGGTTTGGTCAATGGCAATGGCGGGCGGTACCCCTTCTATGGCATCGACGGCCGGTTTGTCCATGCGCTCTAAAAACTGGCGCGCATAGGCACTGAAGGTTTCCACATAGCGGCGTTGGCCCTCGGCATAGAGGGTATCGAACACCAAGCTGGACTTGCCCGAACCGCTGGGGCCGGTGACCACGGTCAACTCCCCGGTGCGAATGTCCAAGTCCAAGTTTTTGAGATTGTGCTGGCGCGCACCCCGAATGCGGATCCATCCGTCTTGCATGAAAAACTTTCTTTAGCAACCAAAAGAAGGCAGAAAACCGTGTGATGGTGCCTGAAGACAGACAAAACGGCAGCGCACTCCCACTTGACGGGGCAAAACCTAGGGTAATTACTAACGGGTTTTCCCCAAGTAAATCAAATACTTAAATGACAGTTTTGAGCGATTTTCGTAAGGAGTTGGTCAGACGGCATTTGCAGAATGGGCCGATGCCTTAAAGCCCCCAGGGTTTTATTGCTTTCATCCATTTCTGAGGAGACGACGCAATGAGCGATTCGGTGGTAGACAAGATACAGCGCCATCCCAAATACTTAGAGTTGCAATCCAAGCGCAACGGCCTAGGTGTGACCCTGACCATTCTGATGATGATCGTGTACTACGGCTTCATCGCTTTGGTCGCCTTCAACAAGCCCTTCTTGGCCCAACCTATCGGTGCGGGTGTGACCTCGATTGGTATTCCTATCGGCATGGGCGTGATTATTTTCACCATTGCCATCACTGGCTATTACGTCAACCGCGCCAACGGTGAGTTTGATCGCCTGACCCAAGAAATTCTGAAGGACGCTGCCAAATGAAGTCTCGTGTGCAATTGTTGGGCGCTCTGATGGCGCTCTTGGCTGCCGGGGGCGCTTATGCCGCCGGGGGCGACGTGGGCCAAGCGGCCAAGCAGGCCACCAACTGGACGGCCATCATCATGTTCGCCATCTTTGTGGCCGGCACGTTGTACATCACCAAATGGGCTGCTGCCAAGACCAAATCGGCGGCTGACTTTTATACCGGTGGTGGTGGTATTACTGGCTTCCAAAACGGTTTGGCCATTGCGGGCGACTACATGTCGGCCGCTTCCTTCTTGGGTATTTCGGCGGCGGTGATGGCTTCGGGCTTTGACGGCCTGATCTACTCGCTGGGCTTCTTGGTGGGCTGGCCCATCATTACCTTCCTGATGGCCGAGCGCCTGCGTAACTTGGGCAAGTTCACCTTTGCCGACGTGGCTGGTTATCGCTTCCAACAAACCCCCATCCGCGCCTTTGCCGCTTCGGGCACGCTGGTGGTGGTGGCCTTCTACCTGATCGCCCAGATGGTGGGTGCAGGTCAGCTGATCAAACTGCTGTTCGGTCTGGAATACTGGATGGCTGTGGTGATCGTGGGCGTGCTGATGATGGTGTACGTGCTGTTCGGCGGTATGACCGCCACCACTTGGGTGCAGATCATCAAGGCCGTGCTGCTGCTGTCGGGCGTGACCTTCATGGCCTTCATGGTGCTGGCCCAGTTTGGTTTCAGCCCCGAAGCGCTGTTTGCCAAGGGCGTGGAAGTGCGTGCTGGTATTGCTGCCAACTCTGGCAAAACCCCTGAAGAAGCTAAAGCTGCTGGTTTGGCTATCATGGGCCCCGGTGGTTTCATCAAAGACCCGATCTCTGCCATCTCCTTCGGTATGGCCCTGATGTTCGGTACCGCTGGTCTGCCCCACATCCTGATGCGCTTCTTTACCGTGCCTGATGCCAAAGAAGCCCGTAAATCCGTGCTGTGGGCTACCACTTGGATTGGCTACTTCTACATCCTGATCTTCATCATCGGTTTCGGTGCTATCACTTTGGTGCTGACCAACCCCGAGTACGCCGATACTGCCAAGGGCATCATCCACGGCGGTGCAGGTACGGCCAACATGGCTGCGGTGCTGGTGGCCAAGTCGGTCGGTGGCAACGTGTTCTTCGGCTTCATCTCTGCTGTGGCTTTTGCAACCATTCTGGCTGTGGTGGCCGGTTTGACCTTGTCGGGCGCTTCTGCCGTGTCGCATGACCTGTACGCTACCGTCATCAAAAAGGGCAATGCCGACAGCGCTTCTGAGCTGAAGGTTTCGCGTATCACTACGCTGGCTCTGGGCGTGATCGCTGTGGTGCTGGGTATTGCGTTTGAGAAGCAAAACATCGCCTTCATGGTGTCGCTGGCCTTCGCGATTGCTGCTTCGGCCAACTTCCCTGTGCTGTTCATGTCGGTGCTGTGGAAAGACTGCACCACCAAGGGCGCAGTGATCGGTGGCTTCTTGGGTCTGATCTCTTCTGTGGTTCTGACCGTGGTGTCGCCCTCGGTGTGGGAAGCTACGCTGGGCAATCCTAAGGGTTCGGCTCTGTTCCCCTACAGCTCGCCCGCTCTGTTCTCCATGACCATTGGTTTCTTGGGTGTCTGGCTGTTCTCTGTCATGGACAAGAGTGCCAATGCAGCCCGTGAGCGTTCTGAGTTTGCTGCTCAGAAAGTCCGTTCCGAAACCGGTTTGGGTGCTTCTGGCGCTTCGGGCCACTAAGTCTGTAGCGCATAGGCACCGTCCCCTGGGGTGTGGTGCCTGTGGTGGACAAAAACCGGGCCTGTGTGGCCCGGTTTTTTTTTGCCAGTCAGCCATCGCCGCTGGGGCCAGAGCTTGGACTGTGGCAGGGTGAAAGTTTGGTATT
This sequence comes from uncultured Simplicispira sp., assembly GCA_964478155.1. Taxonomy (GTDB): domain Bacteria; phylum Pseudomonadota; class Gammaproteobacteria; order Burkholderiales; family Burkholderiaceae_C; genus Simplicispira. Next base: position 53,185 of record CAYZGT010000002.1, read on the forward strand.
GTTGGTTCAAGGAGCTTGATTCAAAATGTTTGCGCCTCTTCCTGCCGCTTTGCGCTGTGCGGTTGCTGGGCTGGCCATGGCCACGATCAGCGGCTATGCTGCAACCATGCCTACCGCTTTGACCTATGCTGGTACTTGGAAAGGCCAGATTGGCCCCCATGCGGTGATGGTTTGTTTGTCGGTACAAGGGGCCCAGTATTACCACTTAGAGCAGCGCCGGGGCTTGTGGTTAGAGGCCAGCAGCACTGACCGCAGCAGTGACGAGGCGCTGACCTTGGCATTGCACACTGGGCACTTCAACCTGACCGAACAGGTGCGCAATGCCGGTAGCGTAGAGCTGCGCCCTATCGCCCATTGGCAGTTGTTGCCCCAAACCGAAGGCAGTTTGCAAGGCACTTGGCAGGCCTTGAATGGGGCCAAAAAATGGCCGATCCAGTTGCAGCGTGTTTCTGCGCCAGCGGCGGCCCATCCAGAGGAAGCTCCTTGCGATGCCCATTTTTATGCCCCGATCCAAGCGGCCCATGCCGTGCAATCCCGCCCCCGGCAACACCAAGGGCGCAGCTACCAAGAATTGTTCACGCCCATTGCGCGTTCTTTAGCCTTGCCCGGCAATAGTGCGGGCATTGTGGCCTTCAATAACTATGCGCGCCAGTGGTTGGGAGAGCAAGCGGTACAAGACTACGAATGCACGCGCATGGGGGGCAGCACTTGGGAGAGTGCGCTAGAACCAGTGCTCTGGAGTGACACCATGTTGGTACTGCGCGATGTCACCCCCGAGCTGTATTGCGGTGGAGCACACAGTTTTTCTTCGGTGTCGTACCTGACTTGGAATTTGCAAACGGGCACTCCGGTTCCGGTGTGGGAGTGGTTGCAAGGTGGGGCCAAAGCGGCTGCACCCCAGCATGGCCCGTCGGGTGAGGCGCTGCGTACGCCCTTGCGCGCCCTGCTAGAAAAGCATGATCCACGCAACACCCCAGATGACGATTGTGCCCAAGACACTGAATACATGGAGGTGGCCCAGCCCTATCCGACCCCGCAGGGCTTGGTGTTTGACACCCTGCACAGCCATGCTATGCGGGCCTGCAATGACAGCATCAGCCTGAATTGGCGACAACTACAGCCTTTGCTGACACCAGCAGGTAAGACCGCGATGGCGCAGTGGCGTAAAAGGGGGCGTTAACTGGCGGCCAGTTGCCGCAATTTGATAAAGGCCAGTGCTGCCATGATGGCATCGTTGAGCGCGTCGTGGGCATCGCGCCGGGGCAGTTGCAGGTCGGTCATCAAGGTGTCAAAGCGCAGATCAATATCGGCATTCTCTTGCTGCTGGTAAGGCGGCAATTGCCGAAACTTGTAGTCGTAGTACAGCGCTGACACTTCTATTTGCGGCTGTGGCAGGCCGGTGCCCAGTAAGGGGCGCACGGCGCGGTTCAGCATGGCGACATCAAACTCTAAGAAATAACCCACCAGCGGGCGGCTGCCAATAAAGTGCAGCAGTTCGTGCATGGCCTCGGCCAAGGGCAAGCCTTGCGCCACGTCTTGCTCGCGCAGGCGGTGGATGCGCACGCTCTCGGCAGATACGCCCTTGTCGGGGCGCACCAGCAGCTCTAGCCGCTGGCTGGTGAGGATGCGTTGGCCTGCAATACGCACCGCCCCAATGGAGATGATTTCATCGCTGCGTACATTCAGGCCGGTGGTTTCGCAGTCTAAAGACACCCATTCATCCGGCGGGGCGGGCTCCCACAAAAAACGGTATTCTGGGTTACTGAGTTGGCGCAGTTGCCATTGGCGCTGCCATTGCTGCCACCAACGGCGTGGAGTGGGGGGCAGGCTCATAGGGCATCCAGATGAAAACGCTGGTGCAGCAGCGCCCTGAAGCGCTTGACCACAGCCAAGGTGTCTTTGAGCAAGTCGCGCTCTAGGCTGCTGAGGTGCTCAGGAGTCACATCACCACTGACGGTGCGCCCTAGGTCTAATTCGGCCAGTCCCGCCTTCAGGCGCAGGCCCATCAAAAAGAACAGACTTTCGGTCAGTTCGGCCCCTTGGTTGGCGCTGAGTGCGCCATCGGCCACCAACGCCGTAATGCGTTCTGCCGTGCTGGTTTGCACCACCCGCCGGGCCAAGGCCAAACTGCGCACCCCATGCACGATGGGGAAGATGCCTTCTTTTTTGAGGTTGAGGCCGCGCGCACCATGGTTATTACCCAGCAAGCGCGACCACCAACTGGCATGTTGGCCGAACGAGTCCACCACCGAGGCAAAGCGTCCCAGCATCCCATCGTTGTCGACCGCCAGCTCCATCAGGCGTGCGCGCACTTGGTCGAGCAAGCGGGCATCGCCAGCCACGGCATGGGCATCCATAAAAATAGCCAAGTGCATCGGGCTGTCGGCATCGGGCAACAACAACCACTGGCGCACCTTTTGCGCCCAAGCACTGACCGAGTCGCGCCAAGCCGAGTTACTGACCATGATGTAGCCGGGGCATTCGGGGTAGCCAAAGCGAATCAGGGCTTGCGAGAAGCGTTGGCAAATCGCATCCAAGTCTTCGGGCGGTGTGTAGCCGTCGCGCAAGATCAGGCCATTGTCTTGGTCGGTTTTGAGCAGTTGTTCCCCCCGGCCTTCGCTGCCCATAACAAACAGGCAACTGTTGGCGACCAAATCGGCCGGGGCCAGCATGTGCCAAGCACGTTCAAACAGGCGTGCATTGAGCTGTTGCACCAAGGTAGCCATCAGGCGGATACGGGTGCCGCCCCGGTACAGCAGTGTGACCAAGCGGGTGATCTGGCTGGCGGCCTGTTCTAAGGCGGCCAAGTCGGGGGCTTGCTCGATTTGTACCGTAATCAGGTGCGAGTGGTTGGCTAAAAAGCTGAACATGTCCAAGGCTTCGAGGATGCCGTGGATTTTTTGCTGCTCATCCACCACCACCAGCCGATGGACGCGGCTGCGCAACAGCAGCGCCATGGCATCGCCCAATTGGTCGCCGGGGCGCACGGTGACCACCGGACTGCTGGCAAATTCGCCCACCGTGATTTGGTGCAGCGGGCGGCCATCCAACACGGCGCGCTGTAGGGTGGTGTTGCTGAAAATACCCAACTCTCCGCCGGGCAAGTCGGTCACGAGCACGCTGTTGGTGCGCTGCTCTTGGAACAAGCGCACCACAGAAATGACATCGGTTTGCGCCGAGACGGCATGGGCTGGGCGCAGGTAGGTGGCATCGACGCGTGCCAACGTCAGCGATTGCAGTTCGTGCTCATCGCCGCGCTGCGCCAAAGTGTTGAGTTTGTGCCCAATGTCTGAAAACAGCAATGCCCCAAAGGTGGCATTGCGCGCGATCAGCTCGTTCACAGCCTCGTGGGTCAGTTGGTAAGCCAACACCTCCTCGGCGGCCACAAAGCGGCTGCTGACGCGCCCGGCCACCAGCCCCCGGCCATCAAAGGTGTCGTCCGGGCCGTAGGTGGCCAGCACCTCTTCGCCCTCGGTTTGCGTGACATAGCCCTTGATGAGGATGAACAGGTGCGTAGGTACCGCCCCCACATCCAACACCACCTTTCCGGTGGGAAAGTAGGCAATATCCACGTTTTTGCGTACCAACCCCTGTTCTTCAGGTGTCAGGCAGTCAAATGGTGAAGCGGCAAAGTTAAAAGCATTGGGCATAGAGCCCATTCAACCCGGCACGGCTTGCAAAAGGCTTGCAGGGGCTATCAGGGTTTTCCTGCGGGGTTGGGCTGGCGCAGCAGTGCCAGCAGCGGCCATACCAACACAGCCACCAAGGCCCCCAAACCCAGTGCCACCGCCAGCAAATTGGCCCAGTCCACCCAATAGCCCATGTTGGACAAGGACGACTGCGTGAGGCCGGGTACGCTGAAAAACAGCAGTACCGCCACCGCTGCCCCTACTGCTACCGCCCTTGGCACTTGCCGCCAGCCGATGCGCTGGCGTGCCAAGACCAGCAGCAGCAACCATACCGCCCCGACCAATGCCAGCACTGGCCAAATGCTCAAGGCAAGCTCATACACAATGTTCATCACCAGCCAAATTTCGTACATGGTTGTCTCCTGTGCTGGGGGTTACACACGGCCTTTGAGTACCGACAGATAGGCGGGCTTGAGCATCCGCACCTTCATGAGCCAAGCAAAGTAGCTCTCTTGCAGTGGCTCAATCATGGGCAAAGAGGGCACTAAGCGCCCTTCGTAATCGAATTCAATCAGCATGGCCGAGCCTTCGCGCACGATCATGGGGCAAGAGGTGTAGCCATCAAACTTTTGGCTGGGGCTTTGGCCTGCTATCACTTCCACCAAGTGTTGCGCCACGATGGGAGCACTTTTCTTGATGGTGGCGGCCGTTTTGCCGCGTGGCGTGCCATTGATGTCGCCCAAGCCAAATACGTTCTTGTAGCGCCGGTGCTGCAAGGTGTCTTTATCCACTTCCAGCCAACCACCCGTGGCCATAGGGCCCTCTTTCCAAGCCAAATCAGAGTTTTTGACCGCATCGGGCGCGCGCATGGGCGGCACTACATGGATGAAGTCATAGGGCACTTGCACCATACTGCCATCGGGCCGGGCAAAGTGGGCACGGCGGGCACCAATATCCAGTGCTTTGAGGGTGTGGGTGGTTTCTACCTGTATGCCCAAGTCTTGCCAACGCGCTAGCACATTGTCATTGACAGGTTTGACACCAAAAATATTGCCCAAGGCCGAATAAAACGTGACTTTGGATTGGCCGAGCGTTCCGGCTTGGGCCAGCCGGTCGCACAGCATAAAAGTCATCTTGAGTGGTGCTCCGGCACATTTGAGCGGTGTGCTGGGCAGCGTCATGAGGGCTTGCCCGCCTTTTTGGCGGAAGGCATCCATCGCCGTCCAAGTGGCTGCCGCTGCCTCGGGGCTGGGATAGACGCTGGTCAGGCCATTTTGCCCAATGGCGCGGATGTCCATGCCTTCAATTTGTTGCCAGTCTTGGTGTGTGCCCACCGCCACCACCAGATAGTCGTAACGCACGCGCTGGCCGCTGCTGGTGACCACGGTTTGCGCTGTAGGGTCAAACTCGGCCACCATCTCTTGGATCCAGCGCACCCCAGCGGGCATGAAGTCGGCATTGCGATCCATCACTTTACCAACCGGCCAAACCCCGCTCCCCACTAAGGTGTAGCCAGGTTGGTAATTGTGTGCTTGTTTGGCATCGATGATGGTGATTTGGACACCATCGAGCAGATTCAACAAACGGTGCGCGATGGCCAAACCACCCAAGCCGCTACCCGCAATCACGATATGGGCTTTGGTGCTTTGCTTGGCTTGTGCAGCAGTGTGGTGGCCCAGCCCCAAGGTCAGGGCTGCACCCGCACTGGCAGTGCCCGCCAACCAGCGGCGCCGCGAGGGCATGGCAGCGACCGGAGAAGGATGAGTGATGCGGTGCATATTTTGTCTCCAATCGGGGCGGCCATTTACCTACCCGCGCCTGCACGAGGCCCCCCCATTTTTTTTAGTATGCAGGTCGCTTCAGATGCCAGTAGCTACACTCGGCTCTAGTATCCGCCTAGCGCCGGAAAATAGCCAGCGCTAGCACCCATCAGGCGGAATGGGGTGGGCAGAGCAGAAAAATTAGGCTGCTGCAGCGGCGCTGAACTCATCAAAGGCGGCCGAAGCCTTGGCGGCATACATGAGCGAGGGGCCGCCGCCCATGTACACAGCCATGGCCAGCACTTCAGCCAGCTCGGCACGGGTAGCGCCCAGCTTGACCAGCGCTTGCAAGTGAAAGCCGACGCACGGATCGCAACGGGCTGCCACCGACAGGGCCACAGCAATCAGCTCTTTGGTTTTTTTGTCCAAAGCGCCATCGGCGGAGGCCGACTTGCCCAGCGCATGGAAGGCTTGCAAGGTGTCGGGAATTTCGGTGCGCAGCTTGCCCAATTCGGCAGAAATATCACGGGTCAGATCACGGTAAGAAGTGCTCATACTCAAGCTCCAGGGGTTGAAAAAACAGGGGGTGGGCGCAGGGCCTCTAGGCGGTGGCGGTAGGCCACGTAATACAACAGCGGAATCACCACCAGCGTCAGCACGGTCGAGACGGCAATGCCAAAAATCAGCGAAATGGCCAGCCCGTTAAAAATCGGGTCATCCAGAATAAAGAAAGCGCCCAGCATGGCTGCCAAGCCGGTCAACACAATCGGTTGGGCGCGCGTGATGGCCGATTGCACAATCGCTTGCTCAAACGGCACACCGCTGCGCACTTGCAGGTTGATAAAGTCCACCAGCAAAATCGAGTTGCGCACGATGATGCCGGCCAGTGCAATCATGCCAATCATGCTGGTGGCGGTGTACTGCGCCCCCAGCAGCGCATGGCCGGGCATGACCCCAATGATGGTGAGCGGAATCGGGGCCATGATGATGAGGGGTGTCAGGTACGAGCCAAACTGCGCCACCACCAACAGGTAAATCAAAATCAGGCCCACGGCATAGGCTGCGCCCATATCGCGGAAGGTCTCGTAGGTGATTTGCCATTCGCCATCCCACTTCAGGGCATAGCCGCGCCAAGCATCTTGCGGTTGCCGGATAAAGTATTCCGCCAGTGGGCCACCATCGGGCATGGGCAGCTTGGTGATGTCGGCACGCATGGCAAACATGCCGTAGAGCGGGCTATCGATAGCGCCAGCCATGTCGGCCACGACAAAATTCACCGGCAGCAAGTCTTTGTGATAGACCGGCTGCTCGCGTACGCTGTCGCTCAGCGTCACCAGTTCACGAATGGGCACCAAAGCGCCCGAGGCACTGCGTACCGTCAGTTGCAGCAGGGTAGCTAAATCACCGTGCTGCTGCGCCGGTAATTGCAGCACTGCTGCAGCGGGGTATTTGCTTTGATCGTGCAGGTACGTTGCGGCTTCACCGGCCAAGCCTGCACGCAGGGTGGTGACGATGGCTTGTTGTGGGATGCCGAGCACAGCGGCCTTGCGCCGATCGACCAACAACAGGGTGCGCGGGGCGCTGGCAATGCTGCTGTCGTCCACATCCACCACACCAGGGGTGTTTTCAAACACCGCGCGCACCGCCTTGGCGACTTGGCGGCGGCCTGTTTCTTCGGGGCCATAAATCTCGGCCACGATCGGGGCCAGTACGGGCGGGCCGGGCGGCACTTCGACCACTTTCACGTTGGCACCAAAGCGCTGGCCGATGGCTTGTAGCGCTGGACGCACCCGGGTGGCGATGGCGTGGCTTTGTGCTTTGCGCTGGTGTTTTTCCACCAAATTGACTTGGATGTCGCCCACCTCGCCACCGGCGCGCAGGTAATACTGGCGCACCAAACCATTGAAGTTGATCGGTGCTGCCGTGCCCGCATAGGCTTGGTAGTGCGTGACTTCGGGCACGGTGGAAAGATAAGCCCCCAACTCGTGCAGCACGGCGGCGGTTTGCTCTACCGGCGTACCAGCGGGCATATCCACCACCACTTGGAACTCCGATTTGTTATCAAACGGCAGCATTTTGAGCAGTACCAACCCGGCCACCGGCAGCGCCAGCGACAGGGCAATCAAGCCCGCCACACCCAAGCCCAACAGAGTGCGGTTGCGCGCACCGCGTTGCTCGTTGAGCAGCGGGGTAAAAAGGCGCGTAAACAGCGGCGTGATTTTGCCCGCCATGCCGTGCGGGTGCGTGGCGTTGTTGCTGGCCTCGGCTATTGACACCGGCTTCATCCACAAGCGCGCCAGCCACGGCGTGACGACAAAGGCAATGGCGAGCGAGAGCAACATGCCCATGCTGGCATTGATGGGGATGGGGCTCATGTACGGCCCCATCAGCCCGGACACAAACGCCATGGGCAACAGTGCGGCAATCACCGTCAGGGTGGCCAAAATGGTCGGGCCACCCACCTCATCCACGGCACCGGGAATGATTTGGGCTAACGTTTTGCCAGGGTAGAGTTGCTGGTGGCGGTGGATGTTTTCCACCACCACAATGGCATCGTCGACCAAAATGCCAATCGAGAAAATCAGCGCAAACAACGACACCCGGTTCAGGGTAAAGCCCCAAGCCCAAGAGGCAAACAGCGTCACGGTGAGCGTTAGTATCACGGCGGTGCCCACAATCGCTGCCTCGCGCTTGCCCAAGGCGATAAACACCAACCCCACCACCGAGGCGGTGGCAAACAGCAGTTTCTGAATCAGCTTTTGCGCTTTGTCGTTGGCGGTAGCGCCATAGTTGCGCGTTGCGGTGATTTCTACATCGGCTGGAATCACGGTGTTCTTCAGCAGGGCCACGCGCTCTAGCACGGCGTTGGCAACATCGATGGCGTTCTCGCCCGGTTTTTTCGTGATGCTGAGGGTGACGGCAGGCCATTCGGTGGCCTCTTTACCGGCGGTGCCATGCCACACATAACGGCTTGGCGGCAGGGGGCCATCGCGCACGCTGGCAACCTCGTGCAAAAACACCGGCTTGCCAGCACGCACGCCCACCACCAGTTCAGCCACCTCATCGGCACTGCGCAAGAAGGGGCCAGATTCAAGGCTGACGGCTTGGTTGCCGCCCAGCAGTTCCCCCACCGGCAGCCCTAAGTTGGCCGATTGCAAGGCGCGGCGCAGGTCATCCACCGTGATACCACTGCCTGCCATGCGGGTGCTGTCTAGCTCGACCAGTACCGCCCGGCCGGGGCCACCCACGGTGGTGACTTCGCGCGTGCCGGGCACGCGCTTGAGGTCGGCCTCAATGCTGTGGGCCACGCGCTCTAAATCGAATGCGCTGCTGTCTGGGCGTGGGCTGTGCAAGGTGAGCGTGACAATCGGTACATCGTCAATCCCCTTGGGTTTGATGATCGGGGCTAGTACCCCCAAACCTTGCGGCAGCCAATCGGCATGGGAGTGGATGGTGTCGTACAGGCGTACCAATGCCTCGGTGCGTGGCACGCCCACTTTGAATTGCACTGTCAAAATTGCCAAACCGGGGCGCGACAGCGACATCACATGCTCGGTACCGCTGATTTGCGATAGCACCTGTTCTGCCGGAATCGCCACCATTTGCTCTACATCGCGCACGCTGGCCCCCGGAAAGGGCACCAGCACATTGGCCATCGTGACATTGATTTGCGGCTCTTCTTCGCGTGGGGTGACCAACACGGCAAAGATGCCCAACAAAAAGGCTAGCAAGGCTAACAGCGGCGTGATGTGGGCAGTTTGGAAGAATCCAGCAATGCGCCCCGAAATGCCCAAGGCAGTTGGCTCGGTGGACTGGTGCATGGTGGTGGCCTTAATGGCTAGCCGCCGGTGTGGGGCGGGCCAAGGCTGGGTTGAGAAGCACCTGCTCGCCTGCAGCCATGCCGCTTAACACCTCGACCTGATCACCCGTAGTGCGGCCCAAGCGCACTTGGCGCAAGCGCGGTGGGCCGCCTTTGGCTTGTACATACACGCCAGTCATTTCGGCCCGGCGCACCACGGCTTGCACTGGTACGGACACTGCTCCCACGCGGGCCACGGTGGCGGCACGGGGGCTGGCCACTGGCAGCCACAGGCGGGCAAATTGCCCCGGTACCACACCTGACAAACCCAGCGGTAAATCAGCCCGCATTTGCAGGGTATGCGTGGCGGCATCTGCCGTGGGCAACAGCTGCACGCGCAGTGGCTGTAGCCATTGGGATGCCCCAGCTGCCGCACCGGGCAGTTCTATCTGCACCGCCTCTAGTGCTACGCCAGATGGCACTACCGATTGTGGTACGGCGGCCGTGACGCGCAGCGCCGCTGGGTCGTACAGCGTCAGTAAGGGTTTGCCAGGCAGGGCCATATCGCCCAGCACCACGGGCACTTCGGCCACTACGCCAGCATAGGGGGCGCGCACGGTATGCAGCCCACTTTGGCTGCGTGCTGCTTCTGCTTGGGCGATTTGGGCGTTGACTTGGGCTTGGCTGGCCTTGAATTGGGCTTGGGCCTGCTCTAGGGCCGCTCGGCTGATGTATTGTTGTTGGTGCAGTTGCTGCTGGCGCTGGTAGGCGCGTGCGGCTACGTCCAGCGCGGCTTGGGCTGCCTGTACTTGGGCTTGTACGGCGGTGGCGGTTTGCTCTGCGGTGCGTGCGTCCAGGCGCAACAGCAGTTGCCCAGCTTGCACCCGGTCGCCCACTTTGACCGCCAACTCCACCACGGCACCAGAGACTTGGGCTGCCACCACCGTTTGGCGTAGCGCCTCTACCGTGCCATCAAAGCTGCTGCGCTGGGTGCTGTGGTTGGCTTGGGCTGGCACGGTGGCTGCCTCGCTCGCCCATGCAGCAGGGATAGCACCAGACAGCAGTGTCACCAAGGCCAGTGCAAGAGGACGAAAATAGAGCATAGAGACACCCACACCCAAAAAGCAAAGAAGAAATGCCAGCTATTATTTGCATAAGTAATTAAATAGTCAAATAGTAAAGAAGTTTTCATGAACCGTAATCTCTGGTTGTTGGCCTTGTGCCAAGGCTTGTTTCTGACCAACAATGTGGTCTTTATCGCCATCAATGGCTTGGTCGGGCTGCAATTGGCCCCCTATGGTTGGATGGCGACCTTGCCTGTCATGGGCTATGTGGTGGGTGGGGCGCTCTCGACGGGGTTGGTGGCCCGCAGCCAGCGGCGTTGGGGGCGGCAGGTGTCGTTCCAGATAGGCTTGGCTGTGGCCTTGGTGTGCGCCCTGTGGTGTGCCTGGGCGGTGTACAGCGGTCAATTTTTTGGCCTGTGCTTGGGCACGATGGTGGCGGGCTATTACAGCGCCAACGGTCAGTTGTACCGTTTTGCGGCTGCCGAGTTGGCAGCCCCCAGCTTTCGGGAGAAAGCCGTTTCTTTGGTGTTGGCGGGGGGCTTGATTGGGGCCGTGGCTGGCCCGTATTTGGCCAATCACAGCCGTGATGGCTTACAAGTGCCGTTTGTGGCCACCTATTTGGCGCTGGTCGGGGTGGCCTTGTTGTCTATGGTCTGCATGGCCGCCATTCGGTTTGAGCGCATCAGCCCTGCTGCTGCCAGCAACACGGCCCAAGCCGGGCGGCCATTGGCCGAGCTGTTGCGCCAGCCAGCGTTTATCGTGGCGATGTTGGCCTCGGCACTGGGCTACGGGGTCATGAACTTGCTCATGGCGGCCACCCCGTTGGCGATGCAGGTGTGCGGCTATGCCTTTGAAGAGGCAGCCTTTGTCCTGCAATGGCATGTGGTGGGCATGTTTGCACCCGGATTTTTTACCGGCCATTTGGTCAAGCGCTGGGGCGTGTTGCCGGTGATGGGGGTCGGGGTGCTGCTGAATTTGCTGTGCGTGCTGGTGGCCTTGTCCGGGCAAGAAGTGGCGCAATTTACCGTGGCTTTGTTCTTTTTGGGCGTGGGCTGGAATTTCTTGTTCACTGGCGGCACCACCTTGGCCTTACAAGCCTATCGGCCAGAAGAAAAAGACCGTGCCCAAGCAGCCATCAATTTTGCGGTGTTTGCCACGATGGCCCTGACCTCGTTTGCCTCTGGGGCTTTGGTGACGACGCAAGGTTGGTGGTGGCTGAATGTTGGCTCTTTGCTGCCGCTGGCCCTGACGGGCGGCGCTGTGCTCTGGTTGGTACTGCGCCAGCGCAACCTGCAGCCGTAGCCAAACGCACTATATTGCACCCATGTCCACCCCACCCCCTGACAGCGCGCAGAATCCACCAGCCAATCCCTCTACGCCCCCAGCCACACATTGGTGGCCGGTGCGGGCGGTGCAGTTGTGGTTGGAGGCTGACGGCCCACGCATGAGTGCCGCGATGTCGTTTTATGGCATGTTGAGTTTGGCTCCCTTGTTGGTGGTGCTGGTGGCTGGTTTAGGCTGGTGGCTAGATCGGGCCGTGGTAGAGCACAACTTATTGGCGCAGATTCGCACCTTTACCGGCGAGCGCACCGCTGAGGTAGTGCGCCAAACCTTGGCCAGCGCCCAAGCACCCGCCGAGGGCTTGGTGGCTTCGGTGGTGGCCTTGTTGCTGCTGCTGTGGGGGGCGACCGGGGTGTTTGCCGAGTTGCAAGCCTCTTTTAGCCGTATCTGGCACAGCCAAGCACCTGTGCTGGGAGGCGGTTGGCGTGCTACAGCGGCTTTGCGCTTGCGTGGGCTGGCCTACTTGCTGGCGCTGGGTTTTTTGCTGCTGCTGTCGCTGTTGCTCTCGGCAGGCTTGGCGGTAGCGACGGCTTGGGTGGGTGCATATTTGCCGTACCGTTTGCCTTTGCTTCTGTTAAGCGAAGGGGTATCGTTTCTGTTTGCCACGGCGCTGTTTTTGGGCTTGATGCGCATCAGCGCCAGCCCCAAACCGCGTTTGCGTTTTCTGGCTTGGGGGGCGGTGCTTGGGGCGGGCTTGTTCACCGTGGGCCGCCACGGGTTGGCCAGCTACTTATCGGGGGCAGCGGTGGTGTCGGCCTACGGAGCCGCAGGCTCTTTGGTGGCGCTGTTGGTGTGGATTTACTTTTCTTCAGCGGCTTTGCTATTGGCCGCGGCTTGCGCTAAGGCACTAGAGGAGCGTGCCGCTTTGCCACCAGCGCAGGGGGCTACCGCTGCGCCTTAGCCCGGTAGTTGATAACCTTGCTCGCGAAACAAGCGCACACACACATCCACCACCTCGGCCTCGTACAGGAGGCCGCGCTGTGATTCAATTTCTTGCAGTGCAAGCTCTGGCCCCAAGCTGGCCCGGTAGGGGCGGTGCGACATCATGGCCTCGACCACATCGGCCACGGCCAGCACCTTGGCCTCGGGCAGAATGTCCGGGCCGTGCAGGCCCTGCGGGTAGCCAGAGCCGTCTAAGCGCTCATGGTGTTGGTACACCGTTTGGGCAATCGGCCACGGAAAGCTAATCGATTGCAAAATGTCGTAGCCAGTTTTGGCGTGCTCTTGCACCAGTCGAAACTCCAACTCTTTGAGTCTGCCCGGTTTGCACAAAATCTCGGTCGGTACCCTGATCTTGCCAAAATCATGCACCACACTGGCTAGGTACAGCCCCTCGATTTGCTCTTGCGGCCATTGCAATTGGTGGGCAATGGCCCCCGCCAAGTCGGCCACGCGGCGTTGGTGTCCGGCTGTGTAGGGGTCGCGTAGCTCTACTGTGGCCCCCAAGGTGGTAATAAAGTCCACCAAGGTTTTGCGTTGCTGTTCTTGGCTTTCTTGCAGCTTGCGCGTGCGCTCTTGCACTGCCTCTTCCAAGTGGTTGCGCAGCCGGTCTACTTCCAAATGCACCCGCACCCGTGCCAACAGTTCTTCGCGTTGGAAGGGCTTGGTGACGAAATCGACCGCCCCCAGTTCAAAGCCGTGCAGCTTTTCGTCGGTGTCGGTCAGGGCGCTGACAAAAATAATTGGCACTTGTGCCGTCACTGGGTCGGTTTTTAGGCGGCGGCACACTTCAAAGCCATCCATCTCGGGCATCCGAATGTCCAGCAACACCAACTCGGGTGGGTTCAGGGTGGCCGAGTGCAAGGCCAACTCGCCATTGATGGCCGAACGTACGTCGTAGCCTTCGTTACGCAGCAAGTCTGACAGCAGTTTGAGCGAGGCCGGGGTGTCATCGACGGCCAGAATTCTTCCTTTATGCGACATGGAGGCGTGCTGGTAGGGTGTTAAGGATGGCCGGATAGTCAAAATTGTTCACCAAGCGGCGCAGAATTTTGCCCAAACCGGCATCGTGTTCTGTCACGGCTTGCAAGGCCAGGTCAATGGCCTCCGTTTCTAAACTTTCTAGCGCTTGTTGCAGTTGTTGGCAAACCGCGTCCGGCAGCTTGGCAAACATCTCTACGCTCAAGCTGGTGCTTGGGCTGTCTTCGGCTTCAGGTAAGCCTTCGTACACATAGCGCACGCCTAAATGCTTGGCCATGCAGTCAAAAATCTCACTCGAGCGGTAGGGTTTACGCACAAAATCGTCCATGCCCGCAGAGAGCAATTCGGCTTTTTGCTCTTGCAGCGCCGAGGCCGTGACGGCGACGATTTTCACCTCTTTGCCACCGGGCAGTTGGCGGATGCGGCGTGTGGCCTCGACCCCATCCATCACCGGCATGCGGTGGTCCATCCAAATGAAGTCGGGGTGCCATTCTTCAAACATCTGCACGCCCTTGGCACCGTTTTCGGAAATACGCCATTCAAAGCCTACCGACCCCAACAATTGCGAGAGCAAAACTTGGTTATCGCGCTGGTCTTCGACAATCAAAATGCGCCACGGTTGTTGCCCCGGTGCCAAACCCAGCACCTCGCCATGTTGGATGGCTTCGGGGCGTTGGATATCGGCCTCCGAGGCCGCTTGCAGCGGCAGCTCAATCCGAAACACCGAGCCCACCCCGACGGTGCTGTGCAGGGTGATGCTGCCGTGCATCAGTTGCACAAACTGGCGCGTAATTGTCAGGCCCAAGCCGGTGCCTTTGTTAATCCCTTGCTCACCAATTTGGGTGAAGGGCTGGAAGATGCGGTCGCAATCTTCTGGGGCAATGCCGGGGCCAGAGTCTTCGATTTCAATCACCAAATGCGATTGTTCGTTTTGCCGTGTGCCCAAGCGGATCGATACCCCACCTTGTTCGGTAAATTTGATCGCATTGCCCAGCAGGTTGATGAAGACTTGGCGCAAGCGCGCCTCATCGCCCACGATGTAGCGCGGAAATTCCGAGTCTTGGTCAATCAGCAAATGCAGGCCCTTTTCTTGCGCCCGTATTTGCATCATGTCGGTCACGTCCCGCACCAACGCGCCCAAGTCAAAGGGCAATTGCTGCAACTGCACGCGCCCGGCCTCAATTTTGGCCATGTCCAGCACGTCGTTGATGAGGGTGAGCAGGTGTTCGCCGCTGCGGTTGATGATGTCCAGGTTTTGCCGTTGGCGCTCGGGCAGCAGCGGGTCACGGCGCATCATGTTAGAAAAGCCCAGCACCGCGTTCAGCGGCGTGCGCAGTTCGTGGCTCATATTGGCTAAGAAGGCGCTTTTGGCTTGGTTGGCTGCCTCGGCAGCGTTGCGCGCCAATACCAAATCGGCGGTGCGTTGCTGCACTTCGGCCTCTAGGCGGTCTTTGTAGCGGCGCATTTCTTCGTCCAAGCGCTGGCGCTCGGTCACATCGCGGGCGGCGGCCAACACGCCCAGCACCTCACCGGCAGCATTGCGGAAAATACCCGCGTTGTACAGCACATGGGTGACATGGCCATCCACATGTTGGATCGACAAAGCGCGGTCGGTCACCTGCTCACTGGACAGTGCCTGCACAAACAGCTCGTGGGCTTGTTCTGGCTCGGTGCAGTGCTCGGAAAAATCGGTGCCCAACAGGGCTTGGCGGCTGCGCCCGGTGATAGTTTCAGTGGCGCGGTTCAGGTCGGTAATTTTGCCGTCGCTCCCCACCACCAGCAGTGGGTCGAGGTGGGCTTCGATCAGGCTGCGGCTGTAGCGCGAGGCGGTGCGCAGCGCCAGCTGGTTCTGCTCTAGTGCATCCAGCATCCGGTTAAAGCTATCGGCCAGCAGGGTCACCTCGTCCACTGCACCGCCAATCTCGGCGCGCACACTGCTGTCGCCGTTGCGTACCTTGTCCGCTACGCGCACCAAGGCGGCAATGCGCCGCGCTAAGCGGTTGGCAATCAAGGCCGAAGCCAGCAAAGCCAACGCAGTCGCCAAACCAATAAACGCCATGCTGCGCACCATCACGCTGTGCAAATCAGCCTGAATGCTTTCACGCCCTAGCGCTACCCGCGCCCAGCCCAAGTGGCGCTCGCCCAGCGGAATGGGCACGGCAATGTCGATGGTGTGCGCATCATCCACCAAGCGCTGGTACAGGCCGCTGGGGGGGTGTAACAGCACCTTGCTGGTTTCATCGTGGATGAACAGGCCAATTTTGCTTGGGTCGGTATGGGCTAGCACCCGTCCGGTAGGCGAGAGCACCATGGCATAGTGCAGGCTGGGGTAAGAGGCAAAGGAGACAATCACTTCCTCCAGTCCCATCAGGTCATTGGCCAACACCCATGACCGCGAACTGACCGCCAGCGACTGCGCCAAGCCTTGGGCTGCGTTGTAGTTTTCTTCGTATAAATTTTGGCTTTGCGTTCGCACCAAATACGCCACCAGTGTGCTCAACAGGCAGAAAAATCCGAGGGCAAACACCAACACAATTTGGCGCTTAAACGCTCCACCCACCACGCTGTTGCTGACCCGTTGCCATGCTGCACTGCTCATGCTTACTCCTGTGGCAGCGGGCGTACCTTTTGGGCAAAGCGCTGCAAAAAGTCTTCGATTACTTGGTAGCGTTGGTTGTCGGCGCGCTCAAACTGCGATAGCTCCAAGCGTTGGAGCAGTGCCTCCCCTTGGGGGGTGGTGTGCAAGGTTTCTAGCAGCACTGTGACTTTTTCGGCCAATTCGGGGGGGATGTCGTCGCGCGCTACCACGCTATTGTTCACCAGCGGCTCGGTTTGCCATTTCACTTCCAACTCTGCTGCTTTGTCAGGCTGTTCTTTTTGAAACTCACGCCACGGCAAGGGCCAAGTGGCAGCGGCGGCGGTATTGCCGTAATACACATTCAGGATAGACGACTCTTGCGAGCCTACATACAGGTTCTCGAGGTCGCGCTGCACATTCAGACCGTGGGTTTGCAAATAGTATTGCGGCATCATGGTAGCGGCCAGCGCCGTAGGGGCTGGATAGGCTACTTTCTTGCCCTTGAGGTCGCTTACCTGTTGGATGCCGCTGTCGCGGCGCACCAAAATCAGCCCAGAGAACAACTCATCATCGCCCATTTTGGCAATCACCCGGTAACCGTGGCGCAGCGCATTGCGGGTTTGGTACGGATTGGGCAGGGCAAAGTCCAATTGGCGGCCATAGAGTTTTTTCTCAAACTCTTCGTAATTGCGTGAAGCCTCCAACCGCAGTGGGGTGTCGGGTAAATGCTGGTTCAGGTAGTCCATCAGTGGCCCGTACAAAGCAAACAAGCGTGCCGGATTGTGCAGCGGGTGAATAGCAAACACATACTGGCGCACGCCATCGGGTGCTTCGGCGCTGTATTGCGGTGCTCTGCGCGCAGTATCCGGCTGTGGGCCACAGGCCGCCAGGGCTATGCACCCTGCAGCTATCCACGCTTTTGTCACCATGTTGGTCTCCTGTTGTCGCAGTTGAGGCAGGCAGTTCATCTTAACGCTGTGCCCTGCGGGCACTGCCAAAATAGCAGCCAAGACGAGGCATTGGGCGTAGTGAAAATGTGAATCGGCAAAATGGTCTTTTTTCCGCTTTTGCACACCCGTCACAGCAGCGCTACATTAAGCCCCATGAACCCGGCTTTAAAAACCTCCTCCTCTGTCGCCTCCAGCGCGGATGCCACCCCGGTTGGCGAGGCCGCTGTGGCAGCGGCAGCCAACGCAGCCGCGGCCAGTTTTGCCGCCCTGACTGACAACCTAGACTACCTTGACCCCGCCAGCATTGAGCTGGTGCGCCAAGCTTATCGCTATGCCGATACCGCCCACCTGGGCCAATTACGCAACAGCGGTGAACCCTACATCACCCACCCCATCGCCGTGGCGGCGCAATGCGCCACCTGGAAGTTAGATGCCCAAGCCCTGATGGCCGCTTTGCTGCACGATGCGATGGAAGACTGCGGCATCACCAAAGCGGATTTGATCGAACGTTTTGGCCTGCCGGTGGCCGAGCTCGTCGATGGATTGACCAAACTCGACAAACTGCAATTTGATACCCGCGAGGAAAACCAAGCCGAGTCTTTTCGCAAAATGTTGTTGGCGATGGCGCGTGATGTGCGCGTCATCCTTATCAAGCTGGCCGATCGCACGCACAACATGCGTACCCTGTCGGACATGCCACGCAGCAAGTGGAAACGCATTTCGTCCGAAACGCTGGAGATTTATGCGCCGATTGCGCACCGTTTGGGTCTGAACCAAACCTTCCGCGAGTTGCAGGACTTGTCGTTCCGCCACCTGCACCCTTGGCGTTACGCCACCCTGAGCAAGGCCATCCACAAAGCGCGCAGCCGCCGCCGTGACCTGATTCAGAAAGTACAGGCCGATGTGGATGCGATGTTTGCCAAAGCCGGTATGAAGGTACGTTTGGCGGGGCGCGAAAAAACCCTGTATGCCATTTACCAAAAAATGATGTCCAAGCACCTGAGCTTTGCCCAGGTGACGGACTTGTACGGTTTTCGTGTCATCGTACCCAGCATCATTGACTGCTACACCGGCTTGGGCCTGCTGCACCAGTTGTACAAGCCGGTACCAAGCAAGTTCAAAGACCATATCGCCATTGCCAAGCTCAACGGTTACCAGTCTTTGCACACCACCCTGGTCGGGCCATCGGGCATCAACATTGAGTTTCAGCTGCGCACCGAAGAGATGCACATCATTGCCGAGGCTGGCGTGGCCGCGCATTGGCTGTACAAGGCACAAGAACATGATGGCACTGCAGCGGAGCGCTTAGGCACGAAGTGGCTGCAATCGCTGCTGGACATCCAAAACGAAACCCGCGATGCGGCCGAGTTTTGGGACCATGTCAAAGTCGATTTGTTCCCAGATGCGGTGTATGTTTTCACCCCGAAAAGCCAAATCATGGCCCTGCCGCAAGGGGCCACGGTGGTGGACTTTGCCTATGCCATCCACAGCAACATTGGCCACAGCACCTCGGCGGCCAAAATCAACAACGAGCAAGTGCCCTTGCGCACCGAGCTGAAAAACGGGGATGTGGTCGAAATTATCACCACCCCCGATGCTACGCCCAACCCGGCTTGGTTGGGTTTTGTGCGTACCGGGCGTGCGCGCTCCAAAATTCGCAACTACCTGAAAACCTTGGCCCATTCCGAGTCGGAAGGGCTGGGCGAGAAGCTACTGACCCAAGCCTTGCGTGCCGAGGGGATTGAAGGTTTGCCGCCAGAAGATGGGCATACCAAAGCCATTTGGGACAAGTTGCTGCGTTTTACCGGCAGCCACAGCCGCGATGAGCTCATGACCGACATTGGTTTGGGCAAACGGGTGGCCAGCATTGTGGCCAAACGCCTGACGGTGTTGATGAGCGAGCATGGCTATCGCCCCGATGCCCTGCTGATGACACGCGAGCGCTACACCTCGCACGAAACGGTCTCGCAAGGCGGCTTGAGTTTGGATGGCAGTGAAAATGCCTCGGTGCAATATGCGCGCTGTTGTCGCCCGATTCCGGGGGACAACATCATTGGTTATTTGGGCCGTGGCGAAGGCTTGGTGGTACACACGGCACAATGTGCCACCGCGCAAAAATTGCAGCACCGCGATAGCGAACGCTTTATTGCCGTCGATTGGGCCGAAGAGCCCACCCGTCTGTTTGAGGCCGGTATTGTCGTTACCATCAGCAATGGCAAAGGGGTGTTGGCGCGCATCGCCTCCGAATTGGCAGCCGCCGAGGCCGACATCATCCACGTGGATATGGACGACGAGGTGGCGCTGGACACGATTGATTTGCGTTTTGTCGTGGCCGTGCGCGACCAAGCCCATTTGGAGACGGCTTTGCGCAACTTGCACCGGGTGCCTGCCGTGTTGCGGGCCTCGCGCCGTTAAGGGGTTGCTGTTGGGGCGGAAAAGGCGCTGCTGTACTGCACCTGGACAATTTCCAGCGTGCGTAGCCCGGCTGGGGTAGGCAAATCGATTTGATCGCCCTCGCGCGCCTTGAGTAAGGCGCGGGCTACGGGCGAGACCCAACTGATCTGGCCTTGGCTACTATCGGCTTCGTCAATGCCCAAAATGGTGACGGTGCGCTCGCAGTCCAAATCGTCCACATAAGTGACGGTAGCGCCAAAAAAGACTTGGTCTTTGCCGGTGTGTATGGCCGGGTCTACCACCTCGGCCAGTTCTAGGCGCTTGGTTAAGAAGCGGATGCGTCGGTCAATTTCGCGCAGGCGTTTTTTACCGTACAGGTAGTCGCCGTTTTCGGAGCGATCTCCATTGCTGGCCGCCCAGTGCACGATCTCGACGATACGTGGACGTTCCACATCGATCAATGCCAGCAGCTCGGCCCGCAAGCGCCCATAACCCACTGGGGTGATGTAGTTTTTGCTACCCACGGGCAAGGGCGGCAAACTGATGTCGTCGTCAGTATCGCTATCGGATTCTTTGGTGAATGCTTTGTTCATGGCCAAAAATTCCCAAGAGAAAAGGAAAAAGCCCTGAAACTTTGCAGTTTCAGGGCTTACCTTATTGGTGCGGCTGGCAGGAATCGAACCCACGACCCCTTGGTTCGTAGCCAAGTACTCTATCCAGCTGAGCTACAGCCGCTAAGCTTTGAATTATAGCACTAAAATTTGACTTTTTTGAACTGTCTGAAACTTTAGTGTTTGCTTGGCTTTTTTGAAGCGTTTGCAAATTCAAGCTGCTATTGTAGCGCAGTTTTTGCTGCTGCGCGGATAATTGCGCGTTATGGGAATCACTTTTGAGCGGCCTTCACTGCTGCAACGTTTACAGCCCTTCTTTCGTGGCTTTGATGGCTGGTTGTTGCTGGCACTGCTGCTGCTGGCCTGTTTGGGGCTAGTAGCCATGTATTCATCCGGCTACGACCACGGCACCCGCTTTAGAGACCACAGCCGCAACATGGCATTGGCGGCGGGCATTTTATTTGTGGTGGCCCAGGTGCCACCGCAGCGCTTGCTCACGCTGGCGGTACCACTGTATACCGCAGGGGTGGTATTGTTAGTGGCGGTAGCGCTGTTTGGTATCACCAAAAAAGGTTCGCAGCGCTGGATCAACTTGGGTATCGTCATCCAACCCAGTGAGCTGCTGAAAATTGCCATGCCCTTGATGTTGGCCTGGTGGTTTCAAAAGCGCGAGGGCCAATTGCGACCTTTGGATTTTGGCGTGGCTGGTGTGTTGTTGGCGGTGCCGGTGGGCTTGATCATGAAGCAGCCGGATTTGGGCACTTCGCTGTTGGTGTTGGCCGCTGGTTTGTCGGTAATCTTTTTTGCTGGCTTGCCTTGGAAGCTGGTGATTCCGCCCGTGTTGCTCGGGCTGTTGGGCGTTGGCTTGATTGTTTGGTTTGGCGACGATTTGTGCGCACCGGGGGTACGCTGGCCCTTGTTGCACGAATACCAACAACAGCGCGTCTGTACCCTGCTCGATCCGACCCGCGACCCATTGGGTAAGGGCTTTCACATCATTCAGGGCATGATTGCTATCGGTTCGGGGGGCATTTGGGGCAAAGGCTTTATGGCCGGCACACAAACGCACCTAGAGTTCATCCCCGAGCGCACCACCGACTTTATTTTTGCTGCCTACTCGGAAGAGTTTGGCTTGCTGGGCAATGGCCTGCTGGTGGCTTGCTTCTTGTTTTTAATTTGGCGCGGCTTGGCTATTGCCTTGGGGGCGACCACTTTGTTTGGTCGCCTGATGGCCGGAGCGGTGTCGATGATTTTTTTCACCTACGCTTTTGTGAATATGGGCATGGTCAGTGGCATGTTGCCGGTGGTGGGGGTACCCTTGCCCTTTATCAGCTACGGTGGCACTGCGATGGTGACGCTGGGGTTGGCGCTGGGCATTTTGATGTCGATTGCGCGCGCGCAGCGCATACCGGTAGCGCACAACCAGCCTGTGGATGTGACCGGCATCCCGATGGGCGACGTACCCACAGCAATAGCCCAAGCGCAGCCTGAGCCTGCCCCCTAAAATGCCTGCATGACCTCCCGTACTTCCTCTGCTGCGCCACGGCGCGCACCCACCCTCGAACGTATCGACATTGCCCGCCAGTTGCTACTCACGCCGTTTGGCTTGGATGAGTCCCATTTAGCCCACGCTTTGGCAGAAATCCGCGCCCACCAAGTCGATGATGCCGATCTGTATTTTCAGTACACCCGCAGCGAAGGCTGGAGTTTGGAGGAGGGCATTGTTAAAACGGGCTCTTTCAGTATTGACCAAGGTGTCGGGGTGCGCGCTGTCAGTGGCGAAAAAACGGCCTTTGCCTACTCGGACGATATTTCTTTGGCCTCGCTGTTGGATGCGGCGCGCACGGTGCGCTCGATTGGGGCGGCTGCCCAAGCAGGCAAGGTCAAGGTGGGTCGCCCCAAGGTGGCGACCAGTCGCAGTTTGTACCCCGGCACCGACCCCATCGCCAGTTTGGACAGTACGGCCAAAGTGGCCCTGCTAGAGCGTGTGGAGCAACGCGCCCGCGCCAAAGACCCGCGCGTGGCCCAAGTGATGGCAGGTTTGGCTGCCGAATACGATGTGGTGTTGGTGGCCCGGGCCGATGGCACCTTGGCAGCTGATGTGCGTCCCTTAGTACGCCTGTCCGTGACGGTGATTGCCGAGCAAGGCGGGCGGCGTGAGGTCGGCTCGGCCGGTGGTGGTGGCCGTTTGGGCTTGGCGTATTTTGATGATGCCCTGATAGCACAGTATGTGGATGAGGCCGTCCATGCGGCGCTGGTCAATTTGGATTCGCGCCCGGCCCCAGCAGGCGAAATGACGGTGGTGCTCGGCCCCGGCTGGCCCGGCGTGCTGCTGCACGAGGCGGTAGGTCACGGGCTGGAGGGCGACTTTAACCGCAAAGGCTCTAGCGCCTTCAGTGGCCGCATTGGGCAGCGTGTGGCGGCCAAGGGGGTTACGGTATTGGATGATGGTACGTTGGCCGACCGGCGTGGTTCCTTGAATGTGGATGACGAAGGCCACGCCAGCCAGCGCAATGTGCTGATCGAAGACGGCATCCTGAAAGGCTATATCCAAGATGCACTCAATGCCCGCCTGATGGGCGTGTCACCTACTGGTAATGGTCGGCGCGAAAGCTATGCCCATATCCCCATGCCACGCATGACCAACACCTATATGCTGGGCGGCGATAAAGACCCGCAAGAAATTATCGCCAGTATCAAAAAAGGGCTGTATGCCAGCAACTTTGGCGGTGGACAGGTGGACATCACTTCGGGCAAATTCGTCTTTAGCGCCAGCGAGGCTTATTGGGTAGAAAACGGCAAAATTTTGTACCCCGTCAAAGGGGCCACCATCATTGGCAGCGGCCCAGAATCGCTGAAGAAAATCCGCATGATTGGCAACGATATGCGTCTGGACAGCGGTGTCGGCACTTGCGGTAAAGAAGGGCAAAGCGTGCCTGTCGGCGTGGGCCAGCCGACCTTGCGCATCGATGGCCTGACGGTAGGGGGTACCGCCTGAGCTGCGGGCTTGGTTTGCGGCTGGACGGCAGCAGCACCCACAGGATGATGAAACGATGGCTGGCCCTTTAACGCAAGCCTCGCAAACGGCACAAACGTTTGCCGACATCAGCCTGCTGCTGTTGCATGAATGTGTCGCCGACGAGGAGTTGCGCCGCCTGCGCGAGAGTGTTAGCTGTTTAGCCAAAGCGCTGGATGTCGCCGTAGGGGCGCGGCGGCGGCGGCGTGAAACCACTGCGATTGCACGCCGTGCGGCTGCTTTGGCACAAGAACTGCGCCAGCACCAAGCTTTGGTTAGCCACCTGAGCGCTGCTTGGAAAGCGATGTACGAATGGCACAGCTACCAGCGTGACCTGCGTGAGCTGGCCCAAGCCGTACAGCACTGGCGCGAGGCCTTGGCGCAACGCAGCCGCCAAGAAGTTGCCAATTTCGACCGTATGGAACGGCTGGCGTGGCGTACCTTGGGCGAGGGCTTATTGTTGCTCGACATGTACCAACAAGGCTTGGGGCTGCTGATGGAAGCGGCCTCGGAGCCAGCAGCGCCACCCCCATCCCCTCCAGTACCGTGGTGGCAGGCGTTGTGGTGGCGTTGGCAACGCTGGTGGCAAGGTGTACGCGGCTGAAGCACTTGGCCCCAGACTGTGCTACATTGCTTTCCCATGTCGATAGCACGCGCTTTTTATTTTTGGTCCTATTTCTCGATCCCGGGCGGATGAGAGAGGCGAGCGCGCAAGCACCTAGACCCTGTTCACACACCGCCGATGCTGCAAAGCCCGGCGGTTTTTTGTTTTGAAAACCCCACTCTGACCTCTCCACAGGAAGACAAATATGAACAACCCCCAAGCCACCCCTGCTACCGAACCTTGGTACCAACACGTCGAGAAAACCAGCCAAACCGACGACGAACGTATCAAGGACATTACCGTGCTGCCCCCTCCCGAACATTTGATCCGCTTTTTCCCCATCCGGGGTACCAGCATCGAGACGCTGGTGGCGCAAACACGCCAAACCATTCGCAACATCATGGCGGGTACCGATGACCGCCTGTTGGTCGTCATTGGCCCTTGCTCCATCCATGACCCGGCTGCTGCGTTGGACTACGCCCGCCGTCTGCAAGCCGTGCGTGAGCAATACAAAGACACGCTAGAAATTGTGATGCGTGTCTATTTTGAAAAGCCGCGCACCACTGTGGGCTGGAAAGGGCTGATCAACGATCCCTACTTGGACGACAGCTACCGCATTGACGAAGGTCTGCGCATGGCGCGCCAGTTGCTGATTGACATCAACCGCTTGGGTGTACCAGCCGGTAGCGAGTTTTTGGATGTGATCTCGCCCCAATACATTGGTGATTTGATCAGCTGGGGCGCGATTGGCGCACGTACCACCGAAAGCCAAGTGCACCGCGAGCTGGCCTCCGGTTTGTCGGCCCCGATTGGTTTCAAAAACGGTACCGATGGCAACATCCGTATTGCCACGGATGCGATCCAATCGGCCAGCCGCAGCCACCATTTCTTGTCGGTACACAAAAACGGCCAAGTGGCGATTGTGGATACCACGGGTAACCCGGACTGCCACGTCATCTTGCGCGGCGGTAAAGCACCCAACTACGATGCCGCCAGCGTGGCCGCTGCCTGCAAAGACCTAGAGGCCGCCAAATTGCCTGCGACCTTGATGGTCGATTGCAGCCATGCCAACAGCAGCAAGCAGCACGAAAAACAGCGTGATGTGGTGCGCGACATTGCTACCCAACTGGCCGCTGGCTCGCACAGCGTGTTTGGCGTGATGATTGAGAGCCATATCAACCCTGGCGCGCAAAAGTTCACCCCCGGTAAAGACAACCCCTGCACCTTGGAATACGGCAAGAGCATTACCGATGCCTGCTTGGGTTGGGACGACTCGGTGCAATCTTTGGCCGACCTGGCTGCGGCCGTGCAGGCCCGTCGCGCCCGCTAAGCTGCTGTTGTGCAGGCGTAAGCTGGTGTAAGCTCGCGGTGGCGCAAACCATACTGCGCCACCGGGCAGTGGAGACCAAGCCCGTTATCCTTTTGATGAGAAGAAAGATAGATCCATGCACAGAGAAGTTACCGTCACCCTAGAGCAAAACGTAGAGTTTCGCTTCGACTTGGAACATGCCGAGCCGATGGCCAATGAGGAAGCCCGCCGCTGGCTGGATGATGAGTTCATCCGTCTAGAGTGTGAGCCTTTGCGCGCCAGCGGCAAAGTATTGTTGGCCGACAAGGTACTGACGGTGGCCGCAGCAGCCGGTGTGCCGCTGCTGTCGGATCCGGCATGGCTGGCCCAGTTTGCCCGCGCCACCTACGCAGTGTTGGTCAAGCCGATCATCCATGTGGATGTTCCGGCCATGACCATCAGCTACTGAGCACCGTCTGCCAAGGCTTGCAGCAGCAGGCTGTGGATGCCACCAAAAGCACCGTTGCTCATGCACAAGATGTAGTCACCCGGCTGTGCTGCTTGGGTGATTTGTGCCACCAGCGTGCCAATGTCAGGTGCTGTGCGCGCTTGTGCCCCCAAGGGGGCTAGCGCGGCAGCGGCATCCCAGTCTAGCCCTGCCGTATGGCAAAACACTTGGTTGGCATTGGCTAACGCCCAAGGCAATTGGGCCTTCATGGTGCCCAGTTTCATGGTGTTGCTGCGTGGTTCAAAAGCCACCAAAATGCGCGCTTGGCTGCCGACCCGCTGGCGCAGGCCGTCCAGCGTGGTTCGCATCGCGGTAGGGTGGTGGGCAAAATCGTCATAGACCGTGATGCCACGCACCACGCCGCGCCGCTCCATGCGTCGGCGCACATTCTGAAAACTGCCCAAGGCTGCCGCCGCAGTCGCTGGGGCCACGCCCACATGTGCTGCTGCTGCAATGGCGGCCAAGGCATTGAGTTGGTTGTGTACCCCATCTAAGGCCCACTCTACCCGTGCCACCTGCTGGCCGCGCTGTAATACGTCAAAGGCATCGGGGTCACCGTCAGCAGTGAAATCGCTCACGGCTGCACCAAAACTGCTGGTGCTGCTCCAGCAGCCGGTATGCAGCACACGGGCCAAACTTTCTTCTAAGCCGTTGTACACCACTTGCCCTGACGGCGGCACGGTACGCACCAAATGGTGAAATTGGCGTTCAATGGCCGCCAAATCATCAAAAATGTCCGCATGGTCGAACTCTAGGTTGTTCAAAACAGCGGTGCGTGGACGATAGTGAACAAACTTGCTGCGCTTATCAAAAAAAGCGGTGTCGTATTCATCCGCCTCTATGACAAACAACGGTGCGCCGCCCAAGGGGCCAGGGCCGGGCTCGGGCCGAGCTGCCGCACCCAAACGGGCCGAAACGCCAAAATTCAGCGGCACGCCACCGACCAAAAATCCCGGTTGCAGACCAGCACATTCCAGCACCCACGCCAGCATGGAAGTGGTGGTGGTTTTTCCGTGCGTGCCTGCCACGGCCAGCACATGGCGGCCTTGCAACACGTTCTCGGCCAACCACTGTGGCCCACTGGTATAGGGCAGTCCAGCATCCAAAATGGCTTCCATGAGCGGAAACTTGGGGCTGCCATCGGGCAGGCGGGCGCGGCTGACCACATTGCCAACCACGAAGATGTCGGGTTTTAAGGCCAATTGCTCCGTGCCAAAGCCTTCAATCAGCTCAATGCCCAAGGCACGCAATTGGTCGCTCATGGGGGGGTAAACGCCAGCATCGCAGCCGGTAACGCGGTGTCCAGCCTCGCGGGCCAACGCAGCCACGCCGCCCATGAAAGTGCCGCAAATGCCTAGGATGTGTATGTGCATGGGCGCAGATTTTACGGTTGCAGGCCACAATGCCTGTTGAAAGCGATACACCATGCAAAACACCCACCTTGCCACTGAAATTGCCCAAGCTGCCGCCCGTCTGGTGGTGGATGAGGGGCTGGACTACGGCCCTGCCAAGCGCCGTGCTGTACGCGATTTGGGCCTGCCTGCCCGCAGCGCCCTGCCCGACAATGACGTGTTGGAAGCCGCGGTGGCGGAGCACATCGCGCTGTTTTGCGCCGATACCCAGCCACAAGAGCTACGCGCCTTGCGCGAGTTGGCGCTGCTGTGGATGGAGCGGCTGGCCGAGTTTCGCCCGCACTTGGCGGGGGCAGTGTGGCACGGTACGGCCACGCGCTTATCCGATATTTACCTGTCTTTGTTTTGCGACGACCCCAAATCGGCCGAGATTCTGCTCATCAACCGGGGCGTGGATTACGATGCCGAGATGGTGAATGGCCTGCATGGCGAGCCAGTAGAAGCACTGACCATTGGTCACCCGCTGCCTGATTTGGATATCGTGGTCGGGGTGCATTTACTGATTTACGATTTGGATGATTTGCGCGGGGCCCTGCGCCCCGACAGCCAAGGCCGCACCCCACGCGGCCACACTGAGGCGGTGCGCCAGTTGTTGGCCCGCACCTCTATACCTATGACTCCCTCTAGCGCATGAAGCAGACTTCCAGCCCCTCCACAGACGTGCCACCCACCCTGGCAGCACCGCCATCGCGCCGTTGGCTGCTCGGCACGGCAGTCGCGGCCAGCGTTGCGGTGGGGGTGGGTGGGGTTTGGTGGCAAACCCAAGGCCCGGCCCCAGTGCTTGGTAGCCCCGATGGCGTACCGGACTTTTGGGACAAAACTTTCGCCACCCCGGTGGAGGGCCAGTCTTTAACTTTGCGCCAGTTTCAGCACCAACCGCTGTTGTTAAATTTTTGGGCCACATGGTGTCCGCCTTGTGTGGCCGAAATGCCGTTATTGAATCGCTTTTACCAACAACAACGAGCCAAAAGCTGGCAAGTGTTGGGCATTGCGATCGATAAGCCTGCACCTGTGCGCCAATTTCTGGCACGCCAGCCAGTGGACTTTCCCATCGCATTGGCCAGCATAGAAGGCAGTGATTTGGCGCGGGTGCTGGGTAATTTGGGCGGGGGTTTGCCTTTTAGCGTGCTGCTCGATGCCCAAGGCCAAGTGCGACAACGTAAAATCGGCCAAGTTACACCGCAGTTACTACAAAGTTGGACGGGCTTGACTTGATTTCTAAGGCTGCGGTGCCCACTCAGAAGATAAGTCTTCTTCCCTCCCAATACATCAAAAAGACCGCAGTAGCGCGAAATTAGGGTAAATTCGCGCCCTGTTTAGTTTTTAGCTCTTGGAGCCTTGCATGGATTTGCGCAAACTCAAAACCCTGATTGACCTCGTGTCCGAGTCAAATGTGTCGGAACTGGAAATCACCGAGGCCGAAGGCAAGGTCCGCATCGTCAAAGGTGGTCAAGCGGTGGTGCAGCAATTTGTAGCTGCCCCCATGCAAGCGGCCCCTGCCGCCGCTGCACAGCCCGCTGCTGTGGCACCCGTGGCCGAACTTCCGGCTCCGGCAGAGCCTAGCGGTCATGTCGTGAAATCTCCGATGGTGGGTACGTTCTACCGCTCTTCCAGCCCCGGTGCCAAGCCGTTTGTGGAGTTGGGTAGCCAAGTCAAAGAAGGGGATACCCTGTGCATCATCGAGGCCATGAAAATCCTGAACGAGATTGAGGCCGATAAATCCGGTACCGTGACACGGATTTTGGGTGAAAACGGCCAGGCGGTAGAGTACGGCCAGCCTCTGTTCGTGATTGAATAAAGCACTGCGATGCTCTCCGCTTTCGAGTCATCCGCTCCCAGAACACCCATGTTCAAAAAAATTCTGATCGCCAACCGTGGCGAAATTGCCCTGCGTATCCAGCGTGCTTGCCAAGAGCTGGGTGTCAAAGCGGTGATGGTCTACTCCGAGGCCGACCGTGATGCCAAATATGTCAAACTGGCCGAAGAGGCCGTTTGCATTGGCCCCGCCCCCTCGCCCCAAAGCTACCTGAATATGCCCGCCATCATTTCGGCGGCAGAAGTGACCGATGCTGAGGCGATTCACCCCGGTTATGGCTTTCTGTCGGAAAACGCCGATTTTGCCGAACGGGTTGAGAAAAGCGGCTTCCAATTCATTGGCCCGACCCCCGAATCGATCCGCATCATGGGCGATAAGGTGTCGGCCAAGCAGGCCATGATTCGCGCTGGTGTGCCCTGTGTGCCTGGCTCGGAGGGTGAGTTGCCCGACGACCCAGTGCAAATCAAGCGCATTGCCAAGTCGATTGGCTACCCGGTCATCATCAAAGCCGCTGGCGGTGGTGGTGGGCGCGGTATGCGCGTGGTGCATACCGAGGCCGCGCTGGTGAATGCGGTGCAAATGACCAAGGCCGAAGCGGGGGCTGCCTTTGGCAATCCGGCGGTGTACATGGAAAAATTCCTGCAGAATCCGCGCCACATCGAAATCCAAGTCATTGCCGACAAGCACCGCAATGCCGTCTATTTGGGTGAGCGCGATTGCTCGATGCAGCGCCGCCACCAAAAGGTGATTGAAGAAGCACCAGCCCCTGACATTTCGCGCCGCCTGATTGATCGCATCGGCGACCGTTGCGTCAATGCCTGTAAAAAAATTGGCTACCGAGGTGCAGGCACGTTTGAGTTTTTGTACGAGGATGGCGAGTTCTACTTTATCGAGATGAACACGCGCGTGCAGGTCGAGCACCCAGTGACCGAGTGGATTACCGGCGTGGACATTGTGCGTACCCAAATCATGGTGGCAGCGGGCGAGAAATTGCCCTTCACGCAGCGCCAGATCAACGCCCAGTTGCGCGGCCACGCCATCGAGTGCCGCATCAATGCCGAAGACCCGTACAAGTTCACGCCATCACCGGGGCGCATCACCACCTGGCATGCACCGGGTGGGCCGGGGGTGCGCGTCGATTCGCACGTTTATACCAACTACTATGTGCCGCCCAACTACGACTCGATGATTGGCAAAATCATTGTGCACGGGGACACCCGTGAGCAAGCTTTGGCCCGGATGCGTACCGCACTGGCCGAGACGGTGATTGAAGGCATTAATACCAATATCGCTCTGCACCGTGAGTTGATGGTGGATGCCAAGTTCATGGCCGGTGGTACCAATATCCACTACCTGGAAGAATGGCTCTCGCAGCGCCAACGCTGAAGCGACTGTTCTGATCGGGGTCTGCGCCAGACTGGGTCGGGCGCGGGCCTGTTTTTTTTGATTGCTGAGCACAAGGCCGCTGCCATGTATGAATTGAGCCTGATGAGTCCGGAAGACCGGGTTGAGTCTTTGAGCGATGCCTTAGATGCACTCGATGCCTTGAGCGTTTCGGTCGAAGATGCCGATGCCCAAACCGATGCTGAGCAAGCTCTGTTTGGCGAGCCGGGTATGCCACCGCCCAAAGAAGGGTGGCAACGCAGCCGCATCGTGGCCTTGTTTGCCACCGAGCCCCAAGCCGAAGAAGCACGTGATTTGCTGCAGGCGCAAGAATTTTTTGCCGGTTGTGCCGTGTTGGGCATCAGCCCTGTCGCGGACCAAGATTGGGTGCGCCTGACGCAATCGCAGTTTGCCCCGGTCGATATCACCCCGGATTTTTGGATTGTGCCGACGTGGCACGAGCCGCCAGCCCAAGCCACGCGCACCATCCGCCTCGATCCGGGTTTGGCCTTTGGTACTGGCACGCATCCCACCACCCGTATGTGCCTGCGCTGGATTGCCCGCCAGCCCGAAGGCAGTTTGGGCCGGGTATTGGACTACGGTTGTGGTTCGGGCATTTTGGCGATTGGCGCAGCCAAGTTTGGTGCCCAAGACATTGATGCGGTAGATATTGACCCAGCGGCCGTTGAGTCGAGCCAACAAAATGCCCAAGCAAACGGCGTGCAGATGCGCTCTGGCTTGCCGGACTTGGCCCAAGGCAGCTACCAAACCGTGCTGGCCAACATTTTAGCGACCCCTTTGCAAGTGTTGGCCCCACTGCTGTGCAGCCATGTGGCCGCTGGCGGACATTTGGTACTGGCTGGTATCTTAGAACGCCAAGCCGATGAGCTGAAAGCCGCCTACGCACCCTACCTGCCCCTGCAGGTGGCAGATGCCGAAGATGGCTGGATTTTGATGACTGCCCAACGCTAAGCTCCAGCACCGTCCGCCTACTTGCTACCGCCGATGAGCCAGATCACCCGTTGCCCGTCTTGCACGACGCTGTTTAAAGTCGTTCCAGATCAACTTCGCATTTCCGAGGGCTGGGTGCGCTGTGGCCATTGCCAGCATGTGTTTGACGCGACACTGCATTTGCAGGCGGCCCCGCCGCCCACCAGCCCGGCACCGGCGGTCAGTACCCCAGCACCGACAACGCCTGAACCGGCCCTTGTCCCAGAGCCGCCCGCAGCACCCCCAGTCGCCAGTGCCGCAGCTGCTGCCAGTGCCGATCCGTGGGAAATACCGCTACCACCGCCCCCCACGCCACCGACACCCGAAGAAGTCGCTGCTGCTGCGCCGGAGGTGCTGGACTTTGCCGCACCCGAACTGGCGTTGGAGCTGGACATGCCCACGGCGAGCAGTCCAGCGCCCGTCTCTCCGCCCCCAGATGGGGCCGTCGTGTCGACCAGCCCTGATGGCCTTGATGGCCGTGCCAGTGTGGAACTCGACTGGCCCGAAGCTGTGCCGCCTGTGCCTGCCGCCGCCCCGGTGCTGCCACCTGTCGCTCCGCCACCACCCGACCCGCAGACCCCTGCGCCGGTCGCACCAGCCCCGATTCCAGTCGCTAGCATTCCCACCGACATTGATTGGCCTGAACCTGCGCTAGAGCCAGAGCCAGACCCTGCCATGAGTAGTAGCTTGGGTAGTACGGAACTGGCCCATGGCAGCAGTACCGATGCGCCCGCCGAGCCCGTGATGCCCGAGTTGGATTTAGCCCCTGACTTGGCCCCTTTGCCACCGCCATCAGCAGGGATGGAGTCGATATTGACCGCAGCGCCGCTGGCTCCGGCCCCCTCGTTGGACGACGGGCGCATTGAACCGAGTTGGTCGGCTGCGCCACCCGCCCGCCAGGCGGTCAGCCCTCCTCTACCAGAGGAACTTGCGCCACCTGCACCAGCGGCATCCATCCCCTTGGCTGCTGCTCCGTTGGCGGCAACGACGGCGGCTGCCACAGTGGCCACAGCTGCAGTGACTGCTGTCCCTGATGCGCCTGAGTCCCCGCGCACCGAGCGCAACCCCGAAGAGCCTTCTTTTGTGCGTGCTGCGCGACGGCAAGCCCTGTGGCGCAAGCCTGCCGTCCGCATCGGTTTGGCTTTGCTGGCTTTGCTGCTGTTGGCGGCGTTGATGGGGCAAATTGTGCTGCACGACCGCCACCGGCTGGCCGCAGCCCACCCCTCGTGGCGGCCCATGCTAGAGCTGTTATGCACGCCCTTGGACTGTACGGTACAGCCCTACCGGCATATCAGCTCAGTGGTGGTGGAAAGCTCCACCTTTAACCGGGTGGATGGTGGTGTCTACCATTTTGCCGTGACGCTCAAAAACCGCTCGGATTTGGCGCTAGAAATGCCAGCGGTGGAATTGACCCTGACCGATGCGAATGAACAGCCGGTATTGCGGCGCGTCTTCACGCCGGAAGAATTGGGGGCCGGTCATACTTTAGCAGCCCATGCCGAGTCCAGCACCACGGTGTTGGTACGGATTGCAGCCACGGGCAATGCGCCGATGGCAGGTTATCGGGTGCTGGCCTTCTACCCTTGATGGCCTGACGGCCAAAAAAAACCCGGCATCTGATGCCGGGTTGCTTGTTTTTTGCGCTGATGCAGCAAAGCTTAGGGCTTAGTGCCTTCTGGGAAGGGCCACGCGGCCTTCTCATTCAGGGTAGTCTTTACCACAGGGGCCGTGGTGGTTTTGCTGGCTTTTTTCGCTGCCGGGGCTTTGGCTGG
Source organism: uncultured Simplicispira sp. (assembly GCA_964478155.1). Lineage (GTDB taxonomy): Bacteria > Pseudomonadota > Gammaproteobacteria > Burkholderiales > Burkholderiaceae_C > Simplicispira. The sequence goes on from CAYZGT010000002.1 coordinate 86,020, forward strand.
AGCGGTTGCCACTACGGGGGCCGGTGCAGGCGCGGCGGCCTTTTTTGTGGCGCTGCTGGCCTTGCTGGCTTTTTTGGCCGGGGCGGTGGCCACTTCTTTCACTGCCACAGCCGCTTTGGGGGCCGCTGCCTTTTTGGCCGGGGCCTTTTTAGCGGGTGCAGGGGCTGCAGCTTCTGCTACGGCGGGTGCTGCAGCCGCTACCTTCTTGACAGTGGTGGCAGGCTTTTTGGCGGCGGCTTTCTTGGCAGGTGCTGCTGCAGCTACAGCGGCCACTGGCTCGGCCACGGGAGCGGCTGCAGCAGGGCTGGCGGCTTTTTTGGCGGGAGCAGCGGCTTTCTTGGCGGCGGTAGGCTTTTTGGCTGCCGCTTTTTTGGCTGGAGCCGGCGCAGGTGCAGGAGCCACTGCGGTCTCTACCGCAGCTGCTGCGGCTTTTTTGGCAGGAGCGGCTTTTTTCGGGGTGGCCGCTTTGGGGGCGGCAGGTTTCTTGGCAGTGGCCATCATGTTCTCCTTGGGACAATGAGCACAGAGCACTCCTAGCCTAGCACAGGCTCGGAAAGCATCTGAGAATAAAAACACCCGTCCACACAATACTGCACCAAAGGGCAGCTGGGGTGGTTGGGAGAGGAAAAAGCCATAGGAAATGCCCGTGCTCAGGGGGAGTTAGTCCCAAGACAGGGCACCGCCCGACTGGTATTCAATCACGCGTGTTTCAAAGAAGTTGCGTTCCTTTTTCAGATCGATCATTTCGCTCATCCAAGGGAAGGGATTTTCTTCGTTCGGGAACAACGCTTCTAGGCCGATTTGCGTGGCGCGGCGGTTGGCAATGTAGCGCAGATAGCCTTTGAACATGCCCGCGTTCATGCCCAGCACGCCACGTGGCATGGTGTCTTCGGCGTAGGCATATTCCAGCTCGACGGCGTGGAAGAACAATTCTTTGATTTCTTCCTGAAAACTGGCCGTCCAGAGGTGTGGGTTTTCAAGCTTGAGTTGGTTGATGAGGTCAATGCCAAAGTTGCAGTGCATCGACTCATCGCGCAGGATGTATTGGTATTGTTCGGCTGCACCGGTCATCTTGTTCTGACGGCCCAGCGCCAGAATTTGCGTGAAGCCGACGTAGAAGAACAAGCCTTCCATCAGGCAGGCAAACACAATCAAGCTCTTGAGCAGCGTTTGGTCGGCCTCTAGCGTACCCGTCTTAAAGGCCGGATCCATGATGGCATCGATGAACGGGATCAGGAACTGATCTTTGTCGCGGATCGAGGGCACCTCGTGGTAGGCGTTGAAGATCTCGCCTTCATCCAGCCCCAGCGACTCGACAATGTATTGGTAAGCGTGGGTGTGGATGGCTTCTTCAAACGCTTGGCGCAGCAAAAACTGGCGGCACTCGGGCGCAGTGATATGGCGATAGGTGCCCAGCACGATGTTGTTGGCGGCCAGGCTGTCGGCGGTCACAAAAAAGCCCAAATTGCGCTTGACGATGCGGCGCTCATCTTCGGTCAGGCCATTGGGGCTTTTCCAGAGCGCAATGTCGCGCGTCATGTTGACTTCTTGCGGCATCCAGTGGTTGGCACAGGTGGCCAAGTATTTTTCCCAAGCCCACTTGTATTTGAACGGCACCAATTGATTCACGTCGGTTTGGCCGTTGATGATGCGCTTGTCGGCGGCACTGACGCGGCGGTGGCTACCCGCCAGAGCCGAAGCAGCGGCCGTGCTGGCAGGTGCAGTGGGCCGGGGCACAGACTGAAAATCCAGCGGCGAGAACTGTGGATGCGCTAACGCACCCCAACGGTTTTTGGACAAACCGTTGTCGTGTGGCGTTTGCAGTGCGGGCGTGATGTCTTCGTCCCAAGTCAACATAGATTTTCCAGTGCTCGAATTATGAGAGCAGCGCTTCTAAATGGGAAGCATCCAAGCGCTGCGCGGTGAGGGTTTTTGCGCTTTTATGCGCAAAATTTATTGGCAAGCTTCGCAGCCAGGGTCATCAATCGCGCAAAAGCGGATGTCGGTCGCCGGGGCTGGCAGTTCGCTAGGCGGTTCTGCTGCCACCGGGGCTGAGGCCACGGCATTGAGTTGTTGGCGTTGTACGGTACTCATCTCAACATGGGTCGCGCTTTGGGTACGCAGGTAGTAGGTGGTTTTGAGGCCCCGCAGCCAAGCCAGTTTGTAGGTATCGTCCAGTTTTTTGCCCGAAGCTCCAGCCATGTAGATGTTCAGGCTTTGCGCCTGGTCAATCCACTTTTGGCGGCGCGCTGCGGCCTCGACCAACCAGCCCGGATCAATCTCAAACGCCGTGGCATACAGCGCTTTGATGTCGGTCGGTACCCGGTCAATCGCGTGCAGTGAACCTTTGAAATACTTGAGGTCAATCACCATCGCCTCATCCCACAGGCCCAAGCGTTGCAGATCACGCACCAAATAATGGTTGATGACGGTGAACTCGCCCGACAGGTTGGATTTGACCGACAGATTGCCAAACGATGGTTCAATCGACGCATCCACGCCGACGATGTTGGAAATGGTAGCCGTGGGCGCAATCGCCACGCAGTTGGAATTGCGCATACCGTCACGCGCAATTTTGGCGCGCAGCGCATCCCAATCTAGCGTTTGCGAACGATCCACCTCGACATAACCGCCACGGGCTTGGGCCAACAAGTCGATCGAATCTTTGGGCAAGATGCCCTGGCTCCACAAAGAACCATCGTAGCTGGAATAGCGCCCACGCTCGGCGGCCAACTCGGTCGAGGCCCAGTAGGCGTAATAGCAGATGGCTTCCATGGAGCGGTCGGCAAACTCTACCGCAGGCACCGAGGCATAGGGCAGGCGCAGGGCATAAAGTGCGTCTTGAAAGCCCATCAAGCCCAAACCCACTGGCCGGTGGCGCAAGTTGGATTCGCGTGCCTTGGGCACGGCGTAGTAGTTGATGTCGATCACGTTGTCCAGCATCCGCATGGCGGTGCGGATGGTGCGCTGCAGCTTGTCGTGGTCTAGCTCTTTGCCGTGCGGGCCATCCTTGAGGTGCTGCGCCAAATTGACCGAGCCAAGGTTGCACACGGCGGTTTCGGTGTCGCTGGTGTTCAGGGTAATTTCAGTACATAAGTTAGACGAATGCACCACCCCCGCATGTTGCTGTGGCGAGCGCACATTGCAAGCATCCTTGAAAGTAATCCACGGATGGCCGGTCTCGAACAGCATGGTGAGCATCTTGCGCCACAGGTCGGTGGCTGCCAGCACCCGGTGATGGGGGATGTCGCCCCGGTCGGCTTTGGCCTCATAGGCCACATAGGCCCGCTCAAAATCAGCGCCAAACAACTCATGGAGATCGGGCACATCGGAGGGCGAGAACAGCGTCCAGCGGCCTTTTTCCATGACCCGTTTCATGAACAGGTCTGGAATCCAGTTGGCGGTATTCATGTCGTGCGTGCGGCGGCGGTCATCGCCGGTGTTTTTGCGCAGCTCCAAGAATTCTTCGATGTCGAGGTGCCAAGTTTCCAGATAGGTGCAGACAGCCCCTTTACGCTTGCCGCCGTTGTGCGCCAAGCCCGCCACTGTTTGGTAAGACGCATCCACATCCACCTTCAAATCGACCACCAGCGGCTTGGGCGTGATAGAGCGCACGGCCCGCACACGCGAGAACAACACACCATCGCGCACCAGCCAGTTGCGTTTGCCCACGGCTTGGCAGCCTAAACGCTGCGCCAAGGCAGGGATGGCCGGAATGCGCAAATCAATACAGGTGCTGCTACCGGCAAACACCGCCTGCGAACCATCGGAGCGTTGGCCGGTATGGTTATGCTGGCGGGTGCGCTTTTGGCCGGAAACGGGCACACCCAAGCGCAGTAACTGGTAGCGCACACCGTGGGCCAGTGGCTCAGAAGCCGAGGTAAAGCTCAACTCTTTGCCACGCGAAACACAGCCATCGGTTTCCAGCAAGCCTTGCAACAGCGCCAGCGTTTGGGTGGTGGGCAGGTGGCTTAGGCGCGGGGCAATGCGTTTTTGGTGTTGGTCATCGTACAGATCCTCATAGGTAAACGGCAAGGTGGGTGCTCCAGCCCCCACGATGCGCCCGGTGGTGCCATCGCGCAGCGCGCCTTGGCCTGCCGCCCAGTGGATTTGCACATAGGTGTTGCCACGGGCTGTTTCCCAATAATGGAAGCCACGGGCCTCCAGATAACTGCGCACAAAGGCCAAATGCGCGTCGCGCTGGGTGTTGCCGGATACGCCCCATTGCTGTCCCTCTTTGGATAAATGCCCATCACCGAGCAAAATGCCATAGAGTCTGGCATCGTCTTCACTTAAACCCTGCACCGGCATTACTTCGGTGGGAATGGCAAAGCCGATGTAATCGCCAGTCTGTAATTGGCCCGACTCCACCCAGCGGGCAGCCACTTTGCCCTTGTCTAGCCAAGCCTCGGTGCGCGCATTGGCCTGTCCCAAGGGCACCCCTTGAATCGCCCAGAAGGGATGTGCGTCCGTCACTTCGAGCGGCTCGATAGCGTGTTTGACCTCAATCGCCACCATTGGGTCGGTCTGGTTATAGACCATGCGCTGTGTCACTTCACGGTATTGGCCACTGTGGCCCAGCACCAAGTCGCCGCGCTGGATGTCGCGGATCGGGCGTGGCCCGGTAGCGGTATAGACCAAGGTATCAGGGGCAAAACATTGGTTTACCGCGACAGCGGTATCGTTGACCACCTTCAGGAATGGCACCACGCCTTGCGATTCACCATTCGTGCCTTGGATATGGCTGCCCAGCGCGCGCACACGCGTCCAGTCGTTGCCCAAGCCGCCAGCAAATTTGCTCAACAGGGCGTTTTCTTTGATCGATTCGTAAATGCCACCCAAATCGTCGGGCACGGTGGTCAGGTAGCAGCTGGACAACTGCGAGCGCAAGGTGCCGCTGTTGAACAGCGTGGGCGTGCTGCTCATAAAGTCAAAGCGCGAGAGCACTTCGTAGAACTCGATGGCACGGGCTTCGCGGTCGCTTTCTTGCAAGGCCAAGCCCATGGCTACGCGCATAAAGAAGGCTTGCGGCAGCTCGATGCGCTGCTTGCGTACATGCAAAAAGTAGCGGTCGTACAGAGTTTGCAGGCCCAGATAGTCAAATTGCAAATCGCGCGCTGGTTGCAAGGCAGCTGCCAAGCGGGCCAGGTCAAACTTCAGCAGCTCGGGATTCAGCAACTGCTGATCCACGCCTTGTTGAATAAAGCCGGGGAAGTAATTGGTATAGGCGTTGGCCATATCGGCCAAAGCGACCTCGCGTCCGAGTACCTCGCGCGTCATGGTGTGCAGCAAGAGCCGGGCGGTAGCGTAGGTGTAATCGGGGTGCTGCTCAATCAGGGTGCGGGCCGCCAAAATGGCGGCTTTATAGACCTCATCGATGGGCACGCCGTCGTACAGGTTGCGCAAGGTTTCTTGCACGATGGGCTCGGGCTGCACTTCGGGGGCCAAGCCAGTACAGGCTTCTTGCATGAGGCGCTGCAGGCCTTGCATATCCAAGGCCACCAAAGTGCCATCTGGTTGTAGCACCTGTAAGGGTGCCACTTGGGCGTGTGCTTCGGCCTCGGCTTGGGCGGCTGCACGTTCTTGGGCACGGCGTTCGCGGTACAGCACAAAGGCGTGTGCCACTTCTTGGTGATCGGAGCGCAACAACTGCAGCTCCACTTGGTCGCGCACATCGTCAATGTGGAAAGTGCCCCCTTCAGGGCGCGAGCGCAATAGTGCACGCACCACTTTTTCTGTCAGGCTGGTCACCAGTTCGCGCAGGCTGGCCGAGGCATCGCCTTGGCTGCCCGAGACAGCCAGAAAAGCCTTGGTGACAGCGATAGCAATTTTGGCGGGCACAAAAGGCACCACATCGCCTGTGCGCCGCTGGATTTGGTAGCGTGAAAAATCCACGTCAGCAAACGGGGTCGCGGAGGCAGTTGTAGCAGAAGAAGTCGAGGTAGCGGTGGGCATGGCGTCCTTGGCTGGAACGGTACAAAAGGCATCGGGCGCAACCCCAAGGCGCGCCCGATGTCAGAAAAGAGAAGCAAAAGAACCGGTGCAGCAACACCCGACCCACTACCTATAGTGTATGGGCCGCTCTGTTTGCACTAGCGGTAGTGTATCCGACCACTGCCGTCCTTGCGGGCGAACGGGCCACAAGCCCGCAGTTTTAGCGGTCTTTGGGGGCGGGAAAGGACGCGGGGCTCCAGCCCAATTGTTGTTGCAAGTGCGCCCAAGCAAAGCCGGGGCCGGGGTCTTGCTTGCGCCCCGGCGCAATGTGCTCATGGCCTGCGATGTGGGCAATCGGGTAGCGCTGCGCCAAGTCTTGGCACAGCTGCACTAAGGTGGCGTATTGTGCCGGGGTAAAAAAGTCGCCTTCTAAACCTTCTAACTCAATGCCGACAGAGTCGTCATTGCACTGTGACCGACCACGGTAGCACGAGGCCCCCGCGTGCCAAGCGCGTTGCTCCACATCGACAAATTGCCACAGTGCGCCATCGCGCCGGATAAAAAAGTGCGCCGACACCTGCAAGCCCCGAATACTTTGGTAGTAGGGGTGTGCGTCCCAATCCAAAGTGTTGGTGAACAAGGCGGGCACGGCATCCCCACCGTACTCACCTGGGGGCAAGCTGATCGAGTGCAGTACGATCAAGTCCAACACGGCCCCGACAGGGCGCGGGCCAAAGTTGGGCGATGGGCAGCGTACCGCCTGCCGGTGCCAGCCGCCTTGCCAGTGGGAGGCTTCAAGGTTCTGCATGGTCAGCGCAAGAAAGTGAATCCGCCGAGTCTGCCTCGTGGGGGGCGGTGATGTTCAGGCGTGCGATGCGGTAGCGAATCTGGCGCAAGCTGATGCCTAATCGGGCCGCAGCGGCGGTGCGGTTGAAATGCGCCTCGTGCAATGCACGCACCAAAATATCGCGCTCTTGTTGGTCGAGCCAAGCTTGTAAATCGTTGGGCAAAGGGCCGTGGTGCTCTGAAGCGGGAGGTGTCGGCGGGACATCGGCGGGGGTGCTGCTGGTGCTGTTGCCACCATAAGAAGATGGGGGTGCCAGCTCTAAGGCTTCTTCGACCTGTAAGGTCTCGCCATCGCTCAAGGCCACGGCCCGGTGCAGTAGGTTTTCTAATTCGCGCACATTGCCGGTGAGGGGATGGCGTGCCAACGCCGCCAAGGCTTGTGGGGTTAAAGTGGGTACAGCTGCTCCAGATTCTTGGGCAATGCGGGCTAACAAGGTTTGGCACAGGGCTGGCAGGTCTTCGCGGCGCTCGCGCAGGGGCGGAATGACGATTTCAATCACATTCAGCCGGTAGTACAGGTCTTGCCGAAAGCGCCCGGCTTGCACATCGGCGGCCAAATCGCGGTGGGTGGCACTGACGATTCGTACATCCACCGTCTCTTCTTGCGTGCAGCCCAAAGGGCGTACGCTGCGCTCTTGGATGGCGCGCAACAGTTTGGACTGCATGGGCAGGGGCAAATCCCCAATTTCATCTAAAAACAGGGTGCCACCCTGTGCCGCCTGAAAATAACCTGGCCGGTCTTGTGTGGCCCCGGTGTAAGAGCCTTTGCGTGCACCAAAAAACTCGGCTTCCAGCAGGTTCTCGGGGATAGCACCGCAATTGACGGCCACCAACGGCCCACCAGCACGTTGGCTGCTGGCGTGCAGGGCTTGGGCGACCAATTCTTTGCCGGTGCCGGATTCACCGCGCACCAGTACCGGGGCCATGCTGCGCGCCACCTTCAGCACCCGTTGTTTCACGTTGCGCATGGCTTCGGATTCACCGACCAAGCGTTCTAAGCCCACGGTGTTGAGATCTTCGGCCCCAGCCATGGTGCCCGTGCGAGCTTCAGAGGGGCGTGGGCTGCTGCGTGGGGCCGGCACTCCGCCCGTGCCTTGCACGGCAGAGGCCACCACCGAGCGAAATTGCTTCAAGTCTACCGGCTTGGTCAGGTAGTCAAATGCGCCACAGCGTAGCGCCTCGACAGCGTTTTCTGCCGAGCCGTAGGCTGTCATGACCACGCAGCGCTCACGCCGTTGTTGTTCGCGCAGGTCTTGTAGCAATTCCATGCCAAAGCCATCGGGCAGGCGCATGTCGGTAATCACCACATCAAAGCGCAGCGCCTGCAATTGTTGTCGGGCTTCTTGTACGCTGGCAGCGGTCTCGACCCGGTAGCCAGCGCGCAGTAAGGTCAACTCGTACAGGGTACGCAAATCGGGTTCATCGTCCACAACCAGAATGGAGGCGGCAGGAGCGTTCATGGTGGTGCAGGGCCTTCAAACGACGGGGGTGTTATCGAACAGGGTGGCTGTCCGTTCTTTGCGCGCTGGTTTGCGAAAATGGATAGTGAAGGCGTTGCCTTCGATCAGGCCACGTTCTGTAGGGCGTTGCAAGCGTTGGTAGCTGATCGACGCGCCGTGGCGCTCGCACAGTTCGCGGCAGATGTACAAGCCTAACCCACTAGAGCGGCTTTCGGAAGAAAAGAACGGCTCAAACAGGTGGCGCTCGACCGATTGGTCTAGGCGTGCCCCGTCGCTCCACACTTGCACACTGTGCTGCCCAGCGGTATGGCTGCGCGTGAGCAGTTGCAGCGCATCGGGGGCCGTGCTCATGTAGCGCAAAGCATTGTCCAACAAATTGACCAACACGCGGCGCAGGTGTTCCGCCTCAAACTCAACCAGCGCGTTATCGGCCTGCAAAGCCAGCACACCGATGCGCCGCGCAGGCTCGTGCGCTTGCCAGTCGTACCAAATTTGTGCCACCGTGTCGTCTAGCGCCAGCGTGTTGGCTTGTACTTGGGCAATTTGGCTCTGCACGCGCGCAATGTCCAACACTTCTTCGGCAATGCGGGTCAGGCGTTCGGCGTTTTGTTGCACCATTTGTGCCAAGCGTTTTTGTACCGGGTCGTGCAGTTCTTCGTCCAGCAAAGCATTGGCTTGCACGATGGCAGCCAAGGGGTTGCGGATTTCGTGCGCAACAGCCGCCGACATGCGGCCCATCGCCGCCAATTTTTCGGTGCGTAGCCGGGCTTCTAGCTCGCGCAGATCGTGTAAAAACATGACACACAGGCGCTCTTCGTCGTCCGCCCGGCTGCTGGCTTGCAACGGAGTGAGCCAGCAGCGCACATGCAAACCCACCGGACTGTGACCCGGCCACAGCAGCGTGACATCGGCGGTTTGGGGTAAGCCTTGGTCGAAGGTGCACTGTGCCAATTGGCACAGGGGTTGCCACGCGTTTTCTTCTAATAAAGAAAATGGCGGCCATAAACTGTCCGGTGCCTGGCTCAACAAACGCAGGGCGGCGGGGTTGAGCATGCGCACGCTGTGGGTTTCGTCTAGCACCAGTACCCCATCGCTCAGATTTTCCATCACCAAAGCACTGACTTGGCGTTGCATTTGCGCCGCACGCCGGTTGTGTTGTGCGACTTGGTTCTCGCGTACCAAACGGGTAGAAAGTTGATGCACTAAAAACGCCACGATGAAATAGCCCGTGCCCGTCAGCGCTGCTTGCAAATAGCGTGATGCAGGATCAGCGCCGCTTTGCTCCCCTTGCCACCAAGCCCAGCCCAACAGCAGCAAGGTAGCGGCGGCGGTCGTACCCCAAGCCAGCATCAAGGTGCCCAATACGGCTGCCATGAGGATCGGCAGGCCCAGCAGGGCCGTGAAATTCATGCCGCCGGTGTGCAACCATTGCAGCAAGCCGATAGCCAGCAAATCGACACCAATCGATGGCAACCACTGTGGCCCCGCCTGCGGTGCTGGGGGTGCATGGCGGCCTAGTACGCGCAACAGCACGGTGGCGAGCAAGTAGACCAGTGGCAAGCCCAACATCCACGGGTTGACTTGTTGCTGGCTTAACACCTGTGCAATGGCTTGCAACAGCAGCAAGGCCAGTGCCACCATGACGCGCCCGGTCAAGAAACCATGCCACAGGCGTAAAAACGGCCGGTCTTCTGCAGTGGGAGAGAACGGCGGGCGGGTTTCCGACCCGAAACTAGAGCGCGGCATGGGCAGCTTGGTGCTCGGCGCAACAATAGTAGTGTGGGCCTTGGTGCAGGGCCTCGGTGCGGGGTAGGTGTACCCCACAATGGGCGCAGGCCACCATTTCTGTAGGGTGGCCCACGGGCCGGGATGCGCGCATGCTGGCGCGTCGGCCACTGCGCCACCAAGCATAAGCCAATACCAACACCACCAGCAGCACCAGGTATTTCATGTGCTACGCCCCAGCACCACTTCGAGCACAAAACGTGAACCTGCGTAAGCTAGCAACAGCAGCAGCGTGCCGGCGTACAGCATGCGTACTGCACTGCGGCCACGCCAACCAAAACGCCAACGCCCTAGCAACAAAGCGGCCAAGGTGACCCAAGACAGCACCGAGAACACCGCTTTGTGGTCCCAGCGCCAAGCACGACCATACAGGGCTTCGGTGAACAGCACACCGGCCAACAGTGTGGCCGTGAGCAGCACGAAGCCTGCCGCCACAAAACGGAAGGTCAGGCGCTCTAGCGTGAGCAATGGCAAGCCACTGTGGGCCTCGAGGCCTCGGCGCATTTGGCGTTCAGCGCGCACCATCAAGGCAGCATGCACCACTGCTGCCGCTAGCAACCCATAACAAGCAATGCCCAACACCAAATGCAGTGGCAACCAAGCCGAAGCCGTAATGGGCAAGGGATGGCCGGGAAACAACAATGCCAACCATACCGCTAGTGCGCCGAGCAAAGCCAAGGCCCAGCGCGCTTGCAGTTGTGGAAACCACTGGCGCTCAATCGCGTACACCGTGAGCACCAGCCAGCCCGTGGTAGATAGCGCTGGGCCAAAACCGAAACGTGGCACGGCCCCCAACATGCCCCAGAGTAACACTGCCGCATGGCCGCACCAAGCCAAGCCCAAGGCTGGGCGCACGGCAGTAGCCTGCCGATGGGCTGGCACCAGCGCCGGTGCCGCATAGGCTGCGGCGGCCACCAATCCAAGCAGCCACAAAGCCGGAGGTGTGCTGGGTAAAATCATGCTGCACAGTTTACCTTTTGCCCGCTGCTGCTGGCCGCCTTGGCATCATCGCTTGTCACTGTTTGTACAGTCGGCGCTTTTTTCTTCATCCCCGGAATACCGCTCTATGGCCTCCGCCCTTACCGACAAACTCTCGCGCCTCGTCAAGGAGATGCGCGGTCAGGCCCGTATCACTGAATCCAACGTGCAAGACATGCTGCGCGAAGTGCGCATGGCGTTGCTAGAAGCCGATGTGGCTTTGCCTGTGGTGCGCGACTTTATCGCCCGCGTGAAAGAAAAAGCCCTAGGCCAAGAAGTGCTTGGCTCGCTCAAGCCAGGACAGGCGCTGGTGGGCATCGTCAACCGCGAGCTGGCTGCCACCATGGGCGAGGGCGTTTCTGACCTCAACTTGGCTGCACAACCCCCCGCCGTGATTTTGATGGCAGGTCTGCAAGGGGCGGGTAAAACCACCACCACCGCCAAGTTGGCCAAGTACCTGATTGAAAAGCGTAAGAAAAAAGTGCTCACCGTCTCGGGCGACGTGTACCGCCCGGCGGCGATTGAGCAATTGAAAACGGTGACCAAACAGGCCGGGGCCGAATGGTTCCCTAGCACACCCGACCAAAAGCCGTTGGATATCGCCCATGCGGCGCTGGATTACGCGAAAAAGCATTATTTTGATGTGCTGTTGGTCGATACCGCTGGCCGCTTGGCGATCGACGAAGTGCTGATGCAAGAAATTCAGCAATTGCACGCCGCTCTGAAGCCGGTCGAGACCTTGTTCGTGGTGGATGCCATGCAGGGCCAGGATGCTATCAACACGGCCAAAGCTTTTAAAGAAGCCCTGCCCCTGACCGGCATTGTGCTGACCAAATTGGATGGTGATTCGCGCGGTGGTGCGGCGCTGTCGGTGCGCCAAATTACCGGCGCACCGATCAAATTTGCTGGGGTCAGTGAAAAAATTGACGGTCTGGAAGTATTTGATGCCGAACGCCACGCTGGACGCGTGCTGGGCATGGGCGATATCGTGGCCTTGGTCGAGCAGGTGGCGGCTGGTGTGGATATGGAAGCGGCGCAAAAGCTGGCCGCCAAAGTCAAAAGTGGTGATGGCTTTGATCTGAACGATTTTCTCGGCCAGTTGCAACAGATGAAGCAAATGGGCGGCCTGTCCAGCCTGATGGACAAGTTACCAGCACAACTCACGGCCCAAGCCGGGGCGGTGGATATGGACAAGGCCGAAAAAGAAATCAAACGTAAAGAGGGCATTATCCAGAGCATGACCCCGCTGGAGCGCAGCAAGCCCGAGCTGATCAAAGCCACGCGCAAAAAACGCATTGCCAATGGTGCCGGGGTGCAAGTGCAAGAAGTCAACCGCTTGCTCAAAGAATTTGAGCAAATGCAAACCATGATGAAAAAAATGAAGGGTGGTGGCCTGATGAAAATGATGAAAAAGCTCGGCGGTATGAAGGGCTTAGGTGGCATGGGTGGGCTACCGAAGATGCCATTCTGAAAGTAATCTCTGGTATGGTGTCCAGTAGGCTATAACGGGCAACGGGTAATCTTGCCTACACGGCGGATAACGCCATGCCGGGGTGAATGCCGGGCGGCAAAGTTTTCTAAACCGCCTACACGGCGGATAACAGTTGGCCTTCTTCGAGTAGGCGGGCCACCTTTTTCTAAACCGCCTACACGGCGGATAACGGCAGATTGCGCCGGTCTTCGGGTTGCGTGCCTTTCTAAACCGCCTACACGGCGGATAACCAAATGACGACATGGGCCGCGCCTGTGGTGGTTTTCTAAACCGCCTACACGGCGGATAACCGCGTAGGGGGCAAACGTCACCAGCGCACCGGTTTCTAAACCGCCTACACGGCGGATAACTCGATGCCTTGGCTTTTGAGACGGCGCGGTTTTTTCTAAACCGCCTACACGGCGGATAACGCCCTCTAGGTTGCGTAGTTCGCGGGCCGCATTTTCTAAACCGCCTACACGGCGGATAACTGCGGGGGGCGTGGTGGTGTGTTGGGCATGGTTTTCTAAACCGCCTACACGGCGGATAACTCGGTCTTTTTTTGGTGACACTGGGCGCTGTCTTTCTAAACCGCCTACACGGCGGATAACGGGGTGTAGTCGGTGGTGGTGTTTTCTACGATTTTCTAAACCGCCTACACGGCGGATAACGGCGACATTCGCTTTGCCCGCTCGGTCAACATTTTCTAAACCGCCTACACGGCGGATAACTCGTCGGCACTTACCAGCCGGGGCCGGGCTTGTTTCTAAACCGCCTACACGGCGGATAACATGGGCAAAACCCCAGCCATCGTGCGCGTAGTTTTCTAAACCGCCTACACGGCGGATAACATGGCAGCGGCTGTGGTGATCCAAGGCAGCAATTTCTAAACCGTCTACACGGCGGATAACAGGGCTTGGGGTTCGTGGCTTTAACCGCCGTATTTCTAAACCGCCTACACGGCGGATAACACGTACTGCACGCCTTTTACAGTGAATTTGCATTTCTAAACCGCCTACACGGCGGATAACATAGCGGACAGCGCCGATTGCATTGCGCGGTCTTTCTAAACCGCCTACACGGCGGATAACTGGGCAGACTGCCCGTATGAGGCGTGGGAAGATTTCTAAACCGCCTACACGGCGGATAACGAGGTGGCAAAATGTAGAAGTGATGCTTACCGTTTCTAAACCGCCTACACGGCGGATAACAAGGCCACCTTGGGTGCGGCCAGCGCCAGCGCTTTCTAAACCGCCTACACGGCGGATAACGGCTGCTTGGGCTTCGATCTGTGCTTTCATGCTTTCTAAACCGCCTACACGGCGGATAACTGGTGTTCCCCGGTGGCCGTGGCCGCCAGATATTTCTAAACCGCCTACACGGCGGATAACCTGGACGCGAGAGCCACGAAGATGCGGCGCACTTTCTAAACCGCCTACACGGCGGATAACTTTTGGTCATTGAGCGCGGCCAAGATTTCCTTTTTCTAAACCGCCTACACGGCGGATAACTGTACCTGTCCATCGGATCATCTTGCTCATAATTTCTAAACCGCCTACACGGCGGATAACGGGGCGTACACCCCGGCAGACGTGGCCCAACTTTTCTAAACCGCCTACACGGCGGATAACGAGTTGGATGCAGCGAGATAGAGGAGTTGGCATTTCTAAACCGCCTACACGGCGGATAACCGTAAAAAAGCCCGCGTAGTGCGGGCTGTGGTTTTCTAAACCGCCTACACGGCGGATAACTCTTTCGTGCCGAATTCGCCATCTGGCACTTCTTTCTAAACCGCCTACACGGCGGATAACCTGGAACACTTGGATGCTGCGCTGCCCTGCAATTTCTAAACCGCCTACACGGCGGATAACTGGCAGAACTGCAAACAGAAGCCGCCGCCGCATTTCTAAACCGCCTACACGGCGGATAACGATGCGCCGCGCGGCTCGACTCGCTGCCCAATTTTCTAAACCGCCTACACGGCGGATAACGCCCCGGCCTTGCTGTCGTTCACGCTTGCACCTTTCTAAACCGCCTACACGGCGGATAACTTCGCATCAAGTGCTCAGGTTTTTCTAAAATTTTTCTAAACCGCCTACACGGCGGATAACGCTGCACTAACGCGGGAGACGGCACGAGGAGATTTCTAAACCGCCTACACGGCGGATAACTCATACCCGGATCGATGCCGATAACGGTGCCTTTTCTAAACCGCCTACACGGCGGATAACTGGAACTCGCATAGCCGCAAGCACGGCATCGTTTTCTAAACCGCCTACACGGCGGATAACGTTGCGCCACACGCTGACCACGTTGTCAACTTTTTCTAAACCGCCTACACGGCGGATAACGCTGCCCAGTTGGGTTACCTGCCACGCCAGGTTTTCTAAACCGCCTACACGGCGGATAACGCTGCGCGCTCGAACTCGCGCTCGCGGAACGTTTTCTAAACCGCCTACACGGCGGATAACTCTGTGCGCAGCGCGCGAAGCTCTTTGCAAATTTTCTAAACCGCCTACACGGCGGATAACTAAGCAAATTTTACCAATTTACCTTTACCGATCAATCACTTAGCTTACAACATAGGTTCACACCTTCATTTCCAGCATTTTTCACAACTCTTTGTTTTTAAAGATCTTTTTTCGACAGCTTCTTCACGATGTCGAAAAGGATGTCCAGCACTTGGGCATCCTGCATCTTAACAATCAACGCCTGCCTGAACTCTCTGGCGCTAGCTCCAGCAGAGCCATGCACAAAGGCCGCTGGCATCACCAAGGCATCTTTAACCAAATCTGCCACATCAAACACCAAAGCACCACGTCGGGTTTTGCCATGCAGCAGCGGTAGCGCAAAGCTGATGCCCAAACCGTTCAACGCCACCGCAGCATAGCCATAAGCAATGTAGTTGCCATGATCCAAAAAGCCATTGATGGTATCCACGCGGGTCGCGTTGGAACCTTTGCCCTCCTCTCGTACAAATTTGAGCTTAAAAGCGTTGGACAGCATTGCATACAAACGCTTGGCAAACCGGCCTTCAGCCGCCAATAACTCGGTGGTGTTTGGGCAGCTTTCTATTTCTTGGCGGAATCCTTGCACAATCTCGCTTGGAGCGCTTATTTTTCCAGCCAGCTCGGTATCTTTGCTCCAAAACTGCTCAATCAAAGCACAACGCTGGCGCAGCAAAGCCCTGGCAGTAGCCAAACGCTCGTCCTCCTGCAACCACATCCGCATCCATTGCTGCATGTACTCGGTAGGCCGGTATTCGCTTTGCGTGGACATAAAGACGTGGTCGACCGTAGAAAACAGTGGTGAGCCACCCGAGCCACAAAAGCCCAGCATCACGTTGGACTCGGCCAGTTTGCGTGCTGCCGCGTCGGTAATAGAAGATCCTTTGCCCAACAACAACAGTGCCGTGTTTCTTTCTGGGATGTTAAAGAAGCTAGAGCTATCTACCCCGTCTTCTTGCAAATAGACCACGCGCCCATCCTGCTGGATCACACGCACATGCTCAAGGTAGAACACATTGGCGCGTTTGGACAACATCACCGGCATGGGCCGCCGGTCTTTGCTGTGGCTGTGCGGCTTGCTCATGCCAGAACTGGGAGGGCAAAAGGCCGCTCCACGGAAGCCAAACCATAGGAGTTGGGGCTGAAAATTCCTGGCCCCTCGGCAGCCACGCGCTGCACATGCAGAGAAAAGCGCTGACCACTGGTTTGGCTACGGGTATCAAAGAACACCAAGCCTGTCTGTTGGGCCAAAATCATACGGCGTTGGGCCAAAGTAAACCCGTCTGCGCGTGCATTGCGATCGGCCCGGGCCAGCGGAATGCGAAAGCGTCGGTATGAAATCCAGGCTCCAGCAAAATCGCTGGGAACCTGCACGGCGTTGTCGATGCAGTAGTAATCGCGCAGTACATGGTGCCCAGCCACCGCCATACACAACAGGCCCAAATCTTCGCGCGATTGGGCAAACACGCGTAAACTGGCAAAACCGCTTTGTGGGATTGCAAGGGCATACTTGTTTGGCATTTGCCGAAAGGCCCCGTGCAACACACCAAACAAGCGGCTGGCAATGACGGGGGCTGGCACCTCGTGCCCATCGCTAGCGAGTTGCCGAAATTGAAGGTAATGCAGCATCAAGCCTCTCCAGCGCCATCGCTACCACCAGAGTACACCCCACCGCGCACAATACAGGCCAGCAAAAATTGTCCGTCATCACTCAAGGGGTCTAGTGTTTCAACATGTAGCAAGATATCAAAGGCAGAAGTTTTTTTGCTGCGGAAGAACATTTGCGCTTCCAAGCTGGCTCCATTGGGTTCTACGGCAATCGGCACACCGCGCTTGGCATAGTCTGGATACCAAGTGTCTATGGTGCGTAAGGCATTGCCCAACTTTTGGTCGCGCAACGCTGCTTGGCCTAGCCATTGGTTATTGCGCACATCCTGCCCGCTAGGTACGTCACCGACATAATAAAGTGAGCGGGCAAAGCCACGCCCTTTGGTTTCCAGATAGTTTTGCGACGGAAACACCTCTATTGGTGCGGCGGAGTCGAAGGTTACTTTGGCAAAAACTTTGATATGGGTATCCCGATGGCCCAACATGCCAGCCTTGATAGTTTGGGCCAGTGCTAGTTCTTCGGCCAGCGGTGCATCAAAGCGGTTCAAAGGAATATCGAGTGATGCAAATTGCAGAGTCTTTTTACCAGGCAGTTCGACATCAGTGCTAATAGCGGTGGCTATAGCCCGGTTGCGCCATAGCCAACGGGCATTGGCTACATTGCGCGCATAACGCAGCGCCAATTGGTCTAAAGCTTGGCTTTCTTTTGCGCGCTGGATAAATCCAGCAAAGGCGGCTTTGAAAGCCTGAATCTCCTCTAGCGTATCTTTCTTACTGGCTGCACAGGCAAAAATAGCCTGGTCTAAGTTTAGAAAACGCACGCTAAAACCTACGCCCAATGCCTGCGCTTCTGGGCTCAGTTTGGCGCTGTCGGTTTGTTGGATATTGCTGACCTCCCGCCCCTTAGCCCCTACAACACTAGAGGCATCAGCATCCGACTTTTTATCCACTACGTTTTGTGTGCCTCGGATACCGTGGCGCAGGACATGCAGTGGGGTTTTTTGCCCTTGCGCATCCAAGTTGAAAAATAGGCCGTCCGAGACGAGCGTGCCGCGTTGCAAAGACAGTACGCCAGGCAGTTTTTTCAAGGGTTTGCTCATGGTTGGGCTCCGGGTTGGGTGAGTAAGAAAACATCGGGGCGGGGCCAGCTGTAAGCCCACACCAAACTACTAAACCGCTGATGAATTTCACGCAGGGACTGATAACACACCAAGCCTGTCAGTGGCTCGGCGTAGGCATGGGGTTTGCCCTCACGCGCCCCGGCCTTGACTTGAAAGGGGGTTAAGGCGGCATAACCCAAGGTGGTAGCCGCCAGCCATGATGGAATTCCTGCTTCAGGATCAGGACGGGCCGCTAACAGATTGATCATGGCCTCTAGCCGTCCTTGGCCGTGTTGGGCCATGTGTTGCTGCAACAGGTGCGACATATCACGCACCACAAAACCTGCGGGCAGTGCTTTGATAGCGTCCAATAAATTGGAATGTATCGAGAAAGGTTCTGCACGCGTTGCCAGATGCACCGTGCCGCCCGCAAAACGGGCCTGTTGTTGCAAAAAGTCTTTGACGGCAGTGTGATCTTGCAATTGGTCTAAAGCGACGATCAAACTCACCCGCATATGGGCTGTCATCGTCGTTTGCAACGATAGCGAGGTTGAGCTGCCGGCGTAATCGGTTTTGTCAATGAATACAGCCCCCCTGCGCTGCTGGGCTTGAAATTTTCCATATGCCCATTGCCCTAAATCTTGGCGGTGGTGGTGAACCAATACCATGCCCAGATCATGAGCTCCCGCCACGCGGGCCAGTTGGTGCCCCAACATGGCAGCAGCCATGACTGGAGGGCCACCGGCCAACAAGGGTGAGCTCAGTAGATTGGCCCCTTGCACCACCATCGATGGAATGACCAAAAAATCAATCGCCATTAAAGAATTCCTTCCAGCAGATGGGCCACTTCATGCAGACCATAGTCATCTAACGGCATCAGGGGGAGGTGGGTGCTTTTGACAGTGGCGGCCCGCATCTGGGCGCTCATCCACTGTGCTGCTTGTTGCGTCCAGCTGTGATGGCGTGATTCGGGTAACACCCAGCCTACCAACACCGCAGCCACTTGGGGGGCAAACCAGCACCGAACCCCGTTCGCATCAACCGGGAACAGCGCTTGGTGTTCTTCGAGCAAATAACGTGCTTCTTTGGCTTGGGCTTGCAGGTCATCGACCATGGCTGTTAACAGTTCGATTTCTTCTGCCCGCAGTTCGGCATTGCTGGCCCGAATGCCTGCATTGGTGGCACGCCGCAGAAAATCTGCATAGTTGAGTAAGCGATGTTCCGGAATAGCCAGATGCGGCCCCTGGTAATGAATCGCCAGCGCTGCGCGGGTATCGAGTGCGCTGGCGGGGGCTTGGCAATAGATCGGAGATTGCATCTCGCGTACCAGCCGGCCCACATTTTGCGGATTGGAGCCAACCAAAGCATTGCGTGCTTGCAGCACGCGGCGAGTGGAGGATTTGGCCGCTTGTTTGTCAGACTTGGCCTTTTCTTTGGCCTGTTGGGTGCGCTCGTTGGTTTGTTCCACCTGCTGTGTGGTGCGTTTGCACAAGCCTGCTGCGGTCAGTGGCGAGATGCTCAGATATTCGGTATGACCTGTTGGGCTCTTACACGGCAATAGCAATTGACGCATACGCGGGTCGATAAACGTATCGCAATGCAGCTCAAAATGTCCTGCCGTTTGCTCTCGAAATAATTGGGCCAGAGTGGCCAGTTCTTGCGCAGACAGATCCGACTCGGAGGCCTCTAGCAGCCCCAGCGCCTGCTGGGCATGTTTGAAATGTCGGGCCTCCACTGCTGCATTGCCGGTGTAATCTAACTCTAGGCGCTGACCTTCTGCCAACAGGGTTCTGGCGCTGAGATAGGGCAAGTCGAGCGCATCTTCTGTGTCCACGCGCACGCCACCTGATGCAGCATTAGAGTTGGTGGTCTTGAAAGAGAAATGCACTGCCCGCGCAAATGTACGCTGATGCTCATCTAGCATTTTTTCTCCGTTTTACTGTTATTAAAAATTTATTGCTGCTAGGATAGCTGACACGTTAGTCAGGGACAAGCCAGCCATGCACGTCTTTTTTGTATCGAACTGTCAAAAGAGGGCCCTCAAACGCTCCCGAGCGCTACTCGATAGCTATGCGGTACGTACTGGCCCCAATTGCTGGGCCACTCCCATTACCCAAGAAGCGTTGGAAGAGTTGCACCGTGCCCTCAAGCGCACGGCAACGCGGCAAACCTCGGTGGCTTGTTTCATCAACCACGGGATGCGGGGCATGAAACTGTTGTGGATCGTGGGCTCAAAAAACGCTTTTAGCGACGATGGGCGCTTTGCCACTGGCACTACGGGTCAAGTCAGGGCGCATCGGGAGGTGCCCACTTGGGTACGGGCCGCCTCACTGCTGGCACTGGCAGCAGGCAAGATGCACGACATTGGCAAAAGCAGCGTGCTGTTTGCCCAAAAACTGCGCGGTGAACGCGAAACCATGAAGGCAGACCCGGTGCGCCATGAATGGTTATCTGCCAAACTGTTGCAAGCTATGCGGGTCAATGGCCGCAACTGGCCTGCTGCTTGGAAAACGTTACCGCAAGATGTGAAAGAACTGACCTTGGCCGGACGCGTCATCCAAGGCAACCATGCACCCGCCGCCTGCACTGCCCAAGAAGCGATTGATCTGGCTATTTTGACGCACCACAGTTTGCTGGGGCCAGCGTCAAGAGCGGCTGGAATGCTTCCAGACACCAGTTTGCATGTACGTCCTTCTGTAATGCAAAGCGATATGCAATACCAATCCGCAGGCACTATCGACGAAACCATCTGGAACGATTACTTTCATGCCGAGCAACGCCTAGAAGCCCTCACCACCGACACGCCCCCCACTTTTTGGCGCGCACTGTGCTGGTATGCCCGTGCAGCACTGATCTTTGCCGACCACACGGTTTCAGCCGAGAAAGCACGGGAGGCAGCGCCAGCGGGCGCGCTGTTGGCCAATACCTACAAAAATGAGCAAGGCCAACGCATCCCCAACCAGACTTTGGATTGGCACTTGGCCACTGTAGGTACACGCGCTGCTGAAGTTGCCTACCAAATGCACCACCTGCGGCTGCCCACCTTGTCCCTTGCCACGGTGCAAACTATTTGCCAGCCCAGTGTGGGTCGCTTTGATTGGCAAAACCACGCTGCGGCTGCGTTGGCCGCCATCCAACACCAACAAGCGCAAGACCCGGCACTCTACATTCCCACTCTGGTATTGAACACGGCAGGAACGGGCAGCGGTAAAACGCGCATGAATGTACGCAGTTGCTGTGTTTTACGGCCCGAGGCGGCCCGTGTTGCCATTGCCTTGAATCTGCGCGCTCTCACCTTGCAAACTGGGGCAGCCATGCGCCAAGGTTTGGGCATCGATGCTTCGGAGTTGGCCACTGTGATTGGTGATCACATCACCCAGCAACTGTTTGAAAAGAATGCACTTTCGACCGATGATGATGAAAACCCCATCGAAGCCGAATTCATTTGTGATGGCACCGAGATAGAACTGCCAGCCTGGCTGGAACCCTTGTTTCCACCATCCGCCCAAAAGAATCGGTTAGTGTTGACTGCCCCCTTATTGGTTTCCACTATCGACTATCTGATTGCCGCTGGTGAGCCTGGGCGGCAAGGCCACCACGTCCGCGCCTACCTGCGACTGTTGTCCAGCGATTTGGTGCTGGACGAAATTGATAGCTACGATCCCCAAGCCTTGGTGGCGGTGTTGCGGCTGGTACAGTTGGCTGCCAGCCATGGGCGCAATGTAGTTTGTTCATCGGCCACGCTACCTGCACCACTGCTCCGATCGATTGCGGCTGCTTTTAGTAGTGGTATCCGTCTGCGCGAGAGTTTGACCGGTCATACGACGGGTTTTTATCTGGCCGCTATCGACGATTTACTGACACCCGAGGTTCAGCAGCTCTGTAGCCACCCAGAAGAATTGTCTGCCATCCTTGCATGGCAACGGAAGCGCCAAACCCTACTGGTTCAGACTTTGGCACAGCGCCCGGTGTACCGCAAGGCACAACGAATAGCCGTCCCAGAAGCGACCACACAGGCATGGACGTGGGCTGCTGTGCAAGCCTGTGCCACCATGCACCAAGCTCAGCAATGGTCTGTGGGCAACACCGGTGTCTCTATCTCCATCGGCTTGGTACGTGTGGCCAACATCCCAACGGCCATCGCATTAGCTCGAACTTTGTGTCAAGGTTTGGGGGACGATACGATCATGGTACGCGTGGCGGCTTACCATGCAGGTGACTTCCTAATCAACCGTGCCCACAAAGAAAAGCGCTTAGATCGGTTACTGACGCGCCACCACGGTAACGCCCGCATCGAAAATGATGCCGAAGTCCAGAACATGGTGGCCAGCGCCCAGACTGCAGGCAAAACTTCCTTGGCCTTGATCGTGGTTGCCACACCAGTGGAAGAAATTGGCCGTGACCATGATTTTGATTGGGCGGTGGTTGAGCCATCCAGTGCCCATTCGATAGTGCAAACGGCAGGCCGGGTAAATCGGCATCGCTTGCAACCGGTATCAGTGGCCAATGTGGGCATCTTGCAATACAACCTGCGCCATTGCCGTAATGCAGAAAATCAGCGAGACAAGCACTGCGCCTTCGTTTATCCAGGACTGGAACAGATCAAGGTACCAACTTCTGTGTTTGAGGAGCCGGCATCCACCCATCTTTCGCACGATCTACATGAGTTACTGGCTTGGGGCGCAGATGGAACACTGGTGGTAGATGCACGCTTGCGTCTAGACCATGGCTGTAGTCTGCTGGCCCAATACGATGATCTGTCACTGACAATGGCACTTGCCCCCTTCTTTGGCAGACAAGCCTCTGAGGATAGCTTTTTCGACCAAGACAACTTTGCTGCACAGCTGATAGGACAAAGCATTTACGATGCCACCCCTCTGCGGGAACGGCTACAGCAACGGGAGTTCTACTTTGACACCGAGGAGCATGGAGAGCCGGTACTACAGGAGCGGTTCTTAGACAGCGGGGATAAAAAACGTGTCCCGCGTTACACCGCTGCGCATCCAGCAGCCTGGTTGACCCTGAGCCCCACCGAAATTTTGCAAGCTTGTGACGATGCCAATATACGCCCGGAATGGGGAACGGTTTGTTCCATCGCTTGTTACTCTGAAGCAGACCAAGGTGCCGAGATAGCGATAGACTTGTCATTTGGGGTGCAGCGGTAATTCCAATTACCCAGCAGAAGGTGTTCCATCGTGCAGATGGTTTAGAGAGTTTTTCTGTTTTTTGAGCCCTCCATGTTCATCCGCCGTGTAGGCGGTTTCTAGAAGGCCAGAATCGGTAACGGTTCTGGCTCTTTCTTCGTCTGGAATTGCAAAATAACCAAACAAAAAGCCCCCTGAATTTCTTCAGGGGGCCAATGTTGGCGGAAACGGAAGGTTTCGGCCCAAGATGACTAGAGCAAAGTGCCGGGTTTGCCCGGCTTTTTTTCGCCCTCAGTCAACCCGTTCAATGAACCAGCTCGAACGGATGCACTTGAATGTCAGCATCAGGAAATGAGGCCACGAGCTTTAACTCTCCCCCGAGGGCTTTGACGTACTCGCGCAAGGTGCTGACGTACATATCTTCTCGGTGTTCCAGTTTGGAAACAGTGGCCTGTTCGACGCTCATGGCCTTGGCAACTTCGACCTGTGTCACCTTGCGCGCTTTGCGTAACTCTTGGAGCTGCATTTCTACCAGCATAGCCTCAGCGCGTGCAGCAGCACGGGCTTGGGCTTCTGGTGACATCTTGGCCCGTAATTCACCGAATTTTTTAGCCATTGATCTGCCCTTCCTTTCTCAAAATTTCGATGTGCGTGTCATACAGCTTGTCAGCTATCGGAACATGCACTTCATACCAGCGGTCATTGCCTGTCTTGTCCCCACCTAGCAAGAGGATGGCACTGCGGCGGGGGTCAAACGCATAGAGAATCCGATAGGGCCGTCCTTCATGCTGTACCCGCAATTCACGCATGTGAGAGTGTCGTGACCTTTCAATCCCAGACGTATGGGGGAAGCCAAGATTCGGCCCCTTCTCTTCCAAAAGCCGAACCGATGCGTCAATGGACTCTTGTTCAGCTTCGGTTAGGTCAGTCCACCACTCGCCAAGCTCATCGGTGTATTCCACTTCCCATTTCCCCGACATTATTCCCCCTAATGAATATTCATTCAAGTGCATATTTTGACATGGATGAATCATTTGAGGCGACCAGAGTTGAGCTTGGTGAAGCAATGGACAACCCTCTTCATAAGGCATAAGCGCTAGAAACTAGCAGAAGTGCATGTTCGACGGACGGGGTTGAAGCTAGAGCGCCTGCGGCGCTAGGGTGGGGCTGCTACCCGTCACAGTCAGCGCCCAGCACCGTCTTTCCTGAGTTCGTCGCCTCTTCGGCCAACGATAACCCCTACAGCCCTGCTGCAAGGGGGTATTCATAAAGCTTCGCTTTACAAAACTTCCCCCTTTCCGCAGTGCCTCCGGGGTTCTCTTATGGCACGGCGACGAACTCAGGAAAGACGGTGACAGCAAAGGGCTGGTGAACGGGTAGCAGAAAACGATCCGGCTCGGAATCTTGGAATCCGGTAACTTTACAGGGGCAAAAAATGGCAATCGCAGCAAATTTTCGCAAGTTCCCAGAAGCAATGGCACTGCAATTTGTGCTGCTGTTTGGTCTGCCTGTTTGGAACGGTTCGCGGCCAACAACGCGACTCGGCAGGATGCACCGCGCCTTTGTGACCGCTGCGATGAAGCTGCGCGGACGCGTGGAATACCCCACAAAACCCAGCATCCCACAATGGTGGAAAAAAATGCAATCGAACGCACAAGCGCTTGCAAAAAAGGTCAAAGAACAATGTGCCGAAATTCCATTTTTTTCCCATCCAAACGCCGGAAATGGCCCGGCGCTGGATAAAACGCTGACTTCTAGCTTACTTCAGGGAAGCGGAATCAGGCCGAGTAACACGGTACAGGGCGCGTTTGACAACGGAGATGGAAACGCCATACCGAATGGACAAGCCATTGAGCGTATGGCCGCCCGACTGGTACAGAGCAACCAGTTCGGCCTCTTGGACTGCTGTCAGAACGCGGGGACGGCCCGGCAGATGGCCCCTCTCCCGTGCGGCTTGCTGGCCTGCAATGCTGCGCTCACGGATGATGCCCCGTTCAAATTCAGCGAAAGCACCAACCATTTGCATCATCATGCGGCCTGCTGGAGTTGAAGTGTCTACGAATTCGGTAATGCTGCGAAACGTTGCCCCGGCGGCTTCGATCCTGTCCACAATTTTGAGTAGATCAATCAAGCTGCGAGCGAACCGATCAAGCTTGTAGACCAGTACGCAGTCACCGCGCTGCAACTGAGACAGCAAGCGATTCAATTCACGCCGCGCCCCCACTGACGAGGTTTTTTCTTGAACGATGGTTTGCGCACCTGCGCGTTGGAGGGCGTCGATCTGCAAATGGGTGTCTTGGTGGGTCGTAGAGACCCGCGCATATCCGTAAATCATGCTGCTCTTTCAGAGAAAGGGCAGCGGGCATCACAAGCGGATGCCCAAGAAAAAGGAGCAGGGCCACCACGCCCGCCCCTGCTGAAATACCTGTTTATCAGGGCGATAAGGTTCTCGCAGTTACAGAGTGCAACCAGTGTCCCGTAAGGGTGCGCTCATCGTGGTTTACTGTGGTGAAGGTTGGCGGGTGACTTGGAGCAAAACAAGCAGCTCAGAACCCGCAGAGTCGGAGCTGGTCGAACTCATGAAGTCGGGCAAAAAGGGGAGGGCTGAACGACTAGCAGTTTGCTTTGTATCAACTAGGCCACCGATCACCACAACTTCGTCGCCAAACACATCGAGATCGGTTTTTGCTTCGCGCTTGAGCAAAGTAGGGGAGTTATTAACGCCGGTATCTGTGCGCACAAAAGAGCTAACTTGCTGGGAAAGTGTTAAACGCACAGCATCACGAAAAACTTGAGGTGACAAGTCAAAGATGATGCCGCTTTGTCGATAGTCCACGCTTTGCAAAGTGCCACCTTGGGCCGTAGTGGACACAGCGCCCGCCGTGGGGACTTCTTGACCTACGACAAGCCGCGCCGAGCCCCCAGAACGCACAGAGAGCCGAGGGGCACTCAGAACTTTGAAACGGCTATCGCTTTTCAGCGCACCCATCACAGCATCTAAACCAGCGTAAGAGATGCCGAAGAAATCACCAGCTGGGCGGTTTCCAAGGTTCGCAGAAATACCAAATTTGCCACGCAGGATGTTGGCTGCCAGGTGAAAAGCGCTACCTTCACCGCTGCTAGTTGCAACTTCGTAAATGGCACCTTGCACGCTCACAACTTCGACCGCCTTGTCAACTTCGGCCAGAAATGCGGCGAGCTTGTCGCGGTCGGACTGGATGCCCCGGAAAACGAGCAATCTATCGTCTTTGTCCATGAGCGCCAAAGCAGACCCCACGCCAGCCTGTTGTTGAGGGCGCTGCTGGGCACGAGTAGTACCAGCAGCTACCAAGGTATTAGCGGGCTGGTTTTGGGCCTGCTGTGGGGCGGCTATGCCTCTATGGGCGGTAAAACCATCAGGAGGGACAACGCCAGAGGCCAGCTCACGCAAAGCAGCGGCAGACTGGTAGCGCGGCCAGTAAATCATGGTCTCTTTTTCCGGTTCTTTTTCAGCAGCGCCGGAGCTATCGACAACACGAGACATGAACAAAGTGCCAGCTTTCTCGGTAGTGGTGTAGCCGAGAGAGGACAGCCAGTGCGACATAAAACCGGGCAACTCAGCAGGCAAGCCCGTCCAGCGCAACGATACGGGGCGTTGGTCAGCGACCAAATCGGGGGCCAGTACATAGCTGGCTGGGGAGATTTCTTTGTAAACAAGATGCACCACTTGGGCCAAGCTCACCGCTTGCAAATCAATCACAACGGGCAAACGCTCAGAGGGTAAGGGTGGCCCACCAAGGGGCTGAGAAAAGGCGACAGGGGTGGCAAGCAGGGCCAGTGACAAAAGAGCAGAGCGCAACATCATTTACCCACCGACATGACAGAAGAAGATTGCTCAGAAGTGGCAGCAAAACCACCAGCCACGGGGCCAGACCAAGCCGTGATTTGCTCACCATCGAGCATGGCGCGTTTGTCCCAGCCATGACCAACAAACAAGGCCGGGTCTTCTACACGCAGGCGGGCCGATTGACCGGCTAAAACTGCACGTTCACCGCGCACAGTGACAATGCGACCAGCCAAGCGCCAATCAGCGGACTGGATAACCTTGTTGAGGGGCGCAGAAGGAACAGGGCCAGTGCCCACACGAGAAGCTGCTGTAGCTGCTGTGGGCGCTACCGAAGACGGCTTTTCATCTTTGGCGGCCTCTTGAGCACCTTTATATCGATAATAGATGTGGCTCAAACCATAAAAGCCAGCAGCAAAAATAACTAAAACACCCAAAGCAATCAACAAATTGCGCGGGTCTTTAAGAATGTTCTGGCGATCATCTATCGCAAGCTCTTTACCAGAACCAGCGGCATAACTGCTGTACAAAGAATAAATAGCGGGATCATAAGCTTTTTGCCAAGTATTGGCCCGCATACTAATTCTCTGTATCGAGCCCTCAAACATATCTAAGCGATAGCGCCGATCTAAACCCACAGTTTTTAATTTATGGGTTCTAAAAGATAGTTCAACGACAGATTTCACATTACGATGTAAATCTCCAATCGACTGAACCATTAAAACCAAATCACAAGCAACGCGAGTTTTGGGATGCGTGAAATGACGGTGCTCACGTAAGAATATATGAATTTCCTGTCTTATCTTAGTAGAAGTGCCAAAAAAGCGCCAAGCTTCATCGATGCAAACAATATCCCCTCCGCGAACAATTGCGGAGTAGTCATCATTTTTAACAGGAAAAAATCCAGCAGATTCTATCTGCTGATTAGTAACAGACAATAACTCACCAATAATTGCATCAGGCTTTTGCTCCAAAAGATAAATCTTTATCTTTTCGTAATCTAAACCATCGATATTAGATACGACGCGGCGACCCTTTAATAAAGCAGGCAAAATAACAGAAGAAACGACTTCATAAGTCTTGCCGGAGCCCATAAGTCCAGTATAAACAGCAAAAGCCATAATAATTAGCCAATAACAGGAATACGACGAATCATAAAGCGCAACACCCACGCACTGAGCACAGCAGGCAAACCCACATCAAAATGGACTAAATCCAGAAAATACCACATCGAAGGTGGTATGCCAGACAATGCACCTGAAATTGCTTGTCCGTTTGGCAAACGCTCTACCAAAACAGCTAAGAACTCTGTAGTAATAAAAAACAGTGCAAAGAAGACGAAAAATTTTGCAATGACAGAGCGAAAAAAGAAGCCCATTGCAGCATGAGCTGCACTCAATAATATAGCAAACATATTAAGCCCCTAAAACGATAATCAAAACTGCAATCGACCAGCCCGCCAAAGCAGCAGCACCCAATGGAGCGCGTTGACTTTCTAAAAGTTCGCAATGCTTATTAGTGCTGATTTCTTCGCCAAAAAAAGGAACGGAAATAGCAGGACATTGCGAAGTGTGGCCCGGTGTTTGAAAGTTACGCAGTGAAGGAAACAGATCAAAGATCGGAGCCATGATTTGCGCCGCTGTGGGTATAGCGTCAAGGGTAGGTGCAGAGATGCCGGGATCAGCGCCGAGATCAAGAGTAGCTCCAGGAACAGGAGGCGGCGGCGGCGGAGTAGTGCCCTCGTCTGGAACAGAGGTACTAGTGGTGGTAGCTTCGGTTAATAAACTGGATAAGGGCACACGCGCAGAGCCTATGCCTTGAATAACATCGACAGCAGTAATCGGAAAATAGTTCAAACCCTCATAACCGGGTCTGGTAGCGGCACGCTGAAACATAGCATTAATAATGGATGCAATCGCAGCGGGCGAAAGTGGCTCAGAACCAGCTTGAGGATGATTGGCAACGAGATCGTTTAGAGTTTGCGATTGTGAAAATGGCGGAGGGGATAAGCGAATATCAATATTATGGGTTTCGCTGATAGCGGTGAAAGTCTGGGGGGAGCCACTTAGTAAATCAGCTTTGTCATACGATAATTCGACAGGGCAGCGATAGCCGGAAAATAGAGAATATGAAGAATATCGAGAATCAAAGCAACTCAGAAAATTGGCAGAAGCGTTTTTGATGGCAAAAGAATAAGGCATGCCATTTTGTTTTTCCCAAGATAAATAAGCCAAGCGCGCAGAAATATATGCCTTGGCACAATCCAATGGCTCATTACATGCAATACCAATATCAGGATATTGCGTGTAAAAATTAAAATCAGAAATCGGGACTTCAGGTAATGTACGACAAATAGTCTTGGTAGCACTGTAAAAAGAATTATCTAAAACTGGGCAAAGATAGGTTTTCAAACCAGAGTAACTAACGACAGAAGAAAAAGAATGGCCGCTCAGAGCTTGATAAAGAAAAAAGCCATCGGAACGTGTTTGGTAAGGAAAAGTAGTATCACCAGAAACGCTGGGAAGAGCATCTTTCATGGGAACACTGCCATAGGATGAATACACAACACCAGAAGCGCCGCTCCAACTAAAAGTCGCTAAATCAGTCTGAACGGAATTGATACCGACAGAGTTAGCCAGCGCTGCGAAAGACATTACACCGGATGAAATGGCAGCATGAGAAGCAGAAGCTGCATTTTTAGTGTACTGAACAATGTCTTCCCAGTTACGATCAGCAAGAAAAGCAAGACCACCGGCAGCCGTGCCAACAGCGGTATTGGTATGGGTCAGCAGTGGGCCAACACGGGCCGCAGCAGCGGCAAAAACACGGGCAGCAGCAATGCCGACAGGAATAATCAGAGCAGGCGCAAAAGCGCGCGCCTGAAAAACGGGTGACCAAATAAGAGAAAAAGAAATAATTCCGATCAATAAATTATGAGAAATACGGCGTAAAAAATAGGCAATTAGAAAAATCATTATGCCCTCACAACAATAACAAAAACCATGTAAGACCAAGCCAACAATGAAATAGCACTAATGGTATGGCGTTGGGTTTCTATTGTCTTGCAATGTCCATCGGTATAAATGAACGAATTAAATATATTGAAAGAAAAAGAGGGGTATTCAATAGAATAAGAACCTAAATGATAAGCCCTGAAAGAAGGGAAAATGGTAAAAATAGCATCGATTAAATTGGATGGATTAGGCTCGGATTCCATTTCAGGGGATGGGGTGTTTGGATTGGAACCCAAATCAATAGAAACAGAAGAAGCCGTAACGTCAGTGCCTGTATTTTGACTATAAGCAGTTTGAGGCAAAGAAGAAGTAATTTCATCGCCAACAAAACCACCCGGCACTAAGCCGAGTTCAGGCTCAGGAATAGTTTGCGCCAGTGAAGAAACTTTAACCAAATTATTCCCAATAGCGGAGATTACATCCGACACAGTAACGGGTGTATATTGGATTCCGCGATAACCAAAACGCTGTGATGCCCAAGAAAACATCTTGTCAACCAACAAGGCCAGGGATGCAGGGGCAATAACGTCGGTTAAAAATCTAGGGTCACAAGAAAGAAGCTGATAATATTTTGAAGCGCCGGGACAGGATATTGGAATTGGACTCAAGGAAATATATTCTAAAGATGTATTTTCAGAAGAGCCTGAAACGACAAATTGCCCAGAATATTGAGAAAGAATAACATTGTATTGGAGCGAATAAAGGCAAGACAGTCCAGATATTAAAGTTTTGAGGTAAGCATATTCTTTAGAATCCAAGCAGTTGCCGACAGGCTTTAATACATATTCACCATAAAATGGAGGGGTGTAATTGAATTGAGTTAGTCTATAAGTGTTTCCGTAAAAATAATTGGAAACATTCGCTTGAACACAATCGGAGACATCGTTGCAAGCAATCATGTAAGAAGATGCACGATAAAACCACTTATACCGACCAATGGTATAAGGCAGGAATATAGAGCAGGCGGCAGACGAGCTGGTGCAAAGCTTTTTATTGTTAAGCGTTGAACCAATAAGTTCAGGAACGGTGGAGAAGGTGTACGCCAGATCAGGTTTGTAAATTAAAACCAAAGGATGGACACCAGATGAAACAGATTCAGAGGAGTAATTCTGTTTCATCTTGTAAATGAAAGCGCCGGGGGTTCTGGCGGCAACAGCAGAAACAGTGCCATCATAAGCAAAGTTATAAGACAAGGTTTCGCCATTTATAGCGCCACCAATCAAACCGGGAAGGAAAGTTAAATAGCTAAATCCATCCGGGGTATGGGCAAGATTTGTTTTATTAGAAGAGTATTTAGCAAATTCAAGCAGTCTCTTAAAAGAACCAGCCACATCTAAATCTGAATCTGTAGTAGGAGGCTTTGAACGGGCCACTGCCGCAGCAAAAATTTTAGGTGCAGCATCATGGAAGGTGATGTATTGGCGCTGGCTTTCCTCAATAGGAATAATCTGTTGAGCATGAACCATAAAAGGAAAAAAGCCCAAGACAATAAAAAATATTAAAGTCATTAGGCTTCCAGTCCCCAAATGAGAGCGCCACCGGCAAAAAGTCCAGTGAACCAACAAGCAATCAGATATAAGTCATACATAGCGCATAAAGATTCATTTCGTTTAGCAAGGTCTTGCGTGTCTTACGCTCAGTCCCTGCGAAACGAAAGAGGTGGAATTAACGACGGATGAAGCCGAGAATCAGACGCACACCGCGCATAGTGACGTAGAGGCCCGCGAGGACAGCAGCAACAGACATGATCGCTGCCGTGACATCCGTGAAAGTGACAGCAGCAGTAAGCGGGTCAAAAGCAGTGGCCGCCGAAGCAAAGCCGGGAAGCATCGACATCAAAAGGGCGAAAACAACAGCAAAAAGATATTTCATTTTTTCTCCATTTTAAAAAAGCCCCGAGGGGCAACATCTGCACAGGATTGTGCAAAATCTTAATAATCCCGCTTGTTTCTACGATACTGATACTCATCGTCTTTCGTCCAAGTGCGAGAAACGGTTTTCTTGACTGTCTGAAAACTGCCGGGACGATTGAGTAAAGAATCACCGGGAATAAAAACTCTTTCCGAAACTTCCTCTTCGTAACGATAGCCGACCGGAATACCAGAGGAAAATGCTTTATCCCCCTGAATAAGATAAAGAAGCTTGGTAACGCTAGATTGAAAAACAAAGAGGGCAGCCAATAATGAGGCAATAACAATTATTGCAAGGGCAATATAGGCAGCCATTGATTGCAAATTACCCATTATCATTTGCATAAAAGCATCAATAACCATGCTTATTTCCTTTTATTAAATCCAATACTGACCCAACAAATTTTCCAAGCACATAACACCCCAAAATCAGACCGAAAGACATAAAAAATGACTCGCGCATCAGTTCAGCATCAGGTATGTTCGTAGGTGATTGATTAATTTCAGCAGTTGTCAGGACAAGATGTGAACCTGTGGGGCACGCATACTGACCAGCGTTAAAAGTGGCTTGAGAGGCTGAAAAGGGTATCCACTGGTAACCAGAAGTAGATGTAACTGGTTTGCCATTAGCAAAACCCTGTTCAATCAAAAGACATAAGGCCATGATTTACCTAAATTACATTCCCTAGCCCTCTTGAATAAAAGGGCTATCGAATGAAATTAAATTTCAAACATCGTTGATCGTTCCAAGAATATCCAAATCAATAATTGAGCAGAAATCATCGACTTCGGCATACTCTTCAATCAAATAATGAGCGGCTTCATAATCAGACAAAATACCGGGGCCAGCATCTTTCAGAGAAAAAACCCATTCAGGAGAATGGGGAAATTCACACGAAGGGACAAGAAAACGCCCGGTAGCCGTGGATTGAATTAGAAGCCGGGACATGATGTTTTAAGCCTTAGCAGATGCAGAAGCAGCGGGTTTAATACCCAGTAAAGTCAACTTCGAGTCATTGCCCGCACCAGCGACAATTTCAAATTCAGCCAAGCAAGGCAAACCAGTTGCAGGCCACGATTTAGCCAGATGTGCCCATTTATCAAACTCAGAAGCATCACCGAATTTAAAAGGGCGAGTAACCGCACCAATACTACGCCCGCTGGAGTTTTCGGCAACATCGACGATCAAGTGAAACGTAGTCGAGCTAAAGGCACGGCCCTCATACTCCCCCTTGGATTCTTTGATGCCAGTACAGATAACAGTGTTTTGAAATTTCATGGTTTGACTCAGTAGTTACAGGGCAGGAACAGGCACAGCCCCGCCGCCCGTGCGGGAGCCTGAAGAAAGACGCGAGAAGACCGAGGCGTACGCTTGCTGCACTTCGGCATCATGAAAAGACTTGAGACGGCCCGGAGCTGCTTTATCGGTAACGATGTGAAGGAACTCATCGCCGAGATGAAGAAAAGCCAGCGCAACAGAAGGGGCGGCGGTATTGAGCACCCAACGTATATTGCGCGAGACTTCGGCCCGGACAGTTTCAAGCGCCCGCCGAGACTTACAAGGAACAGGCTCAGGTGCAACAACAACGGCACCATGTTCAGCCAATAGATTTGAGTGCCAGTCAGAGGCACCAGCAAAGAAATCATCAGGTCGCAGAAGCATATCGACTTCGAGAACCCGCAATTTGTTGCCGTAACGCAGCTCGATACGCTGCCACGAGTTAGCAGACTCAGGGCCGTAAAGCTGGTGCCCTTTTTCGTAAACGTTAGTCTGCTTTCCTGCTTCTTTAGAGCCGAAGTAAAAAGAGCGGGAATGGCCGCCAGAATCTAGCCAAACGCCAACCATGTTGCACTTTGGGCACTTACCGTACACATTCATCAGACCAGCTTCATAGTCAGTCTTAACACGAGCAAGACCGCCTTGAATGCCGTCAAAAAAATCAAGGGCAAGATCACAGCGGGTAATCTTGGCCTTAGTCTCTTCTATCAACTCAGCCATGCGAGTGGGCCAAACGGGTTCGGCAAATGTGCAAGCTGTGCCGGTGATGTTCACATGAATGGTTGTGGCTTGGGCTTGCTGGCGAGGCGATGTACCAGAAGCAAGGAAACCGACCCAGGCGCACTCCTTAGCATTACGAACGATAGACCAACGAAAACGATAGAAGTCGTGCCCTTTGAGTAATTCAGGGTGCAAAGAGAAATCAGGGCCAAGGGCAGCAGCAACACGCAAAGCCAAGTCTTTGGCTTGAGTGCCCGCAGCAAAATCAGCATCGGGCAAAGTAGCGAGGAGCTTTTGCAATGCTTGGCGCTTTTCTTCCCAATGCTGGTCGTTCAAGTTGCGTGGGCAATACTTGCCGTCCTTAATGTTTTCCTCATACCAAGAATCAAGATCACGGCCAACCGGCATGGCATCACGAGCAGGCAGCGGGAAAAGATCATCAGCAGAAGGAAGAGGAGCATTGCGAAGCTGAACAGTAAAACGCAGCCAATCGACATGCACCGCAGAGCGGGTAGCGACCCGATGAGCTTGCAGCCGAAGTTTGACTTCGGAACCATCGAGCACGAGAGGATTGACGCGGGTCATAGATCAACGGCCCCCGAATACCGGCTTGATCGACCGACAGTTATTGTTCTCCCCGTGATTACCATGTGGGGAGGCCAGCGAGAGAGCTACGGCACGCACCAGCCTTCCGCGCCTGACGGTGCTCAGTCTGTTGCGTGCCATAGTTGGGCAAACATAGGCACTATGCACGATAGGAAAACTAAACAAATCACTAATTAAGGAACAGTAAATGGAGTTGTTATTTTTATTAATGGTTTTTGCTTTGGCCTTAATAGCTGGTATTGCTGTATTTAAAGCAGTTTCAAATAGAGAAAAAAGAGAATATGAAGAGGCAACCTTTAGCAAAAAAGAAGAGGAAAGAAGATGGGGCGAGCAAGAGAGGAGAAGAAAGTTAGAAGAGCAAAAAAGATGGATGGAAGAAGAAGGCAGAAGAGGATTGGCAGGGCAAAAAATACAGGAAGAACGAGAAAAGCTAAATAAAGACAAAAAACTAGAAGCAGAAAGAGAAGCAGAAAGAAAATGGAATGAACAAGAAGACAGAAGAAAATTACAAGAACAGGAGATACAGGAAAACCGCAAAGAAAACACAGAACAAAAAAGCCAAACAGATTGGCAATTAACAGCAAGTACTACATGGGACACATCCACAAGAGCACGTACTACATGGGATACACCCACAAGTAAAAGCTCCAGCAGCACATGGGAGAAACCCAAAGCGTGCTGGCCATTAACTGCACACGAGCAAAAAATGTTCTTTCGGTTGCAAAGCGCATTACCAAACCTAATAGTGCTATCGCAGGTCTCATTTGGGGCACTGTTGACAGCCAAATCACGGGCAGTGCGAAACACATTCGACCGCAAGCGCGCCGACTTTGTGATCTGCGATAAATCGTTCAAGGTGCTGGCAGTCGTTGAGCTGGATGACCGCAGCCACGACGGACGCGAGGAGCAGGACGCTAACCGTGACAAGCTGCTGACAGATGCTGGGTACCGGGTAATTCGATACCGGGGCATCCCGGACATTGAGCAGGTGGAAGCTGACTTTAAATAAGCCATCACACAGCCCCCAGCACAACAGGAGCAGCATCAACACGAGCCTGACACGCATAACGCAGGGTCTCACGATGCTTGGCGGGCGCGTTGCTGGCCGTGGCCTCAACAGCACAATGCGGCAGGCGGGATGCCGAATTTGCTAATTGAATGGAGGAAGCATGGACGGACAGATAGACGAAATCATCATGGGTCAACTGCTGAAAGACACGCAAGAATGGCTCACCACAAACGGAGCTGAGCCAAGCCTTGCAACGCTCGATCTCTACTTCTTCATTGGCAAGATCGGGTACATCATGAGAGACGCAGGAAGCAGGAAGAAAGAAAAAACTCTCACGATGCTGCGAGAGTGGAGCGAAGACCTCATTGCATCGGGCGAGCCAACGCAGATTGCGAAAGGCTTCCTCATCAGCGCTTTCGCCGCTGAATGCTTCGACTTGAACAAGCTGCTGCGATAGGGACTCCCCCGCCCGCTTGGATGAGCCCGGAGCCGCCACAGCAGGGGCAGCATGTTGTTGAGCAGGCAGGGGAAGAACTGGAGAGACTGGGGGAATATGGTGCATGGCGGCTCCTATGGGTGTAGAGTTCTGGTTCAGAACAATAGTCATCAAATTGATGACATTGCGAATGTTATCAGAAAGCTAACATCATGAGCAACCAAATAGCTGAGTTAATTAGTAAGGCTTCCGCTATCACCGGCAGCGATTACGCACTGGCGACAAGGCTCGGTGTGCCAAGACAGATGGTGTCGATGTGGAAAAACGAGGCGCGGCCATGCCCTCCCGAAGAGCAGGCCAGAATTGCCGACATTGCAGGTTTTGACCCAGTGGATGCACTGATAAACGCAGTGCTGGAGCGCCATGCAGGTACGCCGAAGGGCGAGGCGCTTTGCCGTGTGTTGAAGCGGCAGCGGGGACAAAACAAAAAGCCCCCTGAATCTCTTCAGGGGGCTGGTTTTGGCGGAAACGGAAGTTTTTGAGCTACCGGGGCAACCCGGTTTTTTTACGTCCAAGCACTAGAAATGCCCCGGCGCTGGCTAAAACGCTTACTTCTAGCTTACTTCAAACTACTAGAGGCAGGTCGGGTGACGCGGTACAGAGCACGCTTGACAACAGAAACGGAAACGGCGTAACGAGCAGCCAAGCCTTTTTGGGTATAGAAGCCGGATTGATAAAGGGTCACCAGCTCACGTTCTTGCACTGCTGTAAGAGCACGAGGGCGACCGGGCAAATTACCACGCTCACGCGCTGCGTTCTGGCCAGCAATAGAGCGTTCACGAATGATGCCGCGCTCAAATTCAGCAAATGCGCCCAGCATCTGCATCATCATGCGGCCCGCAGGACTGGACGTGTCTATCGATTCGGTCAGACTGCGAAAAGTAGCCCCGGCGGCTTCAATCTTGTCAACAATTTTCAGCAAATCAATCAGGCTACGAGCGAACCTATCGAGCTTGTAGACCAACACACAATCACCACGCTGGAGTCGTGCAAGAAGCCGATTAAGTTCGCGCCGTGCCCCGACAGAGGAGGTTTTTTCCTGCACGATGATGGACGCACCTGCACGCTGTAGCGCGTCAATTTGTAAGTGGGTGTCTTGGTGTGCTGTGGAAACACGTGCATAGCCAAAGATTGCCATTTTCTACTTTCATAGCAGAGCAGCGGGCAAGCCGTGGCCGGGGCCATGCCCCATTGATGAAGCCAGCCCCGCAGCCGTGGCGGGCGACAGCGTAGGCGCAGAAGCACAACTGTTAATAGGGCGACGAGGTAAGGGCCGTGACAAAGGGCAACCAGCGCCCCGCGTATGTATGCGGTGCTGGTGCAGAGTGCAGGATGGTGCGTGCCTATGCCGAGAAGCGTGCAGCAGCGGAGGACAGACGCGGTTTTGTGCCGGTGCGCTCATCGTTGGGTACTCACGCGACAACCCCTGAACATCAGGGGCAAGCCCCCGATACCCCCAAAGAGGTAGAGTTCTGCAAAGAAAAAAGGAGGTGCTATGTTCGACGATGGGGGTTTAGCAAGTTGGGTGGTGGCAATGTTTCAGAAACACCCATGGGCAATGTCGGGTGTACTGGTGAGCCTGGTGGCAATACTGGGGGTGGTGCTCTTTCTGCTTTGGGATTTATTGCGCCGCCGACGTTCAGGGGGCCCATTTCGGTTGCGGTCTTTGAAGGAGCAGGCACGGTTTGAGCCCGTGCAGACTGTCTATGCACCGAAGCAGTTTCGGAGAGAGAAGCACTAGCTAGCTGCTGCTGAGGTTGCTGGGTGTAAGCATCGAATGGCCGGTTTGCTATCCAGCGACCGCACTCAGCAGACGAAATGCCGGAGTTTGTACCCTGCTGGGTGTAGCACTTGCATTCGCCACGGAAGCACATGCCGCCAACAATCACAGGCATATTGACGACGACGCGGAGCG
This sequence comes from uncultured Simplicispira sp., assembly GCA_964478155.1. Classification (GTDB taxonomy): domain Bacteria; phylum Pseudomonadota; class Gammaproteobacteria; order Burkholderiales; family Burkholderiaceae_C; genus Simplicispira. The sequence goes on from CAYZGT010000002.1 coordinate 123,625, forward strand.
CATCATAAGCGGGAGCACTCAGTGGCTCATAGCTAACGCGTGGCACAAAAGAAGCGGAGTCATAAGCTTGTGATTTTGTTTCACGTGAAACAGTGTCGGGAATCACAGATTTTGCTTTATCAGAAACAGAATCTTGATTTGTTTCACGTGAAACACCTGCTGGAACAACAGATTTGTTTGCAATACGGCTATAAGTTTGGGGAATGAAAACAGCAGCGCAAATCAGAGCAACAATCACGACAAAAACCAAGGGAGGAATGCTGATTTTGGGTTTAGTGTGGAGTTCAGCGCTTTTATAAAGTTTGAAAACACTCTTATCGTATTTAAAAGGGAATTTTTTGAGAGCTTTAGAGTAGAGCAACTGGCGTGAACAGTGGTCCCACTCATAAACGAGCGCAGCACCCATGCCCCCAAAGCGCCGCACATGCAAATGACGACCGACGAGCGCGAGCACGTTACGGTCAAGCAGCATCGGGTTTTGCGTCAGAATAATAAAATCAACGCCCATATGCCGATGCGTTTCTAATGCGCTTATATAGTCAGGGACTTTAGAGCCATTAGCGCGTGGGGGCCACTCGCGTTGCACTTCGTCAAAACAAATAACAGAGCCAGGTTTAGCCCATTTATGCCAATTAGCTAAGCCGCCCTCAGCGCCACCGTCTATTAATTCATGGTCAATTAACAAGCCGTTAATATTAGTATAAATAATGCGCGGCACTTCTGTTTTATTGCCAGAATCATCGACACCAGCAACAACAGACCCCACTAAATCACGCAACAGCTTAGAAATAGCATAAAGGGTTTTACCAGCACCGGGCGTTCCAGTTATCAGCGTAATCATTGATTAGCTCCCATCATTTTTGTTGAACGTGTTAATTGCCAAATCAAAACACGAGTAGCAATAGCACCCATAATAATAGATAGAGCCTCACCAATACCGGCTAGTGATGCTAATTGCATAATAGAAGCAGGCAAACCGCCCCAAGCCGAAACAGCACGCTGAGTCAAAGTATCCATGACAGCAGACATGCCGGTAAAAGTTACGATAGAAAGGCCCAGAGCGACAAGAACACGAGCGACAAGAGGCTGTACCATCGATAATAAAAATGTTCCAAATCCCATGATTTCTAATCCTCATTTGAGGGCAAAACAATAAAAACGGCAGTAATAGCAGCAAGCAAAAGCATTAACGGACGAACATAATCAACAATCCAGCCACAAGCAGTAGACATGGGAAGTAATGTCAATTGATGGCCGCGAAGATTCATTGTGACGTTAGCAGGACAAGAAGCAGGGCCAGTAAAAGAAGGGCCAATTTGAAGCGTTATGTCTTGAGAGCGTCGGGGGACTTGCTCAGAAGCGGGAATATCAACAGCAGAACAACCCAAGGAATTTGGGTATTTGTCACAATCAGTCGGTTGAGATTCTTGAGCAAAAACAGCAACAGAAAACACCAGCGCAAACGCAATAAAAACGGCATTAAAGAGACGTTTTAACATTTTTAGGGCCTCCACCCGGACGAACAATTGCGACGGCTGTAAGGGCCGCTAAAAGCAAAATAACAGGACGTATCATAGAAATCCAACTACATGGAGTAGACATGGACATTGTGAAAACATGGCCCTGAAAGTTAATAACCAAATCAGGAGGACAAGATGCAGAAGCAGAAAAAGAAGGGCCGTCTTGCAACTCTATCTCTTCTTCTTCATCTGGAATATCTTCCTCTTCAGGCTCATCGACAGACATGCAAGCAAGAGATTCAGGAAATTTGTCGCAATCGGTAGGAGACGGAGGAACTGGTTCAGGCTCACGAACTTGGACTGGAGATTCAACAACAGTAGTGACAGAGATAATCTGAACACGCCAAGGCTGATCTGGAGTCGGAGCCGGTGTTATTTCATACCACGGCTGCTGATATTGTTGACTATTAGGTACTGGTATTGGCTCACCATTTGGGACACGAAACGGAGAGGGCTGCAAATTTGGCGCAGGATTAAGAGAAGGAGATATTAAAGTATCACCGACCGGAAATGTGGAAGGGTTAATAACAGGATTTGCGTCAATCTCAATATCGGGGGAAATATAAGGAAGGAGCTTAGGATTTACAGCAAGATTAGCAAGAGCGTTAATTCTCTCAGTAGTGGCAGGTTGAGCATCAACAATTTCGGGTTTAGGTTCAGCTCCAGCACCGGGGCCACAAAAATAACCAGACCAACCGGTATTCCAAATACTATCACAGATGGCAATATGCGTATGACCGGTATTATTACAAGGGGAATAACCTCCGGCTTTGATAACAGTAACTGTGCCAGAGCAAGAGTGACCGGAAAAAGATAAGTAATCGGCAAGATTATTTATTTGAGGATAAGAAGGATTAGAAAAAGGCCAATCCTCTAAGTCGGGCTGAATAGTCTGGCCCGGTATAACAATATGACCCGAAGCGTCTATTTGCAATTTAGGAGCTTGAGTATCCCGAGAAAGCCAATCGATAACATAAGGATAAGCCTGCACAGCAAGCGATAAGGCAGCAGTATAGGGATTTAGCTTAGTTGCGGCAAAGAGAGGCGCATTAGCAGCAATACGCAAAGCAACGGGAACAGTAACAGAGCGAGCACCCAAATTTAATGATGCAGAAGCCATGACATAACCGCCAGAAACAACAGGGGCATTAGCGGCAGTGCCGACAGCAATACGTGCAACAGAACCGACCGAACTCACAGCATAACCAGCGGGCGGAGCTAATTGCGCATAACCGGCAAAAACAGGAGTAGAAAAAAAGGCAGCAGCTAATATCAGAGATAATTTATTAGCCATATTGCAACCCAAAATAATGATATTGAGAAAACAGAACCAATGCAAATAGTGATATTCATAAATATAGATTTACTTAAATGCAACAAACATTAATATACACAACATAATGGCAAACATATATTCGATGGGTGGAATCATATTTACCCTCTTTCCGTATCTGAAGAAAATAAATTTAATAATCGTTTAGCACCCCAAACACTGATAATCACAAGAACAAATAAACCGAACATTTGCACCATATCATCGTATGATTCTTGATTGTGAGTTCTATCAACTTGCACAACAGCTTTACCAGCCTGCAACTGAACATCATCGACAACTAAAGAACGGCGAGCAGAAGAAGGACAATCTCCAGTAATCAGATCAGGAGAAGTAACACAAACAAGTAAATAAACATCAGACACAACGAATATCCAAAAAAAAGGGGCCAAGGCCCCAATGTTTTCTAAAGTCTCGGCATTAAAAAAACCGGAAACGAAGAAAAATCAAGAGCCGCCCCAGCCCATTTTTTTGGACAAAACGCGAAGACCCCAAAAGGCAATAAATGCAGTGATGATGGCCGTCATGGCTGTGACCAAATCAGTGCCGACACCAGCAATGGCAGTTTCGACACCGGCAGGGAGCGCCGCTTGTGCTTCAGTTCCGAGAGCGGCTAAAAAGCCAGCTACAGAACCATATTTCGCCACAGCAGATTTTGCTAAGCGATTTACGAGATAGTCTTTCATTTGAAAGCTCCAAAGAGTTGAGAAACGATGCAAACTAATTGCACCCGGATGCCCTCTCATATTTGAAAGGGCTACCGGCTGAAATTACTTCATAGGTGCAGTGACAGAGGGAGCTGGGGGGATTTTTGGAGTTTGCATGGCAATCGGTTTAACTGGATGAATGGCGATAACGACAGATTTCTTTTGTCCATAACGCATAATATCTTCAATCTCCAATTCAACTTCCAAAGGATTGGTAATCGAATGAGGGATATTGGAAATAGAACGCACAACAGCAGAAGTGCATTCATAATTGGTGCCCATGTGACCTTGAGCATTGGGGTTAGAAGGGTCAAGTTTGGCAGCACCATAAAGATTGCCAATATCAAAAGGTTTACCTGTTTTCTTGGAAATACCTTCTGAAAATTCAGAACCAAATAAAAAAACTTTCATGCTGCTATTAACCTTTCATTGAAGTCATACCAAGGGGGAGCGATGGCAGGGCGGACTTCAATCACCCTGACACGCGGTTTAAAATCCACCACATTGCGCTTTACAGCAATATCAATTCCGTAAGGCAAGAGGCCAGAACGATGGCGCTTAAATGTCGCCAAGCTCATGCGAGCGCGCAAATCGTCACCGGCCAGCCAGTCACGGGCTGTACGACGCAATGTGTTGGGAAGGTGCTCTAAATCGTCATGTGTGTGACTGGCACGCACCAGCACCGAACGACGCTCTTCAAAGAGTTCGATGAGTTGACCCATATCAAGGCCCCCAAGGTAGTCGCAGCCCATAGACTGCAATTGGTTTGCTTTTACGGTTACTTCAAACCGCACGACACCCGCGTCTTGGCAATACTCGATGAGTTGGCGCGGGCCGTTATGACGGAGCAACTCAGGAGCTTTTAAATAAGCTTTGGAATACACGCGACGAGAGCCACGGCCCCAATCAACGGTTTCACCATCGCCGTGTACGCCGACCTTGATACGGGCCGAGGTTTGCTGTGTACCGAGCCATGCCAGATATGCCCTGGCATCACTCATGGAACCTGTCTCATAGTTGGCCGTTAAGTCCAACCGACTGATGCGGGCACCAGTCCAAGCGGGACGCAGATCAACAACGCCAGCAATCTTGGCGTGGCGGTAGAACTTCTGACCGGCAGTAAAGGGAGGAAGGCCAAACTGCCCAACAATGTTGCTGGCACGACGAAGGCAGGCCGCCAAGTCATAGCCAAAAACGTTATCGGAACGCCCGAAGCGTGAGACGTTGCCCGATAAACGCACCGTGCGACCATCACAGCGGACTTGAATTGAAGTATCGTGAGAGCCTTCAACAGTGGCCGCGCGGATGGTCTGCCACTCGACTTGACCTTGAGCATTAGCAGACCAGACAACACCAGCAGTAACCTGTGGCAAGTCATAGTCATAGGTCTGTTGGATGGTCAGCCAATCGACAAAAAACGGGCAGTCCATGACAGTGCCGAAATGACGGTTTTGGCTCATTTTTGAGCCGTTTGGGAGGTGTTACTAGCACCTCCCACCAAAACCGGGGCAGAAACAGCATGGCCCAGCCTCATCCCTTCGGGCGTGCTGCGCTGCGCTTGCCCACCCTCTGGGCTAGTCTGGGCCGTTTTAATAGGACGACCGGGGCCACGAGGTGGCACCAGCTCAACACCGGACAACGGCAAAGCAAGCTGCAAGCGATAGGCATCGAACGCAGAAAAACGGCGCACAGGGCGGCCCAAGTGCCGGGCGAAGGGGTGGGCTTGGGTAAGCATCATTCGGCCCACTCTTCTTCGCTGTTCCAGAGGCAGCTCGGATCAGAGCAGTAGGGCTCCAAAGCAGCAGACAACGGCCCACCACAGCGAGGACAGACGGTTAAAGATGCAGCTTGAGCAACGCTAGGAAGCCATGCAAAAGCAGAAGTAAAGGCAGAAAAGGTAACAAGGTACCCTTGGATGGATAAACCAGCCAAATAGCCCTTAAACGCTGTTTCAGACCAGAAGGGAACGACGTTCCCTGAATACAGCACACCCGGCGGAAAATCGACAGTAAAACGAGGCTGGCCGTGTTTGCGGATAAGGGCAGCATGGGTCAGCAACTGGGGAGCACGAACGCCACGCGTAGCAAAAGCGCAGAAAGCGGCCCAGCACTGGCGCGGGGTTGCAGAGTCGGGCAGGCCGAACAACTCGACAGCGCGATCAAGCCAAAAACGTGCGGTTTCTTCGGTTTGGCTATCGAACCAGTTGACGATAGGGTCATCAGAGAAAAGAAAATCCCCCTGCACCGGTAGGCCCGGAGCGTCCAAACTTAGGGCGCTACTGGTTACAGCAGGGGGATTCTCAGGAAACAGTGTAGTGGTATTCGGGTGCATGGACGCTCCTATGTGAAAATTGTCCAAACGACATCGTAGTCATTTGTATATCAACGGGTCGGAGTGTAGTCACATGTATATCGATATTGAATTGAATAAATTAATTGAAGATGCCATAGCGATAGCTGGAAGCCAAAGAAAGCTAGCAGCACTGCTCGACATGGAGCAAGCGAACTTGGCAAAAATCAAGAAGGGGGAGAGGCCCGCTAACTGGCGAGTTAGAGGCAAGCTGCGCGTGATACTGGGCCAAGAACCAGCACATGCCTTTGTGGCCGCGATGGCCGAAGACTTGTCCACGTCAGAAAACGCAGACGAAAAAAAAGCTGCAGATGGCTTTAAGGCCATGCTTGCAGCTTTTCCTGATGGTTGGCGGAAACGGAGGGATTCGAACCCTCGATGAGGCTCTACACCCCATACTCCCTTAGCAGGGGAGCACCTTCGGCCACTCGGTCACGTTTCCAATCCTGCTATTGTACCCTGATTTTCAGGGTCGTGGCAAAAGTAAAAATTACTCAGCAGCCTTGTCCAGACCAAAGGCAGTGTGCAGGGCGCGCACGGCCAGCTCTAAGTACTTCTCGTCGATGACCACCGAAGTTTTGATTTCAGAGGTGGAAATCATCTGGATGTTGATGTTTTCTTGGCTCAGGACGCGGAACATGGTGCTGGCTACGCCGACATGGCTGCGCATACCGATACCAACGATGCTGACCTTGCAGATGTGCGGGTCACCGACCACCTCTTGTGCGCCCAATTCGGGCACGACCTTGGTGCGCAGTAAGTCCAGAGCGCGGTTGTAATCGCTGTGGTTGACAGTAAAGCTGAAGTCGGCCTTGCCGTCTTTGCTGATGTTTTGGATGATGACATCGACTTCGATGTTGGCTTCTGCCACTGGGCCGAGGATGCGGTGGGCAATGCCGGGGGTGTCAGGTACACCCAGCACCGAGATCTTGGCTTCGCCACGGTTGAACGCGATGCCGGATACAACGGCTTTTTCCATTTTTTCGTCTTCCTCAAAAGTGATGAGCGTGCCCGACTGGGCTTCTTCGGCCAGGTCAATATCCCAAGGTGTAAAACTCGACAGCACGCGCATGGGTACTTTGTACTTGCCAGCAAACTCGACCGAACGAATTTGCAACACCTTGCTGCCCAAGCTGGCCATTTCCAGCATTTCTTCAAAGCTGACGGTGTGCAGGCGGCGGGCAGCGGGCACCACGCGCGGATCGGTGGTGTACACGCCATCGACATCGGTGTAGATCAGGCATTCATCGGCCTTCATGGCAGCGGCAATCGCCACGGCCGAGGTGTCAGAGCCGCCACGGCCTAAGGTGGTGATGTGACCTGCGTCATCAATGCCTTGAAAGCCCGTAATTACCACCACTTTGCCTGCTGCCAAATCGGCGCGCACGCGTTGGTCGTCAATCGACTCGATACGGGCTTTGGTGTAGCTGCTGTCGGTGCGCACAGGCACTTGCCAGCCGGTGTAGCTGATGGCCTCAACGCCTTCGGCTTGCAGGGCAATCGCCAGCAGGGCCGACGAGGCTTGCTCGCCGGTGGCAGCCAGCATGTCGAGTTCGCGGTGGTATTCCGCAGTGGCTTTGGTGGGGGCCAGTTCACCGGCCAGACCGAGCAGGCGGTTGGTCTCGCCGCTCATAGCGCTGGGTACAACCACCATCTGGTGGCCGGCGCGCGCCCATTTGGCCACGCGTTTAGCAACGTTGCGGATGCGCTCGGGCGAACCCATCGACGTGCCGCCATATTTATGAACGATCAATGCCATTGGAGATGTGTGGTGACGAAACCCAGAGGGCGCGGCGCAGGTTGAACAATGTTTTGGGGCGCCGCCGTGTTTCGTACAAAAGTGGGCCAAAACTTGTCAATTGTACCAATGCAACACTGCACCAGCGCGAACCACGAAGCCGCGCCCTACTTTGAGGTGGATCTGGTGGCCGCGGGTGCTGCAAGCCTGTATCTGTCGCTGTAACTGGGCCAGTTGTTGACTGGCGGGGGTGGTGTGGTGTGTGCTCAGCAGCCAGTGGCGCAGCACATTGGTTTGGCGCGCCACACTGAGGGCTTGTAGCGCACGGATCTGCGGAGGATTGCCCACTTGGGCCAAGTCTTGCTCGGCTAACTCCAGCAACAATTCTTTGGCTTGGGCTGCATGGCGGGCACTGCGGGCAAAGGTGGCCCGAAAAGCAGGAAAGGCCGCTTCCAGGGCGGGTAACAGCCGGGCACGGATGCGGTTGCGCGTGTAGCGTTCATCCTGATTGCTAGGGTCTTCTATCCAGTCTTGTTGCTGTGCTTGTAGCCAACGGCGAATTTCTGCCCCTGCTACGGCGAGCAAAGGGCGGTGCCACACCAAACCGCCGCGTTGCCATTGGGCTGGCATGCCTGCCAGTCCAGCGACACCAGCCCCGCGCGAGAGGGCCAACAACACGGTCTCGACTTGGTCGTCAGCGTGCTGTGCCAGCGCGATGGATCGTGTGTGGGGTTGCAGCGTAGCCACCGCCGCTTGCAGTGCTTGGTAGCGCACCGTGCGTGCGGCTTCTTCCGGGCTTTGTCCGGGGGCCGGGTGCGCATCGACGTGCTGTACCGTTAAAGGTACTTGCCATTGCTGGCACAGTTGGATGCAATGGCGCTCAAAATCATCGGCAGCGGCTTGCAAGCCGTGGTGGATATGGATCGCAAACACCTGTCCGGGCCAACGCTGCGCACAAGCCAACAGCAGGGCGGTGGAGTCAGCGCCGCCACTGAGGGCCACCGCCAACGGCAGTGTTGGTGCAAAGGCTTCGATGGCTGCTTCGACGGACAGGGACATGGCCGCTCCTGCAGGCTGGTGGGGGCGCTGCGTAGGGCTTAGCGGTGGCTGGCTTTCGTATCGTTAAAGCGGCCATAGCTTTGCAGACGGGCATAGCGGCGCTCGATCAGCTCATCGACTTTCAGGTCAGCCACTTGGCGGAAAGCATCGCCCAGTGCCCGCTTGAGCAGGGCGGCCATGTGTTTGGTATCGCGGTGTGCGCCACCCACCGGCTCATTGACGATTTTGTCCACCAGTCCCAGCGCCTTGAGGCGGTGGGCGGTAATGCCCAAGGCTTCGGCAGCCTCTTGGGCTTTGTCGCTGGTTTTCCAGAGAATGGAGGCACAACCTTCGGGGCTGATGACGGAGTAAACCGAATACTGCAACATCAGCAATTGGTCGCACACGCTCAGGGCCAACGCACCGCCAGAGCCACCTTCGCCGATGATAGTGGTGATGATGGGCACTTCCAATTGGGCCATCTCATAGATGTTGCGTCCAATCGCTTCAGACTGGCCGCGCTCTTCGGCATCAATGCCCGGAAAAGCACCGGGGGTATCCACAAAGGTAAACACCGGCAGTTTGAACTTCTCGGCGGTTTTCATCAGGCGCAGAGCTTTGCGATAGCCTTCGGGGCGGGTCATGCCAAAGTTGCGCAGCGCGCGCTCTTTGGTGTCGCGGCCTTTTTGTTGGCCCAGCACCATACAGGCGTGGCCGTTAAAGCGCGCCAAGCCACCCACGATAGATTTGTCATCGGCAAAATGGCGGTCGCCGTGTAACTCGACAAAATTGGTGAACAGATCGCGCACATAGTCCAGGGTGTATGGGCGCTCGGGGTGGCGGGCAATTTTGGTGACTTGCCAAGGTGACAGTTCGCTGTAAATGTCCTTGGTCAGTTGCAGGCTTTTTTTACTGAGCTGGTCGATTTCGTCCGAAATATCCACCGCGCTTTCGTTTTGTACGTAGCGCAGTTCTTCGATTTTGCTTTCGAGTTCGGCAATCGGTTGCTCGAAATCGAGGAAGGTTTTTTTGGCCAAGATGGGTTCTCCTTGTGCGTTCTCGGTGCCGGGTGTGGCACGAGCAACGGCGTTCAGGGCGCTAGGGCTGGGGTTGCAGCGAGCGCCAAATATACCAAGTAGCCACACTGCACCAAGGCTGCCAGGCTTGTGCGACCTCGCGGGCCTCGCTGCGGCTGACCGGGTCACCGGAAAAATAGTTCTGGCTGATGCCTTTCATCAGCCCAGTGTCGTCCAGCGGCAACACGTTGGGGCGTAGCAGATGGAACATCAAAAACATTTCTGCTGTCCAGCGCCCCACACCGCGCAACTGCATCAGTTGCTCAATCAGGGCTTCGTCCTCTAGTGCCGCCCAACTTTGGGGGCGTAGTTTGCCATGGGCAAACTGTTGCGCTAAGGCCAGCAGGTAGTCCACCTTGCGTGGTGAAAGTCCCGCCCCACGCAAAGCCTCAGGCGACAGGGCCAACAGATCGGCAGGGCGCACGATGGGGCTGTCATCGACTGGGGGCAGGGCAGCCAGATCCAGCGCCAGTTGTAGCGACGCTACGGGGGCTGCTGGGGTCAGTACGGGTGCAGGCAACAGCGCCCGCAAGCGCTGCCACAGGGTTTGGGCCGCTGCGACGGAAATTTGCTGCCCCACGATGCTGCGCGCCAAGGTGGTAAAGGCATCGCGGCTGGGCTGCATCACATGCTCGCCCAGTTGTGGAATCAGGCGGCGCAACACCCGGTCTTTGTGCATCAGTTGGGCACAGGCCTGTGCCCAGTAGGGCGGCAGGTCAGGGTAGGTGCTGCGTGGGCCGGTTTTGCGGGGCATTTTCACTGCGGGGAGGCACCAAGGGGCAAGCCTGTGAGCAGGATTTAGGCGGCGGTGGGGGCGGCAGCTTCCCAAGTCGTGCCGCTGGGGCCGTCTTTGAGCACAATGCCCTGCGCCAGCAGTTCTTTGCGGATGCGGTCGGCCTCAGCCCAGTTTTTGGCGGCTTTGGCCGCAGCACGGGCGGCAATCTGGGATTCGATGGCGCTGGCATCAAGGTTGCTGCCGGCTTGCAAGAAGTCTTGCGCTGGCGTTTGCAACAGGCCCAAGATGCCCCCCAGTGCCTTAAGCAGCCCGGACACTTGGGGCGATTTGCTGCGGTTGGCCTCGCTGGCCAAATCAAACAGCACGGCCACGGCTTCGGGGGTGCCAAAGTCTTCGTCCATCGCGGCTTGGAAGCGGGCGGCGTAAGGATCCATCCAGTCGATCGTGACTTGGGCGGGCGGTACCTCGTGCAAGGCGGTATAGAGGCGCTTGAGGGCTGCGCGTGCATCGTTCAGATGCACATCGCTGTAATTGAGTGGGCTGCGGTAGTGGCTACGCACGACAAAGAAGCGCACCGTTTCGGGGTCGTACTGTTGCAGTACCTCGCGGATGGTGAAGAAGTTGCCCAGACTCTTGGACATCTTCTCGTTGTCGATGTTGATAAAGCCGTTGTGCATCCAAAACTGCGCCAGCGGCTGACCGTGTGCGCCTTCGCTTTGGGCGATTTCGTTCTCGTGGTGCGGAAACTGCAAATCAGCGCCGCCACCGTGGATGTCAAAAGTGGGGCCCAGCAGCGCACAACCCATGGCCGAGCATTCAATATGCCAACCGGGGCGGCCTTTGCCAAACGGGCTGTCCCATTGGACTTCGGTGGGTTCTGTGGGCTTGGCTGATTTCCAGAGGACAAAATCCAGCGGATCGTGTTTGCCGTCTTGTACCGCGACGCGCTCCCCTGCATTCAACTCGTCCAAAGACTTGCCCGACAGCTTGCCATAACCGGGGAAGCTGCGTACTGCATAGTTCACATCGCCATTGCCGGCTTGGTAGGCCAAGCCCTTGTCTTGGAGTTGTCCAATCAGGCTCAGCATCTGTGGCACATAGTCGGTAGCGCGTGGTTCGTGGCTGGGGCGCTCGATACCCAAGGCATCGGCATCTTGGTGCAGCGCGTCAATCATGCGGTCGGTCAGGCTGCGGATGGACTCGCCGTTTTGTACCGCGCGCTGGATGATTTTGTCATCAATGTCGGTGATGTTGCGTACATAACTGACGCGGTAGCCACTGGCTTTGAGCCAGCGTTGTACCACGTCAAAAGCCACCATTGAGCGCGCATGGCCCAGATGGCACAGGTCATACACCGTCATGCCGCAGACATACATGCGGACATGGCCCGGCTCCAGCGGCGAAAACGCTTCCAAGGCACGCGACAGCGTGTTGTAGATACGCAAACTCATGGGTAGTGGGGTATGGGGTGTAGGAAAAGAAGAGACCAGCGGCCCAACAGGCAATGGCCACGCGCACAGAGGGAATAGACAGCGTTACAGCACCCCCTCCGCTACAATCCGCGCCAGTATAAGCGCCTGCGGGCCTGTTTCGGCCCTTCCACTTCTCCCTCTCCATGATGCACGTTCGCCGCACCTTCTCCCATGCTTTGCGCCTGTTAACTTTAACTGCACTGCTGGGCGCCAGCGTGGCCCAAGCCGACGAATACAGTGACATCCAAAAGCTGCTGCGTGCAGGCAAACCTGCCGAGGCCTTGACACAAACCGATCAGCTGTTGCGTGCCAAACCCCGTGATCCGCAATTGCGCTTTCTGCGTGGCGTAGCCCTGACGCAAACGGGCAAGCGCGACCAAGCCATTGCTGTGTTTACCAAACTAACACAAGACTATCCCGAGCTGCCCGAGCCCTACAACAATCTGGCGGTGCTGTATGCCGGGCAGAACCAGTTTGACAAGGCGCGCACGGCCTTGGAAATGGCCATTCGCACCAACCCCAGTTATGCCACCGCGCACGAAAATCTGGGCGATGTGTATGCCCGCTTGGCCAGTACCGCTTACAACAAGGCATTGCAACTCGACGGTAGCCAAACGGCCAGTGTGCAGCCCAAGTTGGAACTGATCCAAGGGCTGAGCTATCCCGCAGCAGCGACCCCTGCCCCAGCACCTGCGGTAGTGGCCTCGGCAGCAGCAACCACTGCCAGCAAACCTGCTCCAGCCCCTAGCCCGGCGGTGGCTCCTGCACCGCCTGCACCTGCGCCAATCGCTAGTCCTGCACCCGCACCTATGGTTGCAGCACCTACCCCCGCGCCAGCCCCAGCAGTGGCAGCTCCAGCAGCCGATGCAGCTGTCGTAACAGCGGTGACCAGTGCAGTGCAGGCATGGGCCAGCGCGTGGAGCAACAAAGATTTGAATGCCTACTTTGCGGCCTACGCCAAAGACACCGTGCCTTCGGGTAAGCAAAGCCGCAAAGACTGGGAAGCCGAGCGGCGCGCGCGCATCAGTGGCAAAGCGCGCATCAGTGTGACCCTGCGCGATCTGAACGTCCGCACCGAGGGCGATACCGCCACTGTCCGCTTCCGGCAAGATTACAGCGCTGGGGCACTGCAAACCAGCAGCCGTAAAACTTTAGAAATGCGTAAAGTACAGGGTCGCTGGGTCATCCTGCGTGAAACCGTGGGTGGTTGATTTTGGTTTGCTCTAAAGCCGCACCTGTCTGAGCTGCCCAGCCTCAAGGATATGCAAGTAGTACCAATGCACATGGATCTGAACTCTCGGCCCTTCTTTCGTATGCCGCTGCTGGTCTTGGCATTATTAGCTGCAGGCTTGGCGGTGCAGGCACCGGTGGCCAGCGCACAAGAAAATAAAGCCTCCAAGGCGAGCAAAGCCAGCAGCAAAACCAGTCTGGCTCCTTTGGTGGATGGTCAAGCTGAAAACCGTCTGATCGACATTTATCAAACGATTGGCCAAGGGCAGCACCGCGAAGCCTTGGCCGCTGCTGAAGCGTTGGTGCGCGATTACCCCAATTTTCAGCTGGCACAACTGGTGCTGGGCGATTTGTTGGCCGCCCGGGCTCGTCCATCCGCCCAGCCCGTGACTGCCGTGCCGGGGGCGCACGTATCGAGCAACTTGGCCCTCTCGTCAGACAACAGCAATTTGCGCGTGTTGCGTGAGGAATCGCGTCGGCGTTTGCAAGCCTTGCATGCTCGACCACCAGCCAACACCATCCCGGCCCAGTTTTTAACCTTGTCGCCGCGCCAGCGCCATGCAGTGGCGGTTGATGCCTCACGCTCGCGCTTGTATTTGTTTGAGAACACCCGCGAGGGCCTGCGCTTGGTGGCCGACTATTACGCCTCGGTGGGCAAGTTGGGCATTGATAAATACGTCGAAGGCGATCAACGCACCCCGATCGGCGTTTACTTCATCACCAGCCGCATCGACCCCAGCAGCTTGCCCAATTTTTACGGTGCTGGCGCTTTGCCGATCAACTACCCCAACCCGCTCGACCAGAGCCGGGGTAAAACCGGCAGTGGTATTTGGCTGCATGGTACGCCCCCAGACCAGTTTGCGCGGGCTCCCCAAGCCTCGGACGGTTGTGTGGTGCTGTCTAACCCAGACTTAGAACGCCTGTTGCGCAGTGTAGAGCGCTCTACGCCGGTCGTGATTGCCCCAGAATTGCAATGGGTGGCCCCCGACAGCGTAGCCACGGCCCGCCAACAGTTTGACACCGTATTGCAAGCGTGGAGCAGCGCCAAACTGCAAGGGGATGTACAAGGCTTACAACGCTTTTATGCGCCAGACTTCAAAAATGCGGCGCAACAACCGCGGCAAGAATGGCTCAGTAAGCTGGCCAGCAGCGGGCCACAACAAAGCAACAAGGGCGTAGAGCTTAAAGACAAGTCGTACCTGCATTGGCGTGACAGCAACGAAACCATGGTCGTCACCTTTGGCGAAGTGACCAAAGGCGAACGCAGCGGCACCACGCGGCGGCAGTACTGGAAACGCCAAGGCGATCAGTGGCAAATATTCTATGAAGGAGTGATTGGTTGATGCTGTCCAAAAGAAAATCTCTGCTGGCGCTGGCTGGCAGCAGCTTGGCCCTGTGCTTGGCCACCTTGCAACCCGTGGCGGCCCAAGAGGCTGCGCCCAAAGTCAAGCTCAGTACCTCGATGGGTGACATCGTGGTGCAGCTCGACCCCGCCAAAGCGCCCAAATCGGTAGAAAACTTCCTCGGCTACGTCAAAGACAAGCACTACGATGGCACCATCTTTCACCGGGTGATTGATGGCTTCATGATCCAAGGCGGCGGCTTTACGGCCGATATGCAGCAAAAGCCGACCAAAGCCCCGATTCCGTTGGAATCGGGCAACGGCCTGAAAAACCAAACCTACACCATCGCCATGGCGCGCACGGGTAACCCGCACTCGGCCACAGCGCAGTTCTTCATCAATGTGAAAGACAATGAGATGCTCAATGCTCGCCAGCCGGGCAATGATGGCTATGCGGTGTTTGGCAAGGTGGTCGATGGCATGGCCGTGGTAGACAAAATCAAAACTGTGCCTACTGGCAACAAGGGCTTCCACCAGAACGTGCCCACCACACCCGTTACCATCACCTCGGCCACGCTGCTGCCCTGATTCCGTTTTTTTTGAGAAAGCCTTCTGCTATGAGCAAGCCCCAAGTCGAACTGCACATTGCCAACTACGGCGTGATTACCCTAGAGCTGGATGCCGACAAGGCCCCTAAGTCCACCGCCAACTTTTTGGCCTACGTGAACAAAGGCCACTATGACAACACCATCTTCCACCGTGTCATCCCTGGCTTCATGATCCAAGGCGGCGGCTTTGAACCCGGTCTGAAGCAAAAAGGCACCGATGCCCCGATTGAGAACGAAGCCAACAATGGCCTGAAAAACGACAACTACACCATCGCAATGGCACGCACCAGCGATCCACACTCGGCCACCGCCCAGTTCTTCATCAATGTGGCCAACAACGGTTTCCTGAACCACACCGCTCCCAGCGCCCAAGGCTGGGGCTATGCTGTGTTTGGTAAGGTGGTGTCGGGCACCGAAGTGGTGGACAAAATCAAGGGCGTGAAAACTGGCCGCAGCGGCTTCCATGACGATGTGCCGAAAGAAGACGTGGTGATTGAAAAGGCGGTGGCGCTGTAAGCCGGCTAGCCCTTTATCTCCGTGATTGCCACCGTGCCCCGGTTCGAGGAGCTTGCTGCTCCATCGCACTGGCGCACGGTGGATTTCATTTCAGACCTGCACTTGCAGCCCGGCGATCCTGCAACCGTGGCCGCGTGGCAGCAGTACCTGCACAGCACCAGCGCCGATGCGGTGTTTATGCTGGGTGATCTGTTTGAAGTGTGGGTCGGCGATGATGCCTTGGCCGAGGTCGGTAGTTTCGAGGCCGAATGCGCCACTGTATTGCACACCGTGGCCCAGCAGCGGGCGCTGTTCTTTCTGCCCGGTAACCGCGATTTTTTGTTCGGCGCTAGCGCCGCCCAGCGTTGTAGTTTGCGTCTTTTGTCCGACCCCAGCGTGCTGCAATGGGGCCAGCAACGTTACCTGCTCAGCCACGGTGATGCCTTGTGTGTGGATGATGTCGATTACCAGCGTTTCCGCGCCGTGGCGCGCAGCCCCGCTTGGCAAGCGCAATTTTTGGCCCAGCCACTGGCCCAGCGGCGTACGCAGGCCCGCCAAATGCGCCAAGCCAGCGAAGCGCGCAAACAGCCGGCTGCCTTCTATCCCGATGTCGATAGCGCCAGCGCCATCACTTGGCTGCAGGCCGCCAACGCCAACACACTGATCCACGGCCACACCCACCGCCCAGCAGAGCACGGTTTGGCCCCTGGTTTGTCGCGTTGGGTGTTGACCGACTGGGATATGGCCGCCCAGCTGCCGCGCGCCGAGGTCTTGCGCTTAGATAGCCAGGGGCTGCTGCAGCGCATGGCGTTGGGCTGAGCTGCCCGATGCGCTGGCCCTTTTGGCAACGCTGCTGGCAATATCTGCGCGGGCTTGTTGCGCCCTTGCCCCAGTTGGCCGATGATGTATGGCTGCCGGCCCTGCGCCACTATCCCTTTTTGCTCGCTTTGAGCTTGGCCGAACAGGCCAAACTGCGCGTACTGACAGCGCTTTTTTTACGCGACAAAGAATTTCAAGGCGTGCATGGTTTGCAGGTCACCGACAGCATGGCAGTCGAAATTGCCGCCCAAGCCTGCCTACCGTTGTTGCATTGGGGGCAGCCCGAAGATGCACTGGGTTGGTACGACGATTTTGTCGGCATCGTGTTGTATCCAGCGCCAGCACGGGCACGCCGTCAGGTGGTCGATGCTGCTGGCGTGGTTCACCACTACCGCGAAGTGCTGGCGGGCGAGGCCATGTCTGGCGGCCCGATCATGCTCAGCTGGCCCGAGGTGCGCCACAGTCGGCCTGGTAGCAACGTGGTGATCCACGAGTTTGCCCATAAGCTGGACATGCGCAACGGCCCGGTGGATGGCTGCCCACCGCTGCCGGCAGGTTTTATGGGCACGCACAGCGCCCGTGCTGCCCACGAATGCTGGTGGGCTGCTTGGGAGCCAGCCTACGCCGATTTTCAGGAGCAGGTTCGTCTGGCTGAACGTTTCGGCCACCCTTGGCCGTGGTTAGATGCCTACGGGGCCACCGCACCGGCAGAATTTTTTGCTGTGGTGTGCGAGGCCTACTTTGTGCAGCGCACACGCTGCGGCCAAGAGTTTCCCACCCTGCTGCCGCTGCTGGATGCTTTTTTCCGCCCCAACCAAGTCGGCAAGCCTGATTAAAAAGAAGGCTGTCGTGTAGCCAGTTCCTCTACCCATGACACCGTGGCTGCTACCTCGCCTACGCGCAATTCGTGGCCGACAGCAAATTCACGGAAGGTGGTGCGGATGGGAGTGTGCTCTAACTGGCGGCGGATAGATTGCGCGTGGACAGTCGGCACGATGGCATCGTGCGTGCCGTGGCTGACCCACAACTGCCGGCCTTGCAACGCACTGTGTTCAGGTGCCTGCACCGCCAGCATCTCGGACTGTACTTCAGGCAACAAACGCCCATGCCAAACCACACCCGCGCGCATCAGCTCAGGGCGGGTTAGCAGTAGCGACAATGCCATGATGCCGCCTTGACCAAAACCGGCCACCACCACATGCTCAGGGGCTATACCCAACTGCAACCCTGCGGCCACAATGCTTTGCACTACCAAGGCGCGGCTGCTGGCTTCTTGCTCTAAGTTAATCACCGGATTGCCGCCCGGTGGAATCGAAAAATCAAACCACGAATGGGAGCCTGGCCCCATGCGATTCGGTGCGCGCAGGCTCAGCAAGTAAAAGCGCTCGGGAAAGGCCGTGACCTGCTGTAGCAAAGTACGTTCATTGCTGGCAACATCGTGCAGCAGCACCAGCAGCCAAGGTCGGGGCGTGCCCGGTGCGGCGGCACGTTGCGAAAAGGTGAGGGGCAAATCGAGCATATTTAACCCCCAGCCTGCAAGGCTAGCGCGTCAATCGCCAAGCCATAGCCTTGCACCCCCAAGCCACACATCACGGCCTTGGCCACGGCAGACAGGTAAGAATGGTGGCGAAAACTCTCACGTGCATGGACGTTGCTGATGTGCAGTTCAATCAGCGTTACGCCAGTACCCTTGATGGCATCGGGCAGGGCAATGCTGGTGTGGGTATAGGCACCAGCATTGAGCACTACACCGGCCAATTGTCCGGCCGCGTGCAGGCGGCCTGCCTCGTGAATCCAGTCCAGCAACGCACCTTCGTGGTTGCTTTGGTGAAAGCGCAAGGCAAAACCATGCCGAGCGCAGGCGGTGGCACACAGCTGTTCTACATCGGCCAAAGTTTGGGCCCCATAGACGGCAGGTTCACGCGTGCCGAGCAGGTTGAGGTTGGGGCCATTCAGGACAAAAACAGTTTTCACAAGAGCACTCCTAGCAGGGTAGTGCCAGTGATTATCTGCGCCAAGGTGCCGGTTTAGCGGCGTTCCCAGTGTGGATGGTGGCGCTCATACCCGTAGCCATTTCCATGCCCCCGGTCATGGCGGTGGTGCCGATGATGGTAGCGCCGGCGTTCACGATCGCGGTCACGCACCACATAGGCCGGTGGAGGGCTGACATACACTGGTGGCGGCGCGTAGTAAATGGGCTGGACTGGTGCTGGGTAATAGACTGGACGGGGCGGTGGTGGTGGCGGTGCCACATACACCGGTGGTGGCAGCACGCGCACACCATGCCCATGACTTGCACCCACCACCACCCCAGGCGAGCTGATGCCGACAGACCAGTTCACATCGTGCGCTTGGGCGCTACCCAGTCCGGCCAGTGCCACCCAAGCCACGCCAGCCGCTGCCAGCAGTGAGCGCACAGAACGTTGATTTGCCATACCAAAATCTCCTAAAAACCACACGACACACCCACAGCGCGGGCGACCCAATGCAGCTATAACGCTGCAGCCCAGCATTAGGATGGCACAGCAAGGTAAAGAATGCCAAGTAACTTGTTTCTGGACGTATATCTCGCACTGGGGCCGTGCGTGGCAAGCGGCCACCCCGCACCCTAAAATGCCCGGTATGAGTACCCCCACACCATCTGCCCCTGCCGCCACTGCGGCCCCTGAAAGCCAAAAGCCCAGTAACTTCTTGCGCCAAATTATTGAGAGCGATTTGGCCAAAGGCACCTATGCCAGCCGTCGTTGGGCTGGTAGCCCCGGCGATGCCGCGCACCATGCTGCTGGCGAGCCAGACCCGGCCAAAATCCGCACGCGTTTTCCGCCTGAACCCAACGGTTACCTGCATGTAGGCCATGCCAAATCGATCTGCATTAACTTTGGCTTGGCACGCGACTACGGTGGCATCTGCCATTTGCGCTTTGACGACACCAACCCAGAAAAAGAAGACCAAGAATACGTCGATAGCATCAAGGATGCGGTGCGTTGGTTGGGTTTTGACTGGAGCCAACCCGGCAACGACCAGCCCTATCAAGCCAGTGACTATTTCGGCTTTATGTACCGTGCAGCTGAGACCTTGATTGAGGCCGGTCATGCGTATGTCGATGAACAAAGCGCCGAAGAAATGCGCGCCAACCGGGGCGATTTTGGTAAGCCTGGCATTGATAGCCCGTTCCGTAGCCGCACCCCGGCAGAAAATTTGGCACGCTTTCGCCAAATGCGCGATGGCCAATTGCCCGATGGTGCTGCGGTGCTGCGCGCCAAAATCGACATGGCCAGCCCCAACATCAACCTGCGCGACCCGGCCATCTACCGTATCAAGCACGCCGAACACCACCACACCGGCAAGCAATGGTGCATCTACCCGATGTACACCTTTGCCCACCCGATTGAGGATGCGCTGGAGCAAATCACGCACAGCATCTGTACGCTGGAGTTTGAAGACCAACGCCCGTTCTACGATTGGGTGTTGCAACGCCTGATTGAAGGTGGTCTGCTGGCAGCTCCGGCCCCGCACCAATACGAATTTGCCCGCCTGAACCTGACCTACGTCGTCACCAGCAAACGCAAATTGGCCCAATTGGTGAATGAAGGCAAAGTGAACGGCTGGGATGACCCGCGTATGCCCACCATCGTCGGCCTGCGCCGCCGTGGCTATACGCCCGAAAGCCTGCAACTGTTTGCCGAGCGTATTGGCGTGACCAAGAGCGATAGCTGGATTGACTACAGCACGCTAGAAGGCTGCCTGCGTGAAACCCTAGAAGCCACAGCCCACCGGGGTATGGTGGTGCTAGACCCAGTGAAATTGGTGCTGACCAACTGGGATCAAGTGATGGGCGCAGGCCATTTGGAACCTTGCACTTTGCCTGCCTTGCCGCACCCACCCGAAGGTGTCGAGCCTGTATTGCGTCATTTCCAGATTGGCAAAGAAGTCTGGATTGAGCGCGAAGACTTTGCTGAAGTGCCCCCCAAAGGCTACAAGCGCCTGTTCCCCGGCAACAAGGTACGCCTGAAAGGCGGCTATGTGATCGAATGCACGGGCTGCACCAAAGATGAAAACGGCACCATTACCGAGGTGCTGGCCACCGTGGTACCTGACACCAAGAGCGGTACTCCCGGTGCGGACAGCGTGAAGGTCAAGGCAGCGATCACTTGGGTCGGTGTCAGCGATGGCGTGCAGGCCGAGGTGCGCATGTACGATCGCCTGTTCTCAGAGGCACACCCCGATGCAGGCGGTAAAGACTTTTTGCAAGCCTTGAACCCGAACAGCCTGAAGGTGGTCACAGCCATCATCGAGCCTTCGCTGGCCCATGCCCAGCCCGATGCCAAGTTCCAGTTTGAGCGCCACGGCTATTTTGTCGCCGACCGACTCGACCACGCCCCCGGCAAGCCGGTGTTTAACCGCGCCGTGGGCCTGAAGGACAGCTGGGGTGCGTAAAAGAGAAGTGCCGCCAAGCCACATGGGGCTGGCGGCACGCTGCTACACCACTGGCGGCGGCAGCTTGTTTTAAGCTGCTGTGGTTTCGGCCTCGGCAGCCAATTGGGCGTAGTGCTTGATCAGGCTGAGCAATTCCTCGTCGGAATAAGGTTTGCCCAAATAATGGTTCACACCCAACTCCATCGCGTGCTCTTGGTGCTTTTGTGCGATACGCGAGGTGATCATGATGATCGGCAGGTCTTGCAGCTTCTCATCCATGCGGATATTGCGCGCCAAATCGAAGCCGTCCATGCGCGGCATTTCGATGTCGGACAGCACCACGGTGGGGCGTTCTTCCTGCAAACGCTCCAGCGCTTGGAGGCCATCGGCAGCCAAAGCGACGCGGTAGCCTTCGCGTTGCAGCAGGCGCTGCGTGACGCGGCGCACGGTGATGGAGTCGTCTACCACCAGCACCAACGGCACTTGGTGTACGGCTGTGGTTGCCACAGGTTTGGCGGCGACGGGTGCTGCGGCCAGACCCACCTGCACAGCAGGCGTTACAGCTTGCAAAGCGGTACGTACCTGCTCGCCATACACCGTGACCAGCGCCACTGGGTTGTAAATCAGCACCACGGCCCCCGAGGCCAGCACCGACATACCGGCCAGCCCTGGCAAGCGTGCCAACTGTGGCCCCAAGTTCTTCACCACCACTTCTTGGTTGCCCAGCACTTCATCTACATGCAAGGCTACCCGTTGTGAGGCACTGCGGAAGACCACCACCGGACGGTTTTTGCCGTGGTGTTCTTCGCTGTGCAAGGAGGCTTGCAATAAGCCGCCAGCCCAGAAGAACGGCACTTTCTCGCCAGCCACGTCAAATTGGCCACTTTGGTAGGCTTGCTCCAGCTCGCTGGTAGGGGTACGGCGCACCACTTCGACCAAGTTGGCCGGCACACCAAACGACAAATTGCCCGCGCGCAACATGACCACCTGCGTCACGGCGGTGGTCAGGGGCAGCACCATACGGAATGATGTGCCTTTGCCGGCTTCGGTGCTGGTTTCAATCCGGCCACCCAAGGCTTTGATTTCAGAGCGCACCACGTCCATGCCGATGCCACGTCCGGCAATGCCGGTCAGACTGACTGCCGTACTAAAGCCGGGCATGAAAATCAGGTTGGCAGCCTCGGCCTCGGTGATTTGGGCACCGGGGGCGACCAAGCCTTGCTCTTGCGCTTTGGCCAAAATGCGCGGCAAATTCAGGCCCGCACCATCGTCGCGGAACTCTACCGACACGTCGTTGCCTTCGTGGCGCAGATGCACGGCAATGGTACCGATGGCTGGTTTACCTGCGGCCAAGCGTTGCTCGGGCGATTCAATGCCGTGCGCGACACAGTTACGCAGCAAATGCTCGAAAGCTGGGGTCATGCGGTCGAGCACGCCGCGGTCCATTTCAATCGAACCGCCAGTGATGTCGAGCTTGATCTGTTTGCCCATTTCTTTGGAGGCTTGGCGTACCACAGCGTACAGGCGCTCGGAAATGCCTTCAAACTCCAACATGCGCGTGCGCAGCAGATCGCGCTGCAATTCGCGCGCTTGGCGGCCTTGGGCAATCAGTTCGTCTTCGGCACCGACCATAGACCGTTGCAGGTTGCGCTGCACGGTGGCCACGTCGTTGACGGATTCGGCCATCATGCGCGTCAGTTCTTGTACCCGGGTAAAACGGTCGAACTCTAGCGGGTCAAAGCCAGCAGCCATTTCTTTGGTTTGTGCCAAGCGCGACTGCATTTGCGATTCGGACTGCAACTCAATGTCACGCAGTTGCTGGCGCAGCTTGTCCAAGTTGACCGACAAATCGGCCAAAGAACTCTTGATCTGGCCTACATGCGACTCTAGCCGTGAGCGGCTAATCATGACTTCGCCCGCTTGGTTGACCAAACGATCCAGCAGCTGTGCCCGCACGCGCACCGATTGTTGCGATGCGGCCCGCGATGGTGCCGCGGCTTTAATGGTTTGCAGCCGTGTTGGTATGGCGGCCAACAGTGGATGTGGGGCCGAAGACGATGGCGTGCTGCTGCCGGTGTTGGTGGTGCTGTTTTCGGGCGCATGGGCGGGGGCCGCTGCCTCGGTGCTGCCCGCCTTGGGGGCCTCTACTACCACCGGCTCGGCAGGGCCTTGGGCACTGATGACACGCAACACATCAAAATTGGCTTGCAAACTGTCGAGGCGGGCCAACATCGGGTCGATCTGTGCGCTGGTGACGGTTTCCACGTCCAGTTCTTCAATCGCTGACTCGAGGCGGTGGGCCATTTCACCCAAGCGCATGGCCCCGGCCAAGCGCGCACTGCCCTTGAGGGTGTGCAGCGCACGCAGCAGTTCACTGCGGGCTGCCAAGTTGGCTGGGCGCGCCGACCATTGGCGCAAAGAGGCCCCCAAACGCGGCAACAGTTCTTGCGCTTCTTCTTCAAAAATCGGGAACAGGTCTGGGTCGATAACATCCAGTACGTCGATGTCGTCGTCGTGCTCGGTGTCCAAAGCCATGGCATTGGCAATGGCTGCATCGACCTGTTGGTCATTGTCTGGTGCTGCAGCGCTAGCCACTGGTGTGGCAGCGGCGGCAGTTTCGATTGCTGCGCTGGCCGATTCCAATGGCAGATCAAATGCTGGTAGCTCCGGTTCTGGCTCTGAGAAATCGAACGCTGCTAGCGCATCGACCTCTGTGGCTGGTGCTACAGACACGGGTTTGGGTGTGAGAGCAGCCGTGCTGGCCGCCACAGTTTCTGCTTCAAGTGCCGCCAGTTCTTCTTCCAGCGATAGCTCAAAGCTGTCTTCATCCAATAGCGGTGCTGCCGCAGGCTCTGCGGGCACCGCCGGGGCTAAACTTTCGGCATAGATGGGCTGTGCTTGTGCTTCCTCGGCGGCGGCTTGGGCGAGGCGGGCTTCTTCTTGCTCCTCCAATTCGGCCAGTGCTGCCAGCGTATCTTCCAGCGGTGGCGACAGGGTTGTCACGACCTCGGTTTGTAGGATGCGGCGCAACTCTTCTTGCACGGGCACGTCGGCGGTGGCCAGTACCCCAACAGCAAACTGTTGTAGCAGGCGATCCATGTCTTCGGCTGCTGCTAGGAAGGCTTGGGCTTGCTCGGCTTCTCCACGGTGCTGTGGCTGTACGTGCAGTAAGGTGTGTTCTAACAGCCGTGCAGTTTCGGACAAGGCCATAAAGCCGACCGTGGCAGAACTGCCCGCCAAGGAGTGGGCCAGTGCTACCGCAGTATCCGAGACCGGCTCCTCCAGCGCCTGTGACCAGTCTTGCAGACTGCGTGTGAGGCGGCGCATCCACTCCTGTGCTTCGCTGACGTAGACGTTGTACAAGGCTGTACCAATGCGGAGCGTGCCAATGCGCTTGACCTGTTCTTCTTCTTCGATTCGGGCTTGTGCTTCGGCTGCAAGGCGGGCTTGTTCTTCAGCCTCGGCTTGCGCACGTGCTTCGGCTTCAAGGCGGGCTTGTTCTTCGGCCTCGGCTTGCGCGCGTGCTTCGGCTTCAAGGCGGGCTTGTTCTTCGGCCTCGGCTTGTGCGCGTGCTTCGGCTTCAAGGCGGGCTTGTTCTTCGGCCTCGGCTTGCGCACGTGCTTCGGCTGCAAGGCG
>CAYZGT010000003.1:0-141784 GCA_964478155.1 uncultured Simplicispira sp.
TGTGAAAGTAGGTCATCGTCAGGCTCATTACACCAAGCCCACCCCTCTAGCCTACCAAAGGTTAGAGGGGTTTCGCTTTTTTATCTGTACAGTCTGCATTTTGGCTACAATTGGCGGTAGGGGCCTCTAGCTCATGCTTGGTTAGAGCAGCGGACTCATAATCCGTTGGTGCCGGGTTCGACTCCCGGGGGGCCCACCAAAATTGAACCGTTTCATTTGCTGGATTTTCTTCAGCCGTTCATTTTGGGCAAATCACCCTTTTTGCTGCGGTTTTATTTGCAGCGCTTCTATTTGGATATTGCACGTTCAGCATAGCGGTTAAAACGCCATGCGGTGTTTTCGTGGCTAATTCGCTGCCAAACAGCGCGCTTTTGTGCTGGGCTCAATGCCAGCCAATGTTGTACTTCGAAAAAACTGCGGCCACAGCCTTTGCAATGTTCATCACCTTGGCTGGTGGAACAAATGGCAATGCAGGGGGTATCGGGGGTACTGGCATACCAACCCAGCCAAGCCTCCAAACTGGTGCTGGGTAATTCGGTTTCTTCGATACCCGGTTGCTGGGCCCATGTGAGCGCTGCATAGGTTTCGGCCAATGCTTGCAGTGGTGCAGCCAAGGGCTGGCCCAAGGTGGTGGGTTGTTGCTGCCGCCAGTGGTTGATGGCGGCTTCAATGTCGGTGATTGCAATTTGTGCCACGGTGCTAGTGCAGCCAACGGTTGGACGACATACTGGTGTTGGGTTGGCGTGCTTCAACCAACCATTGCGGCCAGAACGCCACAGGCCAATCGGCACGCACATACAGGTCGTAGAGGATATGCAGCCATTGGCGCAGGGGTTGTGCTGCTAGGCCGAGGCTGACGCGGGGTTCGGGCTGTGCGTTGGGTGTGACAAACTGCAGTTGCAGTTGCTCGGGTGTGCTGCTCAGTTGTAGGTTTTGGACTAAACAAGAAAGACTGTGCGCACTGCCCCGTACAGGTTCGGTGGCCTGCGTTTGCAAGGCAGCTACCGCAGCTTGCTGGGCGAATCCTTGTGTTGCTTCGTTCCAGCGATGTGGGTTGTCGTGTTGCTGTAGCCAGTCAAATAGGTGGGGCAGCAGCCGATTGAGCAATCGTTGTGTGAGCCACAGCACCACCGTGGGGGCTGGCCCGGCATCGTTGGCAGAGTGGCTTAACTCGCCAGTGATGCGTATGCGATCTTCGGTCTCCACATACTCGGTGGTGAGGCGGTGCAGGCTACTCATGGCGCGCGGTGGTTTGGAACGGTACCAAATGTTGCAGGGGTTGGATATCGCCCATAGCCAAAAACTCGGGGTTGAGCACTGGGCGCTGTAAGCCATATTGCAAGCGCTGACCAGCAAAGTCGGTCACGCGACCGCCAGCTTGTTCTAGTACGCACTGGGCGGCCGCTGTGTCCCATTGGCTGGTGGGGCCAAAACGTGGGTAGAGATCCGCTTGGCCTTGGGCAATGCGGCAAAATTTGAGCGAGCTGCCCGCAGCGACGAAATTGTGGGCTATCGGCAGTTGGGCTAGCCAAGCCGCCAGCGCTGGGCCACCGTGCGAGCGGCTGCCCAGGATGCGTACCGGTGCATCGGGGCGGGCTGGAGCTACCCGCAAGGGCACAGCGCCCGTCGGCTGCTGTTGCCATGCGCCCAAGCCTTGGGCAGCATAAAACAATTCACCCGTGGCTGGGGCGAACACTACACCAGCGATGGGTTGGCCTTGGTGGATGAGTGCAATATTGACGGTGAACTCGCCGCTGCGTTGCACAAACTCTTTGGTGCCGTCCAACGGGTCTACCAGAAAGAAGGTATCGGTATCGCGTGTGCCTGCCGATACAGACTCTTCCGACCAGACGAAAATCTCTGGAAATGCCGTTTCTAAACCGGCACGGATGGCACGGTCGGCGCGCAGGTCGGCTTCGGTCAACGGGGAGGCATCGTCTTTTTGCCAGCTGGCAAAATCTTGGGCATAAACAGCCATGACTTGTTGGCCTGCAGTCTGTGCAATTGCGCACAGGGTTTCAAGTTGCTCAATTGTCGGGTTCATGGTTGCTATGTTGGCATAACATGGCTTGGCGCTGGTGGTGGCCATTGCAATACCCACCCTGCTGAAGGCGTTGCGGCACTGGCCTCATACTCGCCTGTATCTCCAGTTGTGTTCACTTTGACAGAAAATTTTTATGGACTTTTTATTTGCGCCTGAATTTTGGCTCGCGCTGGGCCAAATTGTCATCATCGATATTTTGCTAGGCGGCGACAACGCCGTGGTGATTGCTTTGGCATGCCGTAAATTGCCGCCTGCGCAGCGTCGCAAGGGCATTATTTGGGGTACGGCAGGGGCGATTATCTTGCGCGTGATTCTGATTGCCTTTGCCATGACGCTGTTGTCGTTGCCGTTCCTCAAATTTACGGGTGCATTGTTGCTGGTATGGATTGGCGTGAAGTTGCTGGCCCCCGACGAAGAAGGCCACGGCGATGTACAAGGCAGTGACAAGCTGCTGGCGGCTATTAAAACCATCATCGTGGCCGATTTGGTGATGAGTGTGGACAATGTGATTGCGATTGCCGGGGCTGCGCAAAATGCGGGCGACCATCAGCTGTTGTTGGTGAGTTTGGGCTTGCTGATTTCTATTCCTATCATTGTTTGGGGTAGCCAGTTGGTGATTACGCTGATGGAGCGTTTCCCGGTCATCATCACCTTGGGCGGGATGTTGTTGGGTTGGATTGCCGGTGGTATGTTGGTGTCGGATCCCGCCGTGGCCAACCCCGACCAGTGGCAATGGATGGTGAAGTTGCCGCAGTCGGATACTCTGAAGTACGCTGCCAGTGTGGGCGGTGCCTTGCTGGTATTGGGC
This sequence comes from uncultured Simplicispira sp., assembly GCA_964478155.1. Taxonomy (GTDB): domain Bacteria; phylum Pseudomonadota; class Gammaproteobacteria; order Burkholderiales; family Burkholderiaceae_C; genus Simplicispira. The sequence goes on from CAYZGT010000003.1 coordinate 2,853, forward strand.
TTGGGCAAGTGGATTTTGGCGCGCCGCACTGCGGCTGGTGCTGGCAGCCACTGAGCACAGGTAGCACCGGCCTAGCGTGTTGCCAAGGCAGCTTGTTCTTGTGCCAAGGCTTGCACGGCACGCAGGCGGGTGTCGATGATGGAGGCTTCGACAAAATCTTGTGCGCTGCGGCTGCGCCGCGCCCAGTCTTGTCCAGCCTTGAGGCGATCTATCGCGGCGGCATAGTCGTAGTGGGCGGCATGGGCTTCGGCCTCGGCACGGATGGCGCGCAGGGGTTGGCCTTGCGCCTGCCAAGCGCTGGCCAGTGCTTGCCACGCTCCGGCATCTTGCGGATGGGTACTGACCCAAGTTTGCAGTGGCCCCAGCACGTCTTCGGTTACTTGCCCCAGCGCGGTGGCAATACGGGCGCGCAACAGCAGACCGGGCCGGTCGGTCTGGCCCAAAGCGGGCAGCTTGCGCCACGCGCTGGCCGCATCACCGGCAGACAATTCGACCTCGGCCTCTAGCCATTGGGCCAGTGTTTGTGCCCGGGGATCGGTTTGTACTACAGCGTGCAGGCGTGGGAGCCATTGGCGTGCTTGGCGTGGCTCGCGCAGGGCCTCGGCACTCAAAATGGCCGCGTACAAAGCGCCCGCTTGTTGCTCTGGTGGGCGCTGACCGAAGACCGCACTTTGTGGTTCGGCCATCCATTGGCGCAGTCTGTCTACGCCAGGGCGTGACAAAACGCGCGCGCGTGCCGTGAGCATGGCATGTTCTAACGTTGGGGTGCTGGCTTTGTACTCTGCTGCGCGGTGCAATGGCAAGCGGGCCTGCATATCGGCCACGCGCTGGGTGGTGAGCGGGTGGCTACGCAAATAGGGCCAAGAGCCATTGTCATTGAGGCGGTTGGCTTGTTGTAACTTGTCAAACATGCCCACAAAACCTTGGGGTGCAAAACCCGCTTGGGCCATCAGACCGTAGCCTACGCGGTCGGCCTCGCGCTCCATATCGCGCGAGAAATTGAGTTGGTTTTGCACCGCCAGTGCTTGCCCGCCCACGCTAATGGCTTGCGCTGCCTCTGGGTTTTTGCTGGCAGCCAGCATGGCCAGCACCATGGTTCCGAGCAGCAATGGGGTTTGCCGGTTTTGTTGCATGAGCAAGCGGGCAATGTGCCGTTGTGTCACGTGGCTGAGTTCGTGCGCGAGCACCGAGGCCAATTCATCCCGGCTGCCCACCACGGCCAGCAAGCCTAAATGCACGCCCAAATAGCCACCCGGCAAGGCAAAAGCATTGACGGAGCGATCTCGGCCCAACAAGACTTGCCAGGCAAAGTGTTCGTCCAGTTCGGGCGGCAGTTCGCCCCGTGTACGGGCCGCGGCCAGCAGGGCTAGCCACTGGGTTTGTACATAGTCTTGCAGTACTGGATCGTCCAGGTAGTCTGGGTCACGGTACAGGGTGCGGATGATGCTGTCACCCAGTTGGCGCTCTAGGCGTGGGCTCAGGTCTGCGCCTTCGCCCAAACTGGGCAGGCCGGGCCCGGCCCAAGCTGGGCTGCTGGGGGCCAAGGGGCTTACAGCCAGCGCCAACGATACCGCGACAGCGCGCAGCGTGACGGCCAAATGGTTCTTGTGCATGGTGCTTTCAGACGGTGGTGCTGCCAGGAAAATTCCCTTAGCCAAGCAACATTTTGAATCGATTGCCCGCATTTGCACCATTGTGAACGTTGCCGGGGCAAAATCGGGCTATGAGCTGGCCTTCTAAATCCCTGACCAATGACTTCACCCAGGCCACGGCCTTGGTGGCCGATGCCAATACCACCACCCGCAGTGTGATGGGCGCACAGTTGCGCGAACTGGGCGTGAAATCTATCCGACAGGTCTCGCGCGCCAGCGACGCGCGCAAACACCTGGAGGCACAAACTTTTGACATTGTGCTATGCGAGCAGAACTTTCCGCAAGAGTCCGTGACTGGACAGGACTTGCTGGACGACCTGCGCCGTGGCGGCATGTTGCCGCTGGCGACCATTTTTATCATGGTGACTTCTGAGGCCTCGTACAGCAAGGTGTCAGAGGCGGCAGAGTCCATGTTGGATTGCTACCTGCTCAAGCCCTTCACTGCGGCACGGTTGCAAGAACGCATCTCGCAGGCACGCAAGCGCAAGGTGGCTTTGCAAGATATTTACCAAGCGATTGATGCCCAAGAGTTTGAGCGTACCTTGCAACTGTGTTTGGCCCGCTTTTATGAGCGCGGCCAGTACCACATGTTTGCCGCCCGGGTCGGGGCCGAGTTGCTGCTGCGACTGGCGAAGTTTGAGCAGGCACAACATCTGTATGAAGATGTGATTGCCATTGACAATCCCTCGTGGGCACGGCTGGGGCTGGCGCGAGTGCAACTAGAGATGGGCCAACCGCACAAGGCCAAGCCTTTGCTGGAAAAGTTGGTGGAAGAAGAACATGGTTACGCCGATGCCTACGACAACTTGGCGCGCACCCTGATGGAGATGGGCCAGTTTGAAGAGGCCCTGAAAGCGCACCAGTCGGCCACCGACATCACCCCCACCTCGATTGCCCGGCTGCAGCGCCACGGCATGTTGGCTTGGTACTTGGGCGATAAAGAAAAGGCCCTGAACCTGCTAGAGCGCGCCCGGCGGCTGGGCCTGGGCTCCAAAATGTTTGACGGTCAAACCTTGGCGTTGCTGGGTATGCAGCGCTTTGAAATTGACGAGCCCAAGCAGGTGCGTGGCTTCTTGAGTGAGCTACAACAAATGGCCGACCGCCACCCCGAATCGGTGCGCTTGCAACGTATGGTGCAAGCGCTGCGCGTGTTGGATGCCTGCATGCAGCAAGGCGAGGCTGAAACCTTGGAAGCACTCGAGTTGCTCACCAAAGCCATCTTGGAGCCCGATTTTGACTTTGAGGCAGCGTGCAATCTGCTGTCGGTGCTGGCTTTGCTGTCCACGCGCAACATTGCTCCGCCGGAGCTGGATGGCATGGTGCGCACCATTGGGATGCGCTTTGCCACCTCGATGGCGATGGCTGAGTTGTTGGTCGGGGCAGCGCAAAAGCACCCCAGCATGTCCGAGATTTTGACCGCCTGTAACACCCAGGTGTTGCGCTTGCTAGAGCAGGCACTGGCCCCGAGCCGCAATGGAGATCCACAAAAAACAGTCGAAACTTTGTTGGCCCAAGGTGTCGCCAGTTTGAACGCCAAAATCATCGAAACCGGTTGGCGTGTGTTGCAGCGCTACGAGGCTGAAATTGTCAATGCCGATGAGTTGCGCAGCAAACTAGAGCCGTGGCGGCAAATGCTGGGCACGGCCTACAACAAACCGGTGCTGGGCGACCGCAATATGCGCCAATCGGGCGGGGTGAGTCTGCGTGGTATGGATTCGCCACCGTTGCAGCCGACCATGGCCCCGTCCAACCACTGACCGGGTTGCGTGCTCAGATGCACCACTCCCGTTGGTGGCCAGAGGGTGGCTGGAATTGCTCCAGCCACCCTTGAAATTGCTCGGCAGGCATCGGTTTGGCAATCCAATAACCTTGGGCCAAATCACAGCCAAATGCAGCCAGTTGCTCCCAGTGTTGTTGAGTTTCTACGCCTTCGGCCACCACTTTGCGGCCCAGGTCGTGGGCCAAATCAATGGTCGAGCGCACAATCAGTGCAGAGTCTTTGTTGACCGACATATCGCGCACAAAAGACTGATCAATCTTGATGTACTCCACTGGCAGCTTTTGCAAATAGCTCAGGGAGGAGTATCCAGTGCCAAAATCGTCGATGTAGAGCGCAATCCCGGCATCGCGCAAGCCGTGCAGTACCCGGAGCGCAAATTCGGCATCCTCCATCACGGTACTTTCGGTAATCTCCAGCTCCAGCAAACCAGTGGCAACGCCTGACAGGGTTTGCAAATGGAGAATTTTCTCTAGCAGATGCACATCGCGCAGATTGCGTGCTGAGAGGTTGACCGCAATCGGCAGGCTGTGCCCATCGCGTGCCCATGCCCGATTCAGTTGCAGACTGGTCTCAATCACCCACTCGGTCAGTGGCTTGATCAGTCCGGTATGTTCAGACAAACCAATGAATTCGCTGGGCATGACCAGGCCGCGCTCGGCGTGGTTCCAACGCACCAAGCCCTCGGCCCCACAAACCCGGCCTGTGGTCATCTCTACCTTGGGCTGTAAATACAACGAAAGATGTCCGCCCTCAATGGCCCGGCGCAGTTCTCCGGCCAAACTCAGGTGGCTTGATCGGACACGGTTCTGGCTGACATCAAAAACAACGTAGTCTTCTTCTTTCTTTTTGGCTTGGTGCAGCGCAATGTCCATGTGGCGGTACAAGTCATGCGTGGTGGAGCCATGTGCAGGAAACAACGCAACCCCAGTTTTGGCCGATACATCCAAGAAGATGTCGGCCAGCGGAAAGGGTTGGGCCATGGCCTGCTGGAGGCTTTCTACTGTGGCAACTGCTATGGCTGTGTCGCTGTTGGGCAGCAGCACCGCAAACTCATCGCCGCGCAGGCGTGCCACCACCGCCGCTGCCGGAGCGGCAGCGCGCAGCCGCAAACCAAACTCACGCAACATCTGATCGCCGTGGTGGAAGCCCAACGCATCGTTGATCTCGCTCAGGCGCTCAATGTTGGTTTGCAACACCGCAAAAGGTTGGCCCGAATGCTGTCCGGTGGCAATGGCCGCAGTAAGGCATTCGGTGAATTGGGTGGCATTGGGCAAACCAGTCAGGGCATCGTAGCGCATGAGGCGGTTGACCTCTTCCTGGTTTTTTTGTTGTTCGGCACTCACGCGCAGCGTAGCAATGCCAAAAGCCAGATCGTCGGCCGATTCAGACAGCAGCGCCACCTCGTCCGCACCAAAAATATCGGGGTCGGTGTGGTAGATAGACATTGCACCAATGACTTTCGCACCAATGTGCAGGGGGCAGGCAAGGGCTGATGCTTTGTCGTGCAAGTAAGACTGCAACTGCACACAGCCCGGATGGCTGTGTACATTCCCTATCACCACAGGTTTGTCGGTACGGATGGCTATGGCCGCAGCGCCTTGGCCTCGTTCATTGTCGGCCCAGCTGAGTTGGAGTTGGCGCAGTTCGGCCAAGCCCCCGGCAAAGCCGCTTTGTGCCATCGGCTGCAGCGACTGGACATCATCGTCTTGGCAGTACCACACAATCGCCATGTGATAACCACCCACTTCGACGATGGATTGGCACATGTTGTCAAGCAAGGACTGCTCGTTGGTAGCACGCAACATGGCGCGGTTGCCAGCACTCAGGGTTTTGAGTGCGCGGCTCACATGTTCGAGTTGCTGGACATGCTGTTCTAGGGCAATGTTCAGCGCTTTGATTTTTTCTTCTGCATTTTTGCGCTCGGTGATGTCCGTGCCCAATACGTAGTACCCCACCACGCCTGCGACGGGGTCGTGCTTGGGCAAGTAATTGATGACTTGCCAGATGCCAGGGAAGGGTTGCCAGTCGTAGCTTTGGGCTTCTCCCTGTAACACCTGATGGATCAGAGGCGCTGCAATGGCATAGCGGTCTGGCCCCAAAATCTCACGCACGGTACAACCCGCTATATCAGGCTGCTCTGGGGCAAAACGTTCTTGGTATTGGCGGTTGACATAGACGTAGTGCTGTTGCGCATCCACATAGGCAATCAGAGCGGGCACACTGCTGATCACGCTGTGCAGGTGCGCCTCACTTTCGTGCAATTGGGCGGTACGCTCGCGCACACGCTGTTCGAGTTGTTCGTTTTGCTCACGAATGGTGCGTTGTGCTTGCCGCACCACGGTTTCATCCCGAAAAACCAGCACCACGCCGGTTAACTCTCCGGCTACATTGCGTATAGGAGCCGCACTGTCTGCAATGGGGCATTCACGGCCATCACGGCTGATCAATGAGGTATGGTTGGCAAGATCTTGCATCTGACCTGTAGCCAGCACCTGGGCCACAGGAATGACCGCTGGTATCCGGGTTTGTTCATTGACAATGCAAAACACCTCCTCAATAGGGCGACCACGGGCCTCATCCAAGGGCCATCCGGTCAGCCGCTCTGCCACCGGATTCATGCGGGTGATGCGCCCTTCCACATCAGTAGCCAACACCGCATCACCAATCGAGTGCAAGGTGGTGGACAGGCTTTCTTCACTTTGGGCCAGTGCTTGTTGGCTGGCCCAGATGGTCTGCAATTGCCGCCGAATCAGAACATAGGTGGCTGTCAGTAACACCGCCAGCAGCAAAGCTACCAACAGGCCAAAGGCAATCATGGTTTGGTGGGTACGCGCCTGTTCAGCATTGCGCTGGGCCAACAGCCCGGTCTCCTCTTCTTCCATCTCATGCAACACGCGATAGGTGCGCTCGCGCGTCTCGCGCAAAGGTGCAGTGGCTACAAAAGCCGCGGCGGCGGACTGCCCTTGGGTTTTCCTGAGCAATTCAACCTGCTGGGAAATTTGCAACCGTTCATTCAGCACGGTGCGTAGCCGCTGCCAACGATCCTTTTGCTCGGCGTTGTCGGCGGTCAAGACGGCCAAGCGGGCCAGCACCTCTTCACGGTGGGCAATCGTTGCGTCACGCTCTACCAGGTGGGCAGTATCGCCAGACACCCGAAAGCTTTGCGTCATCAGTTCGATTCGCAAGGTGTCGCTTCTGGTGTGCGCAATTTGGTTGAGCACATCATGGGTATGCGCCACCCGCTGTACTGCATGGGTGGCATCATCAGCACTCTTCCAGGTCATGGCCGATAGCACTGCGACTACCAACACCGAGGCTGTAAATGCTGCAAGCACCTTGGCTTCAAAACTAGAGTCTGGTTTCATATTCCGCTTTGCCTAGGAGCGTCTCGCATGGATTGCAGAGCCTGTGTACAGCTTGTATAGGCACGGGCAGAATGAGTGTATCAATATGTTAAAAAATGTGTGGAATATATGATTCCCATAGCCGTTATGTGGAATCAATCGGTTACATCGCTACCACCCTTGTGCCCGACACAAGCTACTGAAGGTTGCTGCGTACAGGATCGAGTCGGGCTGGTCTTGAATGAGTAGTATCTGCACTGGAAAAGACGGCAAGGCTACTAGGCCATGCCAACGGTGGACAATCGTGGCATTTCCTTTTTTCTGCAACGCTACGAAAGCGCACCATGCAAATTGCTCCAAACACCGCTGTCACCCTGCGCTACCAAATCACCACCCCGCAAGGCAAGCCGCTAGATGCGGGCACCTTGGCTTATCTGCATGGTGGCTACGAGGGTATCTTTCCGAAGATTGAAGCTGCATTCGATGGCCAAACGGTCGGCTTTAGCACCAGCGTAGACCTGTCGGTGGCCGATGCTTTTGGCGAGCGCGACGAATCTTTAGTACGCACCATTCCCAAAACCGAATTTCCGCCGGGGGTCAAAGTGGGTGGGCAATTGCAAGGCCCTGGTGCAGACGGTCAGCCACAGGTGTTTCGTGTCGTCAAAATCAAAGGCCCCGAGGTGCATCTGGATGGCAACCACCCATTGGCTGGTCAGGCACTGCGTTTTCAGGGGACGGTGATCGAGGTGCGCCCAGCCACCGCGACCGAAATTGACCATCGCCATGTCCACAGCGCCCACGGCCACCAGCACTAAAAACCATAATACGCGCCAAAACGCCTGCCGCTGTGCTGCAATAGCAGCATGGCAGCAAACAACAGAGGTAGGCAAGCATGATGGAAACAACCGATGCCTTGTTCCGGCGTTTTGAGCAGCTCAACGAGATCGGCGCGGCCCTGTCGAGCGAGCGCGACCTCAATCGCCTGCTAGAGAAAATTCTGCTGGCCGCCAAGGCCATCACCCGTGCCGATGGGGGAACCTTGTATTTGCTGACCAAAGAAGGGCAGCATCTGCATTTTGAGATCGTCCGTACCGACTCATTGCATATTGCGCTGGGCGGCACGACGGGCCTGCCTATTTCTGGTCTGTTCCATGACCTGCCATTGCAAACTGCCGAGGGCTTGCCCAATAACCACTTGGTAGCGGCATTTGCGGCCAACACCGGCCAAACCGTCAACATCCCAGATGCGTACGCCGCTGAGGGCTTCGATTTTTCTGGCACACGGGCCTTTGACCAGCGCACGGGCTACCGTTCGCAGTCCTTCTTGACCGTGCCCATGAAGAACCACGAGGGCAACCTGATTGGCGTGCTGCAACTGTTGAATGCCCTCGACCCCGAAACAGGGCAGGTCTGTGTGTTTTCGCAGGCCGACCAGCGCTTGGCCGAATCTTTGGCCTCGCAAGCGGCCATTGTGTTGAACAACCGGCAATTGCTCTACCAACTCGAAGCGCTGTTTGAGGGTTTTATCCAAGCCATCAACGTGGCCATTGACGACAAGTCGCCTTACACCGGCGGCCATTGCCAGCGTGTGCCTGAACTGACCATGATGCTGGCGCGTGCCGTCAATGCCACGCAAGAGGGGCCATTGGCACAGGTGCATTTGAGCGACAAAGATTTTTATGAGTTGCGCATTGCCGCCCTGCTGCACGATTGCGGCAAGGTCACTACGCCGGTGCATGTGGTGGACAAGGCGACCAAGCTGCAAACCCTGCACGACCGCATCCACGAAATTGATACCCGCTGGGAAGTGGTCAAGCGCGATGCTTTGGTGCGCCAGTGGCAGGCTATCGCCCAAGGAGCCGATGCCGCCGAAGCTGAAGCTGAATATGCTGCCTTTTGTGCCCAATGCGATGCCGACCGCGCGTTTTTGCGCTGCGCCAACATCGGCGCAGAACGCATGGGGGAGGCCGATATGCAGCGCGTGCGCCAGATTGCTGCCAGTTACCGTTGGCACCCCCCGGCTGGCCCAGAAGCTCCGCTGCTGACCGAGGACGAAATAGACAACCTGACAGTGCGCTCTGGCACTTTGAATGCTGCTGAACGTGAAACCATCAACCACCATATTGTGGCGACCATCAAAATGCTGCAAAGCCTGCCGTGGCCGCAGCATTTGCAAAATGTGCCTGAATATGCAGGCGGCCACCATGAGCGCATGGATGGCACAGGCTACCCCAATGGCCTCAAGCGTGAACAAATGAGTTGGCAGGCCCGCATGATGGGGATTGCCGATATCTTCGAGGCCCTGACGGCGCATGACCGTCCGTACAAAAAGGCGATGCCATTGTCCCAAGCCTTGGATATTTTGCGCGGCTTCAAGGAGCGTGGCCATATCGACCCCGACCTGTACGACGTGTTTGTGCGCCAGCAGGTGTATCGCCAATATGCCGAGACCTTTTTGTCGACCGAGCAGCGCGATTGTTAGCACTGTTAGCGCTACTAGCGCCGGTGCGGCACAGACCGGGCATGGCACCAATTTCTTGAACTGCACCCTATTCAACCTTCGCTATTGCAATCAAATGGATGGAGACACAATGGCTTTTTTTCGTAAATCTTGCACGCTGCTGCTGTGCGGCCTGACGCTGGGCGGAGCCGCACAGGCCGAGGAGGTGGTGTTTGTACAAATTGCTTCACAGACCAACCCCGCCTCTAAAGACAACGCCAAAGGCATGGCCGTGGGCATTCAAGCTTATTTTGATGCCGTCAATGCCAAGGGAGGGATACAGGGAAACAAGTTGGTTTTGAAGGTCAAAGACGATGACCTGAATGCCGAGCAGATGTTGCGCCTGACCAAAGAGAGCATTGACGACCCTACGGTGGTTGGTTTGCTTGGTTTGCTCAATAGCGCGGGCTTGGCTGAAATTGCCAAGCAAAACATTGCCGGGCAGGGCCAGATTGCCGTGATTGCACCCTTGCAAGGGGATAAACACGTCATCAGTGGCGCGAACATCTTTCCGTTTCGCAGTGGTTATGCCAATGAGATTGAAGCCCTGCTAAAGGAAGCCAAAAACTGGGGTCGGGATGCCATCTCGGTAGTCAGCATGAACATTGCCTTTGGCCCGATGCTGTCGAAGTTGGCGCTGGAGCGTGCGCCTGCACTCGATTTGAAAGTGGTATCGCACTCGGTATTGGATGCCAAGCCCGACAACATTGGAGCCAGCGTGCAGGCCGCTGTGAAAGAAACTTTGGGGGCGCAGCCTAAGGCAATCTTGGTGTTGGCCTCTGGCCGCCCGGCCTACGAGTTTGTGCGCGCCATGCGCGCCGCCCCCGGTGGCACGATGCAAATGTACGGTGTATCGGTGCTGTTGCATGATGATTTGGTGGCCCACGCGGGCAAAGACAAGGCGCGCGGCATGGTGTTAAGCCAATCGTTGCCTTATCCGTACACCATGTACAAGCCACTCATTACCGAATACCAGCAAACCATGCGGCGCTTTGCCCCGAAAGAGCCGATGAGCTACTCCAGTCTCGAAGGCTTTGCTGGGGCCAAAATTGCAGCCGAGGCGGTGCGCCGGGCTGGCACACCATCGCGCGAGCGGGTGTTGGCCGCGCTCCAGCAGTTGGGTAATTACGACTTGGGCGGCGTGAGCGTCAACTATGGCCCCAATGGTCGCCAAGGCTGGGGTGGGGTGGAGCTGACCATTGTGAACTCAGAAGGCCAATTGCGTAAATGAGTGCCCACAGCGCTTGTAAGCCCCAAGTGCCATGCCGTTCATGAACTACCGCAATGTGTGGCTGCCTTTGTTGGTGCTGGGGCTGCTGTGGCTGGGTTATCGTAGCTACGCTTGGCCCGGTGTGTTGGCTGTCGGTGGCGGGCTGGTGATGTGGTTGTTGCTGCACTTCACCCGGCTGATGAATGTGCTGCAAAAAACGGCAGAGCGCCCGATCGGGCATGTCGGCAGTGCTGTCATGCTGCACGCCAAATTGCGCCCCGGTGTCAGTTTGCTGCATGTGTTGGCCCTGACACGTTCGCTGGGGCAACTGCAATCGCCTGCCAACACGCAGCCCGAAGTTTACCGCTGGACTGATGCCAGCGGCTCGTGGGTGGAGTGCCAATTTCAGCATGGCAAGCTGCTGCAGTGGCAATTGCAGCGCCCCAACCTGCCCCAAGCCGACAACGATGCTGCACCTGCGGCCCCCACGCCGTAAAATCGTCAGTTTTGCGACTCCCTGCAACCCCAAAGGATACCCATGAGCCCCGTGATTCCCTCGATGGCCGACCGTGACGGCAAAATCTGGATGGATGGCCAGATGGTGGATTGGCGCGATGCCAAAATCCACGTGCTGACACACACACTGCACTATGGCTGCGGCGTTTTTGAGGGCGTACGCGCCTACAACACCGTCAATGGCACTGCCGTTTTTCGCCTAGAGGAACACACCGACCGCCTGTTCAACAGCGCCAAAATTTTGCGCATGAAGCTGCCCTTCAGCAAAGAAGAGGTGAACGAGGCACAAAAAGCCGTCATTCGCGAGAACAAACTCGAGAGCGGCTACATCCGCCCCTTGGTTTGGATTGGTGATAAGAAGTTGGGCGTATCGCCCAAGGGCAACACCATCCACGTCATGGCCGCAGCTTGGGCTTGGGGTGCTTACCTGGGCGAAGAAGGCATGAAGCGTGGCATCCGCGTCAAGACCTCTAGCTACACGCGCCACCACGTCAATATCACCATGACGCAGGCCAAGGCGGTGAGCAACTACAGCAACTCCATCTTGGCCAACATGGAAGCCACCGATGATGGCTACGACGAGGCCTTGTTGCTCGACAGCGCCGGTTTTGTCTCGGAAGGCGCAGGCGAAAATATCTTTATCATCAAAAACGGTGTGATTTACACCCCGGATTTGTCGGCTGGTGCGCTCAACGGTATCACGCGCAACACCATCTTCCACATTGCCAAAGATTTGGGCTTGGAAATTGTGCAAAAACGCATCACGCGTGATGAAGTCTATATCGCCGATGAAGCCTTCTTTACCGGCACTGCCGCCGAAGTGACCCCGATTCGCGAGCTCGACCGGCTGGAAATCGGTTGCGGCAGCCGTGGCCCGATTACCGAAAAAATCCAAAGTGCGTTCTTTGACATCGTCAATGGCCGCAACCCGCAATACGCCCACTGGCTCACCAAGGTCTGATTGCCATGTCCCAAGCTGCTGTTGTTGAACTGTTGGCCTCGGAGCTCAACCGCCAAGGCGGTGTTTTTTGCCCCAACCCCAAAGCGGGCATGAAGCTGTGGAACACCCATCCCAAGGTCTATGTGGATGTGGCACACACCGGCGAGGGCAAGTGCCCCTATTGCGGCACCGTGTACCGCCTGAAGGCGGGCGAAGTGGTCAAGGGCGGCCATTGAGTGCCCCGCAGCCCGTCAACGGGGCTGCAGTCACAGGAGGGGCTGCCGTTTATGCGCAGTCACCTTCCTCCATGCAGACGCAAGGCATGGTACGCCCGCTGAAAGTGCTGCATTTTGTGACGGGCGGTTTCTCTGGTGCTACGCAGGTGGCGGTGGACTTGTGCCTAGCAGCACGCCATGACCCGCACGTTCAAACCTTGCTGGTGTTGCGACGCAAGCGCAATACCGCGCCAGCGCGCGTGCAGCAGTTGCGCGACCAGGGCTTGCAAGTGCAAGTGGTGTCTAACTGGTTGCATCTGCTCACGGTGTGGGAGCTGCGCAAAATCATGCGTGCTTGGCAGCCGGATGTGGTTTTTGCCCACGGTTTCAGTGACCACATTTGGGGCCGCCGTGCTGCTGTGGCTGAGGGGGTGCCACGCATCTACCATGTAGAGCACAACTCCCACGAGCGCTATACCCCCCGGCGTTTGCGCCAAGCCTTGGCGCTGCAACCCTATACCCAAGCCAGTATCGGTGTCTCGGAAGGGGTGCGCACGGCCTTGGTCGAGCGTGGTTTTGCCCCCGAGCGTTGTTTGGCGATTCCGAATGGCATTGCGCTGGAGCGCTTTCCGGCGCAGTTGCTGCCCCAGCGCTGGGAGCAGCGCGAGGCGGCCATCCTGATGGCCTCGCGTTTTGCCCGGCAAAAAGACCATGCCACGCTGATACAGGCGCTGGCGCTGTTGCGCCAACGTGGTCTCACGCCGGTGCTGTATTTGGCGGGCGCGGGCAGCGCCCGGCTGCGTGCCAAAGCCGAAGCCTTGGTGCAGCAACTCGATTTGCAGGCACAGGTGCGGTTTTTGGGCAATGTGGCCGATGTGCCCCAGCGCTTGGCCAGCATTCAAGTGTTCGTACTCTCTACCCACTGGGAAGGCATGCCTTTGGCTTTGGTCGAGGCGATGGCGGCTGGTTGTGCTTGCGTCGGCTCCGAGGTGCTGGGTGTGCGCGAGGTGGTCGCACATGAACGCACCGGCTTGCTGGTTCCGCATGCCGATGCCAGTGCGTTGGCCGATGCGTTGCAGCGCTTGTTGCAAAACCCAGCGCTGGCCCAAAGTCTGGGGCAGGCGGCCCGCAGCCATGCGTTGGAAAATTTTGGACGTGACCACATGTGGCAGCGCTACCGCGCTTTGCTGAATGTACCCCCAGCCTCTGTTCCATGCTCAAATTGAATGATCTTCCCAGTGCTGTCACGGCGCTGGCGGCCTTTTTGTTGGCCGCATTGGCTATTTGGGTGCCTTCGGGCTATTCCTATGCGGCCGTGCTACTGCTACTGGGCGCACTGTGCTTTGCCCCGCGCTGGCTGCGCCAGCCGCCTGAGCCAGCCACACTCAAGCTGGCGCTGTTGTTTGCCGGTATGGGCTGCATGTGGTTTTTGCTCTCTTTAGACCACGGCGCTGCGCGTTGGGACAAGGGGATCAAATGGCTGCTCGGCATACCCTGTTTGTTGTTTGTCGTGGCCTACCCGCCGCCGCCCAAGGCGTTTATTGCCGGTGTGCCGTTGGGTTGCATTGGCATGGGGGGGCTGGCTGTGTGGCAGACCGTTGGCCAAGGCTTGGAGCGGGCCACGGGATTTACCAATGCCATCCAGTGGGGCAATCTGGCTTTGTTGCTGGCCTGTATGGCTTTGGTTTGTGTGGGGGTGTTGTGGCGGCTACGCAGTTGGGCTTGGCGGGCCATGCTGTGTGGGGCTGTGGTGGCAGGCATAGGAGCTTCCTTACTGTCGCAATCGCGCGGTGGCTGGCTGGCTTTATTGCTGGTGTTTCCGGTGCTGTTGCTGCAGGTGCGGCAGATTCGCCCCCAGTGGTTTCGCCCTTTGTTGGCACTGTCGGTGGCGGCGGTGGTAGTGGTGGCTGCTATATTGGTTTTTACCCCCAGCCTGAACGAGAGAATGGCCTTGGCCGTGACTGAGGTGGAAATTTACCTCAGCACCGGCAATGGCAATACCTCGATTGGTAATCGGCTCGACCAATACCGATTGGTGGCACAAATGATTCCCCAAAAGCCTTGGTGGGGGTGGGGTGCGCACGGTTTTGTAGAAGAGATGCAGCGGCGCGTCGCCCATGGTGAGTTTGCACAGTTGCTACTGCGCTACCCCCAAGTTCACAACGATTTTTTGGATGTCTGGGTCAAGGTCGGGCTCTGGGGGGTATTGCTGCAGGCCTGTTTGTTTGCCTATGTGCTTTACCTGTTCTGGCCTAGCCCGGCCCGTTTACAGCAGTGGCCCGAGGGCTCTGACGATTGGCACCATGCCTTGGCCTTGCGTGTAATGGGCAGTTTGGTTCCTGTCTGTTATGGGGTGTTTGGCATGTCACAACCATTTTTTAACCACAACAGTGGCATCATGTTTTTTGTCTTCTATGTGGCCGTGCTGTGGGCTGCAGTGCGTGGCTTAGAGCGCGGAGCACGTACATGGGCAAACCGTACGCCAGAGGGGGCTGCATGACGACGACTTGGTTGAGCATTTTGGTGCCGGTCTATAACGTGCAAAGCTACTTGGAAGAGTGCTTGCAGTCGGTGTTAGCGCAGTTGCCCGCTGGAGGCGGGGTGCAGGTGTTGGTATTAGATGATTGCTCCACCGATGGCTCGTGGGCCTTGATGCAGCAACTCGACCAACGGTGGCCGGGGCGCTTGCAGTTGCTGCGCCACGAGCGCAATGCAGGCCTGAGTGCAGCGCGCAACACCATGATCGACGCTGCCACGGGTGAGTACCTTTGGTTCCTTGATTCGGACGACAAATTATTGCCTGGTGCCATCGCCGGCTTGCAGGCCATTGTGCGCCAGCATGCGCCCGACGTGGTGTTGTGTGATTTTCAAGTGTGGCGTGAACGCATGCAGTTCAAACACCGTTTGCGGGGCGAAGCCCACCGGCGCAGCTTCGATGGCCCGGCACGCTGCTTGGTGCGCGATGGTGGTCAACTCTTGGCCGGTATGCTCATGGCGGGCCAACTGCATGCGTGGTCCAAAATTTCACGGCGCGCTCTGTGGGGGCCAGTGGGCAGTGCTGCGGCTGTGCGCTTTCCGGTCGGGCGTTACTTTGAAGATATGGCCACCATGCCGTTGATGGCCTTGCAAGCCAACAGCTTTTTTTATGCGCCCCAACCTTGGGTGGCTTACCGCCAGCGCAATGGCAGCATCTTGGCCACCATGACCAATAGTAAAGCGTTAGACCAGTCGGCAGCGCTGTTGCCTTTGGCCCAAGCGCTACACACAGCGCCCCAGTTAGCGCAGCAGCCTGCCCTGCGCTTTGCGCTGGCACACCAAGCCGCACGCAGCCTGATGGGGGCCATGCGTTACGTTTGCCAGAGCAGCACCGATCCAGCGGGGCCGCCACCCTCTGTATTGGCGGAGCAACTGCGCCAAAACTTTTGTGCTGCCTCGCCCCTGAGCCCAGAGGCACTGGCCCAAGCTTATTGGCGGCGTGGCTGGTGGCTGCGGCGGCGCAAGTTTTTGCGCTGGTTTCAGTCCGCCCCCTAAGCCTTGACCAGCGTCTGAAAAAACGCGGCTAGTTCTGCTGCAATGTTGGCCGGATCAAACTGGGTGCGACAACGCTGTGCCACCACGGCACTGTGGCCCTGTTGGTGCTGCTCTATGGCCAAGCGCAAAGCTTGGGCAATGCTTTCGGCGCTATCAGGTAGCGGATACGGGCAATGGTCGCCAAAATTCACCGCAAAAGCTTCGTCTAGCCGCGCTGGGGTGATGGCCCCAAAACAGCCACCAAAGCCCAAGCCCACCCCGGCACAGCCGTGTACCAGTCCTTCCATCAACGCATAACCGGCCCCTGTCAGTACATCGGTGCGCTCTAAAAATGGCCCCGGATTGGACACCATGCCGGTAAATTGCACGGCCAAGCCCAAGTCTTGTGCCTGTTTTTTCAGGGCGGCCAAATGGCTGCCACCGCCAATCACTTGCAACTGCAAGGCCGAGGCATGCGGCAAAGAGGCGACTGCTTGTAGCCAAGCGCCGCAGCGTGGGCCTTTTTGGCCGCTCAGGCGCGAGCAGTAGCTCAGTACCAAAGGCTGTCCTGCTTGGTAAGGCGGGCGCAAAGCGCCAGCACGCAGCGGTAGTCGACTGAGCAAAAAAGCCGGGCGTGCCGCGCCGCTAGGCCAGGCTGGAGCTTGCTGCACCAGCGTTTGATACATCTGGTCTAGGGTTTTGCTCATCGTCACAATGCCGCTGGCATTGGTGTAGAGCGTGGCCCATTGCGCCATGCGCTGGGGTGCATGGCCGTTGTGCATACAGGCCACCCACGGAATGCCCAAGGTTTGGCGCAAGCGGTGTGCCAAGCGCGCTTGGGTGTAGTGGCTGACATAAATGATGTCTGGCTGCCAAGCGGCCACCGCCTGGCGTACCAGTGGCTCTAGGTGCGGGTGCAACAGCCAAGTGCGCGGGTCTTGCCCCCAACGGCCCGATGGGCCCGGCCATAGCGCCACCTCGTGCCCTTGGGCTTGCAGGGCTTGGGTGAGCATACGGTGGTAAGTGGTAATGCCGTTGGTGGAGTGGTCGCGCAGGAGTTTGAGAATACGCATTGCCTAAAAATCCTCAATGCGCCAAAAAACGGCCAGATGGCAGGGGGTCAGAAGGGTCATGGCGGTATTGTTCTTCGGCTTAGCCACATTGTCCAACGCATAAGATGGCGGCTATTGGGTGTTTCTGCCCCCGCGCCTGCACCAAGAAAGGATTGTCCCCATGCACATTGATATGCCTACGGTGTTGTTGGCCATTGTGGTGGTGGCTTTTTCTATGGGCTCGGCGGTGTTGGTGTCCGGGTGGCGACTGCCGTGTCGTTTTGGTTTGGCACTGTGGGGTTGTGCCTTATTGCTGGTGGCGGCTGGGTTTGTATTGTTTGGGCTGTTCAGTTGGTTTCACATGCCTTGGCTGCTGTGGTTGGGCAATGTGCTGTTGTCCTTGTCTTTTGCCTTGGTGTTGCTAGCGCTAGAGCCTTTTCACCAGCGGCGTGGTTCTCCTTGGTGGTTGGCCGGGCCGGTGTGGTTGGTGGCGGTGTTGTCTTGGCTTTTTTTAGAGCAACCACGGCTGCGTGTGCCCAGTGTGGATGTGGTGCTGTTGGTGCAATGGCTGCTGGTAGCCTCCAGTGCATTGCGCTGCCAGAATGCTCCGCTAGACCGTGGGCGTTGGTTGTTGCTGGGGGGGGCTGGGCTGATGGCCCTTATTTATTTGGTGCGTTTGTACTACCTGTGGGGGGGGCGCGAGTGGGGGCTAGAGATACACCACCAGCCCCAATTGCCGCAGGTGCTGACCTACTTTGCTGGTCTGGCGGGCTTGGTGTTTGTCACCTTGGGCTATGTCTTGATGACACGCGAGCAAGCCGACGCTGAGTTTCGCCAACACGCCCGGCTCGATGCCTTGACCGGAGTGCCCAACCGCAGTGCTTTTTTGGACACCTTCCAGCATGTGCTGGCCCAAGCGGCCCGTGGGCGCTGGCCGGTGTCTTTGCTCATGGCGGACATTGATAAATTCAAGGCTATCAATGACACCTACGGTCATTTGGCTGGTGATGCGGTGCTGCGGGCAGTGGCGCAGCGTTTGCAGTTGAGTTTGCGCGCCCAAGATACTTTGGGGCGCTACGGTGGCGAAGAATTCTTGGTGCTGTTGCCCAATACCCCCATGAGTGGGGCTGCCACCTTGGCCCAACACCTGCGTTACAGCGTAGAACAGTTGGTGGTACCTTGGGAAGGGCAAAACATCACTGCCACCATCAGCATTGGCGTGTATGGCTGTATTCCACAAGGGCCACAAGATGCACAGGCTTTGATTGACCGGGCCGATCAAGCCATGTACGCCGCCAAACGTGCCGGGCGCAATCGGGTAGAACTGGCCGATGCCTTGGTGCCTCAGCCGCAACCCGTTTGATGGATGATAGGGTTAGTCGGATTGCAATGGCAGGTCTAAAACAAAGCACGCCCCGCCCCCCGGATGGTCTTGGCAATGCACCCGACCTTGGTGGCGCAACGCGATCGAGCGCACCAGCGCCAGCCCCAAGCCTACGCCCCCAGCACGTTCACTGGCCCCTGGTAGCCGGAAAAAGGGTTCAAAGATGCGTTCGCGCAGCGCTTCGGGTACGCCGGGGCCTTGGTCACACACCTGCACTTGGGCCATATCGCCCTGCCGCCGCAGCAGCACTGTAATCTCGCCTTGGCTGTAGCGGCGCGCATTTTCCAGCAAGTTGCGCAAGGCGCGGCGCAGCAATTTGGCCACGCCAACCACCTCTAGCGTATCGGTGCCAGCATCCAAATCGGCCCCCACGCGCGCGCATTCCTCGGCTGCCAGCCCGACCAAATCCACCAGCTCTACCGTACCGATATCGGCCTCTAGCGCATCCAAACGGCTGGCCAGCAAAATTTCATCCACCAATTGGTCTAGTTCGGCAATGTTGTGCAAGATTTCGGCCCGAAAGGCGGGTGCTGGTTGCGCGGTGTCCATCAGTTCTAACCCCATACGGATGCGTGTCAGGGGCGAGCGCAGCTCGTGCGAGGCGTTGGCCAGCAAAGACTTGTGCGATTGCACCAAAGCCTCAATCCGGCTGGCCGCGGCATTGAATTGGCGCGATAAATCGGCTACCTCATCATCACCCTGTACAGGCACACGGATGCTCAAATCGCCTTCGCCAAAGCGCTGCATACTGCGTTGCAAAACCTGCAAGCGCTTGAGCAGCCGCCGCACTACCGGAAAGGCCCCCAGTGCCACCGCCAGCCCTACTACCGCCAGCATCCAAACAAAGCCCAATGGTGGGCGCAGCCAAAAGGCCGCTGTTTTGTCGGGTGGTGGCGGTACCGGGTGGCTTGGGCGTGCTGTCATCTCCAGCCGGTAGGACGTACCGTTGTCCAACTGTAATTGGAAGGTTGGCACAGGCCCGGGCACCCGCTGCGAGGTACCGCGCCCAACCACAGTGCCTTGGGCATCACGGAACACAATGTCACGCGCTACCGGGGTGGTGTTTTGCAAGTGGTGTTCTGCCGCGACGCGCCAAGCCCAGCCGACCAGTAGCATCAGCACCGCCACCACACTCACCACGGCCAGCCAAATCCGCAGGTGCAGGTGTTGTGAGAACAAGCGCAGCAGGGACATCATGGCGCTACTTTAGTCTTGCTGTTTGGCAAACACGTAGCCCACGCCGCGCACGGTCAGGATACGGCGTGGGTTTTTGGCATCTTGTTCAATCGCGGCACGAATACGGCCCATGTGCACATCAATCGAGCGGTCAAACGCTTCTAACTCGCGCCCGCGCACGGCCTCCATGATTTGTTCGCGTGTCAGTACGCGCCCAGCGCGTTCGGCCAGTGTCACTAACAAATCAAACTGGTAAGAGGTTAATTCACACGGCTGTCCGGCCACGGTCACGGTGCGTGCATCGCGGTCAATTTCGAGGGTACCAAAGCGCATGGGGGCTGTGCTGGTGGCTGGGCCATCACTGCGGCGGCGCAAAATAGCCCGAATGCGTGCCAGCAGTTCACGTGGCTCAAACGGCTTGGGCAGGTAGTCGTCGGCACCGAGCTCCAAGCCAATCACGCGATCCATTGGGTCGCCCTTGGCCGTGAGCATCAGCACGGGCACGCGTGCCGCAGCACCCGACAAACTGCGTATCGCGCGGCACACGTCCAGACCATCCATGTCGGGCAACATCAAGTCCAAAATAACCAAGTCTGGCAGCCGTGGCCCTGCCGACAACTGGGCCAGCCCGCTCTGACCATCGGCACAGTGCTTCAGCTGCATCGCTGCTTGCCCCAGATATTCGGCCACCATCTGGGCCAAACGGGCATCGTCTTCAATCATCAACAGGTGGGCATTCATGGTGGAGCGTGCTAAAGCCAAGATAAAACAAGAGAATGCCAATAGCCTATGCCACCTGGTTGAAGCACGGGTAAAGCGGCGGTAAAACTGGGGTGTGGCGGGGAGTGTTGTGGGAGTTTGTTATTCAAGACCTGTGGGCCGTCAAGGGTAACCGTGCCACTAATACCAAGAGCAGCAATACCGGCAGCCCGAGCAAGGCTGTACCGACAAAAAAGTGGGTATAGCCATAGGCATCCACAAATTGTCCAGAAAACCCGGCCAGCCATTTGGGGGCCAGTAGCATCATGGAGCTAAACAGCGCATACTGGGTGGCCGAATACTGCACATTGGTCAGCCCAGACAGATAGGCAATGAACGCCGCCGAGGCAATGCCACCCGAGAGATTGTCGGCACTGACCACCCAGATCAGCCCTGTGAGATCGTGCCCACGCGTACCCAGCCAAGCAAACAGCAGGTTGCTGCTGGCCGAGAGCACTGCGCCCAGCATCAGCACCCGCATCACCCCCAGACGCAAAGACAACACGCCCCCGATAAAGGCACCCAACAACGTCATGAGCACGCCAAACACCTTGGTCACAGCGGCTACTTCGTCTTTGCTGTAACCCATATCGACATAAAACGGATTGGCCATGATGCCCATGACCACATCACTGATGCGGTAGATGCCAATCAAGGCCAGCACCAGCACGGCTTGCCACTGGTAGCGGCGCACGAAATCGGCAAATGGCTCCACCAGCGCACCGCGCAACCACTCTGTGGCATTGCGTGCTGGTGGCAACGCTTGTGGCACGGGCTCGCGCGATAGCAGTACGGTGCATGTGCCCACCAGCATCGAAGCCGCCATCACCAAATAAGCCATCTGCCAAGCAGGGTGTTCGTACCCGTTGGCCTCTGCACTTTGGGCGCGCGCCGCCAACCACAACACCCCAGCCCCGGCCCAAATCATGGCCAGCCGGTAACCCGTTTGGTAGGTGGCCGCCAGGGCTGCTTGGCGCTGGGTATCGGCAGATTCAATCCGGAAGGCATCCAACGCAATATCTTGCGTGGCCGAACCAAAAGCCACCGCTAAAGCGCACCAGACCACTGGCTCTAGCGCCTGCTGCGGATCATTGAAGGCCATGCCGACCAGCCCTGCCATGATGAGCCCCTGCGATAACAACAGCCAACTGCGCCGCCGCCCAAACCGGCGTGTCAGCAGGGGCAACGGCAGCCGGTCTACCAAGGGCGACCAAGCCCACTTGAAGGCATAGGCCAGCCCAACCCAGCTGAGGTAGCCAATCGTGGTACGGTCGATACCCGCCTCGCGCAGCCAAAAACTCAAAGTCCCCAACACCAACAGCAATGGCAGGCCCGCAGAAAAGCCCAAAGTGAGCATGCGCAAGCTGGCCGGTTCTAAATACACGCGCAGGGTTTGCTGCCAAGACAGGCGTGGGGCTGGTGGAACGGCTGCGGGGTCGGCTGACATCAAGGATTCCTTTTTGTGCCTATTATTGGCGCATGTGCCTGTTCTGCTCCCATTCTTCGTCCTCACCGACTATGGCGGCCCATAGTCCGTGGTCTGCACGCCGTGGCTTTTTGCTGGCCGCCGGGGCCAGCGTCATTGCGCCGCCCGCCTTGGCCCAAGTGGATGTGGGTAACGCCTCCACCTTGCGTAAGTTGGTACCAGCAGAAACCTTAGAAGCCGCTGCAGAGCAGCAATACAGCCAAATGTTGGCACAAGCCCGCGCCCAACGCGCCTTGGCCCCTGACAACCACCCGCAACTGCAACGCCTGCGCGCCATTGGGCGACGCTTGCTCCCCTTTACCGCACCGTGGAACCCACGCGCGCGCAGCTGGCGCTGGGAAGTCAATTTGATTGCCAGCCCCCAAATCAACGCCTTTTGTATGCCCGGCGGCAAAATTGCCTTCTACACGGGTATTTTGAGCAAATTGCAGCTGACCGACGACGAGGCCGCCATGATCATGGGCCACGAGATGGCACATGCGCTGCGTGAACATGCACGCGAGCGCCTCGCCAAAACCCAAGCCACGAACATTGGTTTGCGTTTGGGGGCACAGCTGCTGGGGCTGGGCGATTTGGGCACTTTGGCGGCCAACTTGGGTGGGCAATTGCTCACGCTGCAATTTAGCCGCAGCGACGAGAGCGATGCCGACTTGGTGGGGTTAGAAATTGCCGCCCGCGCCGCCTATGCGCCCAGCGCTGCCGTCAACCTGTGGCGCAAAATGGGCCAAGCCACGGGCGGACAAACCAGTGGGCTGGCTTTTTTGTCCACGCACCCCAGCGGCCCGCAACGCATCCGCGAATTAGAAGAAAACGTGCCCAAGGTGCAAGGACTGTACAACACTGCAACCCGCGCCTTGGAGCACCCACCAGCGCGCTAGCCGCTGGTGAGATGGTGAGCAGTGGTCGATCAGGCCCCCACCCACAACTCAATACCGGCAGTACCCACCAAGGTGGCCATATCCATGTCAAACGGGGCCAAGTAGGACGGGGTCTCTTCGCCTGCTTTGGCAACTGAGAATCCCCAAGGGTTATACACCTTCACGGTGGTATTGGTGCTGCTGCTGGTATCTGCATCGTAGGCCATATATGCATGACCGGGCACAAACAACTTGGCACCGTTGGCATCGTTGGTGGTGGCACCAGACATTACCAACAGTACCTTGCCCTCGTTCATGGCTTTGGTGTACTCCTCTAAGGCAGTGCTGCCGGTAGGTACCACACTGCTGGTTAGGATGCTGTTGCCGTTGTAGGTAGTTACTTCATTGGTAAAAGTAGTGACCTTGCCACCCACCACATTGACTACAGCCTCGGCCAGCCCACCCTCAATCGCCATCATGGAGTTGGTTTGTGTGGTGCGGCCAAAAATTTGCAGTTCGTTGGCTTGGGCGTAAGCCTTTTCTAGCAGCGGTGTCCACAGTTCTTGCGTTGGGTTGCCTTGTGCATCCACCCCCTTGACCTTGCTGTAAGCGGTTTCGGTGTCTTCGGCGTTCTTGACCACAAATTGGTTGTTGGCCGTGACCCAATGCACTTTGCCATTGGTATCAAAGAAGCGCACGCCCCAAGTCTGTAGCGTATCGGCAGCGCTGCCGTTAGCAACAAACACACTGTTGAGGGCCGTAGGGTTGACTTGGGCCACTGCAGCAATAGAAGCCAACAGATAGCAAGTGCCAGCACTGCCTTGGTTTACATCAAAGGCAGAAGCCCCGCTGATCAGTTCAGCATTAAAAGCTTTGTACACGCCAGAGGCTGCTGACGCTTGAGGGTTGGCGGTATCGCCTTGCGTCGTCGGGTTGGGTAGGTCTTTACCTAATAGCCATTTGTCTTGTAATTTTTGCAAAGTGCTGGCCGTGGCGTTGGCGCTGAGGTTGCCTAAGCTTTGGGATTGGGTTTGGCCACCGGTATAAAAATTATTGGCCTTAGAACCATTGACGAGTTGGTTGAATACATACAACAAATAGCCGGTTTCGGCCCCCGTCAAATCTGGCGCA
The DNA here is from genome assembly GCA_964478155.1 of uncultured Simplicispira sp. Lineage (GTDB taxonomy): Bacteria > Pseudomonadota > Gammaproteobacteria > Burkholderiales > Burkholderiaceae_C > Simplicispira. The sequence goes on from CAYZGT010000003.1 coordinate 26,365, forward strand.
GAGAACAGCGTTTGGCCGCGGGCGGCAATCGCCTTGAGATCGCTGAACACATCCGCACCAATCGGGTTGCCTGCACCACCCACCGAGGCAATCGCCGTATCCACAATACTGACCAATCCGGCATGGTTGATTTTGGCATTGTTGGCCGTGAGTGCTTCGACTTGGGTTTTGATGGCGGCGGTTTTGAGCAGTGCAGTCCAGCCAGCTTGGGCTGGCAGGTCGCCTGCGCCATTGATGTCTTCACCCAGCTGCGATTTGACTTCGGCGATGCGTGCCGAACCTACCGTTTTGATAGTGCTTGCATCTACACTGGCAGCCTCGTCGGTGGCCAGTTCAAACACGTTGCCCTCTTCGTCGCTCACATAAATTTCGTAGCCACCCTCCTCTTTGGGTACCACTACGTCAATTTCAAAGCCCTCTAGTGCGTCCAGCGTGATAGTTTGGCCCCCCAATTGCAAGGGCCGGAAGCTACCGTCGGCTTGCTGCAGTTGGTAGGCACCCAAGCCATCCAAGTAGAGGTTGACGTTGCCAGCATCCACCAGCACCATTGCATCGCCCAGCCCACCGTTGTAGTTCAGGTCAATACCGTAGCGCACTTCGGCGGCAAACAGTTCTGCTTGGCTTAAGGCCTTGGCATCAGTAAGGTTGCCTTGGGCATCGGTGGTGGCCTCAAAGAACAGGGCCGGGTTTTGGTTGCTTTGCAGGTACAAAACATAGCCGCCGTCGTCGCGTAACTCAGCGGCCAAGGCGGTAACGTCAAAGGTATCGTCGTGAATGCCTGCCTGCCCATTGAACTTAACGCTTTGGTACTCATTCACCATTTGACCAACACGGCCCAATGCCCAGGTGCCGTCAGTGTGGACATACAAGATGGCCGTGCCAATATGGCGAGCGTAGGCGACAGCAGAAATTTCTTGATCTAGGTTGGTTGCACTCATAAACACCCTTCGCACAGAGAAAAAGCCAAAACACCCGGCCAAGACCACCTTGGCATGAAAGCATTTTCAGCGGAAAATTTCCTGATAGCAATTCTCAATGAGAAGCAGCTTTGATGGCAATAAAAATTATGTTGTCATGACTTGCCAAGCCTCAAAGCCACGCTGGCGCAACACACAGGCTGGGCACTGCCCACAGCCATAGCCCCAAGCGTGGCGCTCCTCGCGCGTGCCGTGGTAGCAGGTGTGCGATTGTTCCAACACAATGTCGATCAAGGCGCTGCCACCCAAGCTTTGGGCCAAGGCCCAAGTGTGCGCTTTGTCCAACCACATCAGCGGTGTCTCAAAGGTAAAGCGCTGCCCCATGCCCAGCGACACCGCCACCTGCAAGGCTTTGATGGTGTCGTCTCGGCAGTCGGGGTAGCCTGAAAAATCGGTTTCGCACATGCCCCCTACCAAGGTGTAGAGCCCACGCCGATAGCCTACGGCGGCCGCCAGCTGGAAGAACAGCAGGTTGCGCCCCGGCACAAAGGTGTTGGGCAAACCGGCTGCTGTCATGGCAATTTCGGTATCGCGTGTCAGTGCGGTGTCGCTGATTTGGCCCAACACGGCCAAATCCACCATATGGTCTGGGCCTAGGCGAGTAGCCCATTGCGGGAACTGGGCTCGTATGGCCTGCAGCACATTGTGCCGTGCTTGCAGCTCGACTTGGTGGCGCTGGCCGTAATCAAAGCCAATCGTCTCTACATGGGCAAACTGTTCTAAAGCCCAAGCCAAACAGGTAGTGGAGTCTTGCCCCCCTGAGAACAAGACCAGTGCATGGGTATCGCGCATCGACGTTCTTTCTTCAGCCAGAGATTTTGAAGTCGGAAAAATCGACATTGCTCTCGTGGATATACACGATAAAGCGCTTGGAAATCAAAATAAGCTCCTCGCCGCCCTCGGCACTCATCTCCAACGGAATGAAGCCGCGTCGGTCGTTTAGCAGGTCTTGCAAGCGTTGATTGGCTTGTAGATGGATGAAGCCTCGGCAGCGCGTGCTGTCGTACAGCGCTACTTCTACATGGATTTTTCGGGTGGGTTTTTTCTGTGTCATCGGCGTGGGCATCGGTGTGTGAGGACGGTGGCAGGCTCCCGTTATTGTGGCCCCTTTCGTAGGCAGAAGGCGCGGAGCGTGGTTGGCACGCAAGCTGCTAACTCCACCTCTAAAAATGCTTCCGCAAAACGGAAGTTTCTATGGAGAGGGCTGAGGGAAACGCGATGAAACACACACCACAAAACGGTTTTACCCTGATTGAACTGATGATCGTGGTCGCGATTATTGGGATTCTGGCCGCTGTGGCCCTGCCTGCTTACCAAGATTACACAGCCCGTGCCAAGCTGTCGGAGGTCATCTTGGCAGGTATGAGTTGTCGCACCATTATTTCCGAAGCCGCACATAGCGGCCTGCCTACAGCCCCCGGTGCCAATGGCTTTGGCTGCAATGAGTCCGCCTCAGCAGCCAAGTCGCAGTATGTAGCCAGCCTGACCACCAGTGAGAATGGTCAGATCAAAGTCACGGCCAAAAGTATTGGTGTCGGTGTGGATACGAAATCGGTCTTTCTTACGCCCTACAGCGATGTCGCTTTGACCACACCCTCGGTGGTGGCCGATTTTGTGGCCGGAACCAACCAAACGGTGAAGGGCTGGAAATGCTCATTCGATGGCGATTTGAAGTACATGCCTGCCAGTTGCCGTCTGGCCCAGAGTTAACGGGCGCGCGATGGCTGCCGCACAAGATTGGATTTTGGCGCTGACATAAGTGAGCGACAAAACTGTCAGTCAGCAGCCGTAGTGCGCAGAGTTTGTAAGAAAAACATTACAAATAGAAGGATTTTCTTGGTTGGTGGATACAAGTTGTTTCGTCCATTTGTATCTCGCAACTTTGAACCAAGTTGGCATGCAATCTGCTTAGTACCTACCGAACCTGAAGAGTTTTTCTGCAGGTTTTTCTTTCCATCCAAGCTCCTCAGGAGAACGATATGAAGCGCAATCTGCAAAAAGGCTTTACCTTGATCGAACTGATGATCGTGGTCGCGATCATCGGTATTTTGGCCGCTGTGGCCCTGCCTGCCTACCAAGACTACACGGCCCGTGCCAAGATGTCTGAAGTGCTGTTGGCTGCCTCTACCTGCCGCACTACGATTACCGAAGCATCGCAAACGGGTCTGCCATCAGCCTCTGCCTTGGCAGCTACCAATGGTTTCGGTTGCGGTGAAGGTTCTACTGCCAAGTCGCAATATGTGGCTGCTCTGGGAACTACCAATGCTGGCGTTGTGACCGTGACCGCACAAAACATCGGCACCGATGTGAACGGTAAGAAAATTACTTTACAACCCTACACGGATGCTGCTCTGACCACCAAGGCTGCATCTGCTGACTTTATCACTGGCACCAACAAGCCTGTGGTGGGTTGGAAGTGCGCTTTCGATGGCGACCTGAAGTTCATGCCCGCTAGCTGCCGCCTGAAGACTTCTGATCTGTAATTGACGCAATCTACAAGCGGTTTGCAATACAGATTGCTTGTAGTACCACTACAACGGCCCTTGCGGGCCGTTTTTTTATAGACTTACAGGATGTGGGTGCTTGACAAACATGCACGACAAAAATGTCAAATAGCAATCATCCACTGTGAGAAAAGCCAAACTTTGTAAGCCTGAACTTACAGATAGTCTTGTTTTGCCTATGAATCGATACAGTTGCTTGCACTTGGCACCCTTGGCATGGGTTGGCACGTAATATGCTCACATTGTGAGGAACCTGAAGAATCCTTCTGCAGGTTTTTCTTTCCATCCAAGCTCCTTAGGAGAATGATATGAAACGCAATCTGCAAAAAGGCTTTACCCTGATCGAACTGATGATCGTGGTAGCGATCATTGGTATTCTGGCTGCTGTGGCTTTGCCTGCCTACCAAGACTACACAGCCCGTGCCAAGATGTCTGAAGTGCTGTTGGCTGCCTCTACCTGCCGTACTACCATTACCGAAGCGTCGCAAACTGGCTTGCCATCGGCAGCTGCTTTGGCCTCCACCAATGGTTTTGGTTGTGGTGAAGGCTCCACCGCCAAATCGCAATATGTCGCTGCTTTGGGTACTACCAACGCTGGTGTGATTACTGTGACAGCAGCCAACATTGGCACCGATGTCAATGGCAAGATTGTCACTTTGCAACCCTATACTGATGCTGCTCTAACCACCAAGGCTGCATCTGCTGACTTTATCACTGGCACCAACAAGCCTGTGGTAGGTTGGAAGTGCGCTTTCGATGGTGACCTGAAGTTTATGCCTGCCAGCTGCCGTCTGAAGACTTCTGATCTGTGATGTGTGTTTTCTGGAATTAATCTGCTATGTAGACGATTTCCAGTTACCTGACGGCCCTTCGGGGCCGTTTTTTTATTCTATTTTTCTTCTGCACCTTACTTTGCTACGTTTCATCTGGCTTTTACTGTTGAACCTAATTGAATCCATTTACAGCACCAAACGCTTCATCGATCGTCACCATCTTCATCTGACTGTAGTTTTTATAAGATAACAATGAGTATATTGAGGCTTTTAGAGCAAAAGAAGGTACCATGCAGTTCTTGGTTGGCCGGGATTTTATTGGTAGCTTTTTGGCTTTTGTATCTCAAACCATACTACGGTATACGTCACGATAGCGTTTTGTACCTCGGTCAGGCCTTGCTGCTACGTGCGCCAGAACAGCTAGCACAAGATTTGTTTTTTGCCTATGGTAGTCAAAGTCAATATACTTTCTTTCCCGAACTGATTGCTTGGTTACTTGGTTACTTTCGACCATCCGAAATTTTCCTGACATTGACATTATTTAGTCTGTGTGCTTTTGCTGCTAGCTCTTTTTCTTTAATTCGTACCCTGTTTGTAGGTCGGGAGCAATTCTATGCTTTGTTAGCCGTTCTGATTTTACCCACAGGCTATGGCAGTCATCTCATTTTTTCTTATGCAGAGCCTTTCTTTTCTGGTCGCTCTATCGCTGAACCATTGCTATTAGCAACCATCGCAGCTTGGTTAGCAGGCCATCGCAAGCTGGCTGCTCTATGTTGGTTATTGGCCGCCACCATTCATCCACTTCAAGCCCTGGTCATACCTATGCTTGGTTTTAGTACATTAATTTGGATGGATAAACGTTGGTGGCACTTACTCTGGTTGATTTTGCCGGTATTAGGTTTGGCTTGGATAGGTGTTAAGCCATTTAATCAGTTGGTTATACCCTATGATTCAGAGTGGTATGGCTGGGTTATAGAGCGCACGCCACATGTATTTCTTTCAGCTTGGAAGTACCAAGCGTGGGGTTATTGGCTTACTGATATTTTTTTAGGATGGTTGCTGGTGCAATATAGCACAGGACGCTTGCAGTTACTAGCACGGAGTGCCATTATGGCAACCATCTTTGGTATGCTAGCTACCTTGGTTCTAGCTGATATATTGGGCCTTGTATTACCTACTGGATTGCAATTGTGGCGTGCTCAATGGTTTTTGCACTGGTTGGTCATGGCAAGTGCTGCTTGGTTACTCATTGCAGATTGGCGTATTAATCAAGGCCCAACCCCACGTTGGGCTTTATTAGTTGCTGTCATAGTTTATGGTAGTCCGATACGTGCTATCGTTCCTTCATCTTTGGCTGTACTGTGTTTGATACCACTCTACCTTGCTTGGCCATACTTTGAAAAAAAGGTTGCTACTTGGCTAATGCAGATACTGCGCGTTTTTGCTTGGCTCATACTGGTTTTAGGTTTGGCGAAATATAGCCAAGGTGTTTGGGCTATCTATATGCAAATGGATGGAGAACGCGAGGCAGTACGGCCAGAATTTATGCTGGTTACTTACCCCTTGGTAGCGGGCCTGTTGGTGTGTGCCGGGATATTTTTCTGGAGTTATGCCAAACGTTGGCGAATATTTTTTCTTGCTATATTAATGCTTGCATTGATCCATGCAGTAGATGTTTGGGATAGACGAAATAAATGGACGCGCTATATAGAGGCTGCTCAATATTCTCCTCAAATCTTTGGGGTTGACTTTCCGACCGCGGCCCAAGTGTTCTGGGACGACGAGGTACTAGCACCTTGGCTTATTCTACAAAGACCCCAATTTACCAGTTCACAACAATCAGCTGGTATTGCATTTAATCGGGGTACAGCTGTTGAGGCGGTGCGTCGAGAAAAATTATTCGCTTTGTTTGAAATGCAAAAACAAATTTGTAAAGTTTTTAATAATTTAAATGAGGTTAGCACGGCTACAAATATTGAATCATGCGTTATCGATAATAAAGAAGTAGCTAAAATATGCGCTAGTGTTGGGCCAGATTATTTTATCCTCACAGAGCCACTAAAAATGAAGGAGCGAGGCACATGGTCTATTGTAGGTGGGCCTAAAGGAAGCGAAAAAATTACCTACTACTTATACAGTTGCACAGATTTCTCTCATTTGGTGGCGGAAAATGAATAAAAATACAAACAGGCATCATTTGCTAACCTCCGAATTTTTTCGCTACTTTGCAATTTCGCTGATAGCGCTGCTGGTTGATCTTGCTTTTTTTTCATTCGCCTTGCGTTGGGTCGGATTGCCTTGGGTAGTGGCCGCGGGATTAGGGTTTGCTGTTGGTGTCCTCACAGCTTGGTATTTGAGTATATCGTTTGTTTTTAAAAATCGAACTTTATATCGGAAACCAGCAGCTGAGTTTTTAAGTTTTCTGGCTATCGGAATCGCTGGCTTGGGGGTAACAGAGTTTGTGCTTTTTTTAGGTATTGAGCAATTTGGTGTTCTGCCTGAAATCAGTAAGTTGGTAGCAGCAGGACTAACTTTTTTATTTAACTTCTCCTTAAGAAAATTACTGCTTTTTCGCAAAGATCCTAAAAAATCTTTAACACAACAGAGTTTAATATGCAAAAACCGATAGTAATTATCATTGGTGCTGGGCCAGCAGGTTTAACGGCTGCTTTAGAATTGGCCCGCGATGGTCGCATGATGCCTATTGTTTTAGAAGCCTCGGGTAGCGTGGGCGGCATCTCGCGCACTATTGTTTACAAGGGTAATCGCATGGATATTGGTGGCCATCGTTTCTTTTCTAAAAGTGATTGGGTAATGAACTGGTGGCGAGATATTTTGCCAATTGCCGCCAATGAGCAAGATATTAGAATTGCGTACCAAGGACAAGATCGTCAGATTACCAATTCAAAAAAAATATCAGATCAGTATTTTAAGAGTGGAAAATATATGCTGGTGCGAGATAGATTGTCTCGTATTTATTTTTTGAGAAAATATTTTGACTATCCTATTAAAATAAGCGTTACTACCTTGAGTAATTTGGGGTTATTTCGTTTGGTAAAAATTGGGGCTAGTTATATCAAATCTGTTTTATTCCCGATAAAAAAAGAAAAGTCTTTGGAGGATTTTTTTATCAATCGATTTGGTAGGCAGTTGTACAAAACCTTTTTTAAAGATTATACGGAAAAAGTGTGGGGTGTGCCCTGTGAAAAGATCAGTGCAGAATGGGGTGCGCAACGGATTAAAGGTTTGTCTATTTTGGAGGCTGTGCGCCATGCATTGCATCGCTTAACCAATAAAAATGCTGTAACTACCAAAACTAGTTTAATTGAAAAATTTATTTACCCTAGACTAGGGCCAGGCCAGTTATGGGAAGAAGTGGCCAAACAATTAATCGATTTAGGTGTTGGAATTCGATATGAATCGCAAGCAATTGAAATAAAATATGCCAATAACAAAGTAAAAAAAGTTGTCGTGCAAGACAAACAAGGTTCAATTTGTGAATTGGATGCAGATTATGTTATCTCAACTATGCCAGTTAAAGATTTGGTTGCAGGTATGAATCCATCAGCTCCTGAGAATCTAAGAAAAATTGCCGCTGAATTGCCTTATCGAGATTTTATAACGGTTGGTTTATTGGTGCGTCGTATGCGTGCAAATGCACAATCACGCAGCACATCAAGCAACCATATGCCAGCTGATAATTGGATTTATATCCAAGAGCGTGATGTGCGAATTGGACGATTGCAGATTTTCAACAACTGGAGTCCAGATCTAATTGAAAATTCTGACAACGTTTGGCTTGGACTTGAATATTTTTGCCAAGAAGGTGATGATTTATGGCAAATGAATGATGAGGAAATGAAAAATTTTGCAATCCACGAATTGCAGAAAATTGATATGATTGACGAAAGCGATGTCTTAGATGGGACAGTGGTGCGTGTACCCAAAACATATCCTGCCTATTTCGGTTCTTATCAAGATTTTCCTAAAATACGTGAATGGCTAGATAGCTTTAGTAATTTATATTTAATAGGCAGAAACGGAATGCACCGCTATAATAATCAAGATCACTCTATGCTGACAGCCAAGTTAGCTGTCGAAGCTATTCTGAGTGGCAATCCTGATAAATCTGCTATTTGGTCGGTGAATATCGATGATGAATACCATGAGGAGAAGAAATAATTTCATCTGATCCTGATTTATGTAACCACTTTTTATCCTTTAACCTCATTTTTCTATGCTGACTTCTTGGAAACTTCGTTTGCACGCTAGTGCCATTCACTTGTCCATCAGCCTAGGAGTGGCCGTATTGGCGGCCTTGTTGGTGTTTGGCTGGTGGTATCCTTACCCATACCGAGAGATGTCGGGTGGGCGTGAGTTGTTTACGTTACTGGTGGCCGTAGATGTGGTGCTGGGGCCGCTGATCACCTTGGTAATTTTTAACGCCAGCAAAACACGCCGCCACCTCATGATGGATTTTTCGGTCATTGGGCTGTTGCAAGTGGCTGCGCTGAGCTATGGTTTGTGGACGGTGTTTGCCGCCCGGCCAGTCCATTTGGTATTTGAATACCACCGCATGACTTTGGTGCATGCGGTAGATCTTGAACCAGAAATGCTGGCCAAAGCCCCCCCCGGTTTGCAGCAACTGCCTTGGACTGGCCCCACGTTGTTGTCATTGCGGCCATTAGGGGCCAGCGAAGCGATTGAGTCTATTTTGCAGGCCACGGGTGGCATTCCACAGGCAGCCCAAGCCAACTTGTGGCAACCGTACGAGGCCGCCCGTGACCAAATTTTGCAAGAATCACGCCCAGCCGCCCAGTTGTACCAACGTTTTCCAGATCAGCGGGCTGCGATAGACCAAGCTGTTGCCGCCACAGGCCAAGGGATTGAACAGCTGCGCTACTTGCCGCTGCTTGCACGCAAGACGGCGTGGACCGTGCTGATAGATGCCCAATCGATCCAGCCTGTCGGATTTTTGTTGCTCGATTCGTTCTGAACTTCAACCCAACCCTCATTCTTTCTAGCAGATTAGGCAGGTAGTTCTGCCGGTGTAGGTATAAGCAGCTAACCGGTTGTGCTAAGCAACGTGGGAAAATCGACGGGTTTTCCCTGAAAAATTGGCATCCCTGATCTTTTCCACGGGTGGCAGGTGTCTTGTCCCCCGTGGCCCCGTTTTCTTAATTTTGCCCTACTTACCATGAGCGCCTTTCTTGAAGAACGCGTGCTGTCGGTTCACCACTGGACAGACCGATTGTTTAGCTTCACCACCACCCGTGACACTGCGTTGCGGTTCTCTAACGGCCACTTCACCATGATTGGCTTGCGTGTGGACGGCAAGCCCCTGCTGCGCGCCTACTCGATTGCCAGCCCGAACTACGAGGAGCATCTGGAATTTTTGTCGATCAAGGTGCCGGATGGCCCGCTCACCTCCAAGTTGCAAAACATCCAAGTCGGCGACACCATCATCGTGGGCAAAAAGCCCACCGGCACTTTGCTGATTGACTACCTGTTGCCCGGCAAAAACCTGTACCTGATCGGTACGGGCACCGGCCTGGCACCGTGGCTGGCTGTGGCGCGTGACCCAGAAACTTACGAAAAGTTTGACAAGGTGGTAGTGGTGCATGGCGTGCGCCAAGTGCAAGAGTTGGCTTACCAACAGCTGTTCGAGAAAGAACTGTTTGAGCACGAGTTTTTGGGAGAAATCGTCCAAGACAAGCTGATTTACTACCCCACGGTGACGCGCGAGCCCTTCCGCAACCAAGGCCGTATCACCGATTTGATCAACAACGGTACCTTCCCGCAAAACATCGGTCTGCCAGCACTCAACCCCGAGACGGATCGCGTGATGCTGTGCGGCAGCCCCGCCATGCTGGCCGACCTGAAGGAGATGATGGAGCAGCGCGGTTTTAAGGAAGGCAACACCACCACGCCCGGTGACTTTGTGATCGAGCGTGCCTTCGTCGAGAAATAAAACCGCTGGCGTGGCTGGTTTATTTCAGCCAGCCGCGCTTGCGGAAATACCACATCGGCACCAAGGCGCTGGCTAACATCAGTGCCAAGGCGTAGGGGTAGCCCCACTTTTGCGACAACTCGGGCATGTACTGAAAGTTCATGCCATAGACGCTGGCGATCAGCGTTGGGGGCAGCAGGGCGACGCTGGCCACTGAGAACATCTTGATGATTTTGTTCTGGTTGATGTTGATAAAACCGACCGTGGCATCCATCAAGAAGTTGATCTTGTCGAACAAAAATGCGGTGTGGCTGTCGAGTGAGTCAATGTCACGCAAAATTTGCCGGGCATCTTCAAACTGTTCGGCATTGAGCATTTTGCTGCGCATCATGAAGCTGACAGCGCGGCGCGTGTCCATCACGTTGCGCCGGATGCGGCCATTCAAATCCTCTTGTCGGGCAATGGCGGCGAGCACCTCGCTGGCACGGGCATCGGTCACGTTGCCCGAGAGCACTTGGCTGCTGACTTTTTCTAAATCGTCGTAGATGCCTTCTAGGGTGTCGGCAGAGTATTCGGCATCGGTATCAAACAAGCGCAACAGCACTTCGCGTGCATCTTCAATCAAGCCAGTGGCGCGGCGCGCGCGCAGGCGCAGCAGGCGAAACACCGGAATGTCTTCTTCGTGGATAGAAAACAGCACGCCTTTGCTGCGCAAATCGGGGTTGATGAGGTTGAGGATAAAAGCCACGCGCACTGAGCGCGAGTCTTCCTCGTCGTCAATTAAAAAGTCGCTGCGGATGTGCAGCTCGCCGTTGTCTTCTTCGTAAAAACGGGCCGATTCTTCGATGTCTTCGTCCATCGCATCTTCGGGGATGGACAGGCCGTAGTGTTGTTTGACCCAGCGTTTTTCGTCCAAGGTGGGCGATTGCAAATCAACCCAAATGGGCTTGAAGTGCGACAGGTCTTCGAGGGCCTCGATTTCTTGTTGTACGAGGCGGCCGTTGGCAAGCGTAAAAATATTGAGCATGGCTCGCTCCCAGGGATGACAGGCTGGCGATGGGGGTGACTAGGGGGCGCTTTCAGCCCCAACCATTGGCCTGGGAGCTGAAAGCTACCGACTCGGGTAGGTTTCCATGGAAAATTTCGGCGAAGTAAAACTAAAACGCGGGAAAACCCGATTATGGCATTGCACTGTGTCGTGGGTATGACGCAGGTGCTGTGCGGGATTGATGTAAATCATGTCTAACCCTAAATTGGACAGCTACAATCAATCCGTATATAAGGGTGATCGTCCTGTCTGAAAAATATAGTGTCTCCATAGGCGTACTGGCCGCAGAGTTGGGCATAGCCACAACCACTTTGCGTAAATGGGAGTCCCGCTACGGATTTCCATTGGCGCAACGTACATCTGCTGGTACACGCCTGTATGACGCTACCACGGTAGCCCAATTGCGTTTTGCAATGATTCGCATAGCTAATGGCGAAAAATTGGGTGCTGTGTTGCGCTTTCCTTCGGCAGTACAGGGTACAACGGCCACGCCAATCAACGATGCCCTGACCCCTCTCTTGCGGTGGATACGCCAAGGCCAGCCCGAGCACTGCGAGGCTTGGTTGCGCCAGCAGATGATGCAACTTGGGCCAGCAGCTTTTGCCGACGACCTATTGGGTCCGCTGTTCTGGGCCGTGGGCCAAGGATGGGTGCAACAAAGTGTGCGCGTGCTAGAAGAGCATAGCCTGTCCGCTATGGCGCAGCGGGTGCTGGCCACTACTACCACAGCATGTATTGGGCCTGCGCCCACCGTATTGCTGGCCACGCTGCCGGGTGAACACCACACGTTGGGCTTATCTATGCTCGAAGCCGTGCTTCGCAGTCGGGGGGCACGGGTGATGAATTTGGGGGCCAACGTGCCATTGGGAGAAATGTTGGCCGCTGTCGCGTTGTTTGATGCACAGGTGCTTGCCTTATCGCTGAGCACAGCCCAAGCTCCCCGCTTGGCCCAGCGCGAACTGAGTTTACTTATGCAAAAAATGCCGCCAGAGGTCAGTCTATGGCTAGGCGGTGGGGGGGTCGCCGCTTTGCAGCGTGTGCCTCCCAAAACGCGCGTATTTACCTCTTGTAGGGGCGTAGCACTGGCGCTGGCCGTCCTATCTGAGCGTATGCCGCACCAAGAATCTAGCAAGCAGGAACAAGTATCGTGAGCAGAGTTACCCGCCCCACCAAAAATGCCTTCCCCCCTGGTGTGCCGTTTGATGGTTATGTAGTGGGTATTGGCGCTTCAGCAGGTGGATTGGAGGCACTAGAACAATTCTTTGATCACTGTGTTCCTGACAGTGGTGCTGCCTATGTAGTGGTACAGCATTTGTCGCCCGATCATAAAAGCATGATGAACAATCTGCTGTCGCGGCACACACGGATGCCGGTGCAGATGGTGGAAGACGGTATGCCCGTACAAGCCAATCAGGTGTACCTGATACCGCCGGGCGCAATCATGCGTGTGTCTGAAGAACGGTTTCATTTGTCGCCCAAAAGCCCGCATGGGCTTACCTTGCCTATCGATATTTTTTTTGGTTCCTTGTCCGAAGCCTATGGTTCACGGGCGCTGGGCGTAGTGTTGTCGGGTACGGGCTCGGATGGCACCCGAGGAGCCGTGGCTATTAACGCTGCGGGTGGATTTTTGTTAGCACAAGACCCAGAGCAAGCAAAATTTGATGGCATGCCCCGCAGTGTGATCGCCACCGGGGTGGTCGATGAGGTGTTGCCTGCACAACACCTGGGCGCGCGGGTGTTGTCACATATCCAAAATTTGCCCTACGAGCCAGTGCGTACACCCGCTGACCTACCGGCCAGAACAGAACACCTGACCGAAAGCGAGGCTTTGCAGTCTCTATTACAACTGCTCAAACAAACCGGTGGCATCAACTTCCAAGATTACAAATCGGGCACCGTGATGCGCCGTATTCAGCGGCGTATGCAGGTGCGCCATATGCCCAGTTTGCAGGCCTATCTGGATTTGACCGAGCAAGACCGGGCTGAGTTGTTCGTGTTGCGCCGCGAGCTGCTGATTGCTGTCACCAGTTTCTTTCGTGATCCTGAATCATTTGAGTTCTTGTCGGAAAAGGCCATTGCCCAATTGGTGCAACAAGCCAACAGTGGCAGCACTATCCGGGTGTGGGTAGCAGGTGCCTCCACGGGCGAGGAAGCTTACAGTTTAGCCATGCTGTTTATGGAGGCGTTTGAACGTGAACAGCGCTGGCCAAGCCTCAAAATTTTTGCTACCGACATTAATCAGCAAAACATTGATGTGGCCGCACAAGGGCAGTATCCAGAATCTGCCGCCGTAGAGCTCACACCAGCCCGGCTAGAGCGTTTTTTTGTGAAAAATGGTAGTTACTTTGTCGTTAAACCCGAATTAAGGCAAGTCATTGTTTTTGCTCGCCACAATTTGCTAGAAGACCCACCATTTACCCGCATGGATCTGGTCACTTGCCGCAATATGCTGATTTATTTTCGCCCTGAAGCCCAAGACAGGGCACAGCGGCGCTTGCAGTATGCGGTTAAATCTGAGGCTTATTTGTTTTTAGGCTCTAGCGAATCACTGTCAGATGCAAGCACTGGGTTTAGCACTTTAAGCGTCAAGCATAAGATATTTCAGCGCACAGCCGGTGTTTTGCCACTGGTCTATGAAGCCACCACGCTTAGCCCTGCCATACCAGCACCCACGGGCAAAAGATTGGTGGGTGCCTTGGGGCGTGCAGCGCCTTCTGATGCCCCTGTGGTCGATGCTGCATTATCAACCTTGATGTCGGCCTATGTGCCCCCTGCCATGCTAGTGAATGACCAACACCAGATTGTTCATTTGTTTGGCGACATGAAATCATTTTTTCAAGTCCGTGAAGGACTGGCCAGCCTTGACATTCATCGCGTGTTACCCGATGCACTGATTCCATCTGCGTCGGCTTTGGTGTTTAAAGCCACTAAAGACGGTGTCAAACTGGTGTCTGACATCTTACGTGTGAAGGTGGGCAACGATGAGGCTGTGCCCCTGCGCTTAGTGGCCCAGCCCTTGCGCCTGCATAGCGAAGAGCGCTTTGTGCTGCTGTGCTTTGAGCGCATCAGCAACACACTGCTGCAAACCAATGACCACCCCACTACACCCATTGACGTGGCCAGCGAAACTATGGCCAGAGTGGAGATTTTGGAGCGCGAGTTGATGGCTACGCGCGAGAGTTTGCAGGCTACGATTGAAGAATTAGAGACATCCAACGAAGAACTGCAAGCCACCAACGAAGAGATGATGGCCTCCAATGAAGAACTGCAAAGCTCTAACGAAGAACTGCAATCGGTCAATGAAGAGCTCAATACCGTCAATGCTGAGTTCCAAGAAAAAACCGCCATCCTCAGCCGCCTCAATTCTGACATGGACAGCATGACCAAGGCGGTGGGCGTGGCCACTGTATTTGTCGATCAAGATTTAAACCTCACACGCTTTAGCCCAGACGCTTTAGAGTTGTTCAAACTGAGAGATTCTGATGTTGGCCGTCCGTTAGATGATATTGGGCACCGGCTCAAATACCCCAAATTGATGGAAGAAATTCGCCGCACCCTGCTGACCGACCGAATGCAAGAGCGCGAAGTTTTGGCTGAAGATGGGCGTATGTTCCTGTGTCGGTTGTTGCCCTATCGAGTGCCCTCAAGCCAACAGCGCGGTGTAGTGTGTACGTTTGTCGATGTCACCGTGTTTCGTGATCTGCGCCGCTTGCAATCGATTATTGATGCACTGCCTGAGCATGTCGCCGTGCTAGAACAAGACGGGTGTATCAGCATGGTCAATGCCGCTTGGCGCAATTTTGCGCGCGCTAATGGAGATAGCCAACTGACCCAGTCTGGCCCAGGGATCAATTATTTTGATGCTTGTAAAGGAGCAGACAATCTGGGCGACGAGTACGCCCGGCGTGCAGTGCGTGGAGTTCGCGCGGTATTAGAAGGTACCTTGCCATTTTTTACCTTGCAATACCCTTGTCACTCGCCCACCGAGCAGCGTTGGTTTGTCATGAACGTGGCCCCTGTGAGCGGGCATGAGTTTGGTGCAGTCGTCACTCATGTGAATATCTCAAGCTGGTACAAAAACATATCGGCAGAGCCTAGCATGGATGTCTTGGTTTAACCAAAGGTCTTTTATGGTCACCGATGACCCATCCAAATTTGGCAGCATACGAAATATGCACTTATTGGCCAATCCATCCGACTTGGCACATACCCAAGAGAGCCTGCATGAATACCAAGCAGAGTTAGAAGTACAAAATCAGGTACTCAAGAATGCACAGGCGGAAATTCGGGTGGCCCTAGGACGCTATCGCACGCTGTTTGAAACTCTGCCACTGCCTGCTTTGGTACTCGATGCCCACGGCCTGTTACAAGAGCTGAACAAAGCTGCGCTGCATTTCTTCGGCTTCAAACACCATAGACAGGTGCTCAACCACTCGGTATTTCGCTTGCTAGGAATGCCTAGTGATGTGCGGTTGGCGCAAGCTCTGAAAGATGTAGCACCAGAGCGGGGTTTGGTACTGGGCGATTGGGTAGTCCGAGATGCCCAAGGCGTAGAGCATCCTATGGAAGGCCATGTGAGCATGCTCAATGCAACCTTTCACCTCGATGGCCACCGCTTATTGTTGCTGCTCGACCGTACCGATCAGGCTTATCGTGAGCGTGATAATCGCATTTTAAAGGCATTGCTAGACAATGCCAATGTCTTGGTTTATGCCTTTGACCGTGAAGGCTCTTGTGTGTTGGCCAACGCACATCTGGCCAAAGTTTTGGGGCGTAAACCCGATGAGCTGGTGGGCTATTCACGCCAAGAATGGCTCAGCCCAGCTGAATTGCAGCTACAGGTGCAACACGACCATCAGGTATTTATCAACCAACGTCCGATTGCAGTCGATGAAACCCTGCAATTGCGCGGTGGGCCTAAACGCCATTTTATCGGTCATAAATTTCCACTCAAAGACGAACACGGACGTATATTTGCCGTGGCAGGTATCAGCACCGAAGTCACGGCCCAGCGCCAGATAGAGCAGCGTTTGCAATGGGCTATGGCGGTGTTCAATCAAGGCTCCGAAGGGGTGCTTGTCTGCGATGAGCGTAACACCATTGTGCAGGTCAATGCGGCTTTTCAGCGCATCACCGGCTATGCCGAAGCTGAAGTCATGGGGAGAAATCCATCTTTGTTGGCATCCGGGCGGCATGACTTGGCGTTTTATCGCCAGTTTTGGCACGAATTGCAAACTTATGGCCACTGGGAAGGCGAAATATGGAACCGGCGCAAAGATGGTGCGGTGTATCCGCAATGGTTGCGCGTGAGTCGGGTGTCAAAGGAAGGTACTATCCCAGAAAGTTTTGTGGGTGTTTTCAGTGACCTATCCATTCGCAAAGCCTCTGAAGAGCAAATAGAACGACTGGCGTTTTACGATTTGCTCACCAATACACCCAACCGCCATTTGTTGCGTGACCGGCTAGAGCAAGCTATTCGGGTAAGCACCCGTGAGCGCACGCAGTTTGCTGTGTTGTTTCTGGACTTAGATCATTTCAAGGAAATCAACGATGTATACGGGCATGATGTAGGCGATGAGGTCTTGATTGAGGTCAGCCGACGCTTGCAAGCCAACTTGCGTGCCCAAGATACGGTTTGTCGCCAAGGGGGTGATGAGTTTATTTTGCTCATGACCCCGCCGATAGATCAGCCTGGCGCACAGATGTGTGTGCAAAAACTGATGAAGGCGATGGCACAACCCTGCACAACCAGCCAGGGCGAGCTAAAGTTATCGGCCTCGATTGGCGTAGCCATGTTTCCTGATGATGGTCGCAGCGTACAAAGTTTGATGCGCAATGCCGACAGTGCGATGTACGAGGCCAAGCACAACGGACGCAGTGGTTACAGTTTTTTCAGTGCTGACATGGCACAGCAGTCTGCGTTCAGAGCAGCCATTGAACGTTCATTGCGCGGTGCGGTAGGCACAGATGAATTAACACTGCATTTTCAGCCCAAGCTGGATTTCTCTACAGGGATCTTGGTGGGGGCCGAAGCTTTGCTGCGCTGGAATAGTCCCACATTGGGCATGATGGCCCCAGATGTTTTCATTCCAGTGGCAGAAGACAGTGGGCTGATTGTTTCACTGGGCACCTGGGTGCTAGAGCAAGCATTGGCACAGATAAAAGCATGGAAAAACAGTGGCATGGGCTGGTTGCAAGTCAGTGTGAACGTCTCGGCAGGGCAGTTCTGGAAGCAAGACTTAGTGCAGTTGGTGGCAGACAAACTACAGGCCAGTGGCGTGCCATGCGCCATGCTAGATTTGGAATTGACTGAGCGGGTGGCAATGGTCAATCCGCAAGAGGGTGTCATCATCTGTGAACGCTTGAAAAGCTTGGGGGTGTCGTTGTCTATGGATGATTTTGGTACGGGGTATTCATCGCTGTCGTATTTGAGTCGGCTGCCCATGGATGTACTCAAAATAGACCAGTCGTTTGTGCGACGACTGGGAGACAACCGGCAGGATGAGCAAATTGTTCGGGCGGTGGTACAACTGGCCCACAGCCTCAACCTGCGTACCGTGGCCGAAGGCGTAGAAACCCCAGAGCAGCACCGTTTTTTACAAGCACTGGGGTGTGATCAAGGGCAGGGATATTTGTTTGCACGGCCACTGCCTGCGAACACTTTTATGCAGTGGTGGCAGCAACATCTGGCCCGCAGGGTGGATGCATAGGCTACAACCGCTCGATTGCGTTAGCCTTGGCTTGCTTGCAGCAAGGCCCGTGCCCGGCATAAATCGGCCCAAGCAGCGGCTTTGTATTTGCCGTGGCGTAGCAAATAGCTGGCTTCATAGGTCACGATGGCCGGGTAGGGGCCAAGGTGGTGTGGCAAGGCGCGCAGTTGGCCTAGCGGCTCGTTGCGCCCCAGCACGGCACGGGCGGCCAAGCGCCCCATCAGCAGCACCATAGCGGGCTGTATTTGTGCCAAGTAGTCTGACAAGATGCTGTGGGCTGGGGTGTGCAATGCTTGAACGAAACCGCTGTTGGACAACGCCACACCACAAAAAAACACTCGCTGCGGCGCTTGGTGCAGTTGCAGGGCTTGCAGCATGTTGTTCAGCAGTGCGCCTGCCTCGTTGGCCAGAGGATCGGTGCCCGGTTGGTTTTCGGCCACAATCAACCAAGTCGGGCCACTGGTGGCCGCGTTTGCCGCGGTATAGAGCGGTTGGGGTGGCTGCAGCTGTGGCAACAAGGAGCTGCCGTTGTCTGGTGTGCTTGCCGTGGTAGTCGCTGCCAGTGTTGCGGCTGCCGGGGCTGCTGAGGTGGGTGCCGCGGTACGGTACGGTGTGGCCGCAGCCGATGGCGCAAGCGTTGCCACTCGTGCTGGCGTGGCTGCTGCATCGTCTGTGCGGCTGCTCACCGGCCCTGGGTTGGCTGGGGGGGCGGGTGACCAGACGTGTACCCCCATTTCTTGCAGCATGGCCCGTTGGCGGGCATCCAAATGCAGGCTCATTAGTTTGCGCGTGAAACCTCGGCATTCATGTCGGGGAGGTAGAGCGCGGAACGCGCAGCGTTCCTTGCTTTGGGCTGTTACCTGCTCACGTCCGTTCAGTGGCCCGGTTAATAAAATAGCCATAGCCATCACCACGCTGTATCACGCGACAATGCTTGTGGCTAATGCCTTGCACTACCGTTGATTTGCCATCCCGGTAGCTTTGGATATTGAACGAGCCACTGGCGCGGACAGCTACCCGCCCCAGATGGACACCAGCTTTGACTCCTGAAGGCACCACAGCACGTACCATGTCGCCGGTACCAAAACCATGCACTTGTTTTTGGCGCATCAGGTAGCTACGGGGGAAACCAAATTTATTCAGGCGCGTGCATTGGTAACTGCCCCTGCCGGTGGCTTTGATAAGCAGCGTAGGCCGTTGCCACTGCTGGGTGAACTCTACTTTCCCAACGCACACTGCATCGAGCGCGTGCGTTTTCGGAATGCCTAGCGTGCAGCGGTTGAATTTGGTTTGGCCACCAGAGGCCAGTTCTATGGGTAGGCTGGTGGCTTTGAGGGCATTGGCCAGCGCCCAGCGCATGCTATTGACGGCGGCGGCATCGCGCAATGGGGCTTTGGCATGGGCCAGAATGTGGGTGAGGCGTTTTTTGTCTTTGGCTAAAAATTCTTCCACACTGCGAGCGGCTTTTTTCTGGTTGCAGCAGCGGCAAGCCAAGGTCAGGTTAGAGGCCCGGTTGCTGCCACCCTGCGCTTTAGGGTGAATATGCTCTATTTGCAGCGGCACATCCTTGGCATCGCAGTAGGCGCATTGGCGGCCCCATTTTTCTAACAGGTATTCACGCACTTCATACCCGAACAAGGTGCCCTGTTGGTATTCGATGCCAGAAATTTCCGGGTTTTGCAGGGCTTGCATATCAAAGCGCACCAGCTCCGAGCTGATAGCTTGCACGGGTGCCCAGCGTCGAATGCGCGCAACCCACGCCATACAGGTATCGACCCGGTGCTGTAGTGAAGGGGCCAGCCAGCCCGAGTTTTTATTCCCCCGATTCAGAAAACGGGGCGCACGGTGGCGCAGTTGGTTTCTGCGACGGCGGCGCATCTGGCGGCGTGCGGTCAGGGTTTCGGAGATTTGCTTACCGCGATGTACCAATTCCAGCAAATTCAGCACCGCCACACCGATTTGAATTTCGCCGGTACTGAGGTCGAGGGTTTGGAGATCGCGCACCAAAGCTAAACCAGTAGTCTTACTACCGGGGTCTAGCTTTAGGCGCAACGGCTGTAACGCGCAATCCTCCACTTGGCGATCTACCAACCGGATGACGAACGGTATCAACCGATGCACACGCGCACGGCCACGCACCAGCAGCAATCTGGCACGCTTCTCGGTGCAAGGCATCAGTGGCCTGCCACTTCGGTCTAAAACAAATACCGACACGGCTGTCTCTCCTTAACTTCTGCCCTTACGGGCCTAGTGACGCACGCCTTGCGGCGTGTCTCCCCTCGGGAATGTGAATAATCGGCTCCAGCCTTTGCAGGCTGCGGTCTAAACCTTCGGGCCTTTACCTTTGCCCAGCATGATCTAAACCTTGCAGAGCAGCAAACTGAGGAAGCATTTGCTGGTGCGTCTGAACGACCTATTACTCACGTAGCGGATTGGCTACCGCTTTCCCTGGTCAACCCGGCTTGGCGCTTTTCAGCTCCAAGCCCCATCCTTCAGGATGGGGTGATTGACAACGGTACGCTCATGACGATGGCATCTTCGCGTGCACCATCGGCGGCGGGGTAGTAGCGTTTGCGCTCGCCCACCCGCCGAAAGCCGTAGCGCTCGTAAATATGCCGTGCGCGCAGGTTGCTGACGCGCACTTCCAGCCACAGCCATTGGGCTTTTTGGCCGCGCGCCCACAGTGCCAGTGCATCCAGCAGTAAACGTGCCCAGCCTTGGCCTTGAAACTCTGGCGCTACGGTCAGGTTGAGCAGGTGGGCCTCATCCACGCCCGGCATCGCCACAAAATAGCCAAGTAGCTCATTGCCGCCTTTGAGCAGTTGAATTTGGTAGCCGCTGGCCAGTGCATCGGTGAAGTTGCCGCGTGTCCACGGATGCGAGTAGGCACGCTGCTCAATCGCCAACAGGGCATCTAAATCATTGATGCTGAGAGCTTGCAGGCGCACTTCGGGTTTGAAGACTGGGCTATCGGATGCTGCAGGGGGGTGAAGTTGGGCGCTCATGGTTGTTGGGCCGCCCGTTCGGCTTCGCGTTCGGCAGTGGTTTTGGCGACTTTGTCACGCACATAGCGTGGCAGGGCTTGGTCTGCGGGCACGGCAGCTCCGGCGGTCAGCAGGGCCGGGGCCAAACGCAGCAAAGCGGTGGCGCTGGGCCAAGCTTGCACATGCCGGGCGTGTGCAGCCAAGCGTGTGCCATAGGCCGCTTGGGCATTGCCTGCCACCGTCCAGCCATCGGGAACGGAAAGAGCCTCGGGGGCACACAGACCAAAATCAGCCTGGGCGTGCCACAGGCCGTCCTGCCATTGGTAGAGGCCGTGGTACACCTCGTTCATGCGGGCATCCAAGGTAGCTACCATGTGGGTGCAGCCATGTTGTTGGCGCGCCTCTTCCGCCACGGCCATCAGGGTATCGACAGGCAAGACAGGCAGGCCGCGACCGGCCCCTGCCCCCAAGGCCAGCCCTTGGGCAATGGCGCAGGCAGTCCGCAGGCCGGTAAAAGAGCCGGGGCCACGGCCAAACACGATGGCATCCAGTTGTTCTAAGGTCAATTCTGCCTGGGCCAGCAGTTGTTGGATGGCTGGAATGAGGGTGGCTGAGGATTGGGCCGCACCGGGGCCACGGTATTCCCACTGGGCCGGGCCACGCGCCACGGCGATGGAGAGGGTATCGGTGCTGGTGTCAAAGGCAAGCAGGTTCATGGGGCTGCATTTTGACGTGCTGCCTAGCGGCCATAAAAAAACCCGCCGGCGGGGCGGGTGAAGTGGCCCATCACAGGCCAGAGGAGTCAGTCGCAAAAAAAGGAAACAAGACCCCAGCGGTGGCACCACCAGACACCACCGCTGGGTTGCAGGCGGCTTAGCGGGTGTAAGCCGTCTCGCCGTGGGAGGTGATGTCCAAGCCTTCGCGTTCGGCTTCTTCCGACACCCGCAGGCCGACCATGACATCAGCGATTTTGTAGGCGATGAACGACACCACAGCAGACCAAACGATGGTGATCAGTACGCCCTCGGTTTGTACCCACAGTTGGTGGCCCATCGAGAAGGTATCGGGGGTCAGGCCACCGGTGCCGCCCAAACTTTGTGCAGCAAACACCGCGGTGAGCAATGCACCGACGATGCCACCCAAGCCGTGTACGCCAAACACATCAAAGGCATCATCGACGCGCAGCAGGCGTTTCAGGCCACCCACACCCCAGACGCAGATCGGGCCAACAATCAAACCCATGACGATCGAACCCATGGGGCTGACAAAACCAGCGGCAGGGGTGATACAGACCAAACCAGCCACCGCACCCGACGCAGCACCCAGCATGGAGGCTTTGCCTTTGTGCAGGGCTTCGGTGGCCAACCAGGCCAAAGTAGCAGCGCCAGTCGCCAGCACGGTGTTGATAAAGGCCAGACCAGCAGCACCGTTGGCGGCACCAGCAGAGCCAGCGTTAAAACCAAACCAGCCCACCCACAGCAGAGAAGCACCCACCATCGTCAGCGTCAGGCTGTGAGGGGTCAGGGCTTCTTTGCCGTAGCCAATGCGTTTGCCGACCATGTAGGCACCAACCAAACCAGCAATACCGGCGTTGATATGCACCACGGTGCCACCAGCAAAGTCCAGCGCACCGTCTTTGGCCAAGAAACCACCGCCCCAGACCATATGGGCCACTGGCAGGTAGCTGAAGGTGAACCAGAGCACAGCAAAGATCAGTACCGCAGAAAATTTGATGCGCTCGGCAAAAGCACCCACGATCAGCGCCACAGTGATGGCGGCAAAAGTGCCTTGGAAGGCGATGAACACATATTCAGGGATGGTGGGCAACAGGCCCGATAGCGTGTCTGGGGCAATGCCCTTGAGGAACAGCTTATCCAGTGCGCCAATGAACAGTCCATCGCCGGTAAAGGCCAGCGTATAGCCATACAAAGGCCAGAGCACGCTGATCAGGGCAAAAATAACAAACACTTGGGCCAGCACCGACAGCATGTTTTTCGAGCGGGCCAAACCGCCATAAAACAGTGCCAAGCCGGGGATGATCATCAAAATCACCAACAGGGTGGAGGTCAACATCCAAGCGGTATCGCCAGAGTTGAGCGTGGGCGCTGGTGCAGCAGCCGGGGCAGCCTCGGGGGCTGCAGCGACTGCCGGTGCGGGTGCGGCAGGAGCCACAGCTTCGGGCGCTGCTGCCGGGGTAGCTACCACAGCAGCGGCAGGCTCTGGGGCGGCAGGGGTTTGGGCCGTGGCAGGCAGGGTACTGGCCAGCAGGCCCACACCCAGCAAAACGGAGGCAAGAAGTTTTTTCATGGCAATCTCTCGCAAGGGTGGGGGTGGCCCTAGAGGGCTTCGGGGCCAGTTTCGCCAGTGCGGATGCGAACCACCTGCTCTAGCGGCGAGACAAAAATTTTGCCGTCGCCAATTTTGCCGGTGCGCGCTGCGGTTTCGATGGCCTCGATCACGCGCTCGACCAAATCGTCAGCGATGGCGGCTTCGAGCTTCACTTTGGGCAAGAAGTCGACCACGTATTCAGCACCCCGGTACAACTCGGTGTGGCCCTTTTGCCGGCCAAAGCCCTTGACTTCGGTCACTGTGATGCCTTGCACGCCGATATCCGAAAGTGCCTCGCGCACCTCGTCCAGCTTGAAAGGCTTGATGATGGCAGTCACCATTTTCATGTTCAGTTCCTCCAGAAAAAGGGGCACCCCAAGTGCCCGCTGTGGGTTGTAGGCTTAGAGGGTTTTGGTCAAGGTCAGCAGCAAGCGCGACTTGTTCACATCACCAAAATAGGCTTTCTTGTTGGCCCCTACGATGGCGGCTCCGAGCGACAAGCCCTTGTCCAACTCGTAGGCCCCGCCCACGCTGTAATCGACATAGTTGGGTACGCCCAAATCTTTGATGTCGCTCGAGAAGCTGGTGTAGCCCACCGCCGCCTTGAGCGTGACGCTGGGGGCCACTTCTTTGGCAAAACTCAGGTTCAGGTAGCCAGTGTTGCGGCCACGGTTGCCAGAAGTTTTGGCACCCGCCCAGCCAAAGTAGTCTTTGGACACGGTGTGCGAGTATTTGGCAGTGACGGGGCCAAAGGTGGCGGCACCATAGAGTTCAAAGGTGTTGCCCACGCTGTTGCCGGGGTACAAATAGGCCAATGCACCCACGTCCATATCGGCTTCGCCGGCCTTGAATTTGTAGCCACCATACACGTCCACTTCCAGCGAGTTACCCGAGAGCCAATCGACGCTAGAGTTCCAGTTGCCAACGTACCAGCCCGACTCGCCAAAGGCGTAGTCAAAACCCCCTTGCAGCGCCGGCTTGACCGTCTTGGCGCGGCTGGCATCCTGGTCTTGACCACGAAACTTGTAGTTGCTGGTCAGGCTCAGGTTGCCCGTGACTTGGGCGCTTGCCAACAGGGGCAGCGCGCAGGCCAGAGCGATGCCGAGGGTTTTGAGGGATGCTGCAATCATGGTTCCTCCAGTGGGTAGGGTTGAATGGTTCTGTACGGTTAAAGCACAGAGCGTGCCAACTTGCCTCGCCCCGCCTGCCTTTACAGTAGGGGCAGCGCTGGGTGTTTGGTGATGCACCGTTTTGGTGCGTTGCGGGATAACCCTTGGGGGCTCGTATTCGCCCCCGCTGCACCTGTCTGGGGAGATAGAGCGAATGAGTCTTGCATTAGTGCAAAGTCGGGCCTTGTTGGGCTTGCAAGCCCCGCCGGTGGCGGTCGAGGTGCATTTGGCCAATGGCCTGCCCAGTTTCACGCTGGTGGGTTTGGCCGATGTGGAAGTGAAAGAGGCGCGTGAACGGGTGCGCTCGGCGCTGCAAAATGCGGGGCTGGAATTTCCGCACAACAAGCGCATTACCGTCAATCTGGCCCCGGCCGATTTACCCAAAGATTCAGGGCGTTTTGATTTGCCGATTGCGCTCGGCATTTTGGCGGCCAGTGGGCAAATCGATGCGTCAGCGCTGGCGGGCTATGAGTTTGCTGGCGAGCTGTCTTTGTCTGGCCAGTTGCGCCCGGTGCGTGGCGCGCTGGCTACCAGTTTGGCTTTGCACACCGGGCAGGCACGGGGGCGCTTGGTGTTGCCGCCGGGCAGTGCCGAAGAAGCGGCGCTGGTGCCCGAGGCCCAGGTCTATCGGGCGCGCCATTTGTTGGATGTAGTGCGGCAGTTTTTGCCACCAGGGGGCTGTTTGGACAGCGCACCCACCCCAGAAGACGATGGTTGGGCACGGATGAGCACCCCCACGGCACCCACGCCCAGCATCGGGGCAGATTTGGCCGATGTGAAAGGCCAAGCGGGTGCTCGGCGGGCCTTGGAGATTGCGGCGGCTGGCGGTCATAGCCTGTTATTGCTCGGCCCGCCGGGTTCAGGTAAATCGATGTTGGCGCAGCGTTTGGCCGGTATTTTGCCCCCTATGGGCTTGGAGGAAGCCTTGCAAAGCGCTGCTGTGGCCAGTTTGGCCGGGCGCTTTGCCTTAGAGCGTTGGGGCCAGCGCCCTACCTGCAGCCCACACCATACCGCCAGTGCTGTGGCACTGGTGGGCGGCGGCTCACCGCCCCGGCCCGGAGAGATTTCTTTGGCCCACCACGGAGTGCTGTTCATGGATGAGTTGCCCGAGTTTGCCCGCCCGGCCTTAGAGGCGTTGCGTGAACCGTTAGAGAGCGGCCACATCACCATTGCCCGTGCAGCCCAGCGTGCGCAGTTTCCAGCGCGTTTTCAACTGGTAGCCGCCATGAACCCGTGCCCTTGTGGCTATTTGGGGGCCAGCCAGCGGGCTTGCCGTTGTACACCTGACCAAATTGCCCGCTACCAAGGCAAACTCAGTGGCCCGTTGTTGGATCGGATCGATTTGCATGTCGAGGTGCCAGCCTTGCCAGCGCAAGACCTGCTGGGCACCCCACCGGGCGAGTGCAGCGCTACGGTGCAAGCACGGGTGACACAAGCGCGAGAACGGGCGCTACAACGCCAAGGCCAGCCCAACCAAGCCCTGCAAGGGCAGGCGCTGGAAGCCCATGTGCTGCTAGAGCCTGCTGCTGCGCAGTTTTTGCAACAAGCTTCGGCCCGGTTGGGCTGGTCGGCCCGGGCTACGCACCGCGCTTTGCGTGTGGCGCGCACCATTGCCGATTTGGCTGGGGCACCACAGACCCAAATCCCCCATGTGGCCGAAGCTATGCAATACCGGCGTGGCCTGCACGGTTAGATGGCTATGGTAGTTTTGTTGTAGCACCTTGACCGTGCCCTGTGCATACTGTGCTCTCTTTCGCTGACTCCCTCTAGATTGTTTTGACACCATGACTGCCGCCACCTCCTCTCCAGCTGGGTCTGTCGCTGCCGGAACCGTGCCGATTGATTGGCCATTACCTCCGGGTGGTGGCTATTTGCCCATACCGGCCGGCCCCGAGGGGGTGGAGTGCCATATGCAAGCGATCAACGGGCAAACGCGCTCCCTGTTGTTGGTTTCTGCCAACCCAACCGGCCGGTTTTTTTTGGTGCAGCAGCCGCCAGCACGCACCACCATGACGCTGCGTTTTGCCATGATCCGCAGCCTGTGGTTGAACCATGCTGTGCAAACCGCTCCGGATGCTCCTACCCCGGCAGCGGTTGAGCGTTTCTTACTGACTTTGCGCCATGCCGACCCGGTACAGGGACGTACCGTGGGGCACGTAGAAAATGGCATGGGACTGTTTCTGTTTCAACCCAAGGAGGGCAGCACCGGCCTAGAGTGCGTTTTTTACCCGCGCGAGGCGTACCAAAAAATAGAATGGCTCGCGTCAGAGGCTGCGCCCACCGTGGCTGCGCCTGTTGCGGCTGCCCCCATCGCTGGTGCTGCCGGGGTGGAGGTAGACACCACGCCAGTGCCCCAAGAGGATGCCGCCACGGCCAGTAGCGTGTTATCGGGGGCTGCCATCGTTGATCCAGAACAGCTGTTGGCCGCCTTAGAGCAGCAAGCGCGCATGCCGGTGGTGCGTATTGGCGAGGCCCTGACGGCCTTGGGCTTAGTGACCCCACAGCAGTTGGCCGAGGTACTAGAGAAACAAAAGCTAGAACGCGGAGCCCCCTTGGGCGAGATGCTGGTGCAAAGCGGCCAAATCTCGCGCGAAGATTTGCAAATGGCCTTGGTACGCAAAATGGGCTATCCCGTGGTGGATGTAGGGCGTTTTCAGATCCAAGCAGAAGCCCTGAAAAAAGTGCCTTTTGCGATGGCGCAACGCCTGCATGTGTTGCCCTTGCTGCTGCGTCCGGGCCTGTTGGTGGTGGCGGCAGAAGACCCCTCGTTGCGTTCCACCATCGATGCCTTGGAGTTTTTAACCCAGTCGCGTGTGTTGGCTGCCTTGGCCGGGGCCAGTCAATTGGCCGATTTAATCCAGCCCAGTTACGCCAACGCTGGCTTGAGCACAGCGGCCAGTCCGGCCATTGGTGGTCGTCCGCAAGAACAGGTAGCCCCTGCTTCGGCCAGTGAGTTGCGCGCCTCGTTAGAGCAAGACAGTAGTAGCCAAGAGGAGGCGGTAGAGACAGGCCCACCCATTACCCAAACCGATAACTCGTTGGTGCGTTTGATCAACACCATGATCATTGACGCACAAAAGCAGGGGGTCTCCGACATCCATATCGAAACCTACCCCAGCAAGCGCAAAATTCGCATCCGCTTTCGGCGCGATGGTGTCTTGGCCCCGTATATGGAGTTGCCGCACACCTACCGCTCGGCCTTGGTAGCGCGCATCAAAATCATGTGCGAGTTGGATATCTCTGAGCGGCGCAAGCCCCAAGATGGCAAGATCAACTTCAGCAAGTTTGCCAGTGGGCACCATTTGGAGCTGCGCGTAGCTACCATCCCCACGCAAGATGGTGCTGAAGATGTGGTGCTGCGTCTGTTGTCATCGGCCAAGCCGGTGAGTTTGGCGGCGCTGAACCTTTCGCCCGAGAACCAGCACCAACTGACCGATGCCATAGAACGTCCCTACGGCATGGTGCTGTGTGTCGGCCCGACGGGCTCGGGCAAAACCACCACGTTGCACTCGGTGCTGCAGCATTTGAATACCCCGGAGCGCAAAATTTGGACGGCTGAAGACCCGGTGGAAATCACCAACCCGGATTTGCGCCAAGTGCAAGTGAACCCGAAAATCGATTGGACCTTTGCCAAGGCGCTGCGCTCGTTCTTGCGTGCCGACCCAGACATCATCATGGTGGGTGAAATCCGTGACCAAGAAACCGCGCAAATGGCGATTGAGGCTTCGCTCACCGGCCACTTGGTTTTAAGCACCCTGCACACCAACAGTGCGCCCGAAACGGTGATTCGCTTGCTCGACATGGGGATGGATCCGTTTAACTTTGCCGATTCGCTCTTGGCGGTGCTGGCCCAACGCTTGGCCCGCCAGTGGTGCAAGCATTGCAAACGCACCGAGGTGGCCGATGAGAACTACATCCAAGTGCTGTTGCATGAGTACCTACGCCCGTTTCCCGAGGCATTGCGCCCCAGCCCCGAAGCGCAGCGCGCGCAGTGGCTGCAACAATATGGTCAAGGTGGTCAGTTGCTACGCACCCATGCGCCGGGTTGTAGCCATTGCCACCACACGGGTTTGAGTGGGCGGCTGGGGCTGCACGAACTGTTGCGCGTGGTGCCCCAAGTGCGCATGTGCATCCAGCAGCGCGCACGCCCAGAAGAAATCCAACAAGCGGCGATGCAGCACAGCCACTTTCGCACGTTGCGCCAAGATGGGATTGAGAAGGTGCTGGCGGGCCTGACCAGCTTGGAAGAGGTGCGGGCACACTGCAACTAACCCAGCCTCCGTTGGGCCCTGCTTGGTACACAATGTTCTGACTATGTATAAAAACTTTGCTGTGATCGGCACTCTGCTCTGGTTGGCAGGCTGTGCAGCGGTGCCGCAAGCGCCTGCCCGCCCGGTGCTTTACGATTTTGGCCCCGGTTGGATGGCTACTGCGCCCACCAGTGTGGGGGCACCCTTGTCTCCAGTGGTGTTGGCCGATGTGCGGGGGACTGGCTATGCCGATGCCAGCACAGGCGTGCTGTATCGGTTGGCTTATGAGGATGCCCACCAATTGCGCTCGTACCAGTTGGCGCGCTGGAGCCAACCACCGGCACAGTTGTTAGAGCAGTCTTTGCGCACCACCTTGGGCCAGCGCCGGGCCGTGCTGCACGCGACCGATGCCCGCTCTGCGGCCCCCGGTGCCACCGGGGTGCGACCGGCCATATTGCGCGTGCAGTTGGAGGAGTTCAGTCAAGTGTTTACCAGCACCACCGACAGCGTAGGCTTGCTGCGTTTGCGTGCCACCGTGGTGTTGCCTAGCATCACGGGCGAGCAGTTGCTCGGCCAGCGCGTTTTTACCGTGCAGCAACCCGCCGCCAGTGCCGATGCCGCAGGGGGCACCCACGCCTTGGTAGAAGCAGCCAATCTGGCTGTGCAAGAAGTGGCCCAGTGGTTGCAAGAGGTGCAGCGCTAAGGCGTGGGCGGGCTGTTTAGCCGCACATCAGGGCTTCAATCTCATCAGCCGCTACGGGCACGCCACGGGTGATGAGTTCGCAGCCTGTTTCCGTCACGATGGCATCGTCTTCGATGCGGATGCCGATGTGGTGGAACTGCTCGGGCACGCCGGGCGCGGGGCGTACATACAAGCCCGGTTCAATCGTCAGTACCATGCCGGGGCGCAGGATGCGGCTGGGGCGCTCTTGCACTGTTTGGCCGGTGAGCGGGTCTAGGCGCTCGGTGAGGTGCTGGCTTTCGGACGGTTCTACATAGCTGCCGCAATCGTGTACGTCCATGCCTAGCCAATGGCCGGTGCGGTGCATGTAGAACGGGAAGTAGGCGCGCTGTTCAATCACGTCTTGCACGCTGCCGACTTGGTTGGCATCGAGCAGGCCCAAATCCAACAACCCCTGCGACAGCACCGCTACCGTGGCGTGGTGTGGGTCATTGAAGCGCGCTCCGGCGCGCGTGGCATCAATCGCCGCTTGTTGGCTTGCCAGCACCAACTCGTACAGTGCCCGTTGTGGCCCGCTAAAGCGCCCATTGGCTGGAAAGGTGCGCGTGATGTCGCTGGCGTAGCCGTTGAGTTCGCAGCCCGCATCGATCAGCACCAAATCGCCGTCGTGGATACGTGCGGTATCAGCACGGTAGTGCAAGACGCAGGCATTGGCCCCACCGGCCACAATGGAGCTGTAGGCTGGGTATTGCGAGCCGTGCTGGCGGAATTCGTGCAGCAGCTCGGCATCCAGATGGTATTCGCGCAGTTCTTGCCCGGCACGCAGGGTGGCCGCACTGCGGCGCATGGCACGGATATGCGCTTGGGCACTGATCTGCCCGGCGCGGCGCATCACCGCCAACTCGTACTCGTCTTTGCGCAGGCGCATTTCGTCCAGCAGGGCGCATAGGTCGCGTTGACCGTCTGGGCATAAAGCGCCTTGGCGTGCCCGGCCACGCACGCTGCCCAACCAGCCTGCTACCCGGCTTTCCAGTCCGGCATGGGTGGCAAACGGATACCAAACGGTGCTGCGGTTCTCAAGCAGGCGTGGCAGGCGTTGGTCTAACTCTGCCACGGAAAACGCTACATCTACCCCCAAAGCTGTTGGGGCAGCCTCGGGGCCGAGGCGGTAGCCATCCCAGATTTCACGCTCTAAATCTTTGGGCTGGCAAAACAGCGTGCTGTGGCCGTTGGCATCGATGACCAGCCAGGCTTGGGGCTCGGTAAAAC
Organism: uncultured Simplicispira sp.; assembly: GCA_964478155.1. Lineage (GTDB taxonomy): Bacteria > Pseudomonadota > Gammaproteobacteria > Burkholderiales > Burkholderiaceae_C > Simplicispira. The sequence goes on from CAYZGT010000003.1 coordinate 57,009, forward strand.
CGCACAGGTAATGAAAGTAGCTGTCAAAGCGGAACAGAAACTCGCTATCGCGGTTGCGGGCGTATTCTGGTGCAGTGGGGATGATGGCAATGCCATCGGGGCCGAGTTGGGCCGCCAAGCGTGCGCGACGCTGGGCATACAAAGCAGAAGGGGCGGGGCTGAGAGGTGCATCCATCGTCGGATTTTCACCCAGCCGCGGTTTTTTTGCCGGTGTGGGGTGGCTCAAGGCGCTGGCTTGGCGTTCAACTGTGCCAGCCGTTCGGGCGTGCCCACATCCGTCCACGCACCGTGGTAGAGCGAAGCTCCCACGCGCCCGGCATCCATCGCCCGGCGTAGCACGGGGGCCAGTGGTGCCGCGATGCCCTGGGGGTTGCCCGCTGGAATATCGCACCACGGCGGTGTCAACAGCTCAGCCCGCAACAGGGCAATGGTGCTGTAGGTGTAGCGTGGCGCGGGGTCGGCCTTGGGCAGGTTCAGGGCGCGCCCCTCGGGAGACAAACCAAAATCTCCTTGCGGGTTGTGTGCCGGATTGGGCACCAGCCACAGATGGGCCAGATCGTGGCTGGTGGCAAAAGCTTGCACCGCCTCCGAGGGGAAGCCAAAGCCAGGTACAAACACGTCGCCCGCCACCAGCCAGAAAATGTCGCCCAGTTGCGGTAAGGCCCGGGCAATGCCGCCAGCGGTTTCTAGGGCCCGGCCAAAATCCTCTTCTTCGCGTGAGTAGCTCAGCGCCAGCGGTTGTCCGGTGTCGGAAGCCCGGAATACATCGCCAAAATAGCGATGGATGTGTTCGCCCAGCCACGCGGTGTTGATGGTGGCCCGTGGTACGCCAGCCTGTGCCAGCGCTTGCAAATGCCATTGCAGCAGCGGTTGGCCTTGCACGGTCAGCAAAGGCTTGGGGGTGTGGTCGGTCAGGGGGCGCATACGCTCGCCCCGGCCTGCGGCCAGTATCAGGGCTGGAATGGCCGGTGCGAACAGCAGGGCCAGCAACTGGCGCAAGGCATTGGCTAGGGTGGCGGCACGCACCTGCGCGCGCTCGCCCGCAAAGTGTTGGCATTGGCTGTAGGTTTGGCCGCCTACGCACCATGCCAACCAAACCGTACCTACAGGCTTGTCGGCACTACCTCCACTCGGGCCGGCTATACCCGTGACAGCGATGCTCACTTGGGCAGCCGAATGCGCCAAGGCACCTTCGGCCATTGCACGGGCTACGGCTTCGCTCACGGCCCCATGTTGCGCGATCAGCGCAGCCGGCACGCCCAGCAGTTCGGTTTTGGCGGCGTTGGAGTAACTCACAAAGCCGCGTTCAAACCACAGGCTAGAGCCTGCTTGCTCGGTGCAAGCAGCGGCTATCAGGCCACCCGTACAGCTCTCGGCCGTGGTTAGCATCCAGCCACGGGTCTGTAACGTGCTTGCCAGCGCTGTCAGCAGCGCTGGGAGGTCTGGTTGTGAGGTTTGCGTCATACGAAAAAGCGCCACAGGGCCATCACCAGCAGCGTGCAAAACGCAGCCACCAAATCGTCAAACAAAATGCCCCAGCCGCCGCGCCAGCCAAACCCCTTGAACAAGCGATCGGCCCAAGCCACCGGGCCGGGTTTGACGGCATCAAAAAAGCGAAACAGCACAAACGCGCTGAACTGGCCCCAGAAACCCATCGGCATGGCCAGCCAGAGGATTAACCAGAAGGCGACGACCTCGTCCCAAACGATGGCCCCCGGATCGGCCACCCGCAAAGCACGTGCTGTGACGGTGCATGCCCACCAGCCCCCCAGAAGAGACAAGCCGATGAGCCAGCCCATGCGCCAAGGGTCTAGCCAGTGCTGCAACAGCAAAAAGGCCAGCCAAGCCCACGCCGTGCCCACCGTGCCGGGGGCCGTGCGCGCCAGCCCGGCCCCACAACCCAACGCGATGAAATGGGCTGGATGTACCAGCAAAAAACGCAGGGTCAGGGGCACGGGCGGGGCATCGTAGTGGACAGGCATAAACGTGGGGGCAGGGCTGGATCAACGGCGTTCTAACAGCTCTAACTCTTTGTGGTGGCGGATGGTGTGTTCGGCACTGAAGCTGGCGCTGGCCCCGGCGGCCAGTGGCTGTTGCCAAACGATGGTGCCCTGCTGACCGTTCCAGGCCGTGCTGTGTGGTGCGGGCTGGTAGTGGGATTCAACCTCGATTTTCTCATGCCGTGATACCGGGGCCGCGTGCAGCACTTGCAAGGTGATCGGGCTGTTGTGGCGGTTGTCGATTTGGTAGCTGCGCCGGGTGCGGCGCTCGGTGCGTGCCCCGGTCAGGCCGGTGCTGCTGGTCATGTGCTCCGGTGCGCTGGCGCGCACCAGTACCAACTCATCGCGGCCAAACCACAGGCTGCTGCCTTGGGCATTGTGGTCGGTGTTGGCGGCAAAGTCTAACCGTCCATTGCCGACAAAAGCACCGTCGCGGTACAAACCGACCGGGCCAGCAGGCCAAACACCGGGCGGTGTTTGTAACTGGGCGACCAAATAAGCGGCTTCTTCTTCGGCGGGTGCAATGCGGGTGAACAATTGCGCGTTGGTCTGTTGGCTGCCCAACGCCAGCGTGACGCGCTGGCCGCTGGAGGGCACGCTGATGCGCTGGGGCACGGCAAACTCGGTGGCAAAGCCTTTGTTCAACACGCTCACGTCAAACGATGGCATTTCTTCTTCCAGCACCAAAGCGCGGGTTTTGGCTGCCATGTTCTCGCGCATGGCTGGAGCCGGTGCCGGGGCCATCATCATGGCGGCGGCGGGGGCTGCTGGTCTGGGGGGTGGGGCCACATCCAGTGTCCACGGGCGCGGTATACGCCCTTGGGTGGCACGCCCCGGCTGGCCGGTGGACAAGGTCAGTTGCACGTTGTTCCAGTCTTCGCCGCTGGACTGGGCTACCAAGGCCAGGCGCTCCAGTTGCACGCTGGACTTATCGGCTTGCAGCGCAGCGCGGTAGCTGGGTTGCCAACTGGGGCCGCGCACTTGGTAAGACAGGCGCAATTCTGCCTCTTGCACGGTGGCGAGGTTCACTGTCACAGACACCACCTGCGCCCGTTGGCTGGCGGTGCGGCTTTGCTCGGTCAGTAGGGGCTTCAGGGCCAACTCCAGTGCCTGCTGGCGGCGCTCTAATTGGTGCTGGCGCTGGTGCGCCTCTTGTGATGATTGGCGCAGTGCCTCGGCAGTGGCCGTTACTTGGGCGGCACTGGCAGGGGCCAAGCGGGCAGGGTTTTTTGCATCGATAGCCGGGGTGTCAGGGGCAGCACCGGCTACGTTACCCAAATAGCGCTGCGCCAGTTGCAGCGCTTGCATCTCGGCCTTCACTTGGGCGATTTGGTCTTCTAGGCTGCGGATTTGGCCTTCTAAGGGGCTGGCGCATTCTGGTGTGACATCACGGTCTTTGGTCTCGATATGGAACTCACCCACACGCACGGCGGCATCAGCCTGCACTTGCAAGCTGGCGCTGTCTAATGAGGCAGGCAGGCAGCTAAACGTGAAGCTGCGCGCGCCTGCAGCCACGCGCGCCACCCGCTCTACCGTGGCACTGCCCGGATAGACCGTCACTTTGGCAATGCGTGTGCTGGCTGTCCGCTGCTCGGTGGCTGGCGACGCGGGGGTGGTGGCTGGCGACGCGGGGGTGGTGGCTGCGTAGCCACTATGGCAGGCGGTGGCTGCCAGCAAAGCCAGTGCCCAAGGGCGCGGCCAGAAAAAAGCCAATCGGGTCAAGGGAGTCTCCTGAAAGTTTGCACCTCAGCGGTGTATATCATTTTTCTATTGACCCATCGCTCCCCCTTGCCCAGAAAGTATCCACCGTGCCCCCTTCTTCCCCCGCACCTGCACAGCCCCACAGCCTGATTACGCTGCAAGGCGTGACCAAGCGTTACCAGATCGGCCAACCCAGCGAGTCCGAGGTGTTGCATGGCCTGGATTTGCAAGTGCAGCGTGGCGAGTTCATTGCCCTGATCGGCCCCTCGGGCTCGGGCAAAAGTACGCTGCTCAACATTTTGGGCTTGCTAGAGCCTCTGACCAGCGGCAGCTACCAATTGGCCGGGGAGGCGGTGCAAGGACTCACTGATGCCGAACTGACGCTGCGCCGCCGCCGCTTGTTGGGCTTTGTGTTCCAGTTTCACCACCTGTTGCCAGCATTCTCGGCACTAGAAAATGTGACCCTGCCTGCGCTGATGGCCGAAGGCCATGTCAGTGCCTATGAGCAGGAACGTGCGCGCGACTTGCTCACGGCGGTGGGCTTAGGCCATGCCCTGTACAAGCGCCCCAACGAGTTATCGGGTGGGATGCAGCAGCGCGTAGCGATTGCCCGCGCCCTGATTATGGAGCCGCCCCTGGTGCTGGCCGATGAGCCCACAGGCAACTTAGACAGCGCTTCTTCCAGTGAAGTGTTTGCGCTGCTGCGGCAAATCCATGCCGAGCGCGGTACCACTTTCATCATTGTGACCCATGATCCCCGGCTGGCGCAGCGCTGTGACCGACAAGTAGAACTGGTAGATGGCCGTATTGCCAGCGATGGTGTGCCGCCCATTGCGCCAGAATAGGGTCATGACTGTTCACCTTGCCCCACCTGTCACGTCAAGCCCAACGGTTGGAGTCAACGCAGCCCGTCCGGGCAGTGTGCTGCCGTTGCAACGCGGGGCGCTTGCTGTCCCCGCTGCGGCGTTGGGGGCGCAGGTGTCCATCTCAGCCCAAAGCCGCCAAGCGATTGGGCAGCACAGCCATGGCCCCTTGCTGCATGCGCATACCAGCCCCGCCCTGTCTGCTGCACGCTGGCCAACCCAAGGGGTGTCTCTGCCCTTGCACCGTTTGGTGCAAGCACTGGTGTTGCAGGCAACGGCACCCCTGACCGCCCAGCGCGTCGTGGCCGTGCAACACTGGCCCAGCACCTTGGTGCCTGCGGTCGATCCGCCTGCTGCCGATGCGGCGACAGAACATCTGCCCGCCTTGCAAACCTGGTTGGTGCGCCAAGGGGTGGTACAAACTCCCGACGGGCCGCGTGGGTTTACGGCCACCTTGCGCGTGCCGGTGCCGTGGTTGCAGGCGTGGGAGCAGGCCCACGCCGCAGGCACACCTACTACAGGTTCTTGGGAGCGTTGGTTGCAGGCTCCCCAAGCCAGCCCCGCTGCTGCACGCCCGCAGGCACCAGCGCCAGCCCGGCCTTTGCAAGCCCATTTTGCGGGCCCCTCGGCCAGTTTAGAGTCCGGTACCTTGGCATTGGCCTTGGAGTCTCCGGCCATGACTGGCGTGCGCACCAGTGCCCTGATGCTGCTAGAGTTTCAACCTTTGCTGCGTTCAGCGGCCAGCGCACAAGCCAGCAACCACTATCGCTACCACGTTGAGCCCCATTTGCGCCAAGACCCGTGGTTGCACATGGCCACTGTGCAGGCCAGCGGCCATGTGCCGCATGAAGAGGAAGAGCAGGTACATGCCAGCACTGCCCTGTGTGACACCCCCGGCTGCCCTTACCAAGGCGAGACGGCCTGTGTCCAGCCGTTTTGCATGGCCTTGCGTGCGCCGCTCCCGGTGGCCGCGCTAGAGGCCAGCGCCAGTGCCCACCATCCGCACGCTCCGGGCCTGCGCTGAAATACCAGCACAGGCGGCACATTGGGCTCAGTGGTGCGCGTCGTGGCGTGCGAGGTGCAGCAAGTGCTCTACCTCTTGGCTATGGTGTCTGCAATTGTGGTGATGCCAACGTTGAATCAACCACATGATGCCCGCCACCACCACGCCAAACACGCTAATCGCCCCAAAAGCCGACAGCCCAAGCTTGGTCGAGAGCGCATACAAACCGCCCAGCCCCAAAATGCAGGCTTGCTCATTGAAGTTTTGCACCGCGATGGAGCGCCCTGAGCCCATCAGGTTGTGCCCCCGGTGTTGCAGCAAGGCATTCATGGGCACAACCAAAAAGCCACCTAAGCCCCCTAAGACGATCAAAAAGGGTACGGCCAGCCACAGCGTATCGATGAAGTTCATCAAAATCACCAACAGCCCCATCACGATGCCCAGCGGAATCACGCGCGTCGCGCCATCCAGGCGCATGCGGGCCGAGGCCAAGACCGCCCCGGCGGCTGTACCAATCGCGACCACGCCCACCAGTGCCGAGGCCGAGGTGGTGCTGTAACCCAAAGCGGCTGCGGCCCAAGCCAGCACGATATAGCGCAGATTGCCCGATACGCCCCAAAACAGCGTGGTGGTGGCCAAAGAGATTTGCCCCAGCCGGTCGTGCCACAAACGGCGGTTGCAGCGCCAAAAATCGGGCAGCAGCGCCAAAGTGTTGCCCAAAATGCTGTGCTGTGGGTGATGGCGCAAGGGGCGCATCTCCACGCCAGTTTCTGGGATGCGGGTGTTGAACCAAGCTGCCACCAAATACAGGCTCATCAGGGAGGCAATGGCGGCTTGGGCCGCCGTATCGATACCCGGCAGGCCTAGCCCCAGCAACAGGGGCGCGAGCACCGGCCCGACCAATTGCCCACCCAATAACACGCCCAAAATAATCGAGGCAATGGTCAGCCCCTCAATCCAGCCATTGGCCTTGACCAATTGCGAGGCTGGCAGCAGCTCAGTCAGAATGCCGTACTTGGCCGGGGAGTAAGCCGCTGCCCCCAAGCCCACCACGGCATAGGCCAACAGCGGATGGATGCCCAGCAGCATCATCAGGCAACCCGTGACCTTGATGGCGTTGCTGATAAACATGACCCGCCCTTTGGGAAACGCATCGGCAAAGGCCCCGACAAAAGGGGCCAGCACCACATAAAACAGGGCAAACATGGGCACCAAGGCGGCCCGTTGCCATTCGGGCGCACCGCCGGTGCGTAACAGTTCAACCGCCGCCACAAACAAGGCGTTGTCGGCCAGCGAGCTGAAAAACTGCGCCGACATGATGGTGTAGAAACCGCGCTTCATTAAAGGGCCATAAGGGAGTGCTGGGGCGCAGGCAAGCGCCCAGTGCAAGAAGAAACAGACGCGAACAGGGGGTGCTGGCGGCAAGCAGAAGCAAAGATGGGCGGTTATATCATGCAAGCGCACGGCCAGCGGTGCCAGAATCTCCGCATATTCCCTGAGTGCCTGCCATGCCGCGCCCTATCCACGCCACCATCCATACTTCTGCCTTGCAACACAATTTGGCCCGTTTGCGGGCTGCTGCCGCCGATGCCCGCCTGTGGGCGGTGGTCAAAGCCAATGCCTACGGCCATGGTATTGAGCATGTTTTTGACGGCCTGCGCGCTGCCGATGGCTTTGCGCTGCTCGATTTGGACGAGGCTGCGCGCGTGCGCCAACTGGGCTGGCGCGGCCCGATTTTGCTGCTCGAAGGGGTGTTTGAGCCGCGCGATTTGGAGTTGTGCTCACGGCTAGGGCTGTGGCACACCATCCATTGCGATGCCCAGATTGACTGGTTGGCCGCGCACAAAACCCAAGTGCCGCACCGCGTTTTCTTAAAAATGAATTCGGGCATGAACCGGCTCGGGTTTACGCCGCAGCGTTTTCGCAGTGCGTGGGCGCGGCTCAATGCGCTGCCGCAGGTCGAAGAAATCTCTTTTATGACGCACTTTAGCGATGCCGATGGCCCGCGCGGTATTGCCCACCAACTGGCCGCCTTTGCCAGCGCCACCCAAGACTTGCCCGGCGAATGCACCTTAGGCAACAGTGCCGCCACCTTGCGCTACAGCCAGAACGTGCAAGCGCGCGGCGATTGGCTGCGCGAAGGTATCGCCCTGTATGGCAGCTCGCCCGACCACCCCGAGCACCGCGCCAGCGACTGGGATTTACAACCAGCCATGACTTTAAGCACCCGTCTGATTGGCCTGCAAGAATTGCAAGCAGGCGATAGCGTCGGTTATGGCTCCTGCTTTGTTGCTGCTGGCACGATGCAGATCGGTGTGGCCGCCTGTGGTTATGCCGATGGTTACCCGCGCCATGCCCCCACAGGCACGCCAGTGCTGGTGCAGGGTATTCGCACCCAGCTGGTCGGACGGGTGAGTATGGACATGGTCGCGGTCGATTTGACCCCCGTGCTGGCCGCTGGCCTGCCGGTCGGTTTAGGCACCGAAGTGACGCTGTGGGGCCGTGCCAGCAACGGGGCGGTGCTGTCGATCGACGAGGTAGCCCACGCTGCGGGCACGGTGGGCTATGAACTGATGTGCGCGCTGGCAGCCAGAGTGCCTGTGAGCGTCGAGCCGGGGGCTTGAGGACGACAGCCTTTGTCTTTGCGTTACATCAAATAGGCAGGGGTTTTTCTGCCCACAATGTCTCAATCTAGCTATTTTTATTTCGCACGGAGGGGCAGCCGATGACACAGCGTTCTACTTTTCGCGCCGCGCTGGGAGGGGTCGCGCTGGCCGCCCTGCTGGCCACTGGGGTGACAGCACAAACCAAGGGCGTGGCCCAAGAGCCGATACAGCCTGTGCCAGCCGCCAAAATCACGCACCCGGCCAAGGTAGAACTGGGCAAAAAGCTGTTTTTCGACCCCCGTTTGTCGCGCTCAGGTTTTATCTCGTGCAACTCGTGCCACAACCTGAGCATGGGTGGCTCCGACAACCTGAAAACCTCGATTGGCGACAAGTGGCAAAAAGGCCCGATCAACTCGCCCACGGTGCTCAACTCTAGCCTCAACTTGGCCCAATTCTGGGATGGTCGGGCCAAAGACCTGCGCGAGCAAGCCGGTGGCCCGATTGCCAACCCCGGCGAGATGGCGTTCACGCACGATTTGGCGGTGGATTTGCTGCGCTCGATCCCCGAGTACGTGGCCGAGTTCAAAAAGGTGTTTGGCAACGACAAACTCAGCATTGATGAGGTGACGCTGGCGATTGCCGCCTTTGAAGAAACTTTGGTGACTCCCGATGCCCGTTTTGACCAATGGCTCAAGGGCAACAAAAAGGCCCTGAATGCGCAAGAGTTGCGCGGTTACCAAACTTTCAAAAACAGCGGCTGTGTCGCTTGCCACAACGGTGTGAATGTGGGCGGCAATTCGTTCCAGAAAATGGGCGTTGTTGAGCCGTACCAAACCGACAACCCAGCAGAGGGCCGGGCCAGTGTGACCGGCAAAGATGCCGACCGTTTTAACTTCAAGGTGCCCACGTTGCGCAACGTGGCCCTGACCTACCCCTATTTCCACGACGGAGCCGCCGATACCTTGAGCGAAGCCGTAGACACGATGGGGCGCTTGCAACTAGGTAAAAAATTTACCCCCGAAGAAAACGCCGACATCGTGGCCTTCTTAAAGACCCTGACGGGCAAGCAACCACAGTTTGCACTGCCCATCTTGCCGCCTTCTAGCGACCACACCAAACGCCCCCAACCCTTCGAGTAAGGGCTGTGCGGGTGGTTGGTTCAGGGGGCTATGCTACCCGGTAGCCTTCTTCGGTGATGGCGGCAGCCAAGGCTTCACGTGGTTGCTCGCTCTCCACCTCGACCCGGTTCTGGGCGCGGTCAATCCGCACTTGGGCTTGGGGGTCTACGGTTTGCAGGGCCTCTAGCACGGCCCGTTCACAATGGCCGCAGGTCATGCCATGGACTTCAAATTGGTGTTGCATCAGAGTTTTCCTTCCACAATAAAAAACCCATTGGATGATAAAGCGCAGGCCGTCTTGCCACACGGCGCGGCAAATGGGGTGCAGAAAAAAAGGTATCGATAAAAAGCTAGGATGTACGGCATACCGCCCTTGGCCTACTTCGGGAGAATACGCCGTGAACGACATTGCGCGCACCAAAGCCACCATTTTGGTGGTGGATGACCTGCCGGATAACCTGACCCTGATTGCAGGCTTGCTGCGTGGCCTGTACCGCGTGGTGGCAGCCAACAATGGCGAAAAAGCCATCGCTATTGCCCACAGTGAGCATCCCCCCGACCTGATTTTGCTCGACATCATGATGCCGGGCTTGTCGGGCTACGAGGTGTGCCAACGCCTCAAGGCCGACCCGGCCACGCGCGATATTCCGATCATCTTTCTCACGGCCATGACCGGCACCCAAGATGAAACCAAGGGGCTGGAGTTGGGGGCGGTGGACTTTATTACCAAGCCGGTCAATCCGCCTGTGGTGTTGGCGCGCGTGGCCACACAGTTGCAAGTCAAGGCGGCTGCCGATTTTCTGAAAGACCAAAACGCCTACCTAGAGGCTGAAGTCAAGCGCCGGGGGCAAGCGTTGGCCGCCATCCAAGATGTGACCATTTTGGCCATGGCCTCTTTGGCCGAGACACGCGACAACGACACCGGCAACCATATTCGGCGCACCCAGCACTATGTGCGGCTGTTGGCGCAACACCTGCAAACGCACCCGCGCTTTCGGGATTTCCTGAATGACGAAACCATTGATCTGCTGTTCAAATCGGCTCCATTGCACGACATTGGCAAAGTAGGCATCCCCGACCGCATTTTGCTCAAGCCGGGGCGCTTTACGCCTGAGGAGTTCGAGATCATGAAAACCCACTGCCAATTGGGGCGTGATGCCATCCAGCACGCCGAAGACCAGTTGGGCATCCAAGTGGATTTTTTGCACTATGCCAAAGAAATTGCCTACAGCCACCAAGAAAAATGGGACGGCAGTGGCTATCCACAGGGCTTGGCCGGTGATGCCATTCCTATCTCTGCCCGGTTGATGGCGGTGGCCGATGTCTATGATGCTTTGATTAGCCGCCGGGTGTACAAAGAAGGCTTGCCACATGCCCAAGCGGTTGACATCATTTGCCAAGGGCGCGGCAGCCATTTTGACCCGGATATGGTGGATGCCTTTGTCACTCTGAACCCACAATTCCAGGCCATTGCCCGGCGTTACGCCGACAGCGATGCCGAGCTGGCGCGCAAAGCACAGCAGCACCCCCTGCCCCTACCTGAAGGGCCGCCGCCGTGAAAGGTCTATGCCATGCCCCAATGGCTGCATTTTTTTGAACGCCAGTCTTTACGTACCAAACTCGCAACAGGCTTTGTGGTCTGGCTGGCTTTGTTGCTCATTCTCAATGCTTTCAGCATTCGCACCCAACAACAGTGGCAAGTGCAGATGCAGCAAAGCTACGAGACCGACATGGTGGGCGTTTCACGCAGTAAAGAGATACAGGCCCAGTCGATTTTGTTGGGGCGTGTGGTGCGCCAAGCCCTGCTGGCGGGCAATGCGACACAGCGGGCCGAAATGCTGCAGCAGATCACCCAAGTCTGCAACCGCATTGGGCAAGAAATCAATGCCTTGCAAAGATTGCCCCTGCCCGCCCCGACCCAAGCTGCCTTGCAACGCTTTCGCAGCGGCTATGAACAATACGTACGCCAGTTAGAAGCACAGGTAGTGCCCCTGTTGCAACAGGGGCAAATCGAGCAAGCGATTGTCCACTTCAACTCCAGCGCTATGCAGCGCATTGGCGTAGATGCGATTGCGGCGATCAACCAAGTAGCTGAACAATCCGAAGCACAGGCACGCCAAACCATGCTACAGGCGCAGCAACAAGGGCGCGAGGGTTTGCGCCTGAGCTACCTGCTGCTGGCCTTAGGTGCGCTGGTCGGCACAGTGTGGGGCTGGGTGATGGTGGTGTCCATTCGCCGCCCGACTGAGCAGGTGCGCCAAGCGGTTGAGCAGTTGGCCCAAGGGCAATTGGATGTGACGATACCGCACACCGAGATGGACAACGAAGTCGGTGCGATGGCGCGCTCGGTACAGGTGTTGCAACAGGGGGCGCACCAACGCGAAATGCAAGGCTGGGTGAAAGCACACCTGTCCAGTTTAGGACAAAACTTGCAAGCAGCCACCGACCTGCAAACCCTATCGGCCACCCTGTTTGAAGAGTTGGCACCGCTGGTGCAATTGGGCTATGGCGTGTTGTACCAACACGACGAAGCGCTGCAGCAGTTGCGCCTGTTGGGGTCTTATGCCCATTGCCAGCAGCCCCCGTTGTTGCCTACGCTCGCTTTGGGGCAAGGATTGCTCGGCCAATGTGCGTTAGACCACCAAGCACGGGTATTGCAGCCCCCCCCCGCAGACTATATGCATGTGGGCTCGGCCTTGGGCCATGCAGCGCCTGCTGCGGTCGCCATCTTGCCGGTATTGCACAAGCAACGCTTGTTGGGTGTGCTAGAACTGGCCTTGCTAGACCGCATCAGTGCACAAGAGCAAACCTTGCTTGATGACCTGATGCCGCTGTTGGCAATGAACTTGGAGATTTTGCAGCGCAGCCTCAGCACCAGCCAATTGCTAGAGGCCACCCAATTCCAGGCCCAGACCCTGCAGGAGCAGGCGGTCACGCTAGAAGAGCAAGCCGAAGAGTTGGAAGCCCAGCAAAACAGCTTGCGCGATACCGAGGCTTGGTACCACAGCATCATTGAATCGGCCCCAGACGGCATGGTGGTGGCCGATCCACAGGGCACCATCTTGCTGGCCAATGTCTCGGCCGAAGCCATGTTTGGCTATGCCAGCGGCGCGCTGGTCGGCCAATCCATTACACACTTGCTGCCCGCAGCTTTGGGCCAGTCTGGTAGTCCGGCGATACCTGTCAATGTAGCCCCCGTGATGCCGGGCACCTGCAAACACGAGTGGAGCGGGGTGCGTCAAGATGGCATACAGTTCCCGGTAGAGGTGGGGCTATCGCTGTTGCCCGCTATGGGGGGGCGCAGTGGCAGCTGGTGCATGGCCGTGCGCGATACCAGCGAGCGCAAGGCCGCCGAGCAAGCGCTGCTAGAAGAGCGTGCCCGGCTGCAAAGCATTTTGGACCGCAGCCCGATTGGCATTGCCTTTAGCACACAAGGGCGCTTTCGTTTTGCCAACCCCCAATTCACCGAAATGTTTGGCAGCCGCATTGGGGACGAGGCCAAAGACATCTACGTGCATTTGGAAGACCGCGAACGCATCAAAGCCATTTTGAAGCGCGGTGAAGTGGCGCATGCGCAAGAGATTCGGATGTACGACAAACAGCACCGCGAGCGCGACATGCTGGTCAGCTTTATGCCGATTGTCTATGACGGCGAAGAAGGCATTTTGGGTTGGCTGTTGGATATTACCGAGCGCAAACTGGCCGAAGCTGCGATGGTGCGCGCCAAAGAAATGGCCGAAGAAGCCACGCAAACCAAGAGCGAATTTTTGGCCAACATGAGCCACGAAATCCGCACCCCCATGAACGCCATCATTGGGATGTCGCATCTGGCGCTGCAAACCAAGCTAGACGCACAGCAGCGCAACTACATTGAAAAGGTGCACCGCGCCGGGCAAAACCTACTGGGCATCATCAACGACATTTTGGACTTTTCTAAGATTGAAGCGGGCAAGATGGGCATGGAAACGATAGATTTCCGCCTAGAAGACGTGATGGACAATCTAGCCCACATTGTTGGGATGCGCACCGAAGAGAAGGGGCTAGAGCTGCTGTTTAATGCCGCCCCCGATGTACCCACCGCCCTGCGTGGTGACCCGCTGCGTTTGGGCCAAGTGCTGATTAATTTGGCCAACAATGCCGTTAAATTTACCCAAAGTGGCGAGATTGTGTTGGGCATCGAGAGCGTAGCCCAACAGGCCGATGGCGTAGAGCTGCATTTTTGGGTGAAAGACTCTGGCATTGGCATGAGCGCCGAGCAGTGCGCCAAGCTGTTCAGGCCCTTTACCCAAGCCGATGCTTCGACCACACGCCGCTACGGCGGCACGGGCTTGGGGTTGGCGATTTCGCGCACCTTGGTTGAACTGATGCAGGGCCGCATCTGGGTCGAAAGTGCCCCCGGCCAAGGTTCCACCTTCCACTTTACTGCCCGTTTTGGCCTGCAGGCCGACCCCATGCCCCGGCGTATGTGCAGCGCCGAAGAGCTACAAGGCGTGCGTTTGGTGGTGGTGGACGACAACGCGGTGGCGCGCGAAATTCTCTCGGCCATGGCCCGCAGCTTTGGCATGGAAGCGGATATTGCCTCTAGTGGCAGCGAAGCCTTGGCCCAAGTGCAACAAGCCGAGGCCCAAGGCCAGCCTTACGATTTGGTGCTGATGGATTGGAAAATGCCCGCCCAAGACGGCATAGACACTGTGTTGCAAATGCAGCATGCGCCACTGCAGCACCAGCCCACCACCATCATGGTGACAGCGTTTGGCCGTGAAGATGTGCTCAGTGCGGCACAGGCGCGCGGAGCACATATCAAGACCGTGCTGACCAAGCCAGTGACGGCTTCATCGCTGTTAGAGGCGATTGGGCATGCCCTGAACCGCTGCAAAATGCCCGAGACCCGCGCCGCCGTGCGTGCCGACCAGCAACGCGACACCCTGCGGCAGTTGCAAGGGGCGCGCTTGCTGCTGGTAGAAGACAACGATATGAACCAAGAGCTGGCGCTGGAGTTATTGCACCATGCAGGCATGGAGGTCGTGTTGGCCAACGATGGGCAAGAGGCACTCGACATTCTGCAGCGTGACAGCCGCTTTGACGGCATCTTGATGGATTGTCAGATGCCGGTGATGGATGGCTACACCGCCACGCGCGAGATTCGCAAAAACCCCGCTTGGCAGGCCCTTCCCATTTTGGCCATGACTGCCAACGCGATGGCTGGAGACCGTGAAAAGGTGCTGCAAGCAGGCATGAATGACCACATTGCCAAGCCGCTGAATGTGGACGAAATGTTTGCCACCATTGCCAAATGGGTGCGTCCAGCCTCTGCCGCCCGCAGCACCACCGGCCCCCACGTTACGCTGCTCAGTACGGCAACGGCGCGACTGCCAGATTTGCCCGGCATCGACGTGCAGGCTGGTTTACAGACCACGATGGGTAATCAGGCGCTGTATTTGCGCTTGCTTGGCAAGTTTCGTGACAGTCAACGGGATTTTGCGGCCCAGTTTGCCCAAGCCCAGCAAGCTGCCGACCCAGAAGCCGCGACCCGCTTGGCCCACACCCTCAAAGGCACGGCGGGCAACATTGGGGCCAAGGCGGTACAAGCCGCTGCGGCAGCATTGGAGCAAGCCTGCCGCGAAGCCGCACCCCCTGCCCAATTGGAGGCCCTGTTGGCACAGGTGCAACAACAGTTGGCTCCGGTACTGGTGGGTTTGCAAGCATTGGCTACCGCTGCAACGGCAACAACTACTGTGTTGGCTGCCCCGGCCCCCTCGCATTTGCAAGCGGAGGTGGCAGGGCTGGCCTTGTTGCTAGAAGCCAATGATGTCGATGCCGATCAGGCGTTAGCCGCACTGCAACAGCAGGCTGCGGGCACCGCTTTGGCCCCAGTGTTAGAGCAGGTGGCCGCTGCACTGGCGGCATTCGACTTTGACGCTGCGCTGGCTATCTTGCGCGCGGCCACCGCACCTGCCAGCGGGGAGGCTGCGGCTTAACGCGCCAGCGCCCGCAAGGCCAACTTGATGCCCTCGCTCACCCCTACGTCGGTGGGCAGGGCCTTGAGGGCAGTGGCTGCTTCTTTGTCGTTGTAGCCCAAAGCCAGCAGGGCTTGCAAAATGTCGGCTTGTGCTGGGCTAGAGACTTGTGCGGGTGCGCCGATGTCGGCTCCCAGCTTACCTTTGAGTTCTAACAGCAGGCGCTCGGCAGTTTTCTTGCCAATACCTGGCACCTTGACCAAGCGGCTACCTTCTTGCAGGGTGATGGCTTGGGCCAAATCGGCCACCCCCATGCCGCTCAAAATACCCAGTGCCATGCGTGGCCCGACCCCAGAGATTTTGATGAGCTGGCGAAAGGCTTCGCGTTCGGCAGCGGTGGCAAAGCCGTACAACAGTTGGGCATCTTCGCGCACCACCAAATGGGTGAGCAAAGTCACGGCTTCGCCCAAGTGGGGCAATTGGTAGAAGGTGCTCATGGGCACATCCACCTCATAGCCCACGCCGTGGCAATCGATTAACACTTGGGGCGGATTTTTTTGGGCCAGTAGGCCCTGTAAACGTCCAATCATGGGGCCAATACCATGCGTTCTACAAAGGCGCGCCGGGCCAAGCGTTCGCTTTCGCTGCCTTGGTTGCGTAGCAAAGCCTCGCTCACCATGTAGCCGTAGACGACGAAGGCGCGCATTTTGGCTTCTTCGGCGCTAAAGCCCAGCTCGCGAAAGCATTGGGCCACGTAGGCCAGTCGGTAACTGTCGATGGTTTCTACCGCTTGGCGGGCCAAAGCGTCGCGGCGTGCCCAAGCCCGAATCGCCAGCTCGATCGAGGCTGAGTTCTGCGCGGTTTGGCCGCGAAACGGCAAGGTTAAAAACTCCCCAATGCGCTGCAGCGGCGGCGTTTTTTGAAAGCGCTCAATGATTTGCTCGGTGGCGGCATCGCGCCAGCGTTGCAGCACGCGCTCTAGCAGGTCGTTGCGGTCTTTGAAATGCCAGTAAAAGCTGCCACGGGTCACATTCAACACCTTGGCCAGCACATCGACACGCACTGCATCAATGCTTTTGTCGCGCAATACGTCGGTGGCGGCAGCAATCCAGTCGGCTGGTGTGAGCTGGACTTTGGCAGGGGCCGATGCCGCTGGTTCGTGCGCGGCATCGTCAGGAGAAGCAGAAGAATGGGGCATAGTGCAAACAGACACAAAGCGGCCCGCCATTCTAGGGAGGGGGCGTGACCGTGCCTACCTAGCGCACAGCAGCGCCAGCAGGCTAGAACTGTAGTTTTTTTATCAGGAATAATTCTATTCCTTAAATAACCTATTGTTTCTAAAGGAAAAAAAATAAAAAAACAAATGCTATTCGGGAATACCCTAGGCAGAAAGAGTTTGAGATAAATCAAAATCGCCTTCCATACACATACACATCTGTATGGAGGAAAGCACCCCATGAGCCAGCACCCCGGCATTGGCAAGACCCTCGTTGCCGCCGACCACCAGACCAATTACCTCGAACAAGGCGCGGGCAAGCCGCTGTTTTTGCTGCACGGTTCCGGCCCCGGCGTGTCCGCTTGGACCAACTGGAGCAAAGTCATGCCCGACTTGGCCGACCAGTTCCGCGTGATTGCCCCTGACATTGCTGGTTTTGGCTTTACCGAGTTCAAATCGGGCAGCAAGTACGACATGAAACTCTGGGTGCGCCACCTGTTGGGCATTCTGGATGCGCTGGGCATCGACAAGGCTTCGTTTGTCGGCAACTCGTTTGGCGGTGCGCTGGCGATTGGCTTGGCTACCTTTGCCCCCGACCGCGTCGAAAAACTGGTGCTGTTGGGCACCCCGGCGGGCGAGTTTGAGCAAACCCCCGGCCTGCGCTCGGCCACTGAATATGAGCCGTCGATGGAGAACATGGAGCGCACTATGCGCCTGTTCCCGTTTGACCAATCGATCATCACCGAAGAGATGATCCGCACCCGCTACGAGGCCAGCGCCCGCCCCGGTGCCCAAGAGGCCCTGAGCCAGCTGATCCCCAAGCCCAACCCCGATGGCCCGACCATCCTCAAAGGCTTCCCCGAAGCCGTGCTGGCCAAGGTGCAAGCACCCACGCTGGTGCTGCATGGCCGCGAAGACAAAGTGGTGCCAGTGCAATGTGGTTGGCTGTTGGCCAATGCTATTCCCAAGGCCGAGTTCCATCTGTTTGGTCAGTGCGGCCACTGGGTGCAAACCGAGCACCGCGCCCGCTTCCTGCAACTGGTGCGCGATTTCTGCGCGTAAGAGGAGCCACGCCATGAGCCGTAATGTGGTGGAAAAGCTGCTGTACCAACTGTGTATTGACCGCAGCATCAAACAACGCTTCAAGGAAGAGGCCGACAAGCTGCTCGACCGCTATGCCTTGACCGAGCAAGAGCGCCATTGGGTGCAAACCTTCGATGTGGCCGCGCTGCAAAAGCACGGCGTACACCCGATGCTGACGATGGGCTTCTGGCAAGAAAACGCCCCCAACCGCTCGCCCAGTGCCTACATGAAGGCCCTGCGCCCCGAATCCAGCGCAACAGAGCCCGTGTTCTCTGCTGCCCTCAAGCAATAAACCAAGGAACTGGCTGTGGGAAAAATTGTTGGCGGCTTTTTAGTGCCGCACGATCCGGTAATGTTCATCGCACCCAAGGCACCACAAGAAGATGTGGCCCAGCGCATGTGGGGGGCGTTTGCCACCTGTGCCGAGCGACTGGCCGACCTGAACGCCACCAGCGTGGTGGTGATTGGTGCCGACCACTACATGCTGTTTGGCACCGGCTGCCTGCCGCAGTACCTGATCGGTACGGGCGATGTGGATGGCCCGATTGATCCGCTGCCCGGCCTGCGCCGTGGCGTGATCCCAGACAACCAAAAGCTGGCCAGCTTTATTGCTGAACACGGCCACGCCAATGGCTTTGACTGGGCGGTGGGTCGCGCCTTCACGGTCGACCATGCGGTAGCCATTCCGAACCAGCTCATCATCGAGCCGGTGCGCGCCAAGGGCCAACAGATCGGCACGATTCCGGTCTATCTGGCTTCGGGGGTCGATCCGTTTATCAAGATGCAGCGCGCCATTCAGGTGGGCGGTGCCATCAAGGCGGCGGTCGAAGCCAGCCCTGATGACGAGCGCGTGGTGGTGATTGGCAGCGGTGGTATCAGCCACTGGGTCGGTGTGCCCGAAATGGGCAAGGTGAACGAAGCCTTTGACCGCGAAATCATGGACTACGCCGTGCGTGGCGATCTGGCCGGTATCGGTGCCCTGAGCGATGAGTACATCCTTGCCAACGGTGGCAACGGTGGTATGGAAATCCGCCAATGGGCCTGCGCGATGGGTGCCATGCCCGGTGCCAAGGGCGAAATCATCGACTACGCCGCTGTGCCCGAATGGGTGACCGGCCTGGGCTTTGTGCAGTTGCACGCCTGAAAGAGCATTCATGAGCGAACAACCGATTTATCTGTTCAAAAAGGGCGAACTGCCCGCCGGTCAGGTGCGCAAGCAGGTGGTAGGGGCCTGTGAGTTGGCGGTCTACAACGTGGATGGCACTTTCTATGCCACCCAGGACGGCTGCACCCACGCCACCGCCTCGCTGGCTGAAGGCGAGATTGTCGATGGCGACCTGATTGCCTGCCCCGTGCACGACGGGACTTTCCATATTCCCAGCGGCCAGCCTATGGGCTGGCCCTGTGAAGTGGCGTTGCGCACCTACAAGGTGACGACGCAAGGTGACGATGTACTGGTGGATTTAAGCCAGGAAGCCGACGAAGCGGCTGGTGGCATTTAAGGAGCAAACAACGTGAGTCAAAACACCCCCACTTCCCCTGAACGGCTCAAGCGCCGGCCCGTGGCTGATGCGATTGCCAACCTAGACCGTGTAATGGACTTGGAAAAGGGGCGCATGTCGCGCGACATCTTCTGGGATCGCGACATTTACGAGCAAGAACTGGAAAAGATTTTTGCCCGCTGCTGGCTGTTTGTCGGCCACGAGTCGCAAATCCCCAAGTCGGGCGATTTTGTCTCGACCTACATGGGCGAAGACAACGTCATCATCGTGCGCCAAAAGGACAACAGCATCCGTGGTTTCCTGAACACCTGCCCGCACCGTGGCAACAAGGTCACGTTTGCCGATTTGGGCAACGCGCGCCAATTTGTGTGTAACTACCACGGCTGGGCCTTTGGTATTGACGGCGCACTCAAGGGCATGCACGCCTCCGAGGCTTATGAAGCCACTGGCATGGACAAGAACGAGCACAGCCTGCACCCCGTGGCGCAGATTGACAGCTACAAGGGTTTGATTTTCGCCACGCTTGACCCGAACGCCCCTTCGTTGGCCGAATACTTGGGTGATTTCCGCTACTACCTCGATGCCATCTTTGATATGGACGAGGGCGGCACCGAGTTTGTTGGCGGCTGCGTCAAGTCGGTGATCCAGTGCAACTGGAAATACGCTTCGGAAAACTTTGTTGGCGACATCTTGCACGCAGGTTGGACACACGACTCGGGTGCCCATGCCATGGTCGGTGGCTCGGTGGCCGAAGTGCACAAGTTTGCTGACCAGTCGTACCAAGTCAACTTCAACGGCCACGGCTGGGAGTTCAACCAAGACATCGTGGGCAACTGCGCTACCTTGGGCGACAAAGACCTGATGAAGTACCTGTACGTGCTGCAGCCCAAGGTGCAAGAGCGTCTGGGTGAAGTGCGCTCCAAGATGATTGGTGCCATCTCGTCTTGTACCCTGTTCCCCAACACCTCGTTCTTGCCCGGTCAAAACACCTTCCGCACCTGGCATCCACGCGGCCCCGGCCAAATCGAGCTGCACACTTGGACGTTCGTCAATAAGAACGCGCCGCAAGAAATCAAGGACAAATGGCGCAAGGGCACCATGATGACCTTCAGCCCCTCGGGTGTGTTTGAGATGGACGACGGCGAGAACTGGGAATACAGCACCAAGACCAACGCCGGTTTCGTCACGCGCCAACAAGACCTGTACTTGGGCTTGGGCCAAAACACCCGCATCACCGACACCGACCTGCCCTGCAACGTGTTCCGTGGTCAGGTGAATGAAGCCAACCAGCGTGCGTTCTACCAACGCTGGCTGGATTTGATGAAGGCGCAGGAATGGCAAGACGTGCCGCAACGTGACGTTCCTACCCTGCCCACCACCAACACCAAGGAGGCCGCATGAACGCCGTCGCCACACCCCAAGCCGAGATTTCTGTCGACGCTGAAACCCAGCGCCGCATTGAGCAATTCTTGTACCGCGAAGCCCGTCTGTTGGACAACGAGCGTTGGGACGATTGGCTGGCGCTGCTGGCCGAAGACATCCACTACTGGATGCCGACCATGGAAAACCGCCGTCGTTACGACAAGAAGGGCGCTTACCAAATCGATGGCGGCGCACTCTACAACGACAACCTGCTGGATTTGACGCGCCGCATCACCCGCTTCAAGCAGCCCAGCGCTTGGGCCGAAGACCCCGCCACGCGCCACGCCCATGTGGTCAGTGGCATTGAGGTGTACCAAGGCGAGAAGCCGGGCGAGTTTGTGGTGCATTCCAGCTTTGTCAACTACCGCAGCCGCGTGGAGAAAGACAACGATCTGCTGGTAGGCCGTCGTGAAGACGTGATCCGTGCCGATGGTGACAGCTTCAAGATTGCCAAGCGCAAGATTTTGATCACCCAATCGGTGTTCATGTCCAAGAACCTCAACACCTTCCTCTAAAGAGCGGGCGCATCTGCGCTTGGCTCTGAAGCCCCGGCTTGCAGCCGGGGTTATTTTCTGTACATACACAAGGAACGGTTATGGGTTGGCTAGATGGGTATGTGGCCTTGGTCACAGGCGGAGCCTCGGGCATCGGGCGCGCGGTGGTCAAGCGCTTTATTGCCGAAGGTTGTGCCGGTGTGGGCGTGATGGTGCGTAGCGCCGAGCAGGCCGAGGGCTTGGTGGCCGAGTTTGGCGACAAGGTAGTGGTATCGGTGGGCGATGTGCGCTCGCCTGCGGCCAACGTGGCAGCGGTCGAGGCGACGGTGGCGCGCTTTGGCAAGCTCGATACCTTGGTGGGCAATGCCGGAGTCTGGGATTTTTTTACCAAGCTGGAAAAGATGTCCACCGAACAGGTGGCCGAGAGCTTTGACGAAATCTTTGGCGTGAACGTCAAAGGTTATGTGCTGGCCGCCAGTGCTGCTGCGCCGCATTTGCGCGCCAGCGGTGGCAGCATGATTTTTACCCTGTCCAACTCGGCCTTTCACGCCGGTGGTGGTGGCCCACTCTATGTGGCCTCCAAGCACGCCGGTGTCGGTTTGATCAAGCAGTTGGCCTACGAATTTGCCCCCGAAGTGCGCGTCAATGGCGTGGCCCCCGGTGGCACCGTGACGCCGCTGCGCGGCCCGGCCAGTTTGGGTAAGCAAGAAAAACGCCTGTCAGAGCTGCCAGGGTTTGAAGACAACGTGGCCAACGTGATGCCGCTGAAGTTTATTGCCCAGCCCGAAGACCACACCGGCCATTACGTGCTGTTGGCTTCCAAAGCGAATAGCCGTGCGACCACGGCGGCCATCATCCAAAGCGATTGCGGCTGGGAAATCCGCCCGATGCGCTGAGCGTCCTTTTTACTTTTTCACAACAGCAGGAGACAACATGAAACGTCGTAACGCACTGACGACCTTGGCTATCGCCGCCAGCTTGGCTCTGCCCGCATGGGCACAAGCGCAAACCATCAACGTTGGGGTGTCGCTCAGCACCACCGGCCCCGCCGCCTCTTTGGGCATTGCCGAAAAGAACAGCATCGAACTGTTGCCCAAAACCTTGGGTGGTCTGCCGGTGAATTACATCTTGTTGGACGATGCCTCCGACCCGAGCCAAGCGGCTAAAAACGCGCGCCGCTTTATTGACTCGGACAAGGTAGATGCCATCATTGGCTCGACCACCGTGCCGACCTCGCTGGCGATTGCCGAAGCCGCCACCGCCAGCAAGACCCCGCAAGTTGCCTTGGCCCCGTTCCAGCCCAAGCAGATTGAATGGGTGTTTCCGCTGCCCCAGTCCATCAGTGTCATGTCCTCGGCCTTGTTTGAGCACATGAAGGCCAACAAGATCCAAAACATTGCCTTTATCGGCTTTAGCGATGCCTACGGCGAAGGCTGGTTGCAAGACGTGCAAAAGGGCGCGGCCCAACACGGTATCAAAGTGACGGCGGTAGAGCGTTATGCGCGCAGCGACCAAAGCGTGACGGCCCAAACCCTCAAGCTGATCCAAAGCAACCCGCAAGCCGTGTTCATTGCCGCCAGCGGCACGCCTGCTGCTTTGCCCATGCGCGCTTTGCGTGACCGTGGCTACAAGGGCCAGTTCTACCAAACCCACGGTGTTGCCAATAACGACTTCTTGCGCGTCTCGGGCACAGCCGATGAAGGCGTGGTGCTGCCCACTGGCAATGTGTTGGTCAGTGAACAACTGCCCGACAGCCACCCGAGCAAAAAGCCGGGCTTGGACTACCTGAAGGCCTATGAAGGCAAGCACGGTGCCGGTTCGCGCAGCCCGTTTGGTGCTTATGCCCACGATGCCTATTTGGTGTTGGACAAGGCGGTGGCTACCGTGGCCAAGCAAGCGAAACCCGGCACGCCCGAGTTCCGCGCTGCGCTGCGCGATGCTGTGGAAAAAACCAACAAGCTGCCCGTGACCCACGGCGTGATCACCATGAGCCCGACCGACCACTCCGGTTTTGGTAGCGATGGCCGCGTGCTGGTGACGATTGAAAAGAACGCCTGGAAGCTCTTGAAGTAATACCGCGCAGGAACCGCACACCATGAGTAGTTCGTTTTTTACCAACCCCGCCATGCTGGCCACGCCAGCGGTGCTCAAACAAGACCTGCCCAACGGTGGTTTTATCCTGACATCGCCGGAACCTTTGGGCAACGTGGCCCGCTGCATCGGTGACTGGTTAGAGCATTGGGCACGTACCACCCCCAACGCCTTGTTTTTGGCCGAACGTGGCCCCGATGGCGAGTGGATCAAGCTGACCTATGCCCAAACGCGCGAGAAGATCGGGGCGATTGCCCAAGGTTTGCTCGATTGGGGCTTGGCAGAAAACGCGCCCGTGGTGTGCCTGTCGGACAACAGCCTAGACCAAGCGCTGCTGATGTTTGCCACCATGCACATTGGCCGCCCGTTCACCGCCATCACCAGTGCCTATTCGCGCTTGGCCAAGGAGTACAGCAAAATCTCCGGCATCCTGCACGAGTTGCAGCCCGGCCTGATCTACGCTTCGGACGGTGCCATCTATGGCCCCGCCATCCGCGCTGCCGGTCTGGATTGCCCGGTGGTACTGAGCCACAATGCGTACAGTGTCTCGACGGGGCGCTCGTTTGCCGAATTGGCCCGTGCCAAGGAAACCCCAGCCGTGATGGAGGCCTTTGCCCGCATCACGCCCGAGACGCACGCCAAATACCTGCTTACTTCGGGCTCGACCGGCAAACCCAAAATTGCCGTCAATACGCACCGCATGTTGTGCGCCAACCAAGAGCAAATCCGCCAAACGTGGACTTTTCTGCGCGAAGAAAAGCCGGTCATTGTCTCGTGGTTGCCTTGGAGCCATACTTTTGGCACCAACCACAACCTGAACATGGCGTTGTGCAACGGTGGCAGCTTCTATATTGACGAAGGCCGCCCGGTGCCGGGTTTGATGGAAAAATCAGTGCGCAATCTGCGCGAAGTGCAGCCCAATTTGTACTTCAATGTGCCCAAGGGCTTTGATGCGCTGATTGCCTTCTTGGAAGAAGACGAGAGCTTTGCCCGCGACTTCTTTGGCCGCTTGCGCGGTGTGTTCTATGCTGCAGCTGCCTTGCCCCAAGCCACTTGGGATCGCTTAGAGCGCAGTGCCAAAAGCGTGCTGGGCGAATCCGTCTGGTTTACCGCTGCTTGGGGGGCGACCGAAACCTCACCCCTGATTACCAATGTGCATTGGAAGCTCGACGGCCCCGGCTGTATCGGTCTGCCCGTGCCGGGCACCAGCCTGAAGTTTTTGCCCAACAACGGCAAGCTGGAAATGCGTGTCAAGGGGCCGCAGGTGTTCAACGAATACCTGCACAACCCCGAGCAAACGGCCAAAGCCTTTGACGAAGAGGGCTACTACATCATTGGCGATGCCGGACTGTTGGTGGATGAGCAGCGCCCCGAAAAGGGAGTGCTGTTCAATGGCCGCGTGGCCGAAGACTTCAAGTTGACCACCGGCACATGGGTCTCGGTCGGTACCTTGCGTGTCAAGGCCGTGACGGC
Organism: uncultured Simplicispira sp.; assembly: GCA_964478155.1. GTDB lineage: Bacteria > Pseudomonadota > Gammaproteobacteria > Burkholderiales > Burkholderiaceae_C > Simplicispira. The sequence goes on from CAYZGT010000003.1 coordinate 81,538, forward strand.
GCTGGCCCCGTGGGCGCAGGATGTGGTCGTGACCGGCCATGATGCCGACGAAGTGGGGCTGTTGGTGTTTCCCAGTCCCGCAGCCAAAGGTTTGTCTGCTGAGGAATTGGCCGCCCATATCCAAGTAGGTCTGCGCAAGCTCAAGGCCGAAGGCGGTGGCTCTTCGCAAAGTGCCCAGCGGGCGCTGGTGCTGGACGAGCCGCCCAGCATGGACGAAGGCGAAATCACCGACAAGGGCTATATCAACCAGCGCGCTGTGCTCAAGCGCCGCGCCGACAAGGTCGAGCTGCTGCACAGCAAACCGCGCGCCGAAGCCGTGATTGTCTGCGGCTAAGGCTGTCCCCACTGGTGCGCTGGTGGCCTTGCTGGGCCACAGCGCACTGTTTTTTCTAACCCCTCGCACCGCGCAGCGGCCCCCAAGGCTGCAGGCGGCATCACCATGTCCGAGACTTTTCAGATACAACTACAACCCCACGGCGGTACTTTTGCCTGCACGCCCGAGCAAACGGTGTTGGACGCTGCCATTGCCGCCGGTTACTGGTTGCCGCACAGCTGCCGTGCTGGCACCTGCAACAGTTGCCATCTGGAGCTGAGTGCGGGCAGCGTGCGCCATGCTGAACCGGCCCCAGTGGGCGCAGAGCCGGTGCCTGCGGGCCAATGCCGCACCTGCCAAGCCTTCCCCTTGGGGGATTTGGTGCTGCAAGCCCCAGATGTACCGCAAGCGCCCGGCCAGCGTGTCGTCACCGTGGGGGCACGGGTGTTGGACGTGCAGCGCCCCAGTGCCGATGTCGCCATCGTGCAGTTGCAGGTGCCAGCCGCCTCCGGCTTCAACTTCCAAGCTGGGCAATACGTTGATGTATTGCTCAAGGATGGTGCGCGGCGCAGTTACAGCTTGGCCAATGTGCCCAACACCGAAGGGCTGTTAGAGCTGCATGTGCGCCGCATGGATGGCGGACGCTTCTCGCCGCACGCTTACGACAAACTCAAGCCGCGCGATTTGTTGCGTATCCAAGGCCCGTATGGCACCTTTGTGCTGCACGAAGGCACGGCCCCCATCGTACTGTTGGCTTCTGGCACTGGCTATGCCCCGATTGCCGCCTTGCTGCGCACCCACGGGGCTGCCATGGCCCAGCGTGGTGCGGTGCTGTACTGGGGTGGGCGGCGTTGGAGTGATTTGTATGCCGTCGAGTCGGTGGCTGCGTGGGAGGCGCAATTCCCTGGCGTGCACTTGGTGCCCGTGTTGTCCGAACCCGATGCCGATTGGCAAGGCCGTACCGGCTTTGTCCATGCTGCGGTATTGCAAGACCTGCCCGATCTATCCGCCCACGAAGTCTATGCCTGCGGCAATCCACTGATGATCGATGCTGCCCGTGCTGCCTTCACGGCCCAAGCCGGTTTACCGGCTGCGCATTTCTACTGCGACGCTTTTGTCATCAACACCGCCTGACCCTCGACCACCGAACCACCGCAGCAGCCCCAGCGAGTGCCAAGCTGCATCAGGAGAGAACATGGATTTAAGTATTGTCGCCATCTTGGCCCAAGATGGCATCACCAACGGAGCCATTTATGCCTTATTGGCCATGGCGCTGGTGTTGGTGTTTTCCGTCACGCGGGTGATTTTTTTGCCCCAAGGTGAATTCATCGGCTTTGGTGCCCTGACCTTGGCCGCCCTGCAAACCGAGCAATTCCCGCGCTTGGTCATGTTGCTGCTGGCCATGGGTGCCGCCACCTTTTTGGTGGAGTTGGGCACTGCGCTACACGAGCGGCGTTACAAACCGCTCTCGCCCAAGGCACTCGGCTGGAGTGCGGCTGAAAACCTGCTCTATCCGCTGTTTGTCTGGGCGCTGGCTTCGGCCTTGCCTTGGCACACCATGCCGATGGTGTTGCAGATTTTGTTGGTGCTGGGCATCACGGTGCCGATGGGCTTGATGATTTACCGCTTGGCCTACCAGCGCGTGGCCGAGGCTTCGGTGCTGGTGCTGTTGATTGTCTCGGTGGCAGTGCATTTTGCTCTGTTGAGTTTGGGCCTGTTGGTGTTTGGCCCCGAAGGCTCGCGCACCCTGCCCTTCACCGACTGGAGCACCTCGGTGGGATCCTTGCTCATTTCCGGCCAAAGTGCGCTGGTGATTGTGGTGTCCTTGTCTTTGATTGCGCTGCTCTATCTGTTCTTTGACCGTACTTTGCTGGGCAAGGCCTTGCGTGCTACCGCGGTCAACCGCAATGGCGCGCGGTTGGTCGGCATTGGCACCAACCAAGCGGGCCGTTTGGCCTTTGGTTTGTCGGCAGGTTTGGGTTCGTTGGCTGGTGTGTTGATTGGCCCCATGAACACGGTGCAATACGACACCGGCTTTGTCGTGGCCTTGAAGGGTTTTGTGGCCGCGATTATTGGTGGCTTGGCCAGTTACCCACTGGCTGCTGTGGGCGCAGTGATGGTCGGATTGCTCGAGAGCTACTCCTCGTTCTGGGCCAGTGACTACAAGGAGGTGATTGTCTTCACCTTGATTCTGCCGGTGTTGGCTTGGCGCTCGTGGCGCTCGCCGCACAGCGATGAAGAGTGATGGTCATGCGGACTGTCTTGATGCCACCCCTCCAACCTTGAGCCCGATTCCCATGCGTCTGCTTGCTTCTCTCTCCACCAAAAAGCTGCAATGGCTTTTGTTTGCGTGGTTCTTTCTGTTTCCGTTCCTGCCCGTGCCCAGCTTTTGGGTCACCTTGGGTAACTACATCGGTTTGTACTCGATTGCCGCTTTAGGCTTGGTGCTGCTGACCGGCGTGGGTGGCCTAACTTCGTTTGGCCAAGCCGCCTTTGTCGGCTTGGGTGCTTACACCACGGCCTACCTGTCCACCACCTTGGGCTGGTCGCCTTGGCTGGGCCTGCCGATAGGTTTACTGGTGTCTGGTGCGGCTGCTCTGGCCATTGGCGCGATGACGGTGCGCCTGTCGGGCCACTATCTGCCACTGGCCACCATTGCGTGGAGCTTGTCGCTGTACTACCTGTTTGGCACGCTCGAATTTTTGGGCAAGTACGACGGTATCTCGGGCATTCCACCCCTGACGCTGTTTGGCTTTGATTTGTCCAATCCGCGCGTCATGTACGGCCTGATTTGGTTCTGCTTGGGCGGTTGCGTCTGGTTGGTGCTGAACCTGCTCAATTCGCGTCCAGGCCGCGCCATCCATGCGCTCGCCAAGGGCAAGACCATGCCCGAGGCCATGGGCATCCACACAGCCCAGTACAAGGTGCTGGTGTTTGTGCTGGCCGCACTCATGGCCAGCTTGTCGGGGTGGCTGTACGCGCACTTGCAGCGCTCGGTCAGTGCCACGCCCTTTGGCCTGAACATGGGCATTGAATACCTGTTCATGGCCGTGGTGGGCGGTATCGGCCATGTCTGGGGGGCTATTTTGGGTGCGGGCCTACTCACGGGCCTGAAAAGCCAGCTGCAAGACTGGTTGCCGCTGTTGTTAGGCAGCAATGGCAACTATGAAATGCTGTTCTTCGGCATCATGGTGATTTTGCTGTTGCACCACGCACGTTATGGCATTTGGCCCAACGTCACGGCGCTGTGGGCGCATGTGCATCCGCCCGAGCCCGAAGTGGTCGCCCCTGAGATTGCCCCCGAAGGTTACAGCGACATGCCACGCCGTGCCAAGCCCACCCCCGGCAGCACTATTTTGGAAGTGAACGAGGCGCGTAAGCAGTTTGGCGGTTTGGTGGCCGTGAAAGACATGCAGTTTGACCTGCGTGCCGGTGAAATCGTCGGCCTGATTGGCCCCAACGGTGCGGGTAAATCCACCATGTTCAACTTGGTGACGGGTGTGTTGCCCGTCACCAGCGGTGAAATCCGCTTCTGTGGCGAGCGCATTGATACGTTGGATTCGCGCCGCATCGTGCAGCGCGGCATTGGCCGCAGCTTCCAGCATGTGCATTTGATTCCACACCTGTCGGTGCTAGAGAACGTCGCCATGGGCACACACCTGCGCGGCCACATGGACCCGGTGCGTGCGGCTTTGCGTCTGGATCGGGCCGAAGAAGCGCGCCTGCTGTATTTGGCGGCTGAGCAAATCAAGCGCGTTGGCTTGGGTGAATTTATGCACACCCCTGCAGGCAGTTTGGCCTTGGGGCAGCAGCGCATCTTGGAAATTGCCCGTGCCCTGTGTACCGACCCGGTGTTGTTGCTGTTGGATGAGCCTGCTGCGGGTTTGCGCCTGAAAGAAAAGCAAGCCCTGTCTGAGTTGCTCAAGCAGCTCAAGTCGGAAGGCATGTCGGTGCTGCTGGTAGAGCACGACATGGACTTTGTCATGGGCATTACCGACCGTCTGGTGGTGATGGAGTTTGGCAGCAAGATTGCCGAGGGCCTGCCCACCGAAATCCAAAACAACGAGGCCGTGCTGGCCGCTTACCTCGGAGGCATCGAATGAGCAAGGACAAACACCCCGTTGTGCTCAGTACCCATGGCCTGAGCGCCCGCTATGGCAAGGTCGAGGCGCTGCGCAACGCCAACATCCAAGTGCGTGCGGGGCAAATCGTGACCGTGATTGGCCCCAATGGTGCAGGCAAATCGACCCTGCTCAACTCCATCATGGGTGTGTTGCCCGCGCCCGGCCATGCCGATGGCCAAATCCAATACCAAGGCCGTGATGTGTCGCACGACAGCGTAGAGCAACGCTTGGGCCAAGGGCTGGCTTTGGTGCCAGAAAAGCGCGAACTGTTCTCCACCATGACGGTAGAAGACAACTTGGTGCTCGGGGCTTACCGGCGGCGCAAGCATGGTTGGTCGTACCGCGATGGGTTGGAGGGCATTTACACCACCTTCCCACGCCTGAAAGAGCGCCGCCTGCAATTGGCGGGCACCATGTCGGGCGGTGAGCGCCAAATGATTGCCTTGGGCCGTGCCTTGATGAGTGACCCAAAGGTGCTGATGTTGGATGAACCTTCGCTCGGCTTGGCCCCACGGGTCATGGCCGAAGTGTTCCAAGTGATTTCGCGCTTGCGCGAAACCGGCGTGGCTACCTTGCTGATTGAGCAAAACTCGCGCGCCGCCTTGCAGGTGTCCGATTACGGCTATGTGTTGGAAGTGGGCGATATCACCTTGGAAGGCAAAGCCGCCGATTTGGCGAAGAACCCGAAAGTGGTAGAAGCCTACTTGGGGGCGGCGAAGCATTAAAGTAGCGCCCCACACAAACCTATCAGGAGACAAACCTATGGCAATCTGGTTCTCTGGCGTACCGCTGGATGTATTGAATGAGCGCGGCGCTCAATGCGTGAATGGCAATTTGGGCATTGAACTGCTGGAGGCGGGCGAAGATTACCTCAAAGGCCGGATGCCGGTGGATGCGCGCACGCGCCAGCCCGCTGGGGTGCTGCATGGCGGCGCATCGGTGCTGTTTGCCGAAACGCTGGCTTCGTGGGCCGCAGCGCATGTGGTCGATCCGGCGCAATTCCATTGCGTAGGCCAAGAAATCAATGCCAACCATATCCGCGCTGTGGCCGAGGGCTGGGTCTATGGCATCGCCACACCAGCGCACATTGGACGCAGCAGCCAAGTCTGGGAGGTGCGTATCAGTAACGAAGCCGGTAAGCTGGTGTGCATCTCGCGCGTCACGATGGCCGTGTTGGCCGTACCTAACCGCTATTACTAAGCCTTGCGTGGCAGAGACACACTATCGGGTACAAAAATCGGATAAAAACGGCGGTTGGTGAAACATGGCCTTGCCTGTGCTACGCCACCGCCCATTTTTGCCCTGCCCGCCATGAACAAGCCCTCTGCCAGCCCTCCCCCTTCTGATGCCAGTGCCGCCCCAGCGCCCACGGCAGCCCTGAGCCCGCGTGGCAACTGGCTGTTGCAACAAATACAGCAGACGGTGGCCGAGAGAACCAGCTTCAAGGCCAGCGAAGTGCTGCCGGTACAAGACAAGCTGGTAGAGCAAGACTTCAAGCTCAGCGCTACCTTTTTGCTGTACAAAAACATCAAGGTCACGCCCGTCAACGGCTATTTCAAAGCCCAGTCCAAAGATATTCGTGCCCCGAACGACGAGCTGGCGCAAAACGGCATGGTGGCGCTGATTGAAAAGCTGCAAACCGATGCTGAAAAACGGCTCGATGACAAGGTCAAGAACCACCCCGGTCTGCCTGTAGATTTGGAAGAAGGCATCTACTTGGGCACGGCCACCCGTTTTTGGAGTCTGCACAAATGCCAAACGTGCAATAAAGACGGCGAAATCGTTTGCGATATGTGCGGGGGCAACCGCGAATATGTGTGCCCGCAGTGCAAAGGCAACCAAAAATTACCCTGCCGTGCCCCCGGTTGCGACCAAGGCCGCACCATGTGCATGACCTGCTTGGGCAACGGTGAGGTGGTGCAAGAAAAAGACGTGCCCTACGAATTTACCGGTAGCAGGGACGGAGGGACGCAACAGGTCAAATACCAAACCGTCAAGGAGATGATTCCTTGCCCCAACGCCGAGTGCGTGAAAGGCACGGTGCCCTGTTTGGCCTGCCGGGGTAATGCCGTGGTGCCCTGCCCACGTTGCAACGGCAAGGGGGCTTGTCCTTGCGAAAAATGCAAAAAAACCGGCAAACTCAATTGCCCGCAATGCGCTGGCTCTCATGAAACCGGGCAACTGTATGAAGGCTCGATTGACCTCAAAATCCACCACCATACCAACCTGCCACCCCAGTCGTCCGAGTACGCGAAAAAGATTTTTGAACTAGAGCAAGACCCGATCAAACTGGCGAGCTTGTCTTCCTCGGTGGTGCAGCAAGAATATGTAGGCTGGAGCGGTTTAGATAACCACCGGATGCTCAAAATTGTCTATGGTGGCCGTATCGACATTGAATCGATCGAGGTAGCTTGCCATGGCAAAAAATACAAAGCCGTGGCCTATGGTAAGAACCGCCAATGGCTCACCCAAGGCAACATTGTCGAGAGCCTGAATGAGGCTGATTTTGAAGCGCTGCGCCAAGTGGGTAAAAAAATCGATGCCCACCAGCTGTCGATGATCGACTACAAAACGCCACAAAAAGTGTTGCAGCGTTTTGTCGTCACGGCCAATAACCGCGATGCCTTGCAAAAACCCAGCACAGAAGCCTATACCAGTGCCCACGGCAATGAGTGCCGTACCTTGGTACTCAAATGCGCCCAGCAAATGAAGTTCAACTATGCCCGGATGTACCTGATCTCGGCCTGCAGCGTGGTGTTTTGCGCCATGATGGGCTTGTGGCTGGCCATTGGCAGTACCGGGTTTTGGGAGTTCCTCATCATTGGGGTGGCCGGTTACTGCCTCAGTTTGGTGCTGATCGTCAAAATGGATGGCGATATAGACCAACTGTATGTTCGCTCGTTGCCATCGATGAAAAACTTCAACGTGCTCGATGCGGCGGGTAAGCCTTTGTTGCGCCCTGGTGGCTGGGAGGTGGTCTCTAGCCACGGCCAGCGCATGGTACCCAGTCGCCTGCTCTGGGTCTTTTATTGGGGCTTGATGGCCTGTTTGTTCTATTGGTTTGCTATCCGTCCTTTGCTGAGCTGGTTGTTTGGTGGTGGTTAAGCCCCTCCATCCAGCAGCCTAGCACCCCTAGGGGCTGCTGCCCTGCCGCATACAATCGCCCCTTTGTCCCTCCGATAGGTGCGCTGTGTGGGCACCGGGGCTGGGCAGTCCTGTATTTTCTGGTTTCTCTGGGAGTTTCCGTGTTCATCTCTTCTGCTTTCGCCCAAACCGCCCCCGCTGCTGCTGCAGGGGGTGGCGACCTCATGACCACGCTGCAAAGCATGTTGCCGCTGGTGCTGATGTTTGTGGTGCTGTACTTTGTCATGATCCGCCCCCAAATGAAGCGCCAAAAAGAACACCGCGCGATGGTGGATGCTTTGGCCAAGGGCGACGAAGTGGTGATTGGTGGTGGCTTGCTGGGCAAAGTCACGCGCTTGTCGGACCAAGTCTTGCACATCGAAGTGTCTGACGGTGTCGAGATTCAAGTGCAGCGTATGGCCATCTCGCAAGTGCTGCCCAAGGGCACCCTCAAGTAAAGCCTGGCAGGCTGTTGTTTCTGTCGGCCTGGGCCTGTGCGCGCGGGCTGCGTCTGTTGTCCTGAAAGTCCAAGCCCATGAACCGTTACCCGGTCTGGAAATACGCCATTTTGGTGATTGCGCTGCTGGTGGGGGTGCTGTACACCCTGCCCAATTTCTTTGGCGAAGCCCCAGCAGTGCAGGTGTCATCGGCCAAAGCCACCGTGAAGGTCGATGCTGCTGTGCTCGAGCGTGTACAGGCGGCCCTCGATGCCGCGCAACTCAAGCCCGATGTGCTGCGCTTAGAAGGCAGTTCGGTGCGCGCGCGTTTTGATACCCCCGACAACCAGCTCAAGGCCAAGGACGCGATCCAAAAAGCCTTGGTGCCTGATCCGACCGACCCAATGTACATCGTGGCGCTGAACTTGGTGTCGCGCTCTCCGGCGTGGTTGACCTCTTTGCACGCTGCGCCCATGTATTTGGGGCTGGACTTGCGCGGTGGTGTGCATTTCATGCTGCAAGTCGATATGCAGGCTGCCTTGCTGAAAAAGGCCGAGTCTTATGCCGGCGATATTCGCACTGCGCTGCGCGAGAAAAATATCCGCCACAGTGGTATCAGCCGCGATGGTCAAAGCGTGGGCATCAAACTGCGCGATGAAGCCACGCAAACCGCTGCACGCAACCTGATCGCTGATCAATTCCCCGATTTGCAAGTGCTTCCCAGCGCTGCCAATGGCGAGTTTGTGTTGCAAGCCAGCATCAAGCCCGAGGCCCTGCGCCGCGTGCAAGAGCAAGCGCTCAAGCAGAACATGACCACGCTGCACAACCGCATCAATGAGTTGGGTGTCGCCGAGCCCGTCATTCAGCAGCAGGGCCTAGACCGCATCGTGGTGCAATTGCCCGGTGTACAAGATACCGCCAAGGCCAAAGACATTCTGGGTCGCACGGCCACGCTCGAAGTGCGCATGGTGGACGAGAGTGCCGAGGCCCGCTCGGCCGAATTGGGCACTGGCCCAGTGCCTTTTGGCTCTGAGCGTTACCTCGATCGTGGTGCCCGCCCGATCATCGTGAAAAAGCAGGTGGTACTGACCGGTGAGAACTTGACCGATGCCCAAGCCGGTTTTGACGGCCAAAACCACGACCCGACCGTCAATCTGACCTTGGATGCCAAGGGTGCACGCATTTTCAAAGACATCACGCGCGAGAACATTGGCAAGCGCATGGCGATTGTGTTGTTTGAAAAGGGCAAGGGCGAAGTGGTGACGGCCCCTGTCATCCGCTCTGAAATTGGTGGTGGCCGGGTGCAAATCTCCGGCAGCATGAGCACTGTAGAAGCCAACGACACCGCTTTGCTACTGCGCGCTGGTTCTTTGGCCGCGCCGATGGAAATCATCGAGGAATACACCATCGGCCCGAGCTTGGGCGCTGACAACATTGCGCGTGGTATCAACAGCGTGGTCTGGGGCATGGTGGCGATTGCCGTCTTCATGTGCTTTTATTACATGCTGTTTGGTGTCTTTTCCACCGTCGCGCTGGGCGTGAACGTGCTGATGCTGATCGCCATTTTGTCCATGCTGCAAGCCACCCTGACCTTGCCCGGCATTGCCGCGATGGCACTGGCGCTGGGGGTCGCGATTGACTCGAACGTGCTGATCAACGAGCGCATTCGTGAAGAGCTGCGCGACGGCGTATCGCCCCAAATGGCGATCCATGCGGGGTACGAGCGCGCTTGGGCCACTATTTTGGATTCCAACGTCACCACCCTGATTGCCGGTTTGGCACTGCTGGCCTTTGGCTCTGGCCCGGTGCGTGGCTTTGCCGTGGTGCATTGCATTGGCATTCTCACCAGCATGTTCTCGGCGGTGTTCTTCTCGCGTGGCTTGGTCAACCTCTGGTACGGCGGCAAGAAAAAGCTCAAGAGCGTGTCGATCGGCCAGGTGTGGAAGCCTGAAGACAGCAGTACGGCTGTGGCCAAAACCAACTAAAGGACTGCGGTCATGGAATTTTTCCGCATCAGAAAAGACATCCCGTTCATGAAGCATGCGTTGCTGTTCAACGCAATCTCCTTCATCACCTTTGCGCTGGCCGTGTTCTTCTTGTTCACGCGCGGGCTGCATTTGTCGGTCGAATTTACCGGCGGCACCGTGATGGAGGTGGCTTACCAGCAAACGGCAGATATTGGCAAGGTGCGCGACACCGTAGCCCAACTGGGTTATGCCGATGTGGTGGTGCAAAACTTTGGCACTTCGCGCGATGTCATGATCCGCCTGCCGGTGCAAAAGGGCGTTAGCTCAGCACAACAAAGCGAGCAGGTGCTGGCAGCGCTGAAGGCGGTGGATGCCGATGTGACGCTGCGCCGCACCGAGTTTGTCGGCCCGCAGGTGGGTGAGGAGTTGGTGCACGGTGGCCTGATGGCGCTGGGCATGGTGGTGCTGGGCATCGTCATCTATTTGGCCTTCCGTTTTGAGTGGAAGTTTGGTGTCGCTGCCATCATCGCCAATTTGCACGATGTGGTCATCATCTTGGGCTTTTTTGCCTTCTTCCAGTGGGAGTTCTCTTTGGCCGTGCTGGCCGGGGTGCTGGCGGTGCTGGGCTACTCGGTCAATGAATCGGTGGTGATTTTTGACCGGATTCGTGAAGCCTTCCGCAAGTACCGCAAGATGAACACTGCTGAGGTGATTGACCACGCCATCACCAGCACCATGAGCCGCACCATCATCACCCACGCCTCCACCGAAGCAATGGTGTTGTCGATGTTGTTTTTTGGTGGCCCGAGCCTGCACTATTTCGCAATGGCGCTGACGATTGGTATTTTGTTCGGCATTTACTCGTCGGTGTTTGTGGCGGCTGCCATTGCCATGTGGTTGGGGGTCAAGCGCGAGGATTTGGTGAAAACCCAAAGCAAGCAAGAAGATCCGAACGACCCCAACGCCGGTGCCGCGGTGTAAGCCTACCCTGTCGGGCTTTCCAGATTAGGATGGAGCCATGTCTGCACCCGTGCCCTTCTCTCCACAACGCGATCTGGCGCGCCAAGTGCGCCAGCAATTTGTCAAAACGTTGAGCACCGGCTTGCACGGTGTCGATCAGGTGATTTTGGATTTCCTGACGGCGCTGCTGAACCAAACCGGCACCCAACGCGAGATGCAAGAGCGCCGCGATGCTTGGCAACTGTATGGTCAGCACCGTAGCGCTTGGGTGCAGGCTACCCAAAAGGCATGGCAGCAGGCGGGCCAAACGCCCGCTGCTACGGCAGCAGCCCCGCCGCGCAGCCCCGCTGCCCTGAATCTAGATTTCAGCCTAGAGCTGCTCAGCGACGATGTGGTCGAGAACAAAATTGTCGCTTCGCGCATTGCCCTGACGGTGCTAGAGGCCGTGAGTGGCTCTTTTGATGCCTTGCGTCGGCGCATTCAAGCCTTGGAAGGACAAGAGCTCGCCAGTGGCGATCTGTTGCGCCCAGAAACCTTCTGCCTGTTGTTGGCTGAGCAATGGGTGGCCACTGGCTTACCGCGTGCCAATCTGCAAGCGGTGGTCGATCCCCTGCAGCGTGAGCTGGCTACCCAAGCCCAAGCGGCCTACCAGCAGTGCAATGATTTTTTGGCCAGCCAAGGCGTGGCCCAGCCCGATGTGCGCTTGCGTGTCAGTCGCCCTCCGGGGGGGGGTGGTACGGCCACGGCCTTGGGTGCTATAGAGGGGGCAGGCAATAGCAAGCCGTCCCGGTTGGCGGCTATGCCCACTCCGGCTCTGTCAGGCATGGCCCCCATGTCTGGTACGCCACTAGACGCTGCGGCCAATATGTCCCCATTCATGCGGGCGCGCCAGCGGGCCTATGGTGTTATGGGGCAACTGCGCCGTTTAATGTGGCCCGGTATGCCCGTGGCTGGCCCGCAAACCGGGCCAGCCATGATGGTCGGTGCTGGTGGTGGGCCGATGTCTTCCATGATGGGGCCTGTGGGGGCTATGGTGGGTGCTGCATTGCCAGTAGCGGGGGCGGGAGCCGCCATGCCACCGGCAGCCCCGGCCCCTTTGGCCTCTGCCGCTTTGGCCCAAGCCTTGGCCCAGCAACAACTGCAAGCGCAAACCTATTACAGCAGCATGGCTGCTATGGCCCCCCAGGCCGGGCCGGTAGCGGTGGTGCAGTTGGTGGGGGCGGTGCGCGAGCGTTCGGCTGAATTAAAGAAAAAAGCTGGCACCGACAGCGAAAAAGCCATCATTGAGGTGGTGGCATTGATGTTCCAGAGCATCTTGTCTGAAGACCGTATCCCGCCAGCGGTGCGCGTGTTGTTTGCCCGTTTGCAGGTGCCGGTGCTGCGCGTGGCGCTGGCCGAACCCGACTTCTTTAGTGATTTGAACCACCCCGCCCGCTTGCTGATTGACCGCATGGGCGCTTGCGTGATGGGCTTTGATGCCACGGCCATTGACGGTAGCGCCTTAGAGGCCGAAATCCGCCGTGTGGTGCAAGTGATTGAGCAATACCCCGAAACTGGGCGCAAGGTGTTTCAATTGGTGCGCGAAGAGTTTGAAGCCTTTTTGGCCAAGTTCCTGACGCAAAAGCAATCCACCGCACGGGTGGTGACGGTCGCGCAACAGGTGGAGCAGCGCGAAACCCTGACCATCCAGTACACCATCGAGTTGCGTGCCATGCTCAAAGACATGCCGGTGCGCGACGAAATTCGCGACTTTCTGTTCAAAACTTGGGCCGAGGTACTGGCCCTGTCTGCCGTGCGCGCGGGGGCACAACATGCCGATACCTTGGCCTTTAAGCGTACCGCCGCCGATTTGGTCTGGGCTGCTGGGGCCAAACCGCACCGCAGCGACCGCACCAAGGTGATTCAAAGCCTGCCCAGTTTGTTAGAGCGCCTGCGCCAAGGACTGGCGCTGGTCAACATCCCGACAGAGCAGCAAGAAGCCCATATCAAAACCCTGACCGATGTGCTGGCTCAAGCGTTTGTGGCCAAAACCGAGCCGATTGCCGATGAGCAAATTGAAGCCTTGTCCAAGCGCCTAGAAAACTTAGAAGACTGCATCACCGAGGCGGTGCTGGGTGATATGCCCTTGGATGCCGAGGCCATCGAAATGCTGCTGGGGATGGACATGTCCGGCTTGGTCGTGATTGCCGACAACGAGGCCCCAGTGGAGGCTGCGATGGTCGATTGGGCGCGCCAGTTGTCTTTGGGGGCTTGGTTCACCTTAGACCACAATGGCAGCACCAACCCGGTGCAATACGTCTGGCACAGCCAGCGCCAGCAGTTGCATCTGTTTGCCAGCCCCAATGGGCGCAGTTACCTGCTACAACTGCGCCGCTTGGCGGCCTACCTGCAAACGGGTTTGCTCACGGTACAAGACGAAGAAGGCTTGACCGTGCGTGCGGCTCGCGATGCTTTGGCCAAACTCGATGCCAACCCCGAGCGCCTGCTGCATTAAAGGCTGAGTCGGGGCCGGGGTGGCGGTGTATTTTTTCCTCTTTTTCAATCCCTGCAACCATGCCCCAGTTTGCCGCCAACCTGAGTTGGCTTTACCCGGATGTGCCTTTTTTGGATCGTTTTGCCGCTGCGGCCCAAGATGGCTTTACGGCAGTCGAGTATCTGGCCCCTTACCCTTGGCCAGCGGTTGAGCTGGCTTTGCGTTTGCGTGCGCACGGTCTGCGCCAAGTATTGTTCAATGCGCCTGCTGCTGGCAGCACACCTGCCGAAATGGCCGCCGCGTGGGACACTGGGGCGCGTGGCACGGCTGCATTGCCAGGGCAAGAGGCGGTTTTTCGTGCTGGCATCCAAGCCGCCTTGGGCTATGCTGCAGCGCTGGATTGCCCACGCATCCACGTCATGAGTGGCCTTGTGCCTGTGGGGGCTGATCTGGCAGCCATGCAAGCCACACTGATCGAAAACCTGCGCTGGGCTTGCCAGCAAGCGGCGGCCCAAGGCGCTACCTTGTTGATTGAGCCGATCAACCCACGCGATATGCCGGGCTACTTTTTGCAACGCCAAGCCCAAGCCCATGCCGTGCTGGATGCGGTGGCCGCCCCCAATCTGAAGGTGCTGATGGATTTGTACCACTGCCAAGTGAGCGAGGGGGATGTGGCGAGCAAACTGCGCCAGTATCTGCCTACAGGCCGGGTGGCGCATGTGCAAATAGCGGGCGTGCCCGAGCGCCAAGAGCCGGACAAAGGGGAGTTGCACTACCCTTATCTGTTTGATGTGCTCGACAGCTTAGGCTACGCTGGCTGGGTGGGCTGTGAATACCGTCCGGCGGGTAAGACCTCGCAGGGCTTGGGCTGGTGTCGGCCCTATCTGACCTAAAACCTACAGTCCACCCGTTGTGTTGGTGCGTCCAGCATGGCTTTTTATTTTTTTGTGGTTCCCTATGCGTTTTACTACCCGGCTGATTCTGTGTACTGCGGCCCCGGCCCTGTTGTTCGTACTGGCCTTGGTGACCAGTGGTTGGGCCTTGGTACGCACGCAAAACGACTTTAACCGCTACATAGGCACCGAACAGGCCGTGGTGGCCGGGCTGACCGAGCTGTATGCCCAAGGTTTACAGGGCGGCCAAGCCTTGCGCAACATTGTGCTGAACCCGAACAACAAAAACGCCTATGACAATGTGCGCGCAGCAGTAGAGGCCTACGCCAAGGCCTACGATGAAACGCTACGCCACGCCCAAGGCACCCCGTTTGAGGCCCCGTTGCGTGCGCTGGCACAGCAACGTAGCCAGCAGGTGGCGATTCAAAACCACATCATGGAGTTGGCGCGCACCGATGCTGCTGCCGCTGCAGCGGCGATCAACCAACAAGAGATACCGGCTTGGCGCGCTATGCGGGCTGTGTTGATGGAGCAAATCAGCACGGCGCGTAAAACAGCCGAACAAGCCCACGCGCAAACGCAACTGCGCGCTGATCGGGCACAAATTGCCGTGACGGTGTTGGCGGTACTGGCCGCCTTGGTCGCGATGGTGTTGGGCGGTGTGATGGCGCGCACGTTGCGGCGCGAGTTGGGTGGCGACCCGGCAGAGGCCCGCCAGGCCCTGCGCCATATTGCCCAAGGCAATTTGAGCCACGATCTACACCTGCAAGACCGTCCAACGGGCTTGATGGCCGATTTACTCACGATGCAGCAGCACCTGCGCCAGCTGGTGACGCAGGTGCGCCAAGTCACCATGCACATGACCAGTGCTGTGGCGGATATTGCCCAAGGCAACCATGATTTATCGGCCCGTACCGAGCAGCAAGCCTCGGCGATTGAGCAAACTGCAGCGGCGATGGAGCAACTCACGTCCACCGTGCGCCAGAACGCTGAACATGCGCACCGGGCCAACTCCTTGGCCGTGAATGCTTCTACGGTCGCGGTACAAGGCGGCGAAGTGGTGGGGCAGGTGGTGCAAACAATGGGGGCGATCAACCAAGCCTCGCGCCAAATTGCCGACATCATTGGCGTGATCGATGGCATTGCCTTTCAGACCAACATTTTGGCGCTGAATGCGGCTGTCGAAGCGGCGCGTGCGGGCGAACAGGGCCGGGGCTTTGCCGTGGTGGCCTCGGAGGTGCGTAATTTAGCCGGGCGCAGTGCCCAAGCGGCCAAAGAGATCAAGGCCCTGATCCAAACCAGTGTCGATCGTGTGGCCCAAGGCAGCCAATTGGTCGATCAGGCCGGGGAAACCATGACCGATGTGGTCTCAGCCATTCAGCAGGTGAGTGCCATTGTCGGCCAAATCAGTGCTGCCAGCACAGAGCAAGATACGGGTGTGAGCCAAGTAGGGCAAGCGATCGTACAAATTGACCAAGCTACCCAGCAAAATGCGTTGCGCGTACAGCAAAGCACGGTGGCTGCCGACAGCTTGCAACAGCAATCGCAGCAATTGCTGCAAGCGGTGGCGCTGTTTCAGCTAGAGCGCACACCGTCCAGCTTGGTGAAGTAAGCGCTTGTTTGATTTGCCTCCCGCATAGGAATTTTTTCCATGAACCAGCCTTCCTCTGAACAATCTTTGGCCCGTAAAGTGACCCTGTTGGCGCTGGGTATGACGGGGCTGGTACTGGTACTGGTAGCACTGGCCATCTCTGTGCTGACCGAGCGCGAAACCCGCCAACAAATCACGCATACGGTGCAAGACCGGGTGGACAATTTGGTGCAGGCCTTGGATGGCGTAGAAGAAACCAGCCGCGAGACCGTGCTGCGCGCCTTTCGCACCTTTCGCCAGTCTTTTCAGCCGACCATGCGCTTGGTGGAGTCCAGCGGCGAGTTACAAAGCTTTGGCGTAGCGGTAAACAACGATTTTGGCTTGGTGGACAAATTTAGCCAAGACACCGGCGGTGTTGCCACCTTGTTTGCGCGCAAGGGGGACGATTTTGTGCGCGTGACCACCTCGGTCAAAAACGAAAAAGGCGAGCGTGCCTTGGGTACGCTGCTCGACCGGGCCAGTCCGGCTTATGCACGCATGTTGGCTGGGCAAGAGTACACCGGCCGGGTGGTGCTGTTTGGCAAGCCCTACATCGCACACTATGCCCCCGTCAAAGACGATGCTGGGGCGCTGGTCGGTATTGTGTTTGTTGGGCTGGATATTTCGGTGTTCCAGCAAAGTTTGGTCAAAGAAGTGGAAGGCACACGCTTCTTTGACAGCGGTGGGGTCTATGTGTTGCAGCCGGGCAAAACCACCGAGGAGGCCCGTTTTATCATTCACCCTACAGCCAGTAGTAAAAAAGTGACAGAGGCTTATCCGCAAGCTGCTGCTTTTTTGCAAGCGCTGGCACAGGCCCCGGAGGGGCTGTTGCACGATGGTGTGTTGCCGCTGCGTGGGGTAGCGTTGGACAGCCCTTGGGTGCTGATGCGCCCCACCCGCGTGAATGGCTGGTGGGTGGTGGCTGAAGTGTCCGACAGCGAAGCCATGCACAGCCACCATAAAGTCTTGCTGTTGGTGTGGGGGGTGCTGGCCGTGGCGCTGGCGGCCTTGGGCGTGGGCCTGTTTTGGTTGTTGCGCCGCCACGTGAGCCACCCGTTGCAAGAGTTGGCCCATGCTATCACCTTAGTGGCGCAAGGTGATTTGACGCATCCATTCCGTAGCCAGCGCCATGATGAAGTGGGCACCTTGGTGCATGAAATTGAAGCCATGCGCCAGCGTTACCTGCACTTGCTGCTGCAAGTGCGCCAGGCGGCCGACAGCATCTCTACTGCTAGCGAGGAGATTGCCACCGGCAACCACGACTTGTCGCACCGCACCGAACAAACCGCCAGCAACTTGCAACAAACCGCGCAAAACATGGAAGAAATCACCGCCACGGTGCGCCAGTCGGCCGATGCAGCCCAACATGCAGCGCAAATGGCGAACGCGGCCGCCAGCGTTGCCACACGCGGCGGCCATGCGGTGGGCGAGGTGGTTTCGACCATGCAGAACATCCATGCCAGTTCGCGCCAGATTGCCGACATTGTGGGCGTGATCGATGGCATTGCGTTCCAAACCAACATCTTGGCCCTGAATGCTGCGGTAGAGGCGGCCCGTGCAGGGGAACAAGGCCGGGGTTTTGCCGTGGTGGCCTCGGAAGTGCGTAACTTGTCCGGACGCAGTGCCCAAGCGGCCAAAGAAATCAAAACCCTGATCGATACCTCGGTGGGCAAGGTGGAGTCGGGCACGCAATTGGTGCAGCACGCGGGCAGCACCATGCAAGAGATTGTGGACTCGGTACACCGCATGGAAGACACGATTGGCGAGATCAGTGGCGCGGCGGTCGAGCAGTCTGATGGTATTGCCCAAGTGCATCTGGCCGTGAACCAACTTGACCAAATGACGCAACAAAACGCTGCGTTGGTCGAGCAAGCCGCTGCCGCCGCCCAGAGCCTGCGCGAACAAGCCCAGCGCTTGAGCGTAGCCGTACAGGTGTTTAAGTTGACGGAACAGCGCGTCACCGAAATATGAATGCCGATGTTCCGACATTGATGCTCATGGTCATCGTTTCATCGGTGGTCATGGCGGCATCTTTGCTCATGCTGGGCTGGGGTCGTCACCAAGATGGCTTGCAATACTGGGCGGCTTCGCTGTTGGTCAGTGCTATGGGTTATGTGCTGTTTTTGCTGCGTGGGCGTATTCCAGATGTGCTCTCGATTGTGCTGGGCAATACGCTGATGGGACTGGCTACGGCGGGGCTGTTGACGGCCGTGTGCCGTTTTCATGGGCAGCGCCCACCGTGGGTAGCCATGTTGGCGACCGTGGGCACGATGGCAGCGTTGCTGGTGCTGTTTCAAGACAGTTTTGCCCACCGGGTGGCTGTGACGGCGTTTATGTTGGCCGCACAAATGCTCTGGGCGCTGTGGGCTTTGCACCGTTACAGCACCGGCCCGATGGGGCGCGGGGCGCAGTTGTTGGCCTTGGGCTTGGCGTTGGAAGCACTGGTGTTGTTGGCCCGTGGGCTCTCTGCCCTAACGGCCCGCATGCCCGAATCGCACATCCTGCAAGGTAATCTGATCCAAACCTTAACCTTTATGGTGGCTTTTATTGCTTTGCTCATCACCTCGATGGGCTTTGTGTTTATGGCCAAAGACCGTGCCGATGCGGTCAACCACCAACTCGCTACCCAAGATGCCCTGACTGGGGCTGCCAACCGGCGCAGCATCATGGCCAGCTTAGAGCAGCTACTGGGCAAAGCCCAGCGCAGCCCGGCTCCACTGGCGGTAGCCATGCTCGACCTAGACCATTTCAAACAGGTGAATGACCAGTATGGCCATTTGGCGGGCGATCAGGTGTTGTGCCATGTGGTAGACGTGTTGCACCGTTACCTGCGCCCCCAAGATGCGCTGGGCCGCTATGGCGGGGAGGAATTTATGCTGCTGCTGCCCGATACGCCCCCGGCCCAAGCCTTAGAGCATACCCAAGCATTGTGCGAAGCAGTGCAAGCCAACCCCTGCCTGTGGCAAGACGATGTCATCATGCCCACCATCAGCATTGGCCTGTGGTGTGGCATGGTGGGGCCGCAAGCCACCGACCCCGATGTTTTACTGGATGCTGCTGACAGCGCTCTGTACCAAGCAAAACAAAATGGGCGCAACCGGGTGGAATTGGCACGATAACCAACCGATGCGTTGGCAACGCAGCAAGGTGCGTGCGGGCGTGGTGGCCAGCCGCCCATCATTCTGGCCGCGCATCGTGGGTGACTACTTGGTTACGCCCGTTCGCCTTGGCTTGGTACAGCAGTGCATCGGCCAGCTGGATGGCATCTCCTGCCGCTGGCAGGGTGGCTGGCACCAGTGTGACAACGCCCAGACTGGCGGTGACGTGATCGGCGATCTGTGAGCTACGGTGCGGAATAGCCAATTGCTCGATGCTGGCGCGGATGCGTTCGGCCAAGGCGGCCGCGCCTTGGGCCTCGGTTTCTGGCAGGATGACAGCAAATTCCTCGCCGCCATAACGTGCTGCCAAGTCGGGGGCCCGACCAACCGTGGTCGCGATCACCGCTGCCACTTGGCGCAGGCATTCGTCCCCTTGCACATGCCCATAGGTATCGTTGAATAGCTTGAAAAAATCAATATCGAGCATGATGAGAGACAGCGGGGCATGAGAGCGGTGCAGGCGTGCCCACTCGGTTTCAAGTACTTCATCAAACCGGCGTCGGTTGCCCAGCCCGGTCAGGCCGTCGGTGAGGCTCAGGTTCGCCAACAGCGTATTGGCAACCCGAAGCTCGTGCGTGCGCTCGGCCACGCGCTGCTCTAGCAAGGCGCGCTCTTCATGCAGTGTGGTCAGTGCCTTGCGTCGGCTGCGGGTGATTTGCACTAAGAGGGCGATCAACAAGGTCTGGACGATCAGCAGACTCAGGATGCCGATGATCTGCCAACGGTAGGCTTGCCACAGGGAGATCGGTTGGTTGATGATTTGCGCTCCGTCGGGCAACAGGGCCGGATCGATGCCAAAACGTCTCATCACCTTGTAGTCGAAGATGTCGCGGGTCGGGGTGGTCATCAGCACTGGAATGCTGTCTGCGGGTGTGCCCGACAGCACCTGCAAGGCCATGTCGGCGGCGGTGCGGCCCTGTTCTGGCCCGGTGACAATGTGACCGCCGATGACACCGCGCTCAAGGTGAAAGTCCCAGAAGGTGTAGGTCGGGAAAGGACTGACCGCAGTAATCAAGCTGCCATGTTCTGCGGGTGTCAGGGCGCGGCCCATGCCCTGATCGGTGGACTGCCCACCAAGAAACAACAGGGTGTTTTGCGGCAATGCGCGCAGGCGCTGGCGGATCTGTTCGACCGAGAAGTCCTTCATCACCACCACGTCAAATCGCTCGCGCAGCTTAGGAAACACCAATTGTTCGGCAACCTCGCCAATGCGCTTGCTACTGGCCTCGCCGGTGGAGGTCACAAACGCCAGCGTCCGGGTGTTGGGGTGTACCTTGAGCGCCATAGCCACCGTGTCCTCGATGGCGATTTCCTCATTCACGCCAGTGATGTTGCGAATGCCCTTGATGACCTCGGGGCGAAAATTGTTGTAGCCGCAAAAAACGATGGGTTGATCGGGAAACAGAAGTTCGCGGTACTGGATAGCGAAATTGAACGCCGCATTGTCTGAGACCACGACCAGATCGGGGCGGTAGTTGGCATACTTGATCGCCATAGCCTGCGCCAGCGGTTCGATCTGGGTTCCGTAAGCGAAGCGGCGGCTGTCCAAGTATTCAATCGACAGCTCAATTTTCTTGCCCGAGGCATTGAGACGTTCACGCAAGCCTTCTTCAATACCATCGCTCCACGAGTAGCCTCGGTGGTAAGAATTGATGAAAAGAATACGCGCATCCGAAACCTCGGCTGCCTGAAGGGATGGGCTCCACAGGGCGCACAGTAGCAGGCAGACACAGAATAGGCGGAACATGGGAGCAAGGGGGGATGGCTTGGGCGTTGAAGATGGGTGGACACAGACCGGAAAATAAGGGTCAGATCAATTTTTCTCGGTGCTGGTCAGGTGCCTTGGTGCAAAGCGTGTGGAGCGTGTGCAGGTTGGGTGTCGAAGGTGTAGCCTGAGAGTGCTCTGGGTGCAGCTTTGGGCTGTAGGTCCCAAGTTCAGGGGCCTACAGACACTTGGCGGCCATACAGCGGCTGCGGCGGTCGTGCATGGGGGGGCAACAAGGCCATCAGGCGCTGCAATTGTTCTGGTGCCACGCTGCCGGGGTGTTTCAGTACCAGTCGCAATACCCCTTCGGTGCATGGCGGTTGGGTGAACGAGCCTAAGTATTGGTAATACTGCCGTTGGGCGGGCAACAAATCGTGCAGTTGCAATTGGCCGGGGGTGAGGGGGATTTGCTCACCTGCATGCAGCGGCAAATAGGCCCACAGTTGGGCTAAAAACGGATTGGCCGCCCCCAACTGCAAGGGCACCGACACCACAGCCCATTGGCTGGTGGGAGCACGGTAGAACAAATCAACCCCCATCACCACGCCCTCGGTGGTGCCAAGGCGCTCCTCGGCCGGGTAGTGCAGCTGTATGCGCTGCAATTCCCACTCCATGCCACGCAAGTTAAGGGTGCTCAGGCCCTGTACCTGCAGCTGCAAAAAACGGCCGGTGTGTTCTAGCACCCCGGTAAACACTTGATTGCCCAACGGTAAGTGGGCGGTGGGGCCGGTTTTTTCCGACCCTGGGCTCCATTCAATCGGCGATTGGCGTTGACCTGTGCCGCAACGGATGAAACTCGGGTGCAATTGCCCCCAAGCTTGTGGGCCGGTGGCCCCAGCGTAGCTCCAAGGCAGCAACTCGGGCTGCTCTAGCGCTAACGAGGCAACGGAGTCATCTTGCATGGCCGGTGCTGCTGAGGCCAACTCGGCGGCGCGTTCGGCCAGATAGCGGCGGCTGGCGCTGGGTTCTGCTGTCGGCGCAACCGTGACGACTGGCACTGGGCTGGTGCTGGGCACCACGGGGGTGGCCGTATGGCTGGGTAGGATGGTGGGCACTGCCGCAGCGGCACTGGTGGCAGCAGTTGCAGCGGTGGTGGCCGCCAGCGCCGCTGCAACTGCTGCTTTTTTATTGGTTGGGCGTTGGCGTGCCGTTTTGCTGCTGGGGCTGGGGGTTGGGCGGCCCAACTCTACCGCCAGCGTGGGGATGGTGGGGGGCTCGGGTTTGCGCTTGCTTTTGCTGCTGCTGCGCTGACTGCGCCGCGCAGAAGAATACTTCTGGTTGGTGCGCTCTATCACCTCGTTGATGCGTTCAATCAACAAGGCGCGCTCTTCCGGGTTGCTCAGGCGCAGCGGGGCGGGCGCGGCTGGGGTGGCCTTGGTGACAGGCTCTGCGGCTCCCGCAGCTTGCCCGAGCAACAAGCCTGCCAGCACAGCCCCCACCGAACCATAACGGCACAGTACTGGCAGAAAAGAAACAGGAATAGGGTTCATGGCAAGAAAGCAGGAGCAAAAACAGGCAAGCAGAAGCACACTTTAACTGCACCAAGGCGACTGTGGGGCCGGGCAAGCTATAGTTTGCGCTTGCCTTGCCTGCCCAAACCACCGTGACCATCCACACCGACGATTTTGCCCCCGCACCGCCCAAGCGCATGGTGTCTGCCGCCCCGGCCTCGCCGCAAGAAGAGGCCTTAGAGCGTGCGCTGCGCCCCAAGCTACTGCAAGAGTATGTGGGCCAAGCCAAAGCGCGCGAGCAGTTAGAGATTTTTATTGGTGCTGCGCGCAAGCGCCAAGAGGCACTAGACCATGTGCTGCTGTTTGGCCCGCCGGGCTTGGGCAAAACCACCCTCAGCCACATCATTGCGACCGAGTTGGGGGTGCAACTGCGCCAAACCAGTGGCCCGGTGCTAGAAAAGCCGAAAGACTTGGCAGCCTTGCTGACCAGCCTAGAGGCCAACGATGTGCTGTTTATCGATGAAATCCACCGCCTGTCTCCGGTGGTCGAAGAAATCCTCTACCCGGCGCTGGAAGATTACCAAATCGACATCATGATTGGCGAAGGGCCTGCAGCGCGCTCTATCAAGCTGGATTTGCAACCCTTTACCCTGGTGGGGGCTACCACGCGCGCCGGCATGTTGACCAACCCGCTGCGCGACCGCTTTGGCATTGTGGCGCGTTTGGAGTTTTACACCCCGGAAGAGTTGGCCTTGATTGTCACGCGCAGCGCCGGTTTATTGGGTACGCCGATGGATGCAGCGGGGGGCTTTGAGCTGGCCCGGCGCTCGCGCGGTACGCCGCGCATTGCCAACCGGCTGTTGCGCCGCGTGCGCGACTATGCCCAAGTCAAAGGCGATGGTCACATTACCCAAGAAATTGCCCAACGCGCCTTGGCGATGCTGGATGTCGATCCGCAAGGTTTTGATGTCATGGATCGTAAATTTTTAGAAGCACTGATCCACCGCTTTGATGGTGGCCCGGTGGGCTTGGACAACATTGCCGCCAGCATTGGCGAAGAATCCGGCACGATTGAGGATGTGATTGAGCCCTATCTGATCCAGCAAGGCTATGTGCAACGCACCCCGCGGGGTCGCATCGCCACACAGGCCGCTTACCGCCATTTGGGGGTGACACCACCGCCCACTGGGGGTACGCTGTTATGAAGCGCCGCACGCTGGGTCTGATCGTTGGTGCGCTGGTCTTGGGGGCGGGGCTGGTGGCCACCTTGGTATGGCGTGCCCCGCAAGTCGATGCGATACAGGTGCAGGCGGCACCACTGGTGCGCACGTTGCAGTTCTCGGCCCGCGTGGCTACGCTGTCGCGGGTCGATCTGGGCAGCACCATTACTGGGCGTGTGCAGCAGGTGCTGGTGCAAGAAGGCGACACGGTACGTGCAGGCCAAGTGTTGATCCAACTCGAAGCCGATGAGCAACGCAGTGCCTTGGCCCAGGCGATTGCTACCGAGCGCCAAGCGCAAGCCCGTTTGGCTGGGCTGCGCAGTACAGGCCGCACCAGTAGCCAAGCCGCCTTGGCACAAGCCGAGGCTACATTCCGCACCGCCCAAGCGGCCTTGGGCCGGGCTGAGACGCTGGTAGCCCAAGGCTTCTACAGCAACGCCCAACTGGACGAATCCCGCCGTGCCGTGGCCGTGGCCCAAGCGCAATACCACAGTGCCCAAGCCCAGCTCCAAGCCAATGCCGATGCGGGCAGCGACATCGCCCAAGCCCAAGCCCAATGGGAAGCAGCCCGCGCTGCCACGGCCAGTGCCCAAGCGCGGCTAGAGCAAACCCAACTGCGTGCGCCGCTGCCCGGCCACGTATTGCAGCGCACGGTAGAGCCGGGGCAAATCGTGCAAGCCGGTAAAGCGCTGCTGCGGCTGGCGTTGGCAGGCCCCACGCAATTGGTGGCCCAAGTGGATGAGCGCTTTTTAGACCAACTGCAAACCGGCCAACCGGCCAGCGTGGTGGCCGATGCTTTTCCGGCGCAAGCCTTTGCTGCGCGGGTGTTGTCGATTGCGCCTACGGTGGATGCCCAACGCGGTTCGGTAGAAGTCAAACTGGCGCTAGAGCAAGCAGCCCCGGCCTACCTGCGCGAAGACATGACGCTGTCGGTGGAAGTGGAAACCGCCCGGCGTGAGCAAGCCTTGGCCCTGCCGCTGTCAGCCTTGCGTTCCGGCAGCACCCCCAGCAGCCACGAAGCCACGGTACTGGTGTTAGAGCAAGGGCAAGCGCAAACGCGCAAGCTGCGTTTGGGTTTGCGCACCTTGGATGCGGTAGAGGTGCTGGACGGCCTGCACCCTGGTGACACGCTGTTGCACAGTACCAGTCTACAAGCTGGGCAACGGGTGCAGGCCCGGCCTATTGTCTGGAAGCCCGGCCATGCGGTGGCGGGCAGCACCGCAGGCGGTAAAGCGGGCGGCGAGGCCGGCAATGCCATGACCAACGCGATGGGCCGCTAGGCCCGATGTTGTATGTGGATTGGCTTTGAATGGCGCGTGGCCCTGCGCTTTTTGCGCGAGGGCCGGATGCAAACCCTGCTCATCATTGTGGGCGTGGCTGCTGGGGTGGCGGTGATCGCCTATATCTCGGCCTTGGTCAATGGCCTGCAAAGCAACACTTTGGCGAAGACCCTAGGGGCACAGGCCCATATCAGCCTGCGCGCTCCGGATGATGTGGTCACGCCAGCGGCTGTTCACCCCAATGGCATCACCACCTTGAGCGATGTGCAGCCCCGCGCCCAGCGCCTGCGCTCGGTGGCCAACTGGCAAGCGCTGATGCCCTTGTTAGAGCGATGGCCGGGCGTGGCTGGTGTCTCGCCGATGCTGTCGGGCTCGGGGTTGGCTTTGCGTGGCGAGGCCGTGCAATCGATTGCCCTGACCGGCGTAGAACTAGAACGCTACGACCGCATGATCGGTCTGCGCGCTAAAGTGGTGGATGGCATAGCGCGGCTGGCACCGGGCGAGGCCATTATTGGGCGCGAACTGGCGCAAGACTTGGGCTTGCGTGTAGGGGATCGCCTGACCGTACAAACCTCGGGCAACTTGAACGAAGCCATGCGCGTGACCGCGCTGGTGGATTTGGGTATCAAAGACTTGAACCGGCGCACCGTGATTGTGCCGCTGCGTACAGCCCAAAACCTGCTGGCTTTGCCCGGCGGAGCCACCGGCTTGGATTTGACGCTGCACAACGTCTGGATTGCCCAAACCTTGACAGATACCTTGCGCCGCCAGTTTCCTTACAAAATTGAGAGTTGGCAAGAGAACAACGCGCAGTTGGTTTCAGCCCTGAATGCCCAATCGATCAGTACCAGCATCATTCGCGGTGTCGTGTTGGCGGTGGTGGTGCTGGGCATTGCCAGCGTACTGGTGGTATCGGTGGTGCAAAAGGGCCGAGAGATTGGCATTTTGCGGGCGATGGGGGCCACCCGTGGGCAAATTTTGCGTGTCTTTTTGTTGCAAGGGGCGGTGCTGGGCGCGATTGGCTCGGCACTGGGGCTGGCCTTGGCCGTGGGCTTGATTTGGCTGTTCACGCATTTTGTGCGCGGCTCCGATGGCCTGCCGTTGTTCATGATTGTTTTGCCACCCACGACCGGCTTACAGGTGGCCCTGATCGTCACGGTGTGCGGGGTTTTGGCCGCCATCGCACCTGCCCGTCGGGCGGCAGCACTCGACCCTGCACAGGCGATCCGCTTATGAGCGGGCTACACTCCTACCACGCCTATACCTGCACAGGATGCCCCCTATGAACGCCCCCTTTGTTGATCAAACGCCCCCCGAATCTGTGGCCCGTGGCCTCAGCCCCGATGAACTGGACGAACTCGATACCCTGCTGAACGAGTTGCGCGCCCATGCCGAAGAAATCCCGCAATGGGAGTTTTGCGATGGGTTTTTAACCGCCTTGGTTTGCAGCCGCCGCCCGATTGGCCCGGAAGAATACCTGCCCATGTTGTTGGGCGATGGCCAGGCGCTAGAGCTGGATGCCGACGGTAGTTTGCCCGTGCTCCCCACTTTTACCAGCGCCGAGCAGCAAGCGCGCTTCTTGGCGCTGTTTAGCCAACGCTGGCAAGCCGTGCAAGCAGCCTTAGACCTGCCCGCCGGGCAGCGCACCGAAGACAACGCCTTTCACCCAGAAGTAGAAGACGTGCGCGCCGTGGTCGCCAGCCTGCCCGAAGCGGAACAGGCCGAAATCGAAGACTACGATATCCCGTCCTTGGGCCAAGTCTGGGCTTTGGGCTTTATGTTCGCGGTAGAGAACTGGCCGGAAGAGTGGGCCGCCCCGCGCGACAAAGAGGCTGCCCAGTGGCTCAATGAGGCCCTCGATGGCATCGTGGCCCTGACCGAAGACGACACCGGCAAGCCGAGTGTGAACCTGTACGACGAAGCAGGCCCACCCACCGTCAGCCAGCAGCGCATCGACGCATTTGCCGATGCGATTGCTGCGGTGTACGACTTGCGCCAACTGTGGCAAAGCATCGGGCCGCGGGTAGAGAGCATTCGCAAAGCGCCCGCACCGGGGCGCAATGACCCTTGCAGCTGCGGCAGTGGTAAAAAATACAAAAAGTGTTGCGGGGCTTGAGCGAGCGCGCTCAGAGCTTGTGCAAGCGTTTTGCCTCGATCGTGCTGGAGAAGCAGCCTTTGTCCACCTCGCCTGAGATTTCAACCTTGTTTTGCGGTGACACGCTCTGACCGCTCCAGCAGCACTGCTCAATCTCTACGGTGATCGTGCCTGCGTCATTGCGGAACAGGCACTGGTCGCCACCCAGGTGGCGTTCCAATTGCCCGCGCAGTGTGACTGGGGCAGCGTCTTGGAGTGCTGTGGCCTGCTCGGTGTTGCTGAGGGCCACTGGGCCATTAAAACCGGCACTGGTGGTTGGCACCCACCAAGTGCTCGAGCACAGTAGCAAGGTAGATTACTGCTGCACGATTTGCCCCGCCCTGACCACAAAAGCGAGCACGCCAAAATAGCGGGTATTGGCCGATTCCGTAATATCGAACGCTGCTTGGGTGTTTCCTTTGCTGTCGGTGGCAAGCACCTTCAAATACCAGTTTCCATCAGGGAGCATCGGCACCAGCCATTGGTTCTCGGTCAAATCGCTTTGCATCCTGACATTGGAGAAGTCGGGGGTTGCTGAGAGCATTGCGGTATAGCGGACGGGGTCGCCCTGTAAATCGACCGATTGACCCCAACTGAACCGGATTTGATTGCCTTGGCTGGCAGCCGATTGCCAGAAGGGCATCGG
Source organism: uncultured Simplicispira sp. (assembly GCA_964478155.1). Lineage (GTDB taxonomy): Bacteria > Pseudomonadota > Gammaproteobacteria > Burkholderiales > Burkholderiaceae_C > Simplicispira. The sequence goes on from CAYZGT010000003.1 coordinate 109,112, forward strand.
GTTCTCCAGCGTACGGGTGAAGTTGGTGAGATTGGTTTGAATCACTTGGGCGATTCGGGTGCATTCGGCATTCCATTCGCTGCTTGCGGCGTTACTGACAAGTGGCAGATGGTTGAGATCTGGAGAAGTTGTAATCCATGGCTCGACCAATGGCCGGTAGGCATCGATCTTCGCTTTGATTTTGGCTTCGGTCAGGTAACGTTGGGCAAGCTCATTCACCATCGCTACCAGCTCAGCCCGGTGCTGAGGATTGCTCAGAAATCGCTGGTGCAGGGGAACTCCCCACCAGTTGGCTACCGTTTGCTGGTGGGCGGCATAAAGCGGGCCAGCCGCTCTCTGGCTCGGTTGGTCTTCAAAGCCGAAGGCACCGTCATAGTCCCAAGGCAGAAAGTAGAACTTGTCGTTGGCCTTGGGTTGGTAAAGCGCGAAGTTCTGGTTGATGGTGTCCCGGTTGCCCATCAGGATGTTCGTCGCCAACCAGGTCAGGTAGTTGTTCCGATCGAAGTATTGAGTGAATACGGTGTCGAAATCCGTGCCGGAATCATTGACCGCATTGATCATGGCAATCAGTTTTTCATGATTGCCGTTGTCGGCCTCCAGACTTAATACCTTTTCGAATTCGGTCTTACTGAGCGGTTTGCCGTTGCTGTCTAGGGCGAGATTGGTGCTCAAGCGGAAGTCGAAATCCTCAGCCTTGTAAATATTGCCATCGGTGGGCAGGCCACGTTTGCTGAGGTACTCCTTGCCCATTTTTTCGACGTGGGTGAAAAGTCCGAAGTCTCCGGTGGCGTAACTGATTCCGTTGGCGTTCTTGTTGGTGATGCCAATGCGGACGAATTGGGTGCGCAAACTGGGCATGTGTGGAATGTCTCGGAACAGGTCAAAGGCCAGTTTGTTGCGTATCCGGGTCAGGTCATACGGATGTTTGTTGAACTGCAGGGTTTTTTCATTGCGCCAGGCCGCAGCATCGTTGGCCAGTTTGATCCGGTAGGATTTCTGCGCCGCGAGGCGTGAACTATGGCCGCGCAAGCGCAGCGTGGCGTTGGTAGCTTTGCCATCATCGGGATAGCCATCGACAATGAAGTGAGCGGCCACTTCCGGCACGATCGCATCGCTGTCATCCGTATCGGCATTGACATCGGCAAAGGTATAAGTCCCGTCAACCGTGACCACGGTTGCGCTCAGTACTCTTGCTTCCTCGACCGCATAGACGGTGGGGTCGTCCTTGACGTAGGGCGATTCTTCCACCGCTACTTCGATCACCGATGCTGGATCCAGCCGAAAGACACTGAGGTCGGTGGAACGTAACGCAGCCTGAAAGGCACGGGTGAGGCCACCACCCGCATACTCCAGATACGGGATGTTCAGCGTGAAAGTGCCATTTACCTCAGCGATCGTGGTGGCGTTCACCGCCGGAGTGACCGGACTCACGCTACCAACCGAACCTGGTTCCAGCTGAAAGAGTCCGCCATCGCTGGTGGTCAACGCTACCCGGAATCCTTGTTTGCTGATACCACCGTTGTATTCCAGATAGGGAATGCTGAGTCGCAAGCCATTGGGAGCGGGGGTCAAGAAAGGAAATTCTTGGCTGCCGGCCAAGGCAGGCAGCAGGAGAGTTGCTGCGCAACAAAGTTGTTTGATCGAACGGGTCATAATGATTTGGTAATTTCTGGTGGTGAGACTTGCCCCGTTTTGACGGACAGTTTGGGGTTGACACGGAATCCGGAATTTAACGTACTACAAGGACTTCCTCATAAGTCAAACAACGTCTGACCGTGGCGGCTTGTCAAGGTTGGCAAAATCGCTGCAACAGCGTACAAGCTTCTGGGGTGTCGGTCACCGCTGCTTGTAGTGCCTCTGGGTGCTGCCCTGCCTTTGCCAAGTCAGTCTGCATCTGTCTGATGTAGCCTTGCATGGCTGCAGTATCAAATTCAGGGTGAAACTGCACCCCCCAAGCGCAAGTCCCAACCCGGAAGGCGTGGTGTGGCTCGAAAGCATTGCCCGCCAGCAACACTGCTCCAGGAGGCAGCTGTAGTACCGACTGGCGGTGTACGGTTTGCCCCGCAAACCAAGGGGGGAGCGCTTGAAACAGCCGGTCTTGGCGGGCGGCGGCTGTGGGGTGGATGGTGACCGTGCCTATCTCGATGCCCCCCGGATGAAACCCTACTTTTCCGCCCAGCGCATGCGCCAGCAACTGGTGGCCATAGCAAATGCCCAACAGGGGACGCTGCAACGCCACAGCGTGGCGCAGCCAGGGTACCAAAGCTTCGCTCCAAGGTTCGCATTCGCTCACCATCGCATGCGAGCCGGTGATGATGATGCCGGCAAACTGTTGTACATCAGGCAGGGTCGTGGCTTGGCGGGCATCCAAGGTGACAGTGGGCCGTCCAACGCTGGAGACTACGCGCTCAATCCAGTGTTCAAAATCGCCTATCTGTTCTCTCAGTGCCGGGAAAGTACTGCCGGTTTTGATGATGAGCAAAGCTTGCATGTTGTGCTTGGGCTGAATGGGTCTACAAGCCGCACCGCAAGCAAGTTGCAGGCCAATGCAGTTGCTATCTCAGAGGATGATCGAAGTGACCCGCGCAGCAGGTGGGCGGAAAGAACACCACAGCACATGCAGCATCAGCCCGATGGCCGGCGATGCCAAAAACAACGCCATGAAAAGTGACATGCACACTGAAGTTACCCCGAGCAAGGTGCCAATCACCATCAGCCAACGGGGCGCTCGGTTGTCGCGCACCCAAAAAAACACAATGGCGATATAGGCTGCCCAAGCCGCAAACCACAGCAGCGAGGGCATCTGAAAAGACATCCACAGGGCCATAAAAGACAACCCGGTGCACACCAAAGCGGCAAGGAGGCGGTAATACATGTACATGGTGGAGACAGGCAAAAAAAACGCGCCCGAAGGCGCGTTATAACAGGCGGCAAGCGCGCAGCTGGTTTACTGAGAAACCACGCGCACCATTTCCAGACACTTGTTCGAGTAGCCCCACTCGTTGTCGTACCAGCTCACGATTTTGACGAAGGTGCCATCCAGCGCGATGCCAGCGTCGGCATCAAAGATGGAAGTGCGGGTATCGCCACGGAAGTCGGTCGCCACCACCTTGTCTTCGGTGTAGCCCAGCACGCCCTTGAGTGCGCCTTCGGATTGGGCCTTCATTTCGGCCTTGATTTCTTCGTAAGAAGCAGCGTTTTCCAGCTCGACGGTCAAATCGACCACGGACACGTCGGAGGTGGGCACGCGGAACGACATGCCCGTCAGCTTCTTGTTCAGCGATGGAATCACCACGCCTACCGCCTTGGCAGCGCCAGTGCTGGAAGGAATGATGTTTTCCAAGATGCCACGGCCACCGCGCCAGTCTTTGTTGGAGGGGCCATCCACGGTTTTTTGCGTGGCGGTGGCAGCGTGTACGGTGGTCATCAGGCCGCGCTTGATGCCCCACTTGTCGTGCAGCACCTTGGCCACGGGGGCCAAGCAGTTGGTGGTGCAAGAAGCGTTGGAGATGATGGCCTCGCCCTGGTAGGTGTCGTGGTTCACGCCAAACACAAACATCGGGGTGTCGTCTTTGGAAGGAGCCGACAAAATCACCTTCTTCGCGCCAGCGTCGAGGTGCTTTTGCGCGGTGGCTTTGTCCAAGAACAGGCCAGTGGATTCGATCACCACATCAGCGCCGACTTCGTTCCACTTCAGGTTGGCCGGGTCGCGCTCTTGCGTCAGGCGGATTTTCTTGCCGTTGACCACCAGGGTGTTGCCCTCGACGGACACGGTGCCCTTGAAGCGGCCATGCACGCTGTCGTACTTGAGCATGTACGCCAGGTAGTCGGGTTCGAGCAGGTCGTTGATGCCAACGATTTCGATGTCAGAGAAGTTCTGCACTGCAGCGCGGAACACCATACGGCCGATGCGGCCGAAGCCGTTGATGCCAACCTTGATAGCCATTTCAGTCTCTTTCTTACGGAGTTACAAAAACACAACCGACACACAAATCTGCCGCGCGATCACTTCGCCTTTTTCTGCTGCTTGAGCACTTCGCGCACGGTGGCGGCGACGTTCTCGGGCGTGAAGCCAAAGTGCTTGAACAGCACGGGCGCCGGGGCCGACTCGCCAAAGCTGTCAATGCCCACCACCGCGGCCACGCCGTATTTCCACCAGAAATCAGTCACGCCCATTTCCACGGCCACGCGCGGCAGGCCCTCGGGCAACACAGATTTCTTGTACTTCACGCTTTCGCGGTCAAACGTGGTGGTGCTGGGCATGGAGACCACGCGCACCGCCACTTTTTTCTCGGCCAGCATTTTTTGCGCCGCCAGCGCCAGCTGCACCTCAGAGCCGGTGGCGATGATGACGGCTTGCGCCTCTTTCTTCAGGCCCACGTCCGCGGGCTCGGAGAGCACATAGGCGCCGCGCGAGATGTTGCCCACGTCTTTCTTGGGCGCATACGGCAGGTTTTGGCGGCTCAGCAGCAAGGCGGTGGGCTTGTCGCGGTTGGACAGGGCCACGCTCCAGGCCACGGTGGTTTCGGTGGTGTCGGCAGGGCGCCAGACATCCAGCCCAGGAATCAGGCGCAGGCTGGCGGCGTGCTCTACCGGCTGGTGTGTGGGGCCGTCTTCGCCCAAACCGATGGAGTCGTGCGTGAGCACGTGGATGATGCGCTGCTTCATCAGCGCCGCCATGCGGATGGCATTGCGGCTGTAGTCTGAGAAGGTCATGAAGGTGCCGCCGTAGGGGATGAAGCCGCCGTGCAGCGCCACGCCGTTCATGATGGCGGCCATGCCGAACTCCCGCACGCCGTAGTTGATGTGGCGGCCGATTTGACCGTCTTCGGTTTTGACGACCTTGCCTTCATCGTCAAAGCGCAACGCGGGCGTGCTCTTGGTGTTGGTCAGGTTGGAGCCGGTCAGGTCGGCGCTGCCGCCCAGCAGTTCGGGCAGGGCGGCGGTAAAGGCTTCCAGCGCCAATTGGCTGGCCTTGCGGCTGGCCACGGTTTCGCCGTTGCGGTGGGCGTGAACCACGGTATCCACAGCCACTTGGGCAAAGCTGGGGGGCAGGTCGCCATTCATGCGGCGGGTAAATTCTGCGGCCAGCTCAGGGAAGGCTTTGCTGTACGCGGCAAAACGCTTGTTCCATTCGGCCTCTCGCTTCGCGCCCGCCTTCGTGGCGTTCCAATCGGCGGCTACGTCCTTAGGAATCACAAACGGTGCGTGCTCCCAGCCCAGTTCTTTGCGGGTCAGGGCGATTTCTTCGGCACCCAGTGGCTCGCCGTGGGCTTTGGCGGTGTTGGCACGGTTGGGGCTGCCCTTGCCGATATGGGTTTTGCACACGATGAGCGTCGGCTTGTCGGTGCTTTGCTTGGCTTGGGCAATGGCTGCATCTACGGCATCGGCATCATGGCCGTCGATGGGGCCAATCACGTTCCAGCCGCAGGCGGTAAAGCGTTGCGGGGTGTTGTCGATGAACCAAGGGGCTACTTGGCCGTCAATGCTGATGCCGTTGTCGTCGTACAGGGCGATCAGCTTGTTCAGCTTCCAAGCACCGGCCAAGGCGACGGCTTCGTGGCTGATACCTTCCATCAGGCAGCCATCACCTAAGAAAACATAGGTGTGGTGATCGACGATGGTGTGGTTGGTTTTACCTGCCTTGCGGTTGAATTCTTTAGCCAACAGCTTTTCTGCCAGGGCAAAACCCACGGCATTGGTAATGCCTTGGCCCAATGGGCCAGTGGTGGTTTCTACGCCGGGAGTGATGCCCACTTCAGGGTGACCAGCGGTTTTGCTGTGCAGCTTACGGAAGTTTTGCAGCTCTTGCATCGGCAGGTCGTAGCCGGTCAGGTGCAACAGCGCGTACAGCAGCATGGAGCCGTGGCCGTTGGACAGCACGAAGCGGTCGCGGTCGGCCCACTGGGGGTTGACGGGGTTGTGCTTGAGGTGGCGGCCCCACAATGCCACGGCCATGTCGGCCATGCCCATTGGGGCGCCGGGGTGACCGGAGTTGGCTTGTTGAACGGCATCCATTGCGAGTGCACGGATTGCATTCGCCATTTGTTGAGAGTTGGCCATGGGGCGGGTCCGGAGGGAGGGTATCGGTGAAAAGCTGCCGATTTTACCGAGAGGCGCAAACCATCCTGAATCAGGCTTGTGTTGTGGCCTGTTCTGCCCTAGGTATTGGATACCCGTGGCAGCAGGGCCTACACCGTAGACTCATCGCGGCTGCTGTGCGCTTCTAGGTGTTGCGTATCCGCCCAACCAACCAGCGTCAGTCCCTCGGGTGTCCAGAGCAGGCGGTTGATAGCGGCGTTGGTCAACATCCAGGTGCGTGGTGCTTGCAGGCTTTGGCCGGTGGCGAGGCGGTACAAAATATCCATCACACCACCGTGGGCTACCAGCACCACCAAGCCGCCCAGGTGTTGTTGGGCCAAACGGCTGGTGGTGGCCGCGATACGGTCACGCAATTGCAACAGGCTTTCGCCCCCATCGGCGGCAAAATGCGGGTCGCGTTCGCGCCAGCGCCGTGCTTGCTCGGGGTGGCTGATTTCTACTTCGGCAAAGGTGCGGCCCTCCATGTGGCCGAAGCAGCGCTCGCGCAGGCCCGGCTCCGGGGTTAGAGGCGCGCCAGTGGCATCGGCCAAGGCTTGGGCAGTGGCTTGGGCGCGTTGCAAATCACTGGCATAAATCGCCGTGATTGGCTCGTCGGCCAGCGCGCGCGCTACCTGCTGGGCCTGCCAATGGCCGATGTCATTGAGCGGAATGTCCAAATGGCCTTGGATGCGCGAATCGACATTCCAAGCGGTTTCGCCGTGGCGAATGGCAATCAATCGGGTGGCTTGCATGGCACTTAACCTATCTGTACGACTTGCACCCCCGGCAAGCTGGACGGGGTCGGAAACTCTTCGGCATCAAAAGCCTTGTCGCCGTTATCGTCAGCAATGCCGGTGGCTTGGGCGTTGGCAAAGTCAAACAAGCGGCCATCCAACAAATGGCTGGGTACGACGTTTTGCAGCGCGTTGAACATATTTTCGATGCGGCCCGGAAAGCGTTTTTCCCAGTCCCGCAGCATCTCACCCACCTGTTTGCGTTGCAGGTTTTCTTGGCTGCCGCACAGGTTGCACGGAATGATGGGAAAGTTGCGGTGCGCGGCCCAGCGGTGGGTGTCTTTTTCGGCCACAAAGGCCAGTGGGCGGATGACCACATGCTTGCCATCGTCACTGACCAGCTTGGGCGGCATGGATTTGAGCTTGCCACCAAAAAACATGTTTAGCAGCAGGGTTTGCAAGATGTCATCGCGGTGGTGGCCCAAGGCAATTTTGGTGGCCCCGAGCTCATCGGCCACGCGGTACAAAATGCCCCGGCGCAGGCGCGAGCACAGGCTGCAAGTGGTTTTCCCCTCGGGGATGATGCGTTTGACGATGCTGTAGGTGTCTTCGTTCTCAATGTGGAACGGCACGCCGGTGCTTTTCAGGTAGTCGGGCAGCACATGCTCCGGAAAGCCGGGTTGTTTTTGGTCGAGGTTCACAGCCACCAAGTCAAAGTGGATCGGGGCCCGCGCCTTGAGTTTGAGCAGGATGTCGAGCAGGGTGTAGCTGTCTTTGCCCCCCGACATGCACACCATGACCTTATCACCCTCTTCGATCATGTTGTATTGCACGATCGCTTTGCCCACTTCGCGGCACAGGCGTTTTTCCAGCTTGTGGGTTTCGCGTTCTATTTTGTGGGTTTTGTCTGCGCTGGGGGCGCTAGGTAGTTCGTCTGTCCAGTCGACAGTTTCCAAAGTGTGGTTCATTTTTTCCGGTAATTCCCGATAAAGGTGACGTTCAATCCGCCACAGCCAGATTCTTCCTCGACCACCAAGCCCGCACCAGCCAGTGCGATGCTGGCTGTGCAGCCGTCCAAATCAAAGACGGCTTTGCCTGCCTTGATGTGACCTACGCCGTCGATTTCGCCGGTGTGGACTTGCCCTTGTGCGGCGTTCGGCCCCAACCAGATGGCCTGACCAAAAGCCAAGACCTTGTTGCCATGCAAACCGATCAGGGTGATGTCAGCGGAGTTGCTATCGCGTGCCCCGTTGGCAAAGCGCACATAGTTGCCATGCCAGCGGGCGGCAGGAGAGGTGCTGCTGGCTACGGCATCGAGCAGCTGAATGCGGGTGTGCATGGCCTGTGTCAGGCAGGCGGCGGTGGTGCAGCCAGATACTGCGCCGTTTTTCAGCCAGTCACGTTGCCATTGGCGCAGCGTGGCTTTGGCCCCAGAACGCTCTACCGCATCTTTGTACGAGGCGTTGAGTTGCTCATCCAAGGCGGACAACTGAGGGTCGGCGCAAATCATTTTTTCTCTGGCCGAACGGGCCAGGGCGCAATCAAAACTGGCTGCTTGGGCTAGGCCGCCCAAACAACACAGCGCCGCCCACAAGACGGCAGGGCGTAGGTATTTTTGCATGGTGGGTGGGTAGGAGGCTGCTTGGTTTACCACTGTCCGGTCTCGACACGAATCGCCACTTCGCAGTCGTCAAAAATTTCGAGTTTGGCAATTTTGACGCGCACGCCCAACACGCCGGGCAGCAGCATCAGCCGGTGCGCCAATTTGCCAATCAGGCTCTCGAGCAGGTTCACGTGTTCAGCGGTGCATTCGTCGATGATGATTTGGCGCACCTTGCGGTAGTCCAATACATGGGCAATGTCATCATCGCGCGGGCGCAAGGGCTGGGTGCCCAAGTTGAGTTCGGCATCCACTTGGATGGGTTGGGGGGCGGTTTTTTCGTGGTCTAGGATGCCCAAGTTGGCATCGAAACGCAAACCGATCAGCGTCAGGATATGGGTGCCAGCGGCGTTGTACATGGTCAGAAATAGGGCGTGCGCCGCTGGGTTACATCAGAGAAAAATCGCGCTCGAACTTGAGCAAATGCTGACCGCCATCCACCAACAGGGTGGTGCCGGTGATGGAGCGGTTCTGCAGGGCAAACTGTACGGTGGCAGCGACATCCTCAGCCGTGGAGGAGCGCCCCAGCGGGCTTAAAGCGTGCAGTTGCTGGAATTTTTCTTCCGTTAAAAAAGGGCTGGTCAGCGTCAGGCCGGGCGCTACCCCGACCACGCGCAGGCGTGGGGCCAAGGCCAGCGCCAGCATGGTGTTGGCCGCTTCTAAGGCGGCCTTCGACAGGGTGTAGCTCAAAAAATCGGGGTTTTGGTTCCAGAGCTTTTGATCGAGTAAGTTCACCACCACACCTTGCACCGTGGTTTCGCCCGCAGCAGCGCGGGTTTGCAAGTGCTGGTGCAGTGCTTGGGCCAGAATAATCGGGGCGGCGGTGTTGCTGCGCAGGTGTTTCTCTAAGCTGGCAAAACCAAAGCTGGCCGCATCATCGTGTTCAAACAAGGAGGCGCTGTTCACCACTGCATCGAGCGCTCCAAAATGCGCGACCACTTGTGGCACCAGAGCACGCACAGCGGCTTCATCGTCAAAGTCGGCGCTAAAGCAGGCGCTGGCTGCGCCCAAGGCGTGGCAGTCCGCCACGGTGGCCTGCGCCTCGGGGGCCGAGCTGCGGTAATGGAGTGCCACCTGCCAACCGGCAGCGGCCAGTGTCAGGGCAATCTGGCGGCCTAAGCGCCGCGCTGCGCCTGTGACCAGCACCGTGCGGCGTGGGGGGCGAGAGGGAAAAGAATCGGACATTCAGAGACAATGCAGGCCGTGAGCACAGAAATCCTAAGTTTAACGACCGCCCTGCACCAGCATATCGTGCAGGCTATTCAATCGGCTGGTGGCTGCATCTACAATAAATAAATGCAAGGCAAGCTGATCTGGGATGAAACAAAACGGGCGATCAACTTAGCCAAGCACGGCTTGGATTTTGCCGATGCTTCCGAGGTGCTGGACTCCCACTACCGGCTCGACATTCTTGCCGTGCGTGACGGCGAAGCGCGTATGCAGTCCATCTCTTATGCTTTGGGCTTTTTGGCGGTACTCACGGTAGTACATACCCAGCGCGATGCAGCAACACGCATCATCAGCTTTCGCCGTGCAAGCAGTAAAGAACGTGAGGTGTACCATGCCTGGCTCCAAAACGAATGACCTGACCCGCGCCCAAGTGCTGGCCGCTGTGCGCTCTATGGATCCGCAGCAAGATTACGTCTGGGATGGTGTGGATGATGATGACCGCCCACTCAGTGAGACTGAACTAGAGGCGGGTTTGACAGCAGCACTGAAAAAACGGGGCCGCCCGGCTGGCAGTAGCACCCAAGAGCAGGTGGCGATTCGTTTTGACCGCGAAGTGCTGGCTGCGTTTCGCGCTGGCGGTGCGGGCTGGCAAACGCGCATGAACGATGCCCTGAAAGATTGGCTGCGCACGCATTCCGCAGCCTAAACTACCAAACTCCTTCTGCTTGCGAAGATGCGGCCCTTATACCAATGTGGTGTGGCCGTGGACCAGCCAGCAGCCACCCGTCAGTGAAACACGTGTTGTCGGTGATAGGCGAGGTAGGCTGCAAGTTGCGCATTAGGGGGTGGCGCAACGGTTGAGGCAACCCGAGTGCGGCTCTGTGTTGTGGGCTGAGGCGAGACGAAATTTGCATCTGCCCGTTGTTGACAAAGGTAATCAATCCTTTGTCAAACAAAGCGTCCAGATTTGCAGACAACAGCAGCCCATTGTTGCTGTCGAGTCTTTCCCGGGCGGTAGAGTTGACCCACGGTTTAACGTGGGAGGCCCGGAGCACTTCGTTACACGTAAGACCTGTGACGGCACAGGCACCATTCCAAGCCTGTATTAAATTTGTCCGAAATTGCCCTTGGCCTCGTCGTGCCTGCACCGTTGCAAGCACAGTAGTAGCTGGAACCGTACCGTCAGGCATATCTTCGGCGGCCAGAGGCTCTGAAACAGTACAGCCAATCGCCTCCCTGAGGCGTTGCCACTGTGCATGACGCTGAGCCACAGGGATCGCGTCGAGGTATCGATAAGCGGTTGCAAGATCGAGCTTGGTGTAACTATTGAACATGGTAAGCAGCCGTTGCCGCCCTGGTATCCCTGTGATTTGTGCAGGATTAAGAAGGACAGGGTCATCCAGCCACCAAAAAAGCTCGTCTGGACATACCCAGTTGGGAATCCAATGCACATCGGTGTTCCAATCTCTCATAAATGCCCGTCGATTGCCTCGATACTGCATTTGTACGTTCTCAACACCCCACGCATCCTGCGACAAAGTGTCTAGCTGTAGCTTGTCGACGATCTCCTCGCGCAGTGGCAGATACTTGTCATCGAAGAGTCCCATGGCATTACCGGCGATACCGACAAGTTCTTGCACACCGTCGTGGGACACGGTCATGAAGACAAATGTCTGCCCTGCGTTGTCATCCAACGGCGCTTGGCCCGCGCCTTCTGTATGGAACACACGATAGCGTTCCCCTGTGCTGGTGGTCAGTAGCATCCGTGGCGAGTTGTTCCATTCTTCATGGCCGTAGCCAGTCTTCTGAGGGTAACCGCTGGTAGCAATAATCCCAGAAGGAGAGCGGTAATCGTTCGTATTCCAAAAGATGGGTTTTTGGATAAAAAGTGCCATTGTTTTGCTTCATTTGCAAAAGCACTGTCATGGTGTGAATGACGCATAACGCCTACCACGAGCAGCAGGGTGGAACACGAAGACGACGAATCTTCAGAGACAATGCAGGCCGTGAGCACAGAAATCCTAAGTTTAACGACCGCCCTGCACCAGCATATCGTGCAGGCTATTCAATCGGCTGGTGGCTGGATTGGCTTTGACCGCTTTATGGCCTTGGCCTTGTACACGCCCGGTTTGGGCTACTACGCCAACGACAGCACCAAGTTCGGCCTGTTGCCGCAATCGGGCAGCGATTTTGTCACGGCCCCCGAGTTGTCGCCCTTGTTTGGGCAGACCTTGGCCGTACAGGTGGCCGAGGCGCTAGAGCGCACCGGCACGCACGAAGTGTGGGAGTTTGGTGCCGGTTCGGGCGCATTGGCGTTGCAATTGTTGGACACCTTGGGCGCAGCCGTGCAGCGCTACACGATTGTCGATTTGTCGGGCAGCTTGCGCGCGCGCCAACAAACGCTGTTGGCCGCCCATGCCGACAAAGTGCGCTGGCTCAATGCCCTGCCTGAACAGTTGGAGGGTGTGGTGGTGGGCAACGAGGTGTTGGATGCCATGCCGGTGCAATTGCTGGCGCGCCACGGCGGGGCGCAGAATGGCATTTGGCATGAACGTGGCGTGGCGCTGGATGCACAGGGCCAATTCATTTGGGCCGACCAGCCGACTGCGCTGCGGCCGCCACTCCACATTGAAGGCCCACACGATTACCTGACCGAGATCCATCCCCAAGCCCAAGCTTTTATCCACACTTTGGGCGACCGCCTGACGCGCGGTGCGGCCTTCTTCATGGACTACGGCTTTGGTGAGAGCGAGTATTACCACCCGCAGCGCCACATGGGCACGGTGATGTGCCACCGCGCCCACCAATCGGACGATAACCCGCTGCTTGATGTGGGCTTGAAAGACATCACCGCCCACGTCAACTTTACCGCGATAGCACTGGCGGCCCAAGACCAGCCCCTGCCCGAAGGCCAAGGCTGGAGTGTGTTGGGCTACACCACGCAGGCGCATTTTCTGATCAATTGCGGCTTTGCTGCCCGCCTCGACCAGCAACCCTTAGCGCAGCGCATACAGGCGGCCAAGCTCATCATGGAACACGAAATGGGCGAGCTGTTCAAGGTGCTGGCCTTGTGCAAAGGCCAGCCTTGGGATACCGTGGGCTTTGCCCGTGGCGACCGCACGCACCGGCTTTAGGCCCAAGCCAAGCGTATGCTGCGTTGGTTGATCGTTGTCTTTTTGGCGCTGGTGCTCATCAATGGCTTAGCACCGTGGTTGCGTAAACTGGGCTTGGGGCGCTTGCCGGGGGATTTTTCGTTTCGGCTGTTGGGGCGCGATTGGTTTATTCCACTGGCCAGCACGGTGCTGTTGAGCGTGTTGCTGAGTTTGGCCGTGAAATGGTGGTGAGCTTGGCTTGAATTGCTGGGCAACTGGCCTGATTTGTCGTTAGTGTTCTTGCCACAGAAAGCACCACCCCATGACTGAAGCTTTGCATATCGTCTGCCCCCATTGCCATACCACCAACCGTGTAGCCACAGCCCACTTGGGCCGCGCCCCCGACTGTGGCAGTTGCCACCAAGCGTTGTTTGTAGGCGAACCTTTGGTTTTGGATGCCCATAGCTTTGCCCGCCATGTGCAGCGCAACCATATTCCGGTACTGGTGGATTTTTGGGCTCCTTGGTGTGGGCCTTGTCGCCAAATGGCCCCGGCCTTTGCCCAAGCAGCACGCCAGTTAGAGCCGCAGCTGCGCTTGGCTAAACTGGATACCGAAGCGCATCCGCAGCTGGCAGCGCCCTACCACATTCGCAGCATCCCGACGATGGTGCTGTTCCAAGGCGGACAAGAGCTAGCACGTATCTCGGGGGCGTTGGGTGCAGCGGACATTGTGCGCTGGGTGCAGTCGGTGCGTACTTGAGCTTGGTGCGTAACGCGCTTACTTGCCAATACAGAAGCTGGAAAAAATCACCCCGAGCAAATCATCCGAGGTAAATTCGCCGGTGATGGCACTGAGGTGGTTTTGGGCCAAGCGCAGTTCTTCGGCCAGCAAGTCCAAAGCTGGGCTGTGGCCTTGCAGTTGCAGCGTGGCGTTGTCCAGATGGTCGCGCACGCTGTGCAGGGCTTGCACATGGCGCGCCCGCGCAATGAACAGCCCTTCCGCCGCACTTTGCCAACCGGCCAATTGCAGCAGTTGCTGGCGCAAACTGTCTAAACCGGCTCCGGTGCGGGCCGAGAGCAAAATGCCGGCCTCCGGCAAGGGTTGCTCGGGGGGCAGGCAATCGCTTTTGTTCCACAGGTCTAGCACGGGCACGCTGGCCGGTAGGCGGGTGCGCATGGCCTCGGCAATGGCGGCATCGGCGGCTTGGTAGTCTGGGGTCTGGCTGCGTGTGAGGTCGTGCAGGAACAACACGGCATCGGCACTGGCAATCTCGGCCCAAGCGCGTTCAATGCCGATGCGTTCGACTTCGTCGGTGCTGTCGCGCAATCCGGCGGTGTCGATGATGTGCAGCGGTACGCCTTCAATTTGGATGGTTTGTTGTACCTTGTCGCGTGTTGTGCCCGCGATGGGGGTGACGATCGCCAATTCAGCCCCGGCCAAGGCATTGAGCAACGAGCTTTTACCGGCGTTGGGCTGGCCTGCAATCACCACCTTGATGCCCTCGCGCAGTAAGGCCCCCTGTTGCGCGCGTTGCAACACCCCGGCCAAGGTGTGGCGCAATTGGTTCAGTTGGCCTTGGGCATCGGCTTGGCGTAGAAAGTCGATTTCTTCTTCCGGAAAGTCCAGCGTGGCCTCGACCAGCATGCGCAGATGGATCAGGGCATCGCGCAAAGCATGGATTTGCTGCGAAAACACCCCGGCCAGCGAACGGCTGGCGCTGCGTGCCGCGGCTTCGGTGCTGGCATCAATCAAATCGGCAATCGCTTCGGCTTGGGCCAAGTCGAGTTTGTCGTTCAGAAAAGCCCGCTCGGTAAATTCACCCGGCTGGGCCAGCCGCAAATGGGGCAGCACAGGCTGACTGCTGGCCGGGTCTGGGCTCTGCGCCGCTTCTAGGCAGCGTGCCAGCAGCAGTTGCAACACCACCGGGCCGCCGTGGGCTTGTAGTTCGAGGACATCTTCGCCGGTGTAGCTGTGTGGGCCGGGAAAGTACAACGCCAGCCCTTGGTCTATGGCTTGGCCTTGGGCATCGGTAAACGGCAGATAGGTGGCTTGGCGGGCTTGTAGCGGACGGCCACACAAACGGCGCACCAGCGGTTCTAAGCCTTTGCCTGAGACGCGCACAATGCCCACCGCCCCCCGGCCTGGAGCAGTGGCAATGGCAACGATGGGGTCGTGGTGGCGTGACAGCATGGGAGAAGCAGGATAAAGAACGCGGAAAAAAGGCCGCTTGCGCGGCCTGTGCTGGGGTGCCAATTCAAGCGTTTACTTGAACTTGGGCAGGTTGAACTGCGGCGGCACGCCCATGCGGGTGTTGATGATCCACTGTTGGGCAATCGACAACAGGTTGTTGGTCAGCCAGTAGAGTACCAAACCGGCCGGGAAGAAGAAGAACATCACGCTGAAAATCAGCGGCATGATCCACATCAGCTTGGCTTGCATCGGGTCTGGTGGCGCGGGATTGAGCGCCGTTTGCAGCAGCGAGCTCAAAGTCATCAACAGGGGCAAGATGAACAGCGGGTCGGGTGTGGATAAGTCGTGAATCCAGCCAATCCACGGTGCGTTACGCATTTCCACACTGGAGAGCAAAACCCAGTACAGCGCAATGAAAACCGGAATTTGGATCATGATGGGGAAGCAGCCGCCCATCGGGTTGACCTTTTCTTCGCGGTAAATCCGCATCATCTCCATCTGCATCTGCTGTGGGTTGTCTTTCAGGCGCTCGCGCATCTCCATCACTTTGGGATTGATGGCTTTCATTTTGGCCATGCTGGCGTAGGCCTTGGCATTGAGCCAGTAAAAGGCAATTTTGAGCAGTAGCACCAAGCCGACAATCGACCAGCCCCAGTTGCCCAGTATTTTGTGCAATTGGTCGAGCAGCCAATACAGGGGCTTGGCCAAAATGGTCAGCCAACCGTAGTCTTTCACCAACTCTAAGCCGGGGGTCAGTTTTTCGAGGGTGGTTTCAATTTGGGGGCCAGCAAACAGGCGTGCCTCAAGGGTTTTGCTGCTGTTGGGGGCGATGCTGCCCAGTGGCGTAATCATGCCAACCGAGTACAGGTTGCTGTCCACTTTGCGCATGAACATCTCACGCTTGGCCCCTTCGGGTAGCAGCCAGGCGCTGGCAAAGTAGTGCTGCACCATGGCCACATAGCCATCGCTGCTGTCTTTGACGTATTCAGCCTTGCCGCTTTCGATGTCCTTGAACTCCACCTTTTGGTATTTTTTCTCTTGGGTGAAGACCGCTGGGCCGGTGAAGGTGGAGTAGAACGAGGACTCTCCGGGCGGCTTGTTGCCATCGCGCAGCAGTTGCAGATACAACTGCGGGGCCAAGGCGGCATTGCTGGTGTTGCGCACTTCGTGCGTCAGGGCGATGTCATACGCGCCGCGCTTGAGCGTCCAAGTTTTGATCAGTTGCAGCCCCCCGACGACCGGAGATTCAAAGCGAATCCGCAGTTCGTTTTCACCTTCTGCCAAAGTGCGTGGGCCGGGTGCGGCCACCATGCTGGTTTTGTGCGTGGCAAAGTCGCCACCAATCAGGCCGGTTTGCGCCATGTAAACGCGCTGGGCGCTTTCATCAAACAGCACAAAATTGCGCGTGCGGTCGGCCAAATCGGCATGTTGCAGCAATTCGGCTTGGATGAGCGAGCCGCCTTCGCTGTCAAACACCAAGCGATAGACATCGGTCTTCACCTCTAGGCGCTCACGTGCTGGGGCTGCAGGGGCGGACGACTGTCCGGGCACTGCGGCCATGCCGGGGCCAGCGGTCTGGGCGCTGCTGGCCGTGGGTACGCTGGAGGGGCTGGCTGCAGCAACAGGGGCTGCGGTGTTGGGCTGGCCCACAGCGTTGGCAGTGCTGGCAGCCTTGGGAGGCGCAGGAAGGAACGTGGCCTGCTTGCCGTTGTGTACCTGCCAGTTGTCCCACAACAGGATGATAGAAAAGCCAAATATCACCCACAAAATGGTACGGCGAATGTCGTTCATGGAGATTTTTTTGCTGAGGATGAAGAAGTGGCAGGTGCTATCCACCGTGAAAACAAGCGGCTGGCACGGGGCGGCTCAGCAGGTACCGGGTCATGGCCGCCAGCACACCAAGGGTGGCAACGCACCAAGCGGGCCACGGTGAGGTAACTGCCCATGGCAGCACCATGTTGTTGCAAGGCTTGCAGTGAATAGGCCGAGCACGTGGGCTCAAAACGGCAGGCTGAGCCAAGCCACGGACTGAGCAGCAGCCGATACGCTTTCACCAGCCCGATGAGCAAACGTTGCACCATCATGCAGTAGCTCCAGTGCGGCCAGCCGGGCCTGTATGGCGCGCGGCCCGCGCCCACAATTGTTGCAATTCGGCGCGCACCGCTTGCTTGAGCAAAGTCGATTGGGCACTGACAAATTGCTGGCGGTCAAACGTAGCACGCAGGCGTACCACATAGGCCCCAGCGGGCCAATGTGCCTGCCCATCCAGCGCCAGGTTGTAAATTTGCCGCTTGATGGCGTTGCGCGTCACGGCACGGCGTGCCCAGCGCTTGGGCACCATCGCGCCCAGCCACAGCGGGGCCACGGCAAAAAGGGCCTGTGCATCGCCCACAGGCCCTGAAGAGGCATCAGGGGCAGCAGATACCGCCGGTGTGGGCAGCATCAAACAATGCAATGCAAAATGGGGGGTGCGGGCTAGCGTGCCACCGGCCAGTGCCGCTTGGAACTGGGGCCGCGTTTTTAGCCGCTGCATGGAAACACCCCGCCTGAGCGCTTGGCGCTGCTCACTCGGGAGCGCTCCAACACCTGCGCGATTAGACGGCCAGGCGCTTGCGGCCCTTGGCACGGCGGGCGTTGATGACAGCGCGACCACCACGGGTCTTCATACGCACCAGAAAACCGTGGGTGCGGGCGCGGCGGGTCTTGGAGGGTTGGTAAGTACGTTTCATGAGGGGCTCCTTGAGGGGTTCAGTCGGCCACCCAAGCGCATAGGGTGCAGTTTGTGGGCCGGGGCGGTTGAGATGCTTGCCCTGAAACACATTCAGGGAAACCGTAAATTATCGCAGGCTTGCGCCCGTCAAGCAATGATGCCAGGTTTTTTGCATGTGCTGCCTGCCAGAAAAAATTGTGGATAACCTTGGGATAAGCTAAAATCAGCCGCCCAGTTTGTTCCTCTTATCCACACAACAATGGCCCCGACATGACCGAGGAACCCCACCGCAACACCGCCCGGCCCACTACTGCCGATGCCGGTCAGGCGCTGTGGCAAGCCTGCCTAGAGCAGCTGGCGCAAGATTTGCCGGTGCAGCAATTCAACACCTGGATTCGGCCGATTGCCGCCCAAGTGGCCCCCGATGGCTCGCGCCTGACGCTGTATGTTGCTAACCGTTTTACCCTCGATTGGGTGCGGGCCCAGTATGCAGGTCGCATAGCGGCCCTGTTGCAAGACTTGCAGGGCGATCAGCCCATCGCCCTCGAACTCACCTTGGCCCAGCGCACGCCCCCAGTACGCCGGGCACTGGCCGCACCAGCACCAGCCAGTGCCGGGTTCACCTCCTTAGAGTCTGATCTCTCCCTGCCCACGGCCAGCCCACAGGCCGCCCCTGACCCGACCACCCAGCGCAACCGGCTCAACACGGCCCTGACCTTTGACACCCTGATCGAAGGCACCGCCAACCGCATGGCCCGCGCTGCGGCACTGCATGTCGCCAGCGAGCCCGGCCACCTGTACAACCCCTTGTTTATCTATGGGGGGGTGGGTTTGGGCAAAACGCACCTGATGAACGCTGTGGGCAACCGGCTGTTGGCCGACCGGCCCGAGGCACGGGTGCTGTATATCCATGCCGAGCAATTTGTCTCGGATGTGGTCAAAGCCTACCAACGCAAAACCTTTGACGACTTCAAAGAGCGCTACCACTCGTTGGATTTGCTGTTGATTGACGACGTGCAGTTCTTTGCCAACAAAGACCGCACGCAAGAAGAGTTCTTCAATGCCTTTGAGGCGCTGTTGGCGAAGAAAAGCCACATCGTCATGACCAGCGACACCTACCCCAAGGGCTTGTCCGACATCCATGCGCGCTTAGTTTCGCGCTTCGATTCGGGCTTGACGGTGGCGATGGAGCCGCCCGAGCTGGAAATGCGTGTCGCCATCCTGATCAACAAAGCACGTGCCGAAGGCACCGAGATGGCCGAAGACGTAGCCTTCTTTGTCGCCAAGAATGTGCGCTCTAATGTGCGCGAGTTGGAAGGGGCCTTGCGCAAAGTCATGGCCTATGCGCGCTTTAACCGCAAAGAAATCTCGATCCAACTGGCGCGCGAAGCGCTGCGTGACCTGCTGTCGATCCAAAACCGGCAGATCAGCGTGGACAACATCCAAAAAACCGTGGCCGACTTTTACAAAATCAAGATGGCCGACATGTACAGCAAAAAGCGCCCGGCCAGCATTGCACGCCCGCGCCAGATTGCCATGTACTTGGCCAAAGAGCTGACGCAAAAAAGCCTGCCCGAAATTGGTGAGTTGTTTGGTGGCCGCGACCACACCACGGTACTGCACGCGGTGCGCAAAATTGCCGCCGAGCGCCAGCAAGTGATCGAACTCAACCAGCAACTGCATGTGCTGGAACAGACCTTGAAAGGTTGAACCTGGGCTGGCCGGTACATCCCGATGCTGTTTGCCTTGACTGCCGATGCAAGCGGGCAAAATGGCGGGTTTGGCTGGGCCGCGCTACTGCCTGTGTTGTTTGTTCTAGCGGCTACCCTCTCTATTCCCCAAAGGTTTATCCATGATTGTCCTTAAAGCTCCCCAAGACAAATTGTTGGCCGTATTACAGTGCGTGGCTGGCATTGTGGAGCGCCGCAACACCCTGCCCATTTTGGCCAATGTGTTGCTGCGTAAAACCGGCAACGCTTTGCAACTGACCACCAGCGATTTGGAAATCCAAATCCGCACCATGGCCGAGTTGGGCGGCGATACGGGCGACTTTGCCACCACCGTCAATGCACGCAAACTGATCGACATTTTGCGCACCATGCCGCACGACCAAACCGTGGCGATTGAGAACAGCCAAAGCAAGTTGGTGCTCAAAGGTGGCAAGAGCCGTTTTACCCTGCAAACCCTGCCCGCCGAAGATTTTCCGGTGGTGCAAGAGGCGGCCAGCTTTGGCCCGACCTTCAGCGTGCCGCAAAGAACCCTGAAAAGCCTGCTGGGCCAAGTGGCCTTTGCGATGGCCGTGCAAGACATTCGCTACTACCTGAACGGCATTTTGTTTGTGGCCGAAGGCAACACCCTGAGCTTGGTGGCCACCGACGGCCACCGCTTGGCCTTTGCCAGCGCCACGCTGGACATTGAAGTGCCAAACAAGCAAGAAGTGATCTTGCCGCGCAAAACCGTGTTAGAGCTGCAGCGCCTGCTCAGTGATACCGACACCCCCTTGCAGATGTGCTTTGCCCACAACCAAGCCAAGTTCAACTTTGGCGGCATGGAGTTCGTCACCAAGCTGGTCGAGGGCAAATTCCCGGATTACAACCGTGTAATTCCGCGCAACCACAAAAACGAAGTCACCTTGGGCCGCACGCCGCTGTTGGCCTGCTTGCAGCGCACCGCCATCATGACCAGCGAAAAGTTCAAAGGCGTGCGCCTGAACTTAGAGCCGGGCGTGCTGCGCGTGGCCAGCAACAATGCCGAGCAAGAAGAAGCAGTGGACGAGCTCGATATCGACTACAACGGCGACAGCATCGAAATTGGCTTTAACGTTACCTACCTGATCGATGCTTTGACCAGTATGGGCCAAGACATGGTGAAAATGCAGTTGCAAGACGGCAACAGCTCCGCCTTGCTGACCATCCCCGATAACAACAGCTTCAAGTACGTGGTCATGCCGATGCGTATTTAAGCGGCTGGCGCTGCCCAAGCTGGCAGCGCCTGTTTCTTTCTCTTTTTTGTCTATTTCCCGGTTTCCCCCGCATTGCCAAGGCCGACCCATGAGCGCTGAACATTCCCTGCCCGAAGACAACGGCACCACCCTCCCCGCCGTCACCCAGATTGATGCCCATCAGGCAGGGGCCAGCGAGGGCTATGGCGAAGGGGCCATCACCATCTTGGAAGGCCTAGAGGCGGTACGCAAACGCCCCGGCATGTACATCGGCGACACCTCGGATGGCACCGGCTTGCACCATTTGGTGTTCGAGGTGGTGGACAACTCGATTGACGAAGCCTTGGCGGGCCATTGCGACGACATCGTGGTCACCATCCACACCGACAACTCCATCAGCGTGACGGACAACGGGCGCGGTATTCCTACTGGCGTGAAGATGGACGACAAGCACGAGCCCAAGCGCAGTGCTGCCGAAATCGCCCTGACCGAACTGCACGCAGGTGGCAAATTCAACCAAAACAGCTACAAAGTCTCGGGTGGTTTGCACGGCGTGGGCGTATCGTGCGTGAACGCCCTGAGCAAAAAACTGCGCCTCACGGTGCGCCGCGAAGGCAAAGTGCATGTGCTGGAGTTTGCCAAAGGCGTGGTGCAAAACCGCCTCACGCACCGGGTGGAAGGAGCCGAGGTTTCGCCCATGAAGGTGGTGGGAGAGACCGACAAGCGCGGCACCGAAGTGCATTTTTTGCCCGATACCGACATCTTCAAAGAGAACAACGAGTTCCACTACGAGATTTTGGCCAAGCGCCTGCGCGAACTGTCGTTCTTGAACAATGGTGTGCGTATCCGCCTGAAAGATGAGCGCAGCGGCAAAGAGGACGATTTTTCTGGCGCGGGTGGCGTGCGCGGTTTTGTCGAGTTCATCAACAAAGGCAAAACGGTATTGCACCCCACGTCTTTTTATGCCGCAGGCGAGCGCCCGGCAGAGACCTACGGCGGCATTGCCGGTACGCACATTGGTGTCGAAGTGGCTATGCAGTGGAACAGCAGCTACAGCGAGCAGGTGCTGTGCTTTACCAACAACATCCCACAGCGCGATGGCGGCACCCACTTAACCGGCCTGCGCGCGGCCATGACGCGCGTCATCAACAAATACATCGAAGAAAACGACTTGGCGAAGAAAGCCAAGGTCGAAGTGACGGGCGATGACATGCGCGAAGGGCTGTGCTGTGTGCTGTCGGTCAAAGTGCCCGAGCCTAAATTCAGCAGCCAAACCAAAGACAAACTGGTCAGTTCGGAAGTGCGCGCGCCGGTAGAAGACATTGTGGGCAAGCTGCTGACCGATTACCTGCAAGAGCGCCCCGCCGATGCCAAAATCATCTGCGGCAAAATTGTTGAAGCCGCCCGCGCCCGCGAAGCGGCCCGCAAAGCGCGCGAAATGACACGCCGCAAGGGCGTATTGGATGGCATGGGCCTGCCGGGCAAACTGGCCGATTGCCAAGAAAAAGACCCGGCGCTGTGCGAAATTTACATCGTTGAGGGCGACTCGGCCGGTGGCTCGGCCAAGCAGGGCCGAGACCGTAAATTCCAAGCCATTTTGCCCTTGCGCGGCAAAATTTTGAACGTCGAAAAAGCCCGCTACGAGAAACTGCTCTCCAGCCAAGAAATTCTGACCTTGATTACCGCCTTGGGCACCGGCATTGGCAAAACCACCGCCGAAGGGATGGACGGCGGCAAAGCGGGCGCGGACGACTTTAACATCGACAAACTGCGCTACCACCGCATCATCATCATGACCGATGCCGATGTGGACGGAGCGCACATCCGTACCCTGCTCCTGACCTTCTTCTACCGCCAAATGCCCGAGTTGGTCGAGCGCGGCCACATCTACATCGCCCAGCCACCCCTGTACAAGGTCAAGGCGGGCAAAGAGGAGTTGTACCTCAAAGATGCCGCCGCCTTGGATAGCTTTTTACTGCGCGTGGCGCTGAAAGATGCCAGCGTGTTGACCGGTGGTGCAACGCCGCAAACACTCAGCGGTGACACCCTGTCCGAGTTGGCCCGCCAGCACCAACTGGCCGAAGCCGTGATTGCCCGCCTGTCGGGCTTTATGGATGCCGAAGCCCTGCGCGCTGTGGCCGATGGTGTGGCGCTGAATTTAGAAACCTTGGCCGAGGCCGAGGCCAGCGCCACAGCGTTGGAGGCCAAACTGCGTGAACTCAATACCTCCGGTACTCCGGCCAGTGTGGCCGCAGAGTTTGACCACCGCAGTGACAAGCCGCTGCTGCGTATCAGCCGCCAACACCACGGCAACGTCAAAAGCAGCGTGATCACGCAAGATTTTGTTCTGGGGGCCGACTATGCGGCACTGGCCGAAGCTGCCGCGACCTTTGGTGGCCTGCTCGGTGAGGGGGCCAAGGTACAACGTGGCGAGGGTGAACGGCAAAAAGAAGAAAAAGTGTCGGACTTCCGCCAAGCCATGCGCTGGCTGATTGCCGAGGCCGAGCGCACCACGGCGCGCCAACGCTACAAGGGTTTGGGTGAAATGAACCCAGAACAGCTTTGGGAAACCACGATGGACCCGGCAGTGCGCCGTTTGCTGCGCGTGCAAATTGAAGATGCCATTGAGGCCGACCGCGTATTTACTATGCTCATGGGTGACGAGGTAGAGCCCCGGCGTGATTTCATCGAAACCAACGCGCTGCGCGCGGGCAATATCGATGTTTAAGCACTAAGCGGCACTAGCGGGAACCCGCGTTCCGGTAGAGAATCGAACGTACCAGCCGAATTTTCTACTGTCAAAAGGTTCCTCATCATGGCCTCCCTTGCTTCCATTGGCCGTTCTGGTATGCAGGCTGCACAAATGCGCCTGGATGCCGCAGCCAACAATGTGGCGAATGCCAACACCCCCAATTACCGGCGTGTCGCGGTCGAGCAAGAGGCTGCGCCCGACAACGCAGGTACCCGTGCCCGCATGGAGCGCCAAAGCAACGAACAGGTACGGCTAGAAAAAGAAGCGGTAGAGCAGATCTCGGCCACCTATTCTTTTGCTGCCAACCTACTCTCGGTCAAGACCGAAAGCCAGATGATGGGCACGTTGCTGGACGAGCGCGCCTGAGTAGGCCGCCGCCCCCAGTGTGCTGGGCCGCACTGGGGCGCTATGATGGCTGCTCCTTTTTATTTCCCACCCTCTAGCCCGATTGGGAGCAAGCATGGCCCTGTTCGACTTTATCAAGAGCGATTTCGTCAAAAAGCAGTTCATTGACATTCTGCAATGGACGGAAGACAGCGACGGCACCTTGGCTTGGCGTTACCCGATGGAGGGCATGGAAATCCAGAACGGTGGCACGCTGGTGGTGCGCGAGTCGCAAATGGCGGTGTTCGTCAACGAAGGGCAGGTGGCCGATGTGTTTGGCCCCGGCACCTACAAGCTGACCACACAAACTCTGCCGGTACTCACGTACCTGAAGAACTGGGACAAGCTGTTCCAATCGCCCTTCAAGAGCGATGTCTATTTCTTTAGCACGCGCCAGCAGATTGACCAAAAATGGGGCACGCCGCAACCCATTACCATCCGTGATAAAGACTTTGGCGCAGTGCGCCTGCGTGCCTTTGGCAACTACGCCTACCGCGTGGCCGACCCCAAGCTGTTCCATACCGAAATTTCGGGCACGCGTGCAGCCTACACCGTGGCCGAAGTGGATGGTCAGCTGCGCGGCTTGGTGCTGCAAAACATCAGCAACGCCATTGCCAGCAGTGGCGTGCCGTTCTTAGACTTGGCCGCCAACCAGATGATGTTTGCCAGTGCCTTGGCGAAAGAGCTGGAACCGGCCTTTGCCAAAATTGGCCTCAAACTAGAGACGCTGACGGTTCAAAACCTGTCCCTGCCAGAAGAGCTGCAAAAAATCCTCGACCAAAAAATTGGCATGGGCATGGTCGGCAACGACATGGGCAAGTTCATGCAGTACCAAACGGCACAGGCGATTCCGCAGTTTGCGGCAGCAGCTGGGCAAGCCGGTAGCGGCGGTGGCAGCATCGCTGGTGATGCGATGGGCTTGGGTGCTGGCATGGCGATGGGCCAGATGATGGCGCAAACCATGCAAGCCGGCTTGGGTGGTGCGCACGCTGCCCCCCCGGCGGCCCCAGTGGCCGCAGCACCGGCCCCCGCCGTGGCCCCGGTGGGTATTTCGCCCGATGAGGTCATGTCCACCCTCGAAAAACTGGCCGACTTAAAGGCCAAGGGCATCCTGACGCAAGAAGAGTTCGATGCCAAAAAGGCCGAGCTGCTAAAAAAATTGGTCTAAGCGGCCCGGAGGATGGCCACCGATACCCCCCAACGCAGCTACCGTGCACCCTGCCCCGGCTGTGGTGCGCCGGTAGAGTTTAGAAGCGCCCAGTCCACGCACGCCGTGTGCGGCTACTGCCAAAGCACGGTAGTGCGCAATGGCGATGTGTTGCAACGCTTGGGCAAAATGGCCGAGCTGTTTGACGACCATAGCCCCTTGCAGCTTTACGCCAGCGGACGCATCCAGCTAGACGGCCAAAATCTGCCCTTCACCCTCATCGGCCGCCTGCAATACAAAGCCGAGACCGGTACCTGGACGGAGTGGGTGGCGTTTTTGCAAGATGGCAGCACGGCCACCTTGGGCGAAGACAACGGTGCGTATGTCTTTACCCGGCCCGTAGATGCGGGCCGCCAATTGCCTGCGGCCAGCCAGTTCCGCATTGGCATGACCACGGCCATCAATGGCAATCCCTACAGCGTAGCTGCCAATGTGCAAGCGGCGCTGATGTCGGCCCAAGGCGAGTTGCCCAAACTGCCAGCATTGGGCGAAAAATTCAGCGTAGTCGAGTTGCGTAGCCAAGATGGCGAGGTGCTGTCGATTGACTACGGCAGCCAGCCGCCCAAAGTAGAGCGGGGCCGGGCGATTCAGTTGGAAGACCTGCATTTGCAGGGCCTGAAAGAAGAGTCGGTTAAAGAGGAAAAGGGCCGCCAGTTCAATTGCCCGCACTGCGGTGCGCCGGTCACGGTGCAACTGAGCACCACCAAAAGCCTGACCTGCCCATCGTGCGCCAGCATCATCACCTTGGACAGTGGGGTGGGCGGCGAGTTGCGCCATGCCCTGCAAAATGAGCCGGTGCAGCCGCTGATTCCCTTGGGCAGCTTGGGCCAGCTAGAGGGGGTGCAGTGGCAGGTGGTAGGCTTCCAGCACCGCATGGGCCAAGAGCCGGACGACGATGAGCAGTTTGGCTGGAGCGAATACCTGTTGTTCCATCGCCAACGCGGTTTTTGTTTTCTGGTCGATGCCGAAGACGGTTGGAGCTTAGTGCGCCCCACCACGGGCGCGCCCAAACTCTCGGGCGGCGGCCAAACTGCCAGTTACTTGGGCCAAACCTACCAATTGCAATACAGCTACAAGGCCGAGACCACCTATGTGCTGGGCGAGTTCTACTGGCCGGTAGAGCGCGGCCAAAAAACCTTTAACCGTGATTTTGCGGGCACCAAGGGCTTGCTCTCGATGGAGCAAACGCCCCAAGAGGTCACTTGGTCACACGGCGAAAAAATCACCAGCGACAAGGTGGCGGCGGCTTTTAAGCTCGATGCCAATAAAAACCTGTTCAAGCGCCAAGATGCGGCCCCGCTGTCGAGTAGCTCGGGCATAGGCTGTGGCACCCTGATTTTGATTGCCGTGGTGATCTTGATTATTTTGGTGCTGCTGAGCACCTGCTCGGACAATTCCAGTGGTTCGGGCGGCAGCGGTGGCAGTTACCGCAGTTCAGGTGGCTCGTTTGGCGGCTTCTCCACCGGTGGTGGTCATAAATAAACGTTTCTCCGGAGAATCATCATGATGGGACTTGAATGGCTGCGCCCGGCCGCATTTTTGGGCTCGATTCTGTTTGCCTTGGTGGGGGTGCTGGTGTTCTGGATCAGCTTCATCATCATTGACAAACTGACCCCCTACGATTTGTGGGGCGAGATTGTGGAAAAACACAACAAGGCGCTGGCCTTGGTGGTGGCGGCCATGTGCTTGGGCATTAGCATCATCGTGGCAGCAGCGATCCACGGCGGCTAGAGGGTTGGCTGCCCAGCGGCAGTGCCTCGTGCCAGCATCTGATATGCCCCAGATGGCTGCATCTGCTGCTGTTATCTATTCGCTTGCCATTCCATAGTGGGGGCCTTGAAGCCGGGGCGCGGTATGCGTCTGCCGGCCCTTGTTGCAAGGCCCTCTTATGTCGTCAGAAGATACTTCCCTTCCTGCGTGCACCCCAGTAGCACGCAAAATCATTCCTATCAGCCCGGCTCCGGCATCGGCTTCGTTTTACCAGGCCCAAGTCAAAATCCAACCCCGTGCCATGCGGGGGGTGTTGGCGCGCTGGCGCTGGAGCATGGTCTGGCTGACGCAACTGTTCTTTTACGTCGTGCCGTGGTTGCAGTGGAATGGCCGCCAGATGCTGTTGTTCGATTTGGAGCAGCGGCACTTTTACCTGTTTGGGCTGTTGCTGTACCCACAGGACTTTATCTACCTCACGGCCTTACTGATTATCTCGGCGCTATCGCTGTTTTTGTTCACGGCAGTGGCGGGGCGTTTATGGTGCGGCTTTGCCTGCCCACAGACGGTCTATACCGAGATTTTTTTGTGGATTGAACACCATGTAGAGGGCGACCGCAGTGCCCGCTTGCGGCTAGATGCTGCCCCTTGGACGGCAGAAAAGCTCTGGAAAAAATCCTTCAAACACTTGCTATGGCTGCTGCTGGCGTTTTGGACGGGTTTTACCTTTGTCGGTTACTTTGTGCCGATTCGCACTTTGGCGGTCGAGGTGCTGGCGCTGCAAGGCTTTTGGCAGATGTTCTGGGTGCTGTTTTATGCACTCGCTACCTATGGCAATGCCGGATTTTTACGCGAGCAAATCTGCAAGTACATGTGCCCCTATGCGCGCTTCCAAAGCGCTATGTTTGACCCCGACACTTTGATTGTGACCTACGACAGCGCCCGTGGTGAAACCCGTGGGCCACGCAGCAAGGCCACAGATGCCAAAGCGCAAGGGCTGGGCGATTGCATTGACTGCACCCTGTGCGTGCAGGTGTGTCCGGTCGGCATTGATATTCGCAAGGGCTTGCAATACGAGTGCATCGGTTGTGGCTTGTGTGTGGATGCCTGCAACTCGGTGATGGACAAAATGCAGTACCCGCGCGGCCTGATCCGTTACACCACGGCCAATGCCTTGGCCCAAGGTTGGAGTGGGGTGCAGGTATTGCGGCGCGTACTGCGCCCGCGCGTATTGCTCTACAGCCTCGCCTTGGTCGGCTTGACGGTGGCGATGGTGGTCAGTTTGGCCGTGCGTACGCCATTGAAGGTGGATGTGATCCGTGACCGGGGGGTGCTGGCGCGGCAGGTGGGGGCAGGGCAGGTCGAGAACGTGTACCGCTTGCAGATCGCCAATGCCACCGAGCAGCCCCAAACCTACCGTGTCACGGCCAGTGGCATGGCAGGTTTGCAGGTCGCGTCAGAGGCCGAGGTGGACGTACCAGCGGCTAGCGCGCGCTGGGTGGTGCTGCGCTTGCGGGCACCACACGATGCCCTGCCCACCGGCCCACATCCTGTGGCGCTGGACTTTACGGCGCAGGGGCAGCCGGGGTTGGCGCTGCGGGAGAGCACGACCTTTTTGTTTCCGCGTTAAGGGGTGGTCTGCACGGTGCGGGCCAGTTGGCCCAGTGTGGCTAACGCTTGCTCGGTGCGGGCGTTCCAAGCATGGCCGTAGTTCAGGCGCAAGCAATGGCTAAATGCGTGCGAAGCTGAAAAAATCGGCCCCGGCGCGATGCTGATGTGTTGGGCCAGCGCCTGTTGGTGCAGGCGCAGGGCATCGCAGCCCTCGGGCAACTCGACCCACAAAAAGTAGCCCCCTTCGGGCCGGGTGGCTTTGGTGCCTGCAGGAAAGTAATGCCCTACCGCCTCGGCAAACAGCGCTTGCTGGGCGGCCAGTGTTTGGCGCAGTTTGCGCAAATGCTTGTCAAAACCACCCTGCTCTAAATACAAGGTCAGCGCCATTTGTACCGGCACCGAGGCGCTGAGCGTGCTGGTGAGCTTTTGCCGTGCCACGGCGCGGGCAAAGCGCCCTGGTGCAGCCCAGCCAATGCGGTAGCCCGGTGCCAAAGATTTGGAAAACGAAGAGCAATGCAGCACCAGCCCGGCGCTATCAAACGCCTTGGCGGGCAGTGGGCGCTGCTCGCCAAAGTACAGCTCGGCATACACATCGTCTTCAATCAGCGGCAACTGGTAGCGGGTGATGAGCTCAACCAATGCCTGTTTTTTCTGGCTAGGCAGCAAACTGCCCAGCGGGTTCTGAAAGTTGGTCATCAGCCAACAGGCTTGCGGGCGGTGGCGCACGATGGCCGCTTCCAGCGCCCCCAAGTCAATGCCCTCGCGTGGGTGGGTACCTCTATGGCTTGCAAGCCTTGGCGTTCCAGCGCTTGCAGAGCGGCGTAAAAGGTGGGGGACTCCACCACCACGGCATCCCCAGGGCGGGTGACGGCCGACAGGCACAGGTTCAGCGCTTCCAGTGCGCCATTAGTGATCACGATGTCTTCGGCAGGCACGGCCACGCCTGCGGCCAAATAGCGCAGCGCAATCTGGCGGCGCAGGCCCGCGTGGCCGGGGGTGAGGTCGTCTACCGTGCTCCACGGATCGAGCGTGCGGGCGCTGGCAGCCAGGCATTGGCCCAGCCTTGGCAATGGATACAGCAGCGGACTGGGAAAGGCCGAGCCCAGCGGCACCACCTGCCGGGCCATACTCGATTGCAGCACCTCAAACACCCGTTCACTCACATCCACCGCAATCGCCTCATTGCTCGGCTGGGACGGGTGTTCTGGCTGCGGCGGCGCACGGCGCAGACTCGGATTCACAAAATAGCCGGAACGCTCGCGTGCTTGTACCAAGCCACGGGCCTCGAGCAGGTAATAGGCCTGAAACACTGTGGAGGCGCTCACCCCCCGGCTGGCACAGGTATGCCGCACCGAGGGCAGCCGATCACCGGGACGTAGCAAACCGCTGCGGATGGAGGCTTCCATATCGCCAGCCAGTGTCTCGTAGCGCTTCATGGAATAGCAGCGGTGTGCAGTACGCGCCCGGATGGGCTGGGTCAGGCGCTGACGGCTTCCTCGGTGGCGGGTGTATTTTCAAACACGCGCGCCAACAGGGCACCGGCATAGCGTTCTGGCAGGGGCATCCAGACCCGCAGCGGGTTGCCTGCTGCTACTTGCACGGGCTGGCCGTCGGCATTGCGTAGCTGCTCCAAGC
This sequence comes from uncultured Simplicispira sp., assembly GCA_964478155.1. Lineage (GTDB taxonomy): Bacteria > Pseudomonadota > Gammaproteobacteria > Burkholderiales > Burkholderiaceae_C > Simplicispira. The sequence goes on from CAYZGT010000003.1 coordinate 138,987, forward strand.
GGACTTGGACATTGCCACTGGGGTGAATCACCTCCAGCAGATCACCGACCGCAAAGCGGTTTTTGGTTTCCACTTCGGCCCAGCCGTCTTGCACGCCGTGTACTTCACCCACAAACTGGCTGCGGTGCGCAATCGAGTGGCCGGTGATGTAGTTTTGGTACTCTTGGCTGGGGCGGCGCTCTAGCAAACCGCCGGTGTAGCCGCGGTTGGCCAAGCCTTCCAGCTCTAACAGCAACTCCGGGTTGAACGGACGACCGGCCACCGCGTCGTCGATGGCACGGCGATAGACTTGGGCGGTGCGGGCCACGTAATACAGGCTCTTGGTGCGGCCTTCAATTTTGAGCGAATCGACCCCAATCTGCGTCAGCCGGGCCACATGCTCCACCGCCCGCAGGTCTTTGCTGTTCATGATGTAGGTGCCGTGCTCGTCTTCCATGATCGGCATCAGCTCGCCGGGTCGGCCAATTTCTTCAATCAGGTAGACCTGATCGGCGGCAGGGTGGCGTTGGCCGTCCCCGCAGGAGGAGAAGGCTTGTTCTGCCTCTTGTTGTGCGCCTGCAAAATTGAAGTCGCCCTCCATGCGGGTGGCGATGGCTTCGCCGGTGCTCGGATCTAACGCCGCGCTTTGGGTTTTGTATTCCCAGCGGCAGGCATTGGTGCAGGTGCCTTGGTTCGGGTCGCGCCGGTTGAAGTAGCCCGACAGCAGACAGCGACCCGAGTAGGCAATGCACAGCGCGCCATGCACAAACACCTCCAACTCCATATCCGGGCATTCTTGGCGGATTTTCTCGATCTCATCCAAGCTGAGTTCGCGCGACAGGATGATGCGCTCCACGCCCATCTTTTGCCAGAATTTGACGGTGGCCCAGTTGGTGGTGTTGGCCTGTACCGACAGGTGGATCGCTTGCTCAGGCCATTGCTCTTTCACCATCATGATCAGGCCAGGGTCGGCCATGATGAGGGCATCGGGGCGCAGCGCAATCACCGGTTCAATGTCGCGCAGGTAGGTACGCACCTTGTCGTTGTGGGCGATCAGGTTGCTGGTGACAAAGAACTTTTTGCCGCGTTGGTGCGCTTCGGCAATCCCTTGAGCGATTTGCTCTAAGCGAAATTCATTGTTGCGCGCACGCAGGCTGTAGCGCGGCTGGCCCGCATAGACGGCATCGGCGCCAAAGTCGTAGGCGGCACGCATTTTGTCGAGTGAGCCAGCGGGCAACAGCAGTTCAGGGCTTTTGAGGGTCATTGGGGGACAGCAGCAGGAGCAAGAAGGAAGAAAGAGGGCAAGAGGCGCTATTGTCCGAGGTTCATGCGGCGCGGTGGTGGGGCCAGCAGAAAAGACCTTATGGCCGATTTTTGAACACGAATCCGGCGGCGCACATCACAGTGCGTCGAGCGGACTCAAAATACCCTGTCCGCCTTTGTTTAACACATGGGTGTAAATCATGGTGGTGCTGACATCGGCGTGGCCGAGCAGTTCTTGCACGGTGCGAATATCGTAGCCTGCTTGCAATAAATGCGTGGCAAACGAATGGCGCAGCACATGGGGTGAGACCGGTTTGTCGATACGGGCCAATCGCGCAGCCTCACGTACGGCACGCTGCACCGACTCGGGGTAAATGTGGTGGCGCCGCTCCATGGTGGTGCCAGTGCGTGGATTGGGCCGCGGATCGAGCGAGCGTACGGGCGATGGAAATACCCACTGCCATGCCCAGCTCCGGTCGGCTTCGGCATATTTAACGGCCAAAGCGTGCGGCAAATAGACATGGCCCCAACCTGCAGCCAAATCTTTTTCATGCAATAACCGTGCTTTTTCCAATTGTGCGCGCAGCGGAGTTAATAGGTTTTCCGGCAGTACCGTGACCCGATCTTTGTTTCCCTTGCCTTCACGCACCACGATTTCACGTCGAGAAAACTCAACATCTTTCACGCGCAAGCGCAGGGCCTCTAGCAACCGCATCCCGGTGCCATAGAGCAATTGGGCAATCAGGCCCGTCGTGCCATCCATGTGCAGCAACAACTCACGCACCTCGGAGGGTGTAAGAACGACCGGCAAACGTTGGGGCCGTTTTGCTTGTATCACCTCATCGCACCAAGGCAGGTCGATGCCCAACACCTGCTTGTACAGATACAACAGAGCGGCCTTGGCTTGGTTTTGCGTGGATGCCGACACCTGTCGCTCTACGGCCAAATAGTTGAGAAATGCTTCCACCTCAGCAGCTCCCATTTCCTGCGGATGCCGTTTTTGATGAAACAAAATGAAACGCCGCGCCCAATCGACATAGGCTTGTTCCGTACGGATGCTGTAATGGCGTGTGCGCAGGTCTATCCGCATACGCTCTAGCAGTTTGGGCTGGCGTGGCGCATCGGCATTGGGCATGGAGGATGGGGTTCTCATCCGGAGAATTTTAGGTTTGCCTAAATGGAGGGGCTATGGGCGTTTCCCTATGGATGGGGTAGGATGGAGAAAATTTTATTCGACGGTCAGTCGGTGTGTGGCTGTCGTCTAATTCTAGTTAGCACCGAAGAAAACCAATTTATTTAGCCCATGCTTTCTCAAACGGCATTCAACTTCTCAAGCGCTGTTCAGCGCTGGGTTTGTCGTTTCTCCGGGCTTCGCCTGCTGGCTTTGCGTCATTTTTCAGTCTTTTTGGCCTCCAGCCCTTGCCTAGCAATCGCAAGCAGCTATCGTTTTGCAAGCACGGCGCCGCCTCGGTGGTGCCGTGCTTTTGCGCAGTTCGTGCCTGTCGCCAAATTCAGGTTATCCGTTTTGGCTTCTGGCTCTAACATTTCGGTCAAGC
>CAYZGT010000004.1:0-134508 GCA_964478155.1 uncultured Simplicispira sp.
ACGGCTGGCGGGGCTGGCGCTGGTGGCCACCTCGGGCTGGGCGCTGTGGATGGGCGTCACCAACCCGACCGGCTTGTGGTGTGCTTGATTCCGCAGTATGAAATCAATATTTCACATCAAGAAAATCTGGATGTGGTGTGGCAGCCTGCAAGACCTGAATGCTGGCCAAAAACCTGTTGCCAAGCCCTTGTTTTGTAGATGTAAAAATTTAAGTTGTTGATTTTCAAAAATAAAATAAATAGTCTTGTATAAGACATAAGATGTGTAAATAGTCTTCTATAAGACTTAAACTAGAGTCCAACAACACCGCAGTGGCCAGCACCTGCAGCCAGCCACCCGGTACCCCCGATTTCTGTGATTGAAACAAGGAGTTTCTGATGTCCCAAAACCTGACCCGCGAACAGCAAATTGCCGCCCTGGAAAAAGACTGGGCCGAAAACCCCCGCTGGAAGGGCGTCAAGCGTGGTTACAGCGCCGCCGACGTGGTGCGTCTGCGTGGCAGCCTGCAACCCGAGTACACCCTGGCCCAACGCGGTGCCAAGGTGCTGTGGGACAAGGTCAACGGTGGTGCCAAGAAGGGCTACGTGAACGCTTTTGGCGCTATCACTGCCGGTCAAGCCATGCAACAAGCCAAGGCTGGCTTGGAAGCCGTGTACCTGTCGGGCTGGCAAGTGGCCGCCGACGGCAACACCAGCGAGACCATGTACCCCGACCAGTCGCTGTACGCTTACGACTCGGTGCCGACCATGGTGCGCCGCATCAACAACACCTTCAAGCGTGCGGATGAAATCCAATGGTCGCGTGGCATCAACCCCGGCGACGAAGGCTTCATCGACTACTTCCTGCCGATCGTGGCCGACGCTGAAGCCGGTTTCGGTGGCGTGCTCAACGCCTTCGAACTGATGAAGAACATGATCGCTGCTGGTGCCGCTGGCGTTCACTTTGAAGACCAACTGGCCGCTGCCAAGAAGTGTGGCCACATGGGTGGTAAGGTGCTGGTGCCGACCCGCGAAGCCTGCGAAAAGCTGATCTCCGCCCGTTTTGCCGCCGACGTGATGGGCGTGCCCACCCTGATCCTGGCCCGCACCGACGCCGAAGCCGCCAACCTGATCACCTCCGACTACGACGAGAACGACAAGCCGTTCCTGACTGGCGAGCGTACCCAAGAAGGCTTCTTCCGCGTCAAGAACGGTCTGGAGCAATCCATCAGCCGTGGCGTGGCTTACGCTCCGTACGCCGACTTGGTGTGGTGCGAAACCGGCGTGCCGGACATCGGCTTTGCCCGCGAATTTGCCCAAGCCGTGCTGGCCGCTTGCCCCGGCAAGCTGCTGTCGTACAACTGCTCGCCTTCCTTCAACTGGAAGAAGAACCTCAACGACAGCCAAATCGCTTCGTTCCAAGAAGAACTGTCGGCTCTGGGCTACAAGTACCAGTTCATCACCTTGGCTGGCATCCACGTCAACTGGTACAACACCTTCAAGTTTGCCCACGCTTACGCTCGCGGCGAAGGCATGAAGCACTACGTTGAAATGGTGCAAGAGCCCGAATTTGCTGCCCGCGAACAAGGCTACACCTTCGTGTCGCACCAACAAGAAGTAGGTACCGGTTACTTCGACGACGTGACCACCGTGATCCAAGGCGGTTCTTCCTCCGTCAAGGCCCTGACTGGTTCCACCGAAGAAGAACAGTTCCACTGAGCTGCCTGGCTTACCCCCTCGAAGAAAACGGGGGTAGATTAGGTAAGAACAAGAAGCCACCCTAGGGGTGGCTTTTTTTTTGCATTTGATTTGTATTAATATTAGAACTGAAAAGAGTCAGAGAATATGGCGATCGTTTTGATGACTTTTTTGATGAGTACTATAGTGCTTATTGATAAGTTATTTAATCGTCTGGAGTAATTTAACTGTTATGAATCAAGATAACTATTTTGAAATCGAAAAGAGCCGGTTGGTCGAAAAAATTCAACAGCGCAATGCAGCGATTGAGCAATTGATTAATAATAACCATCGGGTACGATTGCTGAATTCTGAGCAGCTGAGCAAGATTGAAGATGTTTATCAGAAGAATAAAAAATTTAAGCAAAAGTTGATTGATAATGAATTTGAAATTGCAATTGTTGGTTTGGAGAAAGCAGGAAAATCTACTTTCGCTAATGCTTTAATAAAAAGTAATGTTTTGCCTTCAGCGCCTGAGCGGTGTACTTTTACATCTACCCGATTGGTTAATGGGGTGGATAAAGCCAAGGTTCAATTTTATACAGAAGAACAGTTTGAGAGGATTTTTCAAGAACTTCTTAAAGAGGTTGGATATATATCAAGCGATTGCAAACCTGATGCTGAGTTAGAGAAGTTAAAAGATGATTTGCTGAAAATAGAGCGAGGAAATATACTTTTTTCAACGGAAAAGGTTAGGGAAGATAAAATAGAAAAATTAAAAGAAGAAATTAGTAAAATTAAAGAAAATAGTCAGAGTAAAAACTCTGAAAATTCTAGGGAGGAAAATAAAAAATTAAGCTTTAGAAACATAAATTCTATAGATTTTGAAAATTATTTTGGTGCGCTGGAAAATAAAAACCCAACTTTGTTTAAAAATCATGTTGGAAAAACTGATGAGGAAATTAAGGATATATTGAAGTTTCGTGATCGCCTAATATTGACTGGTGAAATTAGGAATTTTTCTGGAGAAGAGTTAAAGGGAGATAATTTTCAGTCTTACATCAAAGGTGAAAATCAAGGCAAAGATACATCAAGGCCTCGAAGTGTATGTAGTATAGAAATTGAGTCTTCCGAGCTTAAAGGATTGGACAATGCAATTGTTTATGATGTGCCGGGCTTTGATTCCCCGACAAAAATTCATATGCGTCAAACCGAAGAGCGTTTGAAGTCTGCAGATGCGATTATTTTAGTTACTAACGTTGGTACGAACCCAAGTTTACAAGGAACAACACTAAGTGTTATTACGAAAAATACAGATGAAGATGGTATCGCTCTGAGAGATAAGTTGTTTGTTTTTGGAAATCAGCTTGACCGGGTTAATGATGCTTCACAGTTAAAAGGTAATGTTGATATTTTAATATCAGATGTAGAGAAGTATAAAATTGGTGAGCGTAAACGTGTGTTCTCTGGTTCCGCGTATAAATATTTATCAGATGAGAAAATTATTTCTAAAGCCGAATTCAGGTTCGATATCGAATCGGGAATTGATGATATTAGAAATGCTTTGATTAAATACTACGAGACTGAGCGTTTTGAAATTTTAAAACGGAAAATAGATACTAACCACAAGCTGATGCAGGCTGTATTTGATGATGTTTTAGATGGTATAAATTTTGATGAGAATTTCTCGGAGGGTACCGAGCAAACAAAGATTGCAAAATCTGCTTATAGAGAAGTGGAATATAATTTGCAGCTTTCACTTAAAAAATTACAAGATAAATTTAAAAAGGAAATTTATGAACAAAAGTACTTCACGCAAAAGTTTCATCAGCTTGTAGATGATGAGAGTTATTTTGATGAAATTGATAAAGAAAGCTTCGAATTGCAGCGCATCTTAAATGATGATAGCGTACGTCTAGATTTGCCAATTAGTAAAATCAATCAAAAGATTCGAATCAATATACATAAAAAATATTTAGAAAATTTCACTCATCTTATCAAGAAAATGACTGACGATAAAGCGAGGGAAATTGAGATAACAATTTTGAGGTCTTTTGTTTCTGCAATTTGTGGTATTAATCTATTTGTGTATGATGAAATTGAGCCAATTTGCAAAAAGTATATAGATAAAATTGGCCATGAAGTTGCCCATCATGATGGTAGCTTTACATATTTGCTAGAGAGATTCTCTCGTGATTTGTTTGATGTTTTGTTGTCTTCGCCGGTGCTAAGTCAAGATAGGGTTAATCGGTATAAAGATAGCCAGAAGGAATTTTCATATTTGGATAGCTATTACTCTAACGGTAAAGGCGATCTGATTAATATAATTTTAATTCAAAAAGAGCAAAGTTTACTGGGAGTCGGTACCTTTAACTCTATACTAGATGTAGTCCATAGCCTTAGAAGAGTAGCCAGTAATTTGGCTGGACAAGCAGCGCATGTGCAAGCTCTTGATAGTATTTTAAAGGTTTTGCAAAATACCAACTCTGTATTTTTTATGAAAGATGCTGATATTGATGCTATCTTGAAGCAAGGTAAATTAAGCATCACTGATGAACAGGTTTTAAAAGAAATCAATGAGGATATTCGGAATCTAAAACATATTCTTCAGTTCGCAGTCGTCCCTGCAGCTAATTTGGAGTTGGTTTTTTTAAATAGTATAGATAAAAAAATCAAGCGTTTAATAGCGGCTTTTGATGAAAAAGATAGCCTGTATTCCGATGCTTGGGATGATTTCATTTCAAAAATAATACCAATTGTGAAAAAGAATGATTTTGATAAAATAAATGATCGTATAGAGGTTTATAAGTTGCAGAAAGAGTTGTTGACTAGTATGAGAGAGCTGGCGAATGCCTAGTAATGTGTTTTCATATTATTTTTCTGAACAAGGCTACACCTTCGTGTCGCACCAACAAGAAGTGGGTACAGGTTACTTCGACGACGTGACCACCGTGATTCAAGGCGGTTCTTCCTCCGTCAAGGCACTGACTGGTTCTACCGAAGAAGAACAGTTCCACTGATCTGAGTCGTCTGCCCTGTTTGCGAGCAAGCGGGGTGGAGGAGACAAGCAAAGCAAGCCACCCCTTGGGGTGGCTTTTTTCTGCACAATACCCGGATGAATGGTTTGCACAAACAGATGGTGGCTTGGGGCGGGGCTGGGTGCTTGGGCTTGGTGGCGCTGTCGCCAGCGTGGGCTGCACCGCAGCTCGAATGCCAAGTCACCTATGGTGGCAGCACACAAACCGTGGTCGCTACCCCAAGCGACAACCCTTACACGGTGGCTGCAGCGGAGATTGCGGGCCGTTTTCGTTTCAAGCCGGTGCTGGTGGCGCAAGCCAACCAGCTGCGCTCGGTGGGCATTTACGTCTATTTTCAAACGGAGCGTCAGCCCGTCTTGGTACAGCAAGCCAAATATGTACCGCCCTACCCCCCTCCGGGGCCGAACGGGCGCATTGCACTCACGGGGGAGCAGCGCCTGTACGCCGGGACGATGGAGCGTGAATTGATTTACCAATGCACTTTGGTGGGGGTGGCACCATGAAATGGACGCTGGCTTGGTTGCTCGGTTTGGCCTGCAGTGTGGGGCAGGCGGAGTCGCCCTCGTTTTCCTTGGTGTTTGCTGGGGATACCACCTTGGACGATGCAGCCGGGGCTTTGATAGCGCGCGGTGGCGATCCCTTGGCCCATGTGGCCCCGCTGTTTGCCAAGGCCGACTTGCGCATCGCCAATTTGGAATGCGTGGTGGCCACCACGGGCGAGCCGGGCGATAAAAACTACACCTTCCGCGCCCACCCGCGTGTGTTGCCGGTGTTGCGCCGCCACTTGGATGGGGTGACTTTGGCCAACAACCACTCGGGCGACTATGGCCGTGCGGCCTTTGCCGAAATGCTGGGTTTGCTCAAAGCGGCGGATTTGGCCCAAGTGGGTGGTGGCCGTGACCTTAGTGCCGCCCATACGCCGTGGCTGGTAGAGCGGGCAGGCTTGCGTGTGGCCCTGCTCAGTTACAACGAGTTCATGCCACGCAGTTTTGAGGCCGATTACGATGCCCCCGGCATTGCTTGGAGCGAAGACGAGCAGGTGGTGGCGGATATCCAACGCGCGCGCCAACAACACCGGGCCGATCTGGTGGTGGTGTTGATGCACTGGGGCTGGGAAAACGAGTTGACAGCCAACCCTAGGCAACGGCAACTGGCGCGCTTGCTGGTGGAGGCCGGGGCTGATGCGGTGATTGGAGGACATCCCCATGTCACGCAAGATGTGGAGTTGTACCAAGGCAAGCCCATCATCTACAGCGTCGGTAACTTTGTCATGAAAGAAACCGACAACGAACGCCAGCGCCAAGCGTGGGTATTGCGCATGACCTTCGATGCACAAGGGGCCAGCGGATTCAGCACCTACCCGGTGCGTTTGGATGCCGATGGTATTCCGCACCCCGACCCTGCCCTATCCAGCCCCTGTTGGCAGCGCGGACAGGCCCAGCCGGGCCTGTGTGGCTCCCCTGCGCTTTGAGCGTGCGGCCAAGTGCTGCATTTGGGCTCGGGTGTCGGTTTTTAGGGCAAGGTGTAGAACGGAATATCTTTTTCCGCTGCCAGCGCCTCTAGTTGTGCGCGGGTTTGTGGGGCCACAAAACGGGCAATGGCTTCGTGGGTGCTGGTGGCCCGCAACGTTGCGGCATCGCCTTGGGGAGTCAATCCGGCGGCTTGGCACAGGCGCGCAGCAAAATGGGGCTCTAAGGCGGCCATAGCCACCCGGCCATCGGCGCAGGCGTACATCTGGTAGCCCGCATGGGCTCCGCCGGTGTCGGTATCGGCGGCCATGAGGCCCCAAGTGGCGGGTAAAGCCATCCATTGTGCGGATTCGGCCAAACCCACATCGATGCAAACGCCTTGGCCGGTTTGGCTGCGCGCCAGTTGCGCTTGCAAGATGGCTTCACTGGCCGCCAAACTACCAGCCATGTCGGCCAGCAAGGTAGCGGGCATTTGCAAGCCTTGTAGCAGGCCCGCCTCGGCTTGGTAGGTTAAGTCGTGGCCCGGTTCATCAGCCCGTGCCCCGGTGGCTCCAACAATCCGCACCATCGACAGCTGTGGATAACGTTCGTGCAGTAGCTGCCAATCCAAGCCCAGTTTGTGCAGGGCCGAGTGCCGAAACGAGGTGAGCAGCACATCGGTGTCGGCCAGTGCTTGGTGCAGTATGGCTTGGCCGTCTTCGGTTTTGAGCTGGGCGTGCAACACTTGGATGCCATGCTGCAAGGCAGCGTAGGCGGTGGGGCTGTAATGCTGCATTGGGTCTGCTGTGGGCAAGCCAGGGGGCGGGGGCGGCTCCAGCTTGGTGCACTGGGCACCCATAGCGGCGCAGCGCAACAGGGCAGCCGGGCCGGGCAGGTTCAAGGCCAAACTCAAAATACGGAGGCCGCGCAGGGGCTGGACAGAAAAGCAGACGGTCATGAAGAAGGCAGTGGTGGATGGATCAAGCAAAGCATTTTGACCACACTTTGGTGGGTGATCCATCCGGTTTTCGCCTTACTTACCTTGGCCCTTGCCGGATGCCATCGCAGTCGGGGTAATGCACACAGCCCCAAAAGCGTTGGCCTGCTTGTGGCCCTTTGCGTGCCAAGCGCAGCAACATCGGGGCGGCACACACTGGACACGACGGGGAGCTGCCGGTGCTGTGGGCGGTCGGCGTATTCTGGAGGCTGGCCCGTGGGGCTGCTGCGGCGCTGGGTGGTGCTACTGCGGCGCGAGCGCTGGCAGCGGCTGCCGCCGCTGGTCTAGCGGAGGCACCGCCCGCCCGCCGCGCCGCAGCGGGTGCGGTTGGGCTGGCCGCTGGCGGGGTTTGCGCCACCGGCACGGTTGGCGCAGGCCGTTGCTGAAAAATCTCCTTGGCTTGGGTTTGGTGCAGCCATTGCAACAAGGCTGGGCCGTCAATCAGAGAGAGATTGCGGCCTTGGGCAAACTCGATGGCCGGTTTGGTAAAACGCCCGGAGGTGACGACAAAACCACCATCGGCCCCTTTGGCGGTCATCAGGCCAAACATTTCGCGCACCACTTCGACGCTGACGCGAAAGGCTTTCCACTGTTTGCACTGCACCAAGAATTTTTCGCCATTGCGGCGCAAAATCAAATCGATGCCGCCGTCGGCACCACCGCCGCCGGTTTCCTCCACTTGGTAGCCCAAGCGCCGAAACACTTCGCCCACCAACACTTCAAACTCTTGCCAAGTGATGTCGTCGAGTGCATCGGCAGCCGGGTTGGCGGTGACTTGTTGCAGCAGTTGCGTGCGCTTGCGCTGCTCGCGCCAGGCCAACCAAGCCCCAGCCAAACACAGGGCCGGTAACAGATATTGCCCAATCGTCGCCAGCCCACGTACTAGCAATGTGCCTGCGTGTTGGTACAAGCTGGCTAAGCTGTGTACGTCGGGCCGGGGCTGGCTGGCGATGTAGTGCAGCCCGGCAAAAAATGCCAGCGCCAGCAGCACCCCCAGCCACCACGGCAGCCAAGCAGCGATGCCAATCGCGCTGCGCGTGATGGCTTGCAGCTCACCCCAGGCGGTCGGGTCTTCTTGTTTGCGACGTGCCATCGCTCAGCCTCCGCCGCCTTAGCCCAGATGTTTGCTGACAATGCCAGCCAGCTCAAACATGGTGATTTGGGGCTTGCCAAACAGCGGCAGCAACTGGGCATCGGCATTGATGTTGCGTTTGTTGGCTGCGTCTTGCAGTTGGTGGCTGCGTACGTAGGCCCAAATCTTTTGGATGGCTTGGGCTTGGGCTACAGGTTCGGTGCCAATCACGGCGGCTAAAGTTTCGCTGGGTGCTTTGCCCGCTGCGGGGGCGCGGGGCGCTTTGGGCGCTTTGGGCGCTTTGCTGGTGCTGGTTTTGCCTGCGCTCTTGGCTGCTGCTTTGGGGGTGGTTTTGGCCGCCGTTTTGCTGGCCCCGGCACTGGCTGCTGTGCCGGTTTTGGCCGGGTATTTGCTGGCGCGGGGTTCAAATTCAAAATTCACTTTGCCTGCAGCCTTGTCCCAAACCAAGAAGGCCTTGAACGCGCGGCGCGTGCGCGGGCTGAAGAATTGCTCTAACAAATCGGTTTTGCCGGTGCTGAGCAACTTGTGCATTTGCTCGCGCGCCACGGCCTGTTGCAAGATGACGGTGCCGCTCTTGAAATTGCAGGTAGCGACTGGGTGCGCGGCGGTGGCTACGGCGCGGCTGCACACATAGTGGCTGCCGTGTTCGTAGACTGGCGCACCGCACTGCGGGCAAGCACCCAAAGATTCTTGACCCGCAAAATCGACCAGCTCGCCGCTGTCCGCCGCATTTTTGTCGTCGCCAAAGTCAAACTCTAGTTTGTAGTTGTGCGCCTCTTCGTCGTAGGCCAGCACGATTTCGGCCACAAACGGCCAGCCGGCCTTGGAGCGAAAACCCTCCAGTGGCCCCAAGCGGCGCTGCGCCAGCAGTTGCTCAGCCTCTTGCGGTTCAAAGGTGCGCCCAGCAGGTGATTTGCCAAACGAGAAGCCGCAGGGCTCGGCCCCCGGTTTGCCCACGCAGGCATAGCGGCGGTAGTTTTCTTTCACCGCCCCGCCACAGTTGGGGCAGGGGGCTTGCAGTTGCACATAGTCGCCGGGGATGGTGTCGCGGTCGTACTCTTTGGCTTTTTTCACCATGCGCTCGGTCATGGCGGCGATTTCGGCCATGAAGGTGTCGCGGCTGAGTTGGCCCTTCTCCATTTGTGCCAGCTTGTATTCCCACTCGCCCGTCAAGTCGGCGCGCGAGAGTTCTTTCACATCCAAGCCGCGCAGCAGCGTCATCAATTGGAAGGCTTTGGCCGTGGGGATGATTTCACGCCCTTCGCGCAGCATGTATTTTTCGGTCAGCAGCCCTTCGATGATGGCAGCGCGCGTGGCCGGAGTGCCTAAGCCTTTTTCGCGCATTGCCTCGCGCATGGTTTCGTCTTCGACCTGCTTGCCTGCGCTCTCCATCGCGCCCAGCAGGGTGGATTCAGAATAGCGCGCTGGCGGCCGGGTTTTGAGTGCTTTGGGTTCTACCTGCTGCGCCAAGGGCTGTTCGCCCGGTTGCACCGGCACCAAATGTTGGCCTTTGTCGCCTTCTTTGGCATCGGCGGTTTCGTTGGCTGCATCTTTGCCATAAATCGCCAACCAGCCCGGCTTGACCAGCACTTTGCCCTCGGTTTTGAAGTGGTAACTCTGCCCGGCCTGTGCTACTTTGCTGATGCGCGTGGTGACCAAGTATTCGGCGCTGGGAAAGAACACCGCCATAAAGCGGCGCGCTACCAAGTCGTAGAGTTTTTGTTCGGCCTCGCTCAAGTCGCCGGGGGCTTGCAAGGTCGGGATGATGGCAAAGTGGTCGGACACCTTGCTGTTGTCAAAAATACGTTTGTTCAGGCGGATGTAGCCCTGCTGCAGTGCGGTTTGCGCGTGCGGCGCTAGGTGTGCCATGCCACTGCCCGCCAGCATGGCAAAGGTTTGTTGTGCCACGGGCAGGTAGTCTTCGGGCAGCGCGCGCGAGTCGGTACGCGGGTAGGTCAGGGCTTTGTGGCGCTCGTACAGGCTTTGCGCCAGCGCCAGCGTGGTTTTGGCTGAGAAGCCAAACTTGCTGTTGGCCTCGCGCTGCAAGCTGGTCAGGTCAAACAGCAGGCCGCTGGCTTGGGTGGCGGGCTTGCTCTCTTCTGTCACTTGGGCGGGGCGGCCACGCGCGGCATCGGCAATCGCTTGCGCTTGCTGGGCCGACCAAACGCGGTCGGCGCGTTGCTCGGGGTCATCGGTTTTTTTCCAGTGCGGGTCAAACCAGCGGCCGGGGTAGTCGCCCGCTTGGGCGGCAAAGCTGGCATGGACTTCCCAATAATCGCGGCTGATGAATTTGCGGATTTTTTCTTCGCGCTCTACCACCAACGACAGGGTGGGTGTTTGCACCCGACCGACGGTGGTTAAGAAGAAGCCGCCATCGCGTGAATTGAAGGCTGTCATGGCGCGCGTGCCATTGATGCCGACCAGCCAATCGGCTTCAGAGCGGCTGCGCGCGGCATCGGCCAGACCTTGCATTTGGGCGTTGCTGCGCAACTGGTTAAAGCCATCGCGAATCGCTTGTGGGGTCATGGACTGCAACCACAGGCGCTGCACTGGCTTGCCCAGCGGCTTGCTGCCGCCAGCGTATTGCTCGATCAGCCGAAAGATTAACTCGCCTTCGCGCCCAGCATCGCAAGCATTGACCAATTGCGTTACATCTTTGCGCTTGGCTTGTTTGACCACGGCGGCCAGACGGCTTTTGGTCTTTTCTACCGGCTTCAAATCAAAATAGGGCGGAATGACGGGCAAATGGGCAAAGCTCCATTTGCCACGCTTGACATCAAATTCCTCTGGGGCTTGGATTTCAACCAGATGGCCCACGGCGCTGGTGACCACATAGTGTTCGTTCTCAAAGTGGTCGTCGTGCTTGTCAAACTTGCCCACCACCGGGGTGAGGGCGCGCACAATATCTTGGGCTACCGAAGGCTTCTCGGCAATGACCAGGGTCTTGCTCATGGGGCAATATCTCTCTATCGGAAAATTCTGACACCCGGCCAGCGTGGCCGGGCGCTTCTACAATCTGGGTTCTTCGCGCGTACACGCGCACGCGCATGTGTGCCCATTAAACTTAACAGAGTTTTGCTATGCCCCGCACCGCGCCTTTTATCCGCCCTTCTGCGGGCCGCCGTATCCAAACCCGCCGCTCGGGGGTGCATGGCAAAGGCGTATTCGCCCTGCAAGACATTGCCGAGGGCGAAGTGATTATTGAATACACCGGCCAAGTCATCAGCTGGGACGAGGCACAAAACCGCCACCCGCACGACCCATTGCAACCGAACCACACCTTTTATTTTCACATCGATGAAGACCGGGTGATTGATGCTTTGGTCGGGGGCAACTCGGCGCGTTGGATCAACCACAGTTGTGCCCCCAATTGCTATGCCGATGAGCGCGAGGGGCGTATTTTTATCACCGCCCTGCGCACCATTGCTGCGGGCGAAGAACTCAACTACGACTACGGCCTGATGATTGAGGAGCGCTACACCGCCCAGCTCAAGGCCCAATACCCTTGCTACTGTGGTAGCAGCAGCTGCCGAGGCACTTTGCTGGCCCCTAAACGTGGTTGGCGACCCCCGATGCCCAGTAGCCGCCAAGCCAAGGGCCAGGGGGGCCGCGTATGAGCCACAACACCCCCTTGCGCTGGCCTGCCGAGGCCCTCTGGGAGGCCATCGCCCCGCAATGGCCGGGCTTTACGGTAGAGGTGCTGCCACGCATTGATTCGACCAACACCGAGCTGATGCGCCGCGCCCGCGCAGGCCAGTGCGAGCCGATTTTGTTGGTAGCCGAAGAACAAACCGCCGGGCGGGGCCGCTTGGGCCGCCAATGGCAGGGCCAGCCGGGCGATTCTTTGATGTTCTCTTTGGGGCTGCCCTTGGCACCACAAGATTGGTCGGGCTTGTCGCTGGCCGTGGGTGTGAGCGTGGCCGAGAGCTTGCAAGCGGTGTTGCCCCCGTTGGGCAGCGGCCAGCCGCGCCTGTGCCTGAAATGGCCCAATGATTTGTGGCTGTGCGATGGCCGCAGCGACCGCAAACTGGGCGGCATTTTGGTCGAGACGGCCAATTTTGTGCCGATGCAAACCGATGCCAGCCACCCGGCATGCCCCCCCGCCACCCGCTATGTGGTGGTGGGTGTTGGCCTCAACTTGCGCCCCCAAGACAGCGCCGGGCTGTCATTGCCCGCCGCTTGTCTGCAAGAGATCGATGCCGAGATCGATGCCCCCGGTGCTTTGTTGCAAGTCGTGCCTGCGCTGGTGGCGATGCTGCAATCTTTTGAAGCCTATGGCTTTGCCCCGGTACAGGCCCGGTTTGACGTGCGCGATGCGCTGCAAAACCGCAGCGTGGTGTTGAGCAATGGTCAAACCGGCAGCGCGTATGGCGTGGGCGAAGATGGGGCCTTGCGCGTCATGACGGCCCAAGGCATGCAACATATCACCAGCGCGGAGGTGAGTGTGCGCCCCACCAGTGCTGCCGCCACCTTGCCTACCTGAAGCCCTCTTGTTGCCATGTTACGTTTTACCGTTTTGATTTTGGCGCTGGCCAACGCTGGTTACTATGCTTGGTCACAGGGGCTGTTGCCGGTGGGCAAAACCACGGCAGGCCCGGAGTCTGAGCCGCAGCGCTTGGCTCAGCAACTGCACCCCGACGCATTGCGTATCGTGCCCAAGGCGGGCGCTGCTGCCCCCAGCCCCACGCCAGAGCCTGCCTCGGCCCCAACACCGCCAGCCGCGTCTGCTACAGCGGCCACTACTCCAGAGGCCACGCCTGCCGCAACAGCGCAGCCGCCTGCGGCGGCCTCCTTGCCTGCGCTGGCCGCTGCTCCGGCGCTGGCGGCGGCTGGAGTGGCCGCCGTGGCGGCTTCTGCGGCCCCCACTGCCCCAGCCGAGGTGAAAAAGGAACCCCCCCCTGCACCGCAGACCGTGTGTTTACAAGCAGGGGCCTTTAATACCGCCCAGGCCGACGTGTTGCGCAAGGCCCTGAGCAATTTGCCTGCGGGCAGTTGGAGTTTGAACAGCGCCACTTTGCCTGGACGTTGGATGGTCTATATGGGCCGTTTTCCAGACTTGGACGCTTTGAACAAGAAACGCAAAGAGCTGCAAGACCGCAACGTGAGTTACGACCGCCCACGCATCGCCGCGCTGGAGCCGGGCTTGTCCTTGGGGCGCTTCTCGAGCGAAGAAGCGGCAGAGCGCGCCTTAGTGCAATTGGGCACCAAAGGCGTACGCAGTGCCAAGGTAGTGCAAGAGCGCAGTGAAACCCCGGCCTTTGTGCTGCGCCTGCCCACCGTGGCCCCCGATGCCCGCCAGCGCATTGCCAGTACCTTGCGTCCTGCCTTGGCCGGTAAAACTTTGCGGCCTTGCGCCAACGATTAAATCGCTCAGCAGTCCAAGCCTACAGTGGGCCAGAGGTGTCTGAGTAGCCTGCAGGGTGACTGGTCGGCTGCACCGGGTTCAGGGCTTGGACTCGCGCTCCAAGCGCGTCACTTGCGGATCGGCCCAAGAGCCATCGATACGGAACTCTTGCGTGGCCGCCGCCATCAGGGGGCCACGCAAAAACATTTGTGCCAAAAAGCTGCCCAAGCCCACCACTGGGTTGATGGCGGTGGCAACCAAAGAGGCGGTCATGGCATTGATTTCGGGCACCACCACCACATGCAAGTCTTGCGTTTCGTGTTGGATGTCAGCCCGGCCTTCCATCAGTACGGCCGCGTTCACGCCTTTCATTTGCAGGTTGTTGCTGCTGGCGACACCTTGTTCAATCTGTACGTCACCCCGCACAAAATCAAAGGCAAAGCCTTCGCTAAACACATCCCGAAAATCTAAATTGAAGCGCCGGGGTAAAGATTGCAAACTCAACACACTGAGCAACTTGGCCAGCCCCGGCTCGGCTTTCAGAAATTGGCCGGTTTCGATGTCCAAGTGGATTTGGCCGGTCATCGACGGGTAGTCGGGCAAGGAGGGCGCACCGCGCCAAGCGACTTGGCCGGTCAATTGGCCTTGGCCTCGGCGCACCACGTCAGCCATGCCAAAGCGGGTCAACAATTGGCCCGCATCGCGGATGTTGAGGCTGAAGTTGAGCGCCGTGCGCCGTGTGGGGGCGTTGGTGCGGCTGGGTGCGTTGTCGCTGGCTCCAAGGGCGGCCCAGTTGCCGCTGGCGTGAAAGCTGGCTTCGGGCATTTGCAAGGCCAATTGGTGTAAACGCCATTCATTTTGCCCATTGGGGCTGGCACGGTTGCTGGCCTGTACTTGTAACCGGCCTAAATTGCGTTGGCGCAGCTCAAAGTCTTCCACCACGATGTCTAAGGCAGGCAAGTGGCCGGGTTGGGCTTGGAGTAAGGTTTCTTCCACCGAGGTCACGCTGCTTTGCGGCAACCGCAGTCGCGCTAGGCGGGCAAACAAGCGGCCATCGCTGCTGCCTTGGCGGCTGCCGGGGGGGTGGTATTCGGCATACCCCTCCAGTTGCTGGGCGTGTAGGTTGAGTTGCCAATGCTGCGCGGGTTGCGTGGCTGCGGCCACTACGTGGTGCAGGGTGCGGCCTTGCACGGTCAGCGCTTCTGCGCGCAGCGCCAAGCTTTGTGGCAGATAGTCGAGCCCGGCGGCGGGGGCTGCATTCCCAGGGGGCGATGCCGCACCGGGCAGGCTGTCCCAAACGGCTTGCCAAGCATCGGTGTCCAATTGCGCCAACTGCACATTCGCCACCACGCCTTGGGCGGGCAGGGGCATGGCTTCGTCGCTAGATAAGCCCAAGGCAATGCGCCCGCGCAACACTTTAGGCTCTGGCCCGCTCAGGTCGCGTACATACTGCACCTGCCCCACTTGGCCCCATTGCAAGCGGAGTTGGTCGTGCAGTGGTGTATCTGGGGCGAAGGCCGTGGACAGCAAGTGGCTTTCTAGCCGCAGCGGTACGGTCGTGTCGCTGGTTTTGCCCAGCGGGGCTGGCAACTGCAGGGCCAAGCCTTGCAAGTTGCTTTCTATTTCTAATTGTGGCACCCCCCGGCGCAGACCAAAGCTGAAACTGTAAGGCGCTGTGCCGCTGGCATGGTGGGCCAGCTGCGCCAGCAGCCCCAACTCGGGGGCTTGTTGTAAGCCTTGGGCTGATACTGTGCCTTGGGCGCGCAATTGCAGTGCCGAGGCATCGACCGCTTGGCCGGGCGGTGGCGGCGGCAGGCCGCCTTCTAGCCGTACGTCACCACCCAAGGCTTTGGCTTGTATGCCGCGCAGACTCAGGCTGTTGTCGGTAAATTCCACCGTGCCGCGTGCGCGTGACAACTGGGGGCTGTTCGGGGTGATGCGGACATCATTACCTGCCAACAGCACCCGGCCTCGTACTTTAGATTGTTCTAGGGCGTGGATGGGTAGGTGGAGTTGCAATTGCAGCTCAGCATTGCCACTGCCGGTAGCTTGGGCCAGTGCATGGCCTAGCATGGCCTGTACGGGTGATTCGCGCAAAAAGCCCAACAGCTCGGGCAGGGGGCCTTTGGCTTGCGCGGCCACGGCCACGACGGCGTGTTCTAAATCGGGGATATGCGCTTGCACCTGTGCCAGTCGGGTTTGGCGCAGACCGGCAAAACTGCCGCTGGCCCCGCGCACCTGCATGGACGCACCTTCAAACACCAGCTCACCCGCCAACCCTGTCAGGGCAGGCCAAGGCAACTCGCCCACACTTTGTAAATGCGGTGGCACATAGGCATAGTGCACCCCATGCACCCGTGCGGCAATACGGAACTCGCCTTGGCGCGGGTCGGTAAAAGGCATATGCTGCAAATCGCCCCGCACCCGAAAATCGACACTGCTGGCCGCGCCTGCAAGTACAGAATCCCGTACGTAGTGGCGGGCTTCTACCGGGATATCCAAGGGCAGGTAGCGGTGGACGCGCGTGCCATCGGCGCGGCTCAGGTGGCCGCTCAAGTCCAGCACCCCCGGAAAGCGCGAGCCGCTGCCCGAACTGCGTGGGTCGCTGGTGTGCCAGCTGGCGCGCAGCGTGCCTTGGGCATCGGCATTGGCAAAGCGGGTGTTGTCCAGCTGCACTGCGATGCGTTCGCCCGTTTGTTGCCAACGCACGGTACTGCTGAATTGTTGTAGCGGTAACCACGGGTCTTCAAACACACCGGGCAGTACCAAGGCCCCGTTTTGGATCAGCAGCTCGGCTTTGCCACCGGCTTGCGTCAGTTCTGCTTCTACCGTGGCCCCACGCAGGCCCAGTGGGGCTTCGGTGGGCAGCGCTTGTCCAGTTTCGGGGCTGGGCGGTGCTGCCAGTGCCAGCCCGCGCACCTTGGTGCGTACTTGGTAGTGTTGCAAAGCCTCTGGTGGGCCTTGCCAGCGTGCTTGCAGCACTTCAACCAAGCCTTCGGGGGCGTAGCGCTGTAGCGCTTGGTGCAAGGCGGTGGGCAGCGGCAAGCGTGCGGCAATGCGTGCTAAAGCAGCCAGATCGAGCTGATCGGCTTGCAATTCGCCCTCGGGGGGCCTGTTCTTTCCGCCCGCATCTGCATAGCGCAGCCGCACATTGCCCCCCGGCCAGCGCATGCCTTCATCGGTCACAAACTGCAGGTTTTGTGTTTGCAGTTCTAAACCACCCGGTAAACGTCGGCCCCCGAACCGCCCTTGCAGTGACGGCAGGATCAAGGGGGGTAAATCGGCGGCGGTCGTGACATGCACTGCCGCCAACGCCACATCGACCACTCCCCCCGCCACTTGGCCGCGCTCTACATCCAGCCAAGCGCGCAACGCCCCCCGGCCTTGTGCCACCTGGAGGCCCAGATCGGCATGGTGGCGCAGGCGTGCGACATCCACTTCGGCAAAATGGGCAAACAGCTGGCCGCTCCACTGTTGCCAGCGCCCGCTGTGCCGAGACAGCAGCGGTTCGCGAAAACGCCCCAGCAGCGTAAAACGCTGCCCCCAGTCGGGCGGCGGGGTGGCATCCAGCCGCAATTGGTGCCGCCAAGTGCCATTGCGCAGCAGAACGCTGACTTCCTGCAGCGTCAAAGGCGGGGCGTTGCGCTGTTCATCGGCCCAGTGGATGTTGCCGCCTTGCACCACCACTTCCGGCTGGGCAAACAGCCAATCCATGCCAGCATCGTCGCCACTGCTGTGCTCGGGCAGTGGCAAACCGGCCACCCAGAAACGACCATCGGCTGCGCGCCGTACTGCTAAGGTGGGGCGTTCAATGTAGAGTTGCTCCAGCCCCAAGCGCCAGACTGAGCGCGGTGACAGCGTGACCAATACGCGCGGCAAGTGCAGTGCTGGGCGTTGTTGGGCATCCAGCAGTTGTATATCACGCACCTCGATGGAGGGCAGCAACCAGCCCCGGCTGTGTGCTGCAATCGCCCCAATCTGTACCGGAGACCCCAGCGCCCGGCTGGCCTGCTGTTGTAGCAACAGACGGTAGTCACCAATTCGCGGCACAATCCAAGCGTGCAGCACGGCCCAGGCCAGTACCAGCAGTAGCACCACCGCCCCACACAGGCGCAGTGACCAACGCACCAGCCCTGCCAGTCGGCGGTGAAGGCGTGTGGGGTGTGAAGCGGGGTCATTCATGGCGTGGCTGGCAGCGGTGGCGGGGAATTATGGCCCGCAGCCATTGCCACACTAGGCTGTAAGCTGATAAGACACCGTGTCGTTTAACCTGCGGCGCTGACCCGCCGCCCTTTGCCATGCACCTGCCTTTGCTAGATAACGTCGATGCCAGCCCCGCCCAGCACTCGCGCTTTTTTCAGCGTTTGCACCGCCGCTATAGCGCACAGCTGCAGCTGTTGCCTGCCGGTGCCCCCGTGCGCGCCACGATGGAACAGACCGTAGCGGCCCTGCGCGCCCAAGGTTGCGATACCGGCGCTGCTTTGCGTATCTTGCGCCAACTGGTCATGGAACGCCTGATGCGCTTGGACTGCGAAGCCCAAGCGCCGCTAGAGGTGGTGACCCGTGCTGTGACCGAGCTGGCCGAGGTGGCCTTAGACACCGCTTGCCGCCAAGCACGCCAAGAGTTGGACGAGCGCCACGGCGCGCCCCGTGGCCCGGACGGCCAGCCAGTGCAGCTGTGGATTATTGGCATGGGCAAGCTGGGCGCGCGTGAACTCAACGTCTCCAGCGACATTGACCTGATTTACGTCTATGAACACGATGGTGAAACCGCTGGCAGCGCCGATGGGCGGGGCCGCATTTCCAACCACGAATACTTTGGTCGCGCTGTCAAAATCATCTACAGCCTAGTCGGCGATACCACCGAACATGGCATGGTGTTTCGGGTCGATTTGGCTTTGCGCCCGCATGGCAACTCCGGGCCACCGGCGGTCTCGCTGGCGGCGTTAGAAGAGTATTTGCAAATACAGGGCCGCGAATGGGAGCGCTTTGCGTGGCTCAAAAGCCGGGTCGTGGCCCCGTTTGATTGCATTGGCACGCCGCAGGTGCAGGCGCTGCGTGGCGTGGTGTTGCCGTTTGTGTTCCGGCGCTACTTGGACTACAACGTGTTTGAGTCCTTACGCAGTTTGCACCGGCAAATCCGCGACCATGCCACCCGGCGTAGCGCTGGGCATCCCGAGCGTGCCAACGATGTCAAACTCTCGCGCGGTGGCATCCGCGAACTGGAATTTACCGTGCAACTGTTGCAAGTGGTGCGCGGTGGGCAGTTTCCAGAACTGCGCCGTCGGCCCACCTTAGATGCCCTGCAGCGCGTAGCCCAAGCCGGCCTGATGCCACAAGACACCGCCGATGCCTTGGCACGCGCTTATCTCTTTCTGCGCCGGGTCGAGCATCGCATTCAATACCTAGACGACCAGCAAACCCACATCCTGCCCACGCGCGACGATGACTTGGCTTGGATGGCGCAGACCATGGGTTACACCGACTGTCCGAGCTTTTTGCACGAGCTCGATGCCCACCGCGAGTTGGTGGCCCAAGAGTTCGACACCCTGCTCGGTGGCGACGGCAAGAAGCCTTGCCAAGGCAAATGCAATGGCGGACAAGGCACTGCTACGACCCCGCCAGAACTCGATACCCTGATCGAAGAACTCCCTCCCGCCTTGGCAAGCCGGGTGGCCGAATGGCGCAACCACCCGCGCGTGGCTGCTTTGCGTGAAGAAGCGCGCGTGCGCTTGTTTCGCTTGGTGCAGCGCACCGGCCAATGGCTGCGCGATGGCCGTGCCAACGATGAAGCGGCGGTGCGCCTCATCAATTGGCTCGAATCTTTGCTGCGCCGTGAGAGCTACTTGGCCCTGTTGTTAGAGCGCCCAGCGGTACATGAGCAACTGCTGCACCTGTTGGGCGCAGCCCGTTGGCCGGCCCGCTATCTGCAACAACACCCCGGTGTGATTGACGAACTGGCGGGCACGGCCCTGCTGCAAGAGCGTTTTGTGCCAGCTGACTTTGAACGCGATTTGGCCCGGCGCTTGGCCTCGTTGCGCTCGACCAAAGAAGACGACGATGAAACCCTGCTGAATTTGCTGCGCCGCGCCCACCACGCCGAAACCTTCCGCACTTTGGCGCGTGATGTCGGCGGGCGGCTCACGGTCGAGCAGGTGGCCGATGACCTGAGCGCCTTGGCCGACAGCGTATTGCGCGTCACGGCGCAATGGTGCTGGGAGCGTCTGAAAAACCGCCACCGCGAAGTGCCACAGTTTGCCATCATCGGCTACGGCAAACTCGGTGGCAAAGAACTGGGCTATGGCAGCGATTTGGACATCGTGTTTGTGTTCGACGACGACGACGACCGTGCCCAAGAGGTCTATACCGCCTTTGTGCGCAAGCTCATCAACTGGCTCACCGTCAAAACCGGCGAGGGCGACCTGTTTGAGATTGACACCGCCCTGCGCCCGAATGGCAATTCCGGTTTGCTCGTCACCAGCTTCCAGTCTTACGCTAATTATCAGCAGCAGCGCGGTAGCAATACTGCTTGGACGTGGGAGCACCAAGCCATGACCCGGGCCCGCTTTGTATTGGGCAGTGAAGACTTGCGCACCCGCTTTGATGCTGTGCGCCAAGCTGTGATCAGTGCGCCGCGCGATGCTGCAGCGCTGGCGCAAGAAATTACTGCCATGCGTGCACGGGTGCTGGGTGCCCACCGGGCTGCGCCAGAGCTGTTTGACATCAAATACAGCCCCGGCGGTATGGTCGATGCCGAGTTTGCCATGCAGTATTTGGTGCTGCTGCATTCGGGCACGCACCCGCAATTGCTCGACAACGTAGGCAATATCGCCCTGCTGCAACGGGCCGAACAAGCCGGACTGTTGCCTGTCGGGGTCGGCCACCATGCCGCAGGTGCCTACCGCGAATTGCGCCGGGTGCAACACCGTGCCCGGCTCGATGAGGCTGCGACCCAAGTGCCAGCATCGGAGTTACAGGCAGAACAAGCCGCCATCCAAGCCCTGTGGCAAGCGGTATTTGGCCAAAAATAATGCTGCGCGCTGACCAGGGGGCCGCTAAAAGGCGGTCAACTTGGGCGCAGCCTCTGTCTCTGTCCGCATAATGCACCGGCCATGAACCTGCTCACCCTCAACATCGACACCATTCCACTGGGCCAACCCTTGGGTTTTGTTTTACGCAGTGCCAGCGGGGCTGTGTTGGCACAAAAGGGCTACGTCATCCGCAACCGTGATGAGCTCGACTTGTTGGTGCAGCGTGGCGTACACCTGTGCATTGACACGGAGGAGTCGGATGATAGCCATCGCGCGTATATGGGCCAACTGCAACGCATGTTGCTGTCCGAAAAGCCCCTGAACGAAATTGCCCAAGCGCGCATGGAGGCCGTGGCCCAAGGGACGCAGGGCCAAACCCAGAGCGGCCCACCCAATTGGCCCGACCTGCAACACCGCGCCACCGTGCTGCTGCGTTCTCCCCATGCCGGGGATTTTGGCAGCCGTTTTATGGACTTACAGTCTGAGCTGTCGCGCCATTGTGTGCTCATGCCCGATGCCACTTTGTTGGCCCTGATTCGCATCTCAGGCCAAGAAACCCATATGTACAGCGCCACCCACAGCATGCTGGTGGCGTGTGTCTGCATGGTGGTGGCCAGGGCAACCCTGCGCTGGGACGAAGAGCAAATTTTGCGCATTGGCTGTGCTGCCCTGAGCATGAACTGCGCTATGACCGAATTGCAAGACCAATTGGCTTTGCAAACCATCCCTCTCAATGCCGAACAAATTAGCGCGATTGACAGTCACTCTGAGCGCAGTGCCGACCTGCTGTCCAACTTGGGTATCCACGACCCGATTTGGCTCGAAGCGGTGCGCCAGCACCACCACCGCAGTCCCGGCCCCTTGGTAGATAAAAGTGCGGCGCAGCAAATGGCCCGTTTGATTCAGCGTGCCGATATTTTTGCTGCCCGTTTGGCCCCGCGCATAGGCCGCTACCCTATGCCGGTCACGGCAGCGATGCAGTCGTGCTATTACGACGAGGCGCATCAGGTGGACGAGGCCGGGGCGGCCATCGTCAAAACCTTGGGGGTCTATCCGCCGGGTACTTTTGTCAATTTGGCGAGTAAAGAAGTGGGCATGGTGGTGCGCCGGGGCGTGACCGCCACCACGCCGCGCGTAGCGGTGGTACTCAATCGCCAGGGTATGCCGACGGGCGAGCTGATTCCGCGCGACACCACCCAGCCCAATTACAAGATCGTTGGGGTGGTGGCGCACAAAGATGTGTTGCGTATCCAAGTACCCTTAGAGCGTTTGTTGGCCGTGGTTTAACAACTTTGCAAAAGTTCACACACCGGCATGGGAACTTTGTTGTGTTGGGCGTAACCTAGTCAGGGTGCCCAGTTGTGGTGGCACTTCTTGTTTCTTTATGGTTGCGAAGCCTGTCCGGCCCTTGGGTTCGGATTGCAATCCTGGGGCGCACATCCTCCCTCCCTCTCTTCTTCGCTCGGGGGCGCTTCGCAACCCTTTTCTTTTATGTCTTTGGTTGGATAGTTTTAGGCCACGGGTTGGGTGTCGGCAAAGCTTGGGCGTTGCATCAGCTTGTCGTGCAAGCGGGCCAAGTTGGGGTACAGACCGCGCCAATTCAACTCCGGAAACCGAAACGCCAACCAACCCAAAGTACAGCCCACAGCAATGTCGGCCAGACCGGGGTGAATGCCGCCATAGTAGGCCCGATCGGCCAGGCCTTTGGATAAGGCATACAGGCCAGTATCTACCTTGCCCATTTGCCGTTCTATCCATGCCGGGCTGCGTTGGTACTGGCTGCGGCCTTCAAAGGTGTTTTCTAAGCGCACCAAAATCGCCGCTTCCAAGATGCCATCGGCCAGTGCCTCCCAGGTTTTGATCTCGGCGCGCTCACGCCCTGTGGCTGGAATTAACTTGCCCACGGGGGATAAGGCATCCAAGTATTCGACAATCACGCGCGAATCAAAAATGGTATCGCCACCTTCCATGATCAGGCAGGGCACTTTGCCTAAGGGGTTGATGGCCGAGATGTTGCTGTCAGCAGCCCAAACGTTCTCGAGCACAAAGGTGTAGTCAAGCTTTTTTTCTGCCATCACCACGCGCACTTTACGCACGTAGGGGCTGGTGCTGGATCCGATCAGTTTCATGGTGTTTTCTGGGGGCGCACAGGCGCAAACATGGCCAAGGCCGGATACTAGATTCTATCGGTGCATACCAGTAACTGCTGGCAACACGGTAGATGCTAGCGCCCTACAATCGGGCTCTATGAGCCTCTCGACCCTTACTGCCCTGTCGCCGCTGGACGGCCGTTACGCCGCCAAACTCTCCACCCTGCGCCCTATCATGAGCGAATATGGCTACATGCACCGCCGTGTGCAAGTGGAAGTGGCCTGGTTTATCGCGCTGTCGGATGCGGGTTTTGAACAGTTCAAGCCGCTCACGCCCGGTGCGCGCTCTTACCTGCTCAATTTGGTAAAGAATTTCTCTGAAGCCGATTGCGCTGCCATCAAAGACTTTGAAAAAACCACCAACCACGATGTCAAGGCGGTGGAATACTGGATCAAATCCAAGTTTGAAGCCCGCCCCGAATTAGAAAAGGCAGCCGAATTTGTCCACTTCGCCTGCACCAGCGAAGACATTAACAACACCAGCCACGCGCTGCAAATCCGCTCTGGACGTGACCAAGTGGTACAGCCGGGCCTGGACCGCATCGTACTCAAGCTGCGCGAAATGGCGCTGCTGTATGCCGATGTGCCCATGCTCAGCCGCACCCACGGCCAAACAGCCAGCCCGACCACCGTCGGTAAGGAAATCGCCAACGTAGTGGCCCGCTTGCAAATCGCGGTAGAGCGCATTGCCAGCGTGAAAATCATGGGCAAGATGAACGGTGCTGTCGGCAACTACAACGCCCATCTGTCGGCTTGGCCTGAGTTTGACTGGGAAGCCTTCAGCAAGAAGGTGATCGAGACCCCCGAGCCACTCGGTTTGGGCCTGACCTTCCAACCCTACAGCATCCAGATCGAGCCGCACGACTACATGGCCGAGCTGTTCGATGCCGTGGCCCGTGCCAATACCATCCTGATTGACCTGTCGCGCGATATTTGGGGCTATGTGAGCTTGGGTTACTTCAAGCAAAAGCTCAAGGCGGGCGAGATTGGCGCCAGCACCAAGCCACATAAGGTCAACCCGATTGACTTTGAAAACGCCGAAGGCAATTTGGGCTTGGCCAACGCCATGCTGCGCCACCTGTCGGAAAAACTGCCCATCAGCCGTTGGCAACGCGATCTGACCGATAGCACCGTGCTGCGCAACATTGGCGTGGCTTTGGGTTATGCGGCATTGGCCTACCAATCGCTGCTCACCGGCCTGAACAAGCTGGAGCTGAACGAAGAGCGTCTGCAACAAGACCTGGACAACGCTTGGGAAGTGCTGGCCGAGCCGATCCAAACCGTGATGCGCCGCTATGGGGTACAAGGTGCCTACGAAAAGCTGAAAGAAGTGACCCGTGGCAAAACCGTCACTGCTGAAGCGCTGCATGGCCTGATCCAAGGGCTGGAGATTCCACAGGCGGACAAAGACCGCTTGCTGGCCATGACACCGGCCAGCTATGTGGGCAAGGCGGCAGAACTGGCACGGCGCGTCTGAAGCTGGTATGGCCCTCAAGTCCACCATCTTCAAAGCGAACTTGCAAATCGCCGACATTGACCACGGTTACTACGCCGACCACGCCCTGACCTTGGCGCGCCACCCCAGCGAAACCGACGAGCGCATGATGGTGCGCTTGGTGGCGCTGGCCTTGCAAGCACACCAGTTGCAAGATACCTGCCATGGTGATGGCACCTTGGCCTTTGGCGCGGGCTTGTCCGATCCGGACGACCCGGATGCCTCCTTGACCGACTTTACCGGCCGCAAACGCCTGTGGATCGAAGTCGGCCAGCCCGAAGACAAGCCGCTGAGCAAAGCATGCAGCAAGGCCGATGCGGTGGTGGTGTATGCGTTCAACCACGCCGCCGAGGTCTGGTGGAAGGGCATTGCCAACAAACTGACGCGGCTGGACAAGCTGCAAGTCTGGCGTATTCCGGCGGAGGCGGCGCAAGCGTTGGCCCAACTGGCCGAGCGCAGTATGCAGCTGCAAGCCACAGTGCAAGAAGGCTCCCTCACCTTGAGCAGCAACTTGGGCAGTGTGCACATAGAGCCGCTGCGCTGGCACTAAAAGCTGCTGACGTTCATGCGTTTGTCTGCGCGCACGGTGGGGCTGCTGGCGGCCTTCGTTACCGTTACCATTTGGACGGCTTTCATCCTGATCGCCCGGGCCTCGGCGCAGCGCAGTTTGGCCCCGTTGGACATTGCTTGGTTGCGCGTCCTCGGAGCCAGCATGGTGCTCGTCCCCTGGGGCTGGTGGTTGGTGCGTCGGCGCTATACCAGCATGGGTACGCCTGCCTTGCTGCCGTCTAGTTTGTGCGGTATTTCGCCACTGCCGTTGCATTTGACGCTGCAATTGGGGTTGTTTGGTGGCGTGGTGTATTGTCTGTTGGCCTATTCCGGCTTTTTCTATGCCCCAGCCACCCATGCCTCGGTACTGATGCCGGGCAGCTTGCCCCTGTGGACAACCCTGTTGGCCGTGTTTTTGCTGCGTGAACGCATTACGCGCTTGCGTGCCACTGGCTTGGCCTTGATTGTGCTGGGGGACTTGTTGGTGGGAGGGAACAGCCTGCTGACGGCACTGGATGGCGGCGAGGTCTGGCGGGGCGACCTGCTGTTCATGGCCGCATCCATCTGTTGGGCCTGCTACAGCGTGCTGGCGCGGCGCTGTGGAGCCGATGCAGTACAGGCCACGATTGCCATTACCGCTTTTGCCTTAGTGACTTATGTGCCAGTGTATGCCTTGTTGGTGGCAGCGGGCTGGGTGGGTAGCCAATTGGCCCAAGCACCGTGGAGCGAAATCATTTTTCAGATGTTGTTTCAGGGGGTGGGCTCGGTAGTCATCTCGGGCATTACCTTCACGCACATGGTGCAATACTTTGGGCCGGTACGCTCCACCATGATTACGGCCTTGGTACCGGGCTTGTCGGCCATGGGTGCGGTGTGGTTGCTGAACGAGCCATTGCACTGGAATTTAGTGGCAGGCTTGGCGTTGGTGACGCTGGGTATCTTCTTTGGTGTGCTGGGCGTGCGCACCGCACCCGCGCTGGTCACTGATGCGGCGCGTTCCTAAACAAAAGCCCAGTCTTACAGTAGCAGGCAAGCCGTAGTGCTTGGCATGGTGGGCCGCGTTGCGGCTTAGCGCAGCACCTCGGGCAGCTCTATCTTGACTTCTAGCACTTCTAGGTTTTCTTGGCGCTCCAAATGTACTTTGATGTCGTCCAAATCGATGGCAACGTACTTAGAGATGACGGCCAACAACTCTTGCTGCAAAGCCGGCAGGTAGTCGGGCATGGCCGCATTGCGCCCAGTGCGCTCGTGCGCCAGAATGATCTGTAGGCGCTCGCGCGCGACATTGGCGGAGGTTTTTTTCTCCCCTAAAAACAAGGTCAGCAAAGACATTGGCCGCCTACCTTCCGCCAAAAATGCGCTTGAAGAAACTGGGCTTTTCTGCCTCGGTGAAACGCATGGGTTTGTCTTCACCTAAAAAGCGGGCCACCAAGTCTTGGTAGGCTTCGGCCACGGGCGTGCCTTTCAGGTGGATGGCGGGCAGGCCTTGGTTGGAGGCTTGTAGCACTTCTTCGGATTCGGGCACGACACCAATCAAGGGGATGCGCAAAATGTCTTGGATGTCGGTGATCGACAGCATATGGCCGTCTTCAACCCGGTTCGGGTCGTAGCGCGTGATCAGCAAATGCTCTTTAATGGGGTCGCCACCATCGATAGCACGCTGGGTTTTGCTGCCCAACATACCCAAAATACGGTCGGAATCGCGCACCGAGGACACTTCGGGGTTCGTCACCACTAAAGCTTCATCGGCAAAGTGCATTGCCATCAAGGCCCCGGTTTCGATACCGGCGGGTGAGTCGCAAACGATGTAGGCAAAGCCCATTTCGGTCAGATCTTTGAGCACTTTGCCCACGCCTTCGAGGGTCAGGGCATCTTTGTCGCGCGTTTGCGAGGCCGCCAGAATGAACAGGTTCTCGCTGTTTTTGTCTTTGATCAGGGCTTGGCTGAGGTTGGCTTCGCCCTGAATCACGTTGATCAGGTCATAGACCACGCGGCGCTCGCAGCCCATGATCAGATCGAGGTTACGCAGCCCGACATCAAAGTCAATCACGGCGGTTTTATGACCGCGCAGGGCCAGACCAGAAGAAAACGCGGCGCTGGTGGTAGTCTTGCCGACACCCCCTTTACCCGAGGTCACGACAACAATTTTGGTCATGGAGTGCAATTCCTGTGCGGTATATAAGATTCAGAGACAGACTGGGGCCAGTGGGCGCAGTCCTTAAAGCGCTTCGATGATTAATTTCTCGCCATCGAGGCGCACTTGGGCGGGCTTGCCCACCACATCGGAGGCAATGGCCACTTCGGTGGTGCGGTAAATGCCCGCGATAGAGATGAGCTGCGGGTCCATGCAGGTGGTAAAGATGCGTGCTCCGGTATCGCCTCGGGCACCGGCAATGGCACGGCCGCGCAGAGGGGCATAGACGTGGATGTTGCCGTCGGCAATCACTTCGGCACCAAAACTGACCATCGCCAGCACCACCAAATCGGCCCCACGGGCATACACCTGCTGGCCTGAACGCAAGGGCTTATCGACCACTACCGCTGGTACACGCGGGGCTGGGCGCACTACTTCTACCTCATGCACCACCTCGTGGATGATTTCGCGTATTTCGGGCGCAGGGGGTGGGGCTGGGGCGCGGGCCGGGGGGGCATCCGAGGCCGCCACCAGCCCGGCACTGTGGGCGCTGTGCATTTGTACTGCACTGCCGCCACGCACTGCCACGGGTACGGTATGGTGCTGGCGCAAAAGCTGGATCAGGGCCGCAAAATCAATCGGGGCCGGTTCATCGCGCACGCCACTGAGGTCAATCAGCACCGGGTCGTTGTCAAAAAAATCGGGGTCCGCAGCCAAGCGCTGGGCCAGCTCAGTAGCCAGCACCCCGACATCGGTGCTCTTGAGCATCACGGCCACCACGGGCAGCGAGGCGCTCTTGAGGTCAAAGCTGGCGCGATTCTGTACCGCAGTGTCTATGGCCATGGGCGTGAAAATTGGGAAAAAGAGCAACTGGCGACGGTTGCGCGTCTGTCAGCCGCGAAGTGTAACGCGCGCGCCCCCCGGATGCACCTACCAACACACGGGTTTCGCAGGGTTTAGAGGGCTGTGCGGCTGCTGCGTAAACACCTGGTAACAAAGGGCGCACCTTAGTCCTGAAAAAGCACACCAAAAGCACCAAAAATGGTGCTTTGTCACCGTCCAATTGCCCGCACAATGTATCTGTCCGGCCTTGTGGCGCTGTGCCACCCCTGCTTGGGCTTGCTTATTCCTCCAGAAAGACCGACCGCATGATTGCACTGAACCACACCCATGATCCTGCTGCCCGTAGCTGGCTGGCTTCGGCCAATGTGCCCGGCTGTGATTTTCCTATCCAAAACTTGCCGATTGCTGTCTTCCGCCACTTCCGCGAGAACGAGGCCTTCCGAGGCGGCATTGCCATTGGCGACCAAGTGATTGACTTGGCGCGCGTGGTGGTGGTGGGCTGCTTGGAGGGCCGCGCTGCCGAGGCCGCCTTGGCCGGGGCTTACCACAACCTGAATGTGCTGATGGCTTTGGGGCCGGATGCGTGGCAGGCGTTGCGCCACGGCCTGTTTGATCTGCTCAAAGAGGGGGCAGAAGGCCCGAAAGTCGATGCCTTGCGTACCTGCCTGATCCCGCAGGTGGCGGTCGAGTACAACGTGCCCGCCCAAATTGGCGATTACACCGATTTCTACACCTCTATCCACCATTCGGCCAATATTGGCAAGATTTTGCGGGGCGACAATGGCACTGATCCGGTGCTGCCCAATTTCCGCTGGTTGCCAGTGGGCTACCACGGTCGCGTCTCTAGTATTGGTGTCAGTGGTCAAGAGTTTCGCCGTCCGTTGGGCCAGTCTCTGCCTGCTGGTGCCACCGAGCCGGTGTTCGGCCCTTGCCAGCGCCTGGATTACGAACTAGAACTGGGCATTTACATTGGCCCCGGCAATGATTTGGGCAACCCCATCAGCCTAGACCAAGCCGAAGCGCATATTTTTGGCGTTTGCTTGCTCAATGATTGGTCAGCACGCGACATTCAGGCTTGGGAATACCAACCCTTGGGCCCATTCTTGTCCAAGAGCTTTGCCACCACTGTGTCGCCGTGGATTGTGTCGATGGAGGCCTTGGCACCCTACCGCCAGGCCTGGAACCACCCTGAGACCGACCCCAAGCCGCTGCCTTATTTGGATGCTGCCAGCAACAACGCTGCTGGTGCTTTGGATATCCAATTGGAAGTGGCTATTCAGACGGCACAACGCCGCGCTGCAGGTGCGGATGCCGTACGGGTGTCGCAAACCAGCTTCCGTCACCAATACTGGACCGCCGCACAAATGGTGGCGCACCACACCGTGGGCGGCTGCAATTTGCAACCGGGCGATTTGCTGGGCACGGGCACTATCTCTGGCCCCACACCCGCCGAAGCCGGTGCCCTGATCGAACTGACCAAGGGTGGCCGTGAGCCCATCACCCTGAGCGCCCCCGGTGCCCCAGATGAGCAACGCGCTTTCTTGCAAGATGGCGACACCGTGATTTTGCGTGGTTGGTGCGAAAAGCCTGGTGCCGCCCGCATCGGCTTTGGTGAATGCCAGGGTACGGTGCTGCCCGCGCGCACCACTGCTTGAAGCAACACGCCAGCAGTAGCGCAAGTTTTTTGCGCTATGACAAGGGATGGCGATGCCATCCCTTTTTTGTGGCCGATAGGGGCCGGTGGGCGCTCCTATACTGGCCAAGCTCTATTGTTCAGGAAGGAGTTTTGCAATGTCCGGTTCTGTTTCTTATGCCATCAAAACCTTGGCTTTGGCTGCGGCGGTGCTCTCTGGCGGGCTGGCCTATGCTGCTGGTGGACACGGCCCCCATTGGAGTTACCACGGCGATCACGAAGGGCCGGGCCGCTGGGCCGAGCTCGATCCTGCGTTTGAAACCTGTGCCAAAGGCCGCAACCAAAGCCCGATTGACATCAGCAGCACCGTCAAGGCCGAGCTGCCTGCATTGCAGTTCAGCTATGGTTCCGCGGAACCCACCATCGTCAACAATGGGCATACGGTGCAGGTGAACCTGCCCGCAGGCAGCCAACTCAAGGTGGGCGAGCAAACCTACGAGCTGTTGCAATTCCACTTTCACACCCCGAGCGAAGAAACCATCAAGGGCAAGCACTTGCCGATGGTGGCGCATTTTGTGCATAAAAACGCTGCCGGGCAGTTGGGTGTAGTGGCGGTGTTGTTCCAGTCCAGCCCGGTGGCCAAGAACGCTGCCTATGCCCCCGTGTTTGACCACCTGCCCCGCCCCGGCGAGAAAATCAGCGTTGAGGGCTTGGTGTTAGATGTCGCCAGTTTGCTGCCTACCGAGCGCGGTTACTACAGCTTTGAAGGCTCTTTGACCACACCGCCCTGTTCTGAATCGGTGCAGTGGATGGTGCTGAAGAAGCCTGTGGCACTGGGGTACGAGCAAATCAAATCGTTCCGGCGTTTGTTCAATGCCAATGCGCGTCCGGTGCAGCCACTCAATGGCCGGGTGGTGAAAGAATCTCTCTAAAGTATCGGTAGAAACCCTGTCAGTAGAAACCCTGAGTTTTTGACGGCATCGGCGCTAGAATCCGCAGCTTTGACCCCTGCGGAGCTTTTCTATGTCTTTGGCCGATCGGGTTCGTTACCCAGACTTTCTCCAGCGCACCATGACTGCCGAACAGGCAGCCGCCTTGATTCCTGCCGGTGCCAATGTGGGCATGAGTGGTTTTACCGGCGCGGGCTACCCCAAGGCGGTGCCGCTGGCGTTGGCAGCGCGCATCGAGAACGAGCACGCCCAAGGGCATCCGTTCCGCATCAGTGTCTGGACGGGGGCTTCGACTGCACCCGAGTTGGATGGGGCGTTGGCCAAGGTCAATGGCATCGAAATGCGTTTGCCGTTCCAATCCGACCCGATCTGCCGCAACAAAATCAACAGCGGCGAGATGCAGTTCAGCGACATGCACCTGTCGCACGTAGCGCAGCACGCTTGGTTTGGCTTTTTGGGCCATTTGGATGTGGCCGTGGTGGAAGTGGCCGGGGTGCTGCCCGATGGCCGTTTGATTCCCTCCACCGCAGTCGGCAACAACAAGACTTGGCTGGATTTGGCCGACAAGGTGATTTTGGAAGTGAACACCCAAGTGCCCGAGAAGATGGACGGCATGCACGACATCTACTACGGCACGGCGGTGCCACCGCACCGCAAGCCGATTCCGATGACACATCCGCACGAGCGCATTGGCGAGCCGTATCTGCAGGTCGATCCGGCCAAGGTGGTGGCGGTAGTGCACACCCACCAAGGCGACCGTGATACCCGCTTTGCCACCCCGGATGAGGTGTCGCAAAAAATCGCCAGCTACATCATCGACTTCTTGCAGTTTGAAGTGAAGCAAGGCCGCTTGCCTGCGAACCTGCTGCCGTTGCAATCGGGGGTGGGTAATGTGGCCAATGCGGTATTGGCGGGGTTGCTGGATGGCCCGTTTGAGCAACTGACCGGCTACACCGAAGTGCTGCAAGATGGCATGTTGGATTTGTTGCGCGCGGGCAAAATGGTGTCGGCCTCGGCCACCGCCATTTCGCTCAGCCGTAGCGCCTTGGCCGATTTCCAGCAAAACATTGATTTTTACCGCGAGCGCATCTTGCTGCGTCCGCAAGAAATCAGCAACCACCCCGAGTTGGTGCGCCGCTTGGGCATCATTGCCATGAACGCGATGATTGAGGCCGACATCTACGGTAACGTCAACTCCACCCACATCATGGGCTCGGGCATGATGAACGGGATTGGCGGCTCAGGCGACTTTGCGCGCAACGCTTACCTGTCGTTCTTTGTCACGCCTTCGGTGGCTAAAGACGGTGCCATCTCTTGCATTGTGCCGATGGCTTCGCACGTAGACCATACCGAGCACGATGTGCAAATTATCGTGACGGAGCAAGGTTTGGCCGATTTGCGCGGCTTATCACCCACGCAACGTGCCCAGCGCATCATTGACCAGTGTGCGCACCCCGACTACCGTCCAGCACTGCACGACTATCTGGCTCGTGCCAAGAAAGGGGCTGCTGGTCAACACACGCCGCACCTGTTGGACGAGGCGCTGTCATGGCATAGCCGCTACGTGAAGACGGGCAGCATGAAAGCCGCCGCCTGAACTCAGTGGTGGTGGGCCAGTGCCAAGGCTTGCGGATGGCCTTGGCGCTGCTTTTGCAGGATAAAGCGTGCCAATTCTTTGTCCAGCCTGCGGATGTGGATAGACAGCCAATCGCGCAGCAACCAAGACAGTTGCGCTGCCACGGTGATGGCCCCAGCTTGGTAGCGTTGGCGCAGCTGCTCCAAATCGGCCACAAAACGCTCGTGGCCTTTTTTGTGCTCATCCAGATGCGGATAGCCCAAAGCCTCCATCTGCTGTTCTTCGTGCCGGATGTGGTTGAGGGTGTCGCGGATGATGTCTTCTAACAGACCACCCACCACTTCGTGGCCACGCCCCTCACTGGTGGCGGTGTGCAAGGTATTCACTTGCTCGACCAATTGTTGGTGGTCTTGGTCAATCAAGCCGTTGTCAATGGCCATGTCGTTGCCCCATTGGAAATAAGCCATTTGCATTCTCCCGTTGGTGGACACCATGTACACAAGAACGTCGGGCTGGTGTCAGGGCCGACACCTCGTTTTTACGCCTGCTCCATGACAGAGGGAAGTAAAAAATGCCTATGTCGATGGTGTTGGGGCACGCAAAATAGTTTTTTCCTTTGCTATCAAGCCTCTTGATAGCTATTCATTTAATAGCAGAATGCGCACTTTTTGTGCCTTGCTATACCTTATTTTGGCACTCAAGTATTGCCTGAAATAGCCTGCCAATAGCACGCTTATTGCGGCATCAGCCGTGCCTCAATCGGTTAGCGCCGTGGCGGCATCAGCGTACCGCGTACCCGGCCTTGTAGCTGCAAAACTTGCTCCAGATGGTCGTATTCCATGCGGTCGGCGCTAAAGTGGTCTGTACCACGGCTTAGACGCACCGGCAGATGGGAGCGCACGCGCTCCAGCTGCGGCCACAGGTGCAAAAACTCACCCCGAAACTCCAAAGTAGGCTGTGTTGGCCCCGCTTTGGTGGTTTGCCGGGTAATGTGTGCGTTGCCAAAGAGCTGGATTTCGGAGCCGTCGGCGTTGCTCAAGGCTCGGTCGGCGCTGGCTTGGGTTTCTTGGCCTTGAGCGCTACGGGCGTGGATACGCACTTGGTCTATTTCGAGCGTGTCGTTGGCCGGATAGTGCCGGGCCACATCGCCCCGCACTTCGCTTTCTAAGCGCCCGCTGGCATCAAAGCGTTGTACCGCGAACTGGCGCATAAAGTAATCTGGCTCTGAGGAAGGAGCCATAGGGCTGGCGGGTGCGAGCGGTTGTGGTGCATTGCGCACCAGCCACCAGGTGCCCAGCGCCAGCAGCCCCATGAGCAGCACCGGCAAATACAGAGAAACGCTGTCCCAGCGCCGGCGTAAGGTGCTGCTCATGCCAGATAAGTGTCCAGCAGACGGCGGTAGTGGCCGCTGGCTACCAACAACAAGTCACACCATTCACGCACCGCACCGGCACCACCTTGGGCGCTGGTGGTGTAGTGGGCGTGGGCGCATACCTCGGCATGGGCTTGGGCGGGCGCGCAGGCAATGGCACAGCGGCGCATCACTGGCAAATCGGGCCAATCGTCGCCCATAGCAGCTGCTTGGCTCCACGCGAGGCCCAAGGTGGCCAAAATTTGCTCGGCGGCGGGGCGTTTGTCTTCGGTGCCAAACACGGCGTGCTCAATGCCCAAGGCTTTCAGGCGCAGGCGCAAAGGGGCCGAGTCGCGCCCGGTAATCACCGCTGGGGTGATGCCCGCTTGTTGCAGCAATTTGAGGCCGTGGCCGTCTAGGGTATGGAAGCGCTTGAGGGTTTCGCCTTGTTCACTGATGTACAGGCCGCCATCGGTGAGCACACCATCCACATCAAAAAATGCGACCCGCACATCTTGGGCTCGCAGCAGCAATTCGGGGGCAAACGTCAGGGCAGGGGCGGACATAGCGGGCCTTGGAGGTGTTGAGGTTTAGATAACTTTGGCACGCATCAAATCGCCAATATGCACCATGCCCACCAGCACGCCTTGGCTGTCGAGCACCAGCACGCTGGTGATGCCATGTTCTTCCATCAACACCGCAGCATCCACGGCCAGCGCCTGTTCGGTGATGGTGCGCGGGTGCGGGTGCATCAGCTCGGCGGCACTGGCGTGGCGCAAATCGGCCCCGGCTTCTAAGCGTCGGCGCAGGTCGCCATCGGTAAAGATGCCCAAGAGCCGACCTTGTGCGTCCACGATGGTCGACGCACCCAAGCGCTTGGCGCTCATTTCGCGCATCAGGGCACTGAAGCTGGCTTCGGGGCCGACCCGTGGCAACTCATCGCCCCGGCGCATCACATCACTGACATGGGTGAGCAGTTTGCGCCCTAACGCGCCACCGGGGTGGGAGCGGGCAAAGTCTTCCGCCCGAAAGCCGCGCGCATCCAACAGGGCCACGGCCAAGGCATCGCCCAAGGCCAATTGCACCGCCGTGCTGGCAGTGGGGGCCAAATTGAGTGGACAGGCCTCGCGTTCTACGCTGGTATCGAGCACCACATCGGCATGGCGTGCCAAGCTCGATTGCGCTTGCCCGGTCAGGGCAATCACCGGGACCCCTAAGCGTTTAATCACCGGCAGCACGGCATTGAGTTCGGCGCTCTCACCGCTGTTGGAGATAGCCAGCAGCACATCCTGCCGTGTCACCATGCCCAAATCGCCGTGGCTGGCCTCACCGGGATGCACAAACAGTGCAGGCGTGCCGGTCGAGGCCAAGGTGGCGGCAATTTTGCGCCCAATGTGGCCGCTTTTGCCCATGCCCATGACCACCACCCGACCCGGAATGTGCAATATGGTCTGGATGGCTTGGACAAAGTGGGCATCAAGGCGCTCTCCGGCGGCGTGCAGGGCGGCGATCTCGATCTGAAAAGTTTCTCGGCCCAGGCGCAGGGCCTGATCGGCATCAAAGGGGCGCGGCGCGCCAGTGGCAACTTGCATGCTGGGATTTTATCGGCCCCGGACTTGTTAGCCGGGTAGCATTCGCCTATGTCCTCACTTGCTTTGACTTTGCTGTATTTATTGGCCGCCGTACTGGGTGTGGTGGCTTGCCGTAGTTTGAAACTGCCCCCCATGCTGGGCTATTTGGCCGCCGGTATTTTGATTGGCCCCCATGCGCTGGCGCTGGCGCAGAACTCCGAAAGCGTGCGCCACTTGGGCGAATTTGGCGTGGTGTTCCTCATGTTCTCGATTGGGCTGGAGTTTAGTTTGCCCAAACTGCGCGCCATGCAGCGCGATGTATTTGGCTTGGGCTTGCTGCAGGTGCTGCTGACCATGTTGCTGATCACGGGCGGTACGCTGCTGCTGGCCCAGTGGCTGGGCGGTGTGTGGGATGTGGGCTGGCAGACAGCGCTGGCCTTGGGTGGCACCCTGGCGATGAGCAGCACCGCGATTGTGGTCAAGTTGATGGCCGAGCGCGCTGAGATTGAAAGCGAGCATGGCCGACGCATCATGGGCATTTTGTTGTTCCAAGATTTGGCGGTGGTGCCCTTGCTGGTGTTGATTCCGGCACTGGCGGCTGCGCCGGAGAATTTGTTGCCTGCCTTGGGTGGGGCCTCGCTCAAGGCAGTGGTGCTGGTGACGGTGCTGTTGACCGGTGGGCAAGGGGTGATGCGTTGGTGGCTCACGCTGGTGGCGCGGCGCAAAAGTGATGAGCTGTTCATGCTCAACCTGTTGCTCATCACCTTGGGGCTGGCGTGGCTGACCGAGTTGGCCGGGCTGAGTTTGGCCTTGGGGGCCTTTATTGCGGGCGTGTTGGTGTCTGAGACCGAATACCGGCACCAAGTGGGCACCGATATCCGACCGTTTCACGATGTGCTGCTCGGGCTGTTTTTCATCACCATCGGCATGATGTTGGATTGGCACATCTTGGTCGAGCAATGGGGACTGGTACTCGGTTTGTTGGCGGTACCCTTGTTGCTCAAACTGGGCATTATTTTGCTGCTGGCGCGCGGCATGGGCGCTACCACCGGCGTGAGTTTACGCACGGGCTTGTATTTGGCCCAAGCGGGTGAGTTTGGTTTTGTGCTGCTGGCATTGATGCAAACGCATGGCTTGTTGCGTCCGGCCTTGATGAATCCGATTTTGGCCGCGATGGTGCTATCGATGTTGGCGACACCGTTTCTGATCCTGTACAGCAACCAAATTGTCATGAAGCTGGTGGCCAGCGATTGGTTGCAACAATCGATGCAAATGACCAACATTGCGCGCAAGGCGATTGATACCAGCAAGCATGTGATTATTTGTGGCTACGGCCGTTGCGGACAGAACTTAGCGCGCATGTTGGAGCAAGAGGGTATCCCTTACATGGCCTTGGACTTGGATCCGGATCGGGTGCGCCAAGCGGCGGCGGCTGGGCATTCGGTGGTGTATGGCGATGCCACGCGCTTGCAGGCTTTGGTGGCGGCGGGCTTGGTGCGCGCCAGTGCCGTGGCCGTGACCTATTTGGATGTGCCCTCGGCCCTGAAGGTGTTGGCCAACACCCGTAGCCATGCCCCCCAAATACCGGTGGTGGTGCGCACGCAGGACGATTTGCACCTTGACCGCTTGCAGGCTGCAGGAGCGACCGAGATTGTGCCGGAAGCGATTGAAGGCTCGTTGATGTTGGCTGGCCATGCGCTGGCACTGGTGGGGGTGCCCATGCGCCGCGTGTTGCGTTTGGTGCAAGAGCAGCGCGAGGCACGCTACAACCTGCTGCGCGGCTATTTTCATGGGGCCGATGACGATACGGTGCAGGAGCGTGACCAAGAACGCCTGAGCAGCGTGACCCTGCCGCCGGGGGCGAAAACCGTAGGCCAAGCCTTGCAGCAGTTGGCCTTGCATGCGATGGGGGTGCGGGTGGTGAGCTTGCGCCACGGCAACGGACGCATTGCCACACCCGCCGATGACTTGGTGCTGGCCGCAGGCGACACCTTGGTGCTATCGGGTCATCCTACCGCCTTGCTCGGGGCTGAGGACAAGCTGTTGCGCGGTTAGATGCTGCCGCGCCGCCCACCACCACGGCTGGATGGTGGGTGATGTGATGGCTTAGCGCAGCTCGCCGTATTGGGTGCTGCCCAAGTCGGGGCCGTGGGCATCGGTGGGCATTTCGGTGTCGGCAAAGCCGGTATCACTGACGGGCTGGCGCAGCGGCCCCGAATGTACCGATACCCCCAAAGGCGCTGCAGTGCTGGCGGGGCGTGCTGCTGCAGCACTGGCCAAGGCACGCTTGAAAGCAGCCACTTCTTCAGCCTCAATCGGGTCAAAGCGTGCATGGGAGGGTGCAGCCACCACCGGCGGCGAGGCCACAGGCATTGCAAAATCGGTGCTGACGGCAGGGGCAGGTGTGGGTGCCGCAGGGGTGAGCAGCGGCGCTGCAGGTGCGCTTACTGGCACTGGGCGCGGGCGTTGGTGGGGTGGCAGCGGACGCTCGGTGCTGCTTGGGGCAGTAGCCGCTCCAACCGGGCGACTGTGCGGTGGCGGCACGGTGGCTGCTGGCGCTGCGGGTGCATGTGCCCCGGCCTTTTGTGGCAAGCCGACGGCCACATGGTCATTGATGCGCCAGTACACGGCCGAGACGGCGATGTCGTAACGGGCCTTGGCGGTTTGGGCGATCAGGGCTTCGATTTCGCTCAGGCGGGCAGTTTCACCGCCGTACTCGCGTGCCAAGTCCATCATGATGAGAAATTGTCGCCCGCGCTGGTCTAAGGACAACACCTTGAATTTATAGCTGGCCGATAGCACCCCGGCACGCACCATCGCGTCGCGCACCACGATGTACAGCAGTTCGCGCCGTTCTAGGCGCTCGTTGGTGCGGTTGGCGGCATGTTCTGCCGGGGCTGGTTTGAGCAGCGGTTGACCATCCGCCCCCGGCACCAAAGGCACCGTGGCATCGGCATTGAGCAAGCCCGTAGCCTCGCTCGGGTGAGCTTGTGGCGGAGGAGATTTGCGCGTAAACCAGCTCAAAAAGGACATGGCTTTCTTTCTTTCGACAACACCTGTAAAAATCCGCAAGAAGTGTACTTGGCCTACACCCGTTATAGCGCCGCTCTATGGCCTATCGGGCTATATTCTGCGTTACCTCAAGTCTTTGTGTCGCCTTTTAGGTGGCTGCCACGCGGCGGCGGCGGTCAACCAAGCGTTTGGACACCACTGCCCCCACGGCCATGCACAGAGCCAAGGCAATCGCGGGTTGGCGGTTGGACAACTCGGTAAAGCGCAGTGCCGTCAAAGCCCAGAGCCGACTTGGGGCGGCGGCTTGGACGGTGGCACTGCGGGGCCGGTGCGAGAAAAATCCCCCCTCGCCCACTACCGAGCCCGGCCCGACCACGGCCATACGTAGGCGTTGCTTTTCATCTTCGTAATGCACGCTCAAGTTACCGCTTTCTACCAGATACAAGGTGCGGTCTAGCACCCCCTTGGTAAACAAAATTTGCGAGGCCGCCAGGGTGTGCGGTTGCAGGTAGGCGGACAGAGTTTCCCATTGTGCGGCGCTGAAGGGATTGCTTAAGCTGTCTTCGGCATGGGCTTGTTCAATCGCTTGTACCAAGCCTTGTAAGGTGGACGGGTTTTGTGGCAAATGGGTGGCGTTCATGACAAGGGGTGGCGTGCAACCCCGGCAGGGCTGCCGGGCAGGTGGAGCGCAAAACGCAGCGCGTTTTTTGCTCTGGTGGCGTACCTGTCACGCCCATTTTTTGCCACCGATAAAGAAGCATAGCCTTGCTGGGGCCAATTTTGGCTTAAGCCGGGCCAGCGCAGGCCGAGGCAGGCAGGCCAAAAATGCGGTCAAAGGCCCAGTTAAAGCCGAAGGTGTACAGCAAAAAGAACAGCACCATCCAAAAATCCATCACCAGCGCTTGCCACAGGCTGACGTTAAACCACCAAGCAAACACCGGCACCAAAATCAGCGCCAGCCCGCCCTCAAAGCCAATGGCATGGGCCAGACGGCGGCGCAGGCTGCGCCCGCGCACCGTTTGGCGGGCCTCCCAGCGCTCAAACAGGGTATTGAACAGCACATTCCACAGCACCGCAATGGCCGAGGCCAGCATCGCTACCACACCTGAATGGCCCGCACTTTGATCGGACAGCCACATCAGCCCGACCGTGGCGGCGGCAATGGCCAGCAGTTCATACAGCGTGACATAAACCACACGGCGGCGCAGGCCGTACAAACCAGGAATCAGGGCAGGAGAGTGCATGGTATGGCAATGTACCAAGACAGGTGTTGTGATGCCCGTGCAGTGGCATAAGATAAGTGCCCACAGTAGCCGGGTGGCCCCGTATGATGGCCGCAAGCTTGTTTTATACCCAGCAGGAGCAGCAAAATGAACATTTTATTGGCCGTCGATGGCAGCCCTTTTACCAAAAAAATGCTGGCTTATTTGGCTGCCCATGATGAGCTGTTGGGCCCCGGCCACCACTACACCGCCCTGACGGTACACCCGCCCTTGCCAGCCCACGCCCGTGCCTCTTTGAGCAAAGAGCTGGTGGAGGAGTATTACGCCGAAGAAAACCAGAAGGTGCTCGATCCGGTGGTCAAGTTCATGGCCACCAAGGGGGTGGCGTTGCAAACTATCGCTAAAGTAGGCCATATTGCCGAAACCATTGCCGAAGTGGCCTCGGCCGACAAGCAGTTTGATTTGTTGGTGATGGGCTCGCACGGGCATGGTGCCTTGGCCACTTTGGTGATGGGCTCTATCACCACCAAGGTGCTGGCCCAAAGCACGCTACCTGTGATGATTGTGCGTTAAACCATGCGTGGGCCAAGGGCAGTAGCGTGGCGCTGGGGCCGTTGGGTCGGGCCAGTGTGTTTGTTGGCGTTGGCTGCCTGCAGCTCGGTGCCGCCAGTCTCTGCCCCGCCTGTGGCCCAGCCAGCCCGTGCAGTGCACGATGGGCGCTTGTCGGCAGACATGGCGCACGACATTGCCATCCATGCACTGGGGCTGGTGGGCACGCCCTACCGCTATGGCGGCAATACGCCCGATGGTGGGTTTGATTGCAGTGGCCTGATTGGCTACGTTTATCGGGCGCGTACCACCCAAGCGCCGCCGCGCACGGTAGCCCAGTTGGCCCAATGGGGCCAGCGCGTGCCACAAGAGCAGCGGCGCACGGGCGATTTGGTGTTGTTTGGCACCGGGCCACAGCCTACCCATGCGGGCATCTATGTGGGCCAAGGGCGCTTTGTTCATGCACCTTCCAGCGGTGGACAAGTGCGGCTCGACCACTTGCAAGCCCGCTACTGGGCCAGCCAGCAGGTCGCTTTTTTGCGCCCTTAGGGCCCAGTGGTGCCGTATACGGGTATTCCACGCCCCCACGCGCCCCCATTGGCATTGATAAAATAAGCTTTCAATCGTTTATATAAAAGCTTTATATGCTATTTTTTATATAGCAAAAACGAGATCCACTTTACCAGTTTGCTGTTTGTGATATCGCGGGGTGCATGTAGTATCTGGACACGTTGCGCTCTGGGGCCAGCGTGGTCGTTTCCGTATGCCCTTGTGTTTAACCGTTTGCCAGCTGCCACCCGATCCATGCCAAGGTTTTTGCTTCACCTGTCGCGTTGTGTTGCGCTCGCCCCCCTGGCCCTAGGAGAGCGTGGACCATGACGCTGCCCTTGGGTATGGCAACGCCTGCCAACACCAACGCACAGCGCCAACAGGCGTTGCAAGCCTACGCCATCCTCGACACCCCAGAAGAAGAAGCCTTTAACCAGCTGGCCCAATTGGCAGCACATATCTGCGGCACCCCGATGGCGGCGGTCAATTTTATTGACGAGCAGCGCCAATGGTTCAAAGCCCGTGTTGGCTTGGACATGCGCCAAACCGATCTCAGCGTCGCCTTCTGCAAACATTGGCTGGATGGCTGCAACGAAGTCATTGAAATTGGCGATGCGCGCCAACATCCCCTGTTCAAAGACAACCCCTTGGTCACGGGGGCACCGCACATTTGCTTTTACGCTTGCGCGCCTCTGATTGCACCAGACGGTATCACCATTGGCTCCTTGCTGGTGATGGACACCCACCCCGGCGCACTCAGCGCTAGCCAGCGTGCCGCTTTGCACATGCTGGCCAACCAAGTGATGGCGCAGTTGCAACTGCGCCGCCAGCACCAAGCGCTGCGCCTGAGTGAAGAGCGCTTCCATCTGGTGGCCAATGCCACGGCCGACACCGTATGGGATTTGAACGTACGCAACGGCCAAATTTGGTGGAGTGACTCTTACCGCACCCTGTTTGGTATGAATGCCCAGCAGGCCATGCCCGATGCCGATGCCTGGGCGCAGCGCGTACATCCGCAAGAGCGCGCCCGCACCGTCAAAGCCCTGTATGCCGCTATCGAAGGGCAAGACACCGCTTGGATGGCAGAGTACCGCATTGTGCGTGACGATGGCAGCACCATCTGGGTGCAAGACCGGGGCTTTGTGATCCGGGACGAGGCTGGTCAAGCCCTGCGCATGGTGGGTGGCATTCGCGACATCAGCGCCGACAAGCAAGCCCACTTGGATGCCCTGCACGAAGCCCAAACCCAAGCCGCTTTGGTACAGGTGCAACAGCGCATGGCGGCGCTAGAGCTGAGCCAAGCCGATTTGTTCGACCTGGTGGTGCAAGCCACACTCGACATCACCGGCGCGCGCAGTGCCAGCCTAGAACTGATCGAAGGCCAAGAATTGGTGGCCCAAGCCAGTGCCGGACGCGATGCACCTCCGTTCGGGCGCACCATGCCACTGCGCCAGTGTGCCGCTTGGCAGCGCCTGCAGCAGGGCGAAACCGTCCAATGCAATCCCTTCAATGGCTTGTGTGACGATGTGGTCTCTATGCACGGCGATGCCCAAGTGCGCTCTACCTTGGTCACGCCACTGCGCGTAGAAGGCCAAGTGGTGGGCTTGCTGCAGGCCAATGCCCAACACAGCCACGGCTTTATCGCGCGCGATGCAGCACACCTGCAAATGTTGGCCGAATCTTTGAGCGCACTGTTGCACCTGCGCCAAGTGGCGGCCCAGCTGCGTGCCTCCGAGCAGCAATACCGG
Source organism: uncultured Simplicispira sp. (assembly GCA_964478155.1). Classification (GTDB taxonomy): domain Bacteria; phylum Pseudomonadota; class Gammaproteobacteria; order Burkholderiales; family Burkholderiaceae_C; genus Simplicispira. The sequence goes on from CAYZGT010000004.1 coordinate 41,940, forward strand.
CTACTGTTTGACTACCACCCGCAACCGATTTGGGTCTATGCCTTGGATGACAGCCTGCGTATTTTGGCCGTGAACCGGGCCATGCTGGCGCTGTATGGTTACACCGAGGCCGAACTGTTGCGCATGAGCATGGCTGACCTGTGGCGGCCCGAGCAACGGGTGCAGTTTCGGGCCGAAGTGTTGGCCTTGGGCGAGGGCACCGGGCGGCGCAGCTTGCAGCACCAACATCTGCGCAAAGACGGCGAGTTGATTGATGTTGAAGTGTCTTCGCGCACCATGTCTTTCAATGGTTGTCCGGCGCGCCAAATCATGGCGACCGACATCACCGAGCGCTTGCGCGCCCAGCGCGAACTGGCGCGTTTGGGCCGGGCGCAACAACTGCTGGGCGCTTGCAACGAGGCGATGGTGCGCGCCACCACCGAGCCCGAATTGCTCGAAGCCGTGTGCCGCATTGCCGTCGAAATTGGCGGCTACCGTTTGGGCTGGGTGGGCTTTGCCCGCGATGATGCTGCTAAAACCATCGAAGTAGTGGCCCATGCGGGCAGCCATGACCACTACCTCGACAGCTTGCACCTGTCGTGGTCTGACACCGATCCGCGCGGCCAAGGGCCATCCGGTATCACGGTACGTACCGGTCAGCCCGTGATTGTGCAAGACGTGCGCACCGAGCCCATTTATGCCGAGTTGTCTGAGCGCCTGCTGGCGCATGGCTTTCATGGCGTGATCAGCCTGCCCTTGCGCCACGGCGAGCGCACCTTTGGCCTGCTCTACCTCTACGCCCCCGAAGTACTGCACATCAGCCAGCAAGAGGCACGTTTGCTGCAAGACTTGGCCAATGACTTGGCTTTTGGCATTACCAGCCTGCGTGCCCGCCGCGAACAACAACGCCTGCACGCCTCGGTACTCAAAGTGGCTGCGGCCGTCTCTACCGCCACCGGCACCGAATTTTTTGTCCAGTTGGCCAGCCAGATGGCCGAAGTGTTGGATGCCCAAGCCGGTTGCGTGATGCGTTTGCTGCCCCGGCAATACGACAAGCCCGCCCGCGTGGCTGCCTTGGCGATGGTGGTAGAAGGCCAACTGTTGCCGTCCATGGAGTACGACCTGGAGGCTACGCCCAGTATGAGGCTGCTTACCCAGCGCCAATACGTGGTGCCCGAAGGCGCGGCGGCGCTCTATCCAGACACCCCCATCACCGCCGGGCGCTTGCAAGCCCAAGCCTATGTGGGCCAACAACTGTGTGACAGCTCGGGCGAGACCATCGGCATGATTTTTGTGCTGTTCACCCAGCCCTTGGCCGACCCCGATTTCGTCACCTCTACCCTGCAAATTTTTGCCGCCCGCGCTGCGGCCGAAATTGAACGCCAAGTCTCGGACAACCGCATTCGCCAGCAAGCCTCGCTGTTAGACAAAGCGCAAGATGCCATCATCGTGCACGACCTAGAGCACCGCATCACCTACTGGAACAAAAGTGCCGAGCGGGTTTATGGTTGGCCGCAGTGGCAGGTGTTGGGGCATTCGATTGCCTCGCTGCTCTACCAAGACCCAACCCTGTTTTACCGGGCCGCCCAAACCGTGTTGCAGCAGGGTGAATGGGCCGGAGAAATCGTGCAGCACCACCGCGATGGCCATGCCATCGACATCGAAGGGCGCTGGACACTGGTGCGCAGCGAAGACGGGCAGCCCGAATCCATCCTGGCTATCCACACCGACATCCGCCAACGCAAAGCCACCGAACGCGAAATCCAGCGCTTGGCCTTTTACGACTCGCTCACCGGCCTGCCCAACCGCATGTTGCTGATGGATCGGATGCACCAAGCATTGGCAGCAGCGCAGCGCAAGCAGCAAGGCGGCGCGTTGCTGTTCATCGACTTAGACAACTTCAAAACCCTGAACGACACCTTGGGCCACGACCAAGGCGATCAGTTGTTGCAACAAGTGGCGCAGCGCTTGAACACCTGTGTCCGCAGCGTCGACACCGTGGCACGCTTGGGGGGTGATGAGTTTGTGGTGATGTTAGAGGCTTTGGGGCCAGACCCCGGTGCTTTGGCCCTGAGTGCGCGCAGCGTGGGCGAAAAAATCTTGGCTACTTTGGGCCAGCCCTACGAACTCGCAGGTTACCAATACCGCAGCACCCCCAGCATTGGTATTGCTCCCTTCCAAGGCGACAGCACCAGCGTGGGTGAATTGCTTAAGCAGGCCGATTTGGCCATGTACCAAGCCAAAACCGCTGGGCGCAATACCCTGCGCTTTTTTGATCCGCACATGCAGGCCGTGGTCACGGCGCGCGCCGCCTTGGAGGCCGATTTACGCAATGCCTCGGCCCAAGGCCAGTTCTTGTTGCACTACCAGCCCCAAATCAACCATTTAGACCAATGTGTCGGCATTGAAGCACTGGTGCGCTGGCAGCACCCTGAGCGTGGCATGGTCTCGCCCGCCGATTTTGTGCCGCTGGCTGAAGAAACAGGCATCATCTTGGTGCTGGGGCGTTGGGTGTTAGAAAGCGCCTGCCAATTGCTGGCCCGCTGGCAGCACCAGCCCCGACTGCGCCACATCAATATGGCGGTGAATGTCAGTTCGCGCCAGTTTCGCAATCCGGGCTTTGTACAAGAGGTGGCCCAAGTGCTGCACAGCACGCAGGCACCACCGCAGCGCTTGAAATTGGAGCTGACCGAGAGCCTGCTGGTAGAAGACATGGACACTACCATCGCCACGATGGAAGCGCTGGGCCAACTGGGGGTCGGCTTTTCCTTAGATGATTTTGGTACCGGCTACTCCAGCCTGAGTTACCTCAAGCGCATGCCGCTGGATCAACTCAAAATCGACCAAAGTTTTGTGCGCGATCTGCTCACCGACCCCAATGATGCCGCCATCGTCAACACCATCATTGGCCTGAGCCGCAGTTTAGGGCTGAACGTGATTGCTGAAGGGGTAGAAAGCAGCGCCCAACGCGATGTGCTGTTGCAAGCAGGCTGCCAAGCCTTTCAGGGCTACCTGTTCAGCCGCCCCTTGACCGAATTGCAGCTAGAAGATTGGCTGCACCAGCACTGCCTCTGATAGCTCAATTGCGGGGGCCGGTGGCGCTGGTGCAGTCTCAGTTGGATTTATGGTGTAGCTGGCGCAGTGGCACGGGGGCCACGGCCATTGCGCGGGCCGCTGCCATCCATCATGCAATCGGGGTGTTTCCAGCCCGGTTGGCCCGTGCCATCGGCCGCCGCTGGCATCATGCCCCGGCCGCGTGGGCCTGCCATACGGTATGGGCCACCCTGATGGTGGGCATCAAAAGTCTTTTGCTGTTCGGGGTTCAACTGGGCATAAAACGCTTTTACGGCATCGCCACGGCGGTCGGCTTCGGCGGCGTGTTGTAACCGCAGGGCGCGCATCCGATCTACCCGCTCGGGCGTGGTCAGTTGCTCCATGCCTTCCCAACCCAAACGCGCATGGCGGCCGGGTTCCATCGCGGCGGTAAATTCAGTCCAGGCCGCTTCTTGCGTTGGGCTCAGGTGCAATTGCTCCTTGAGCTGGGCATGGTGTTGGGCGCGGCGCTCTTGCCAGTTGGCGGCCCATTGCTCGCTGCGCATGGCCCGGTGCTGGCGGTAGTGGCGCTGCTTTTGGTAGCCCGGCCCACCGCGCTGGGCGCGCGGGCCAGAGCGGGCGGCTGGTGGCGCAGCCTCGGTAGCCGGAGCCGACACTGCTGCGGGCGCGGCCGCAGCGGAGACCGCAGCATCCGACTGGGCCCAACCGGGCAGAGACAAGGCAGCCAACACAGCCGTCGCCAGCAATTTACGAGAAAGACAGAAGGCCATACGAAATCCTTTCGGCAAAAAACACCACCAGCACGCCCGTGCCAGCAGGGAGAACTTGTTGCTCAGCACCACAGTATGCGCGTCGGATGTCACTCTGTCATGTAGTACGACTGCCCCTGTGTAAAGCCGGGCTGTCTTTCGGTGGGGTACAGCGTACCATCCCAGCCGTTCCCGTTCTCGCGCTACAAACAATCTGGCTATGTTCAAAAACCTCATCATTTACCGCACGGCCCCTGCTTGGCCCATCGGATTGCAGCAAATCGAAGCCGCACTGGCACAAGCGCCGTTTATGCCGTGCAGTGCCACCCAAGAGCATGCGGGGGGCTGGGTGCCACCGCGTGGCGAAGCCCACGGCCCCTTGGTGGAGTCTGTGAACGGGCAATGGATATTGCGCTTCATGACCGAGACCAAACTGTTACCGGCCAGTGTGTTGGCGCGCAAAGTGCAAGAAAAAGCGGCCCAGATCGAACAAACCACCGGACGCAAACCCGGCAAACGCGCCACCCGTGACCTGAAAGAGGAAGCCAAGCTGGATCTATTGCCCCAAGCCTTCACCCGGCAAGGCCACATCCATCTGTGGATAGATCCGCAAGCGGGCTTTGTGCTATTCGACTGCGCCAGCCAAAGCCGGGCGGATGAAGTGGTGACAGCCTTGGTGCAAGCCTTGCCGGGGCTGTCGCTGTGGTTGCTCGATACCCAAACGGCCCCCGCTACCGCGATGGCCCAATGGCTGTGCAGCCAAGAGCCACCGCCAGGCTTGAGCATTGACCGCGAATGTGAACTCAAGAGCAGCGCCGAAGACAAAGCCGTGGTGCGCTATGCCCGCCACCCGTTGGATATTGAGGAAATCCGCGCCCATATCGAAGCTGGTAAACGCCCCACCCGGTTGGCATTGAGTTGGGCTGATCGCCTGTCTTTTGTCTTGACCGAAGGCTTGCAGCTGAAAAAATTGGCTTGGTTGGATACTGCCTTGGCCGAGCAAGCCAAGCAAGAGGCCGGTTTTGATGCCGACTGGGCTTTGACCACCGGCGAGCTATCGGCTTTTCTGCCCGAACTGATCGATGCGTTGGATGGTGAAGGCGAACGCGAACGCAGCAGCACACCGCTTTAGGCACCGCTTTGCTGCACTGCCCCGATACACCGGCATAAAAAAAGCGCAAGTGCCATAGCCACTTGCGCCCAGCAGTCGTCAGCGTTCCAAGGCGGCTACCTAGCCGCCCCGGCACTTATTCCGCGTCTTGTAAATGCGCTCCGATGGTGTCGCGGGCATGGCGGGCTTTGACGCGGCCCAAATCGGCATCCAAAGCGTGGATCAGTTTGTCCACGGCACTGATAAAGGCCACGGCCACCTTGTCACCATCGGCAGTGACCGTGACCGGTTGGCGTCCTGCGGGGCGTGCCTCTAGGCGGCAGCGCTTGTCGTTGGCACCGGACTTGCCGGCATCCACATCGGTCAGGAACACTTCGACGCGGGTGATGTGCTCGCGAAAACGGGCCAGCCGGTCAAGGGCTTCGGTCTGAATCCATTGGGCCAAAGATTCACCGCCTTGAATGTGGTCGTTAGCGTGTACCTGCACTTGCATGTTGATCTCCTTTTCGAACTTCGGTCGGCTGGGTGCCGACAACACCACTGTAAACCAAGAGCGCCACCGCTTGCGGCAAGGTTGACAGATTTTTGGCATTTGGGGATGACGGCAGCCAGATTCAAGCGGCTCGTGCCAGAATCCCCGTTGCCGCAGCATGGCCCAGTGCGGACTGGGTGTGTTGTTTTTCTTGTTCCCGGGGGCGAAAAATCCATGAAAATACGGGTCTTAGGCTGCTCTGGTGCCATTGCACAACATGCCCGCACCACCTCCTTTTTGCTCGACCAACACATCCTGATCGATGCGGGCACCGGTGTGGCCGATTTGCCGCTGGGCGAGATGGTGCAAATTGACCATCTGTTGTTGACCCACTCGCACCTAGACCATCTGGCTGCGTTACCCCTGATGCTCGATGCCGTGGCGGGCCTGCGCAGCCAACCCCTGCGTGTGCATGCTTTGCCCGCCACGATTGAGGCTTTGCGCGCACATATCTTCAACGGCATCATTTGGCCGGATTTTTCGGTCATTCCATCACCGCAGCAGCCGATGGTGCAGTTTCACCCGATAGAAGTGGGCCAGGTGCTTACTTTGAACGGACAGAAAATCGAGGTGCTACCAGCACAGCACACCGTACCCGCCGTCGGCTTTGCGGTACACACCCCCCAAGGCCATTGGGTGTTTACCGGCGACACGGAGCGCAACCCGGCTTTTTGGCAACGCTTGTGCCAATTGCCGCTGGCCATGTTGGTGATTGAGTTGACCTTTAGCCAGCGCGCCAGTGCCTTGGCCCATGTCAGCGGCCACCTGTGTCCGCAGGTGCTGGCCGAGGAGTTGGCACAGCTACCCATGCCCCTGCCCACAGGCTGCCGCATTGGCTTGACGCACACCAAACCGCTGGAGGTGGCTTTGCTGCACGCCGAAGTGCAAGCCTTAGGGCTGGCACGACAATACCCCTTGTTCTGGTTAGAAGCTGGGCAAGTTTTTGAGTTTTAAGCCGATGGCCTCTCCCTCCCTTGCCACTTTGGATGAAGCGGCGTTTTTTCGGGCGCTGCAACACCTGAGCAATCGCATCCATAACACCGACCGCATAGAGCAGATCATGGTGGATTTGGCGCAGCCGATTTGCGATTTGTTTGCGGCCGACCGCATCACCATTTACACCGTGGCTGAAGATGGTGAATACATCGTCTCGCGTGTCAAAACCGGCCTGCAAACCATCCGCAGCATCCGTTTGCGTATCAAAAACAACAGCGTGGCCGGGTACGTGGCCTTTAAGCGGCGCTTGGTGAATGTGCCCGATGCCCACGACAGTGCGGCGTTGCGCCAGATTGCACCCGATCTGAACTTTCAGGCCGAAGTGGATCGCCGCTCGGGCTACGTGACGCGCCAATTGCTCACTGCACCCATTGTGCAAGATGGCACTTTGTATGGTGTGCTGCAACTTATCAACACCCGCAATGGCGAGCCCTTTAGCAGCGCAGCCGAACAGGGCGTGGCCGAACTGTGCAAAACCTTGGCGATTGCCTTTAAGCACCGAGGGCCACCGCCCGAGCTGGCCAGCAGCAGTGGGCCAGAGCCAGCCGCCGCCCCAGTCACTCTGCCCCCACTGCCCAGCCATGCCCCAGCCCCGCCGCCAGGCAGTATGCGCTACCAATGGTTGGTGCAACAGGGCCACATCAGCGCTATCGATTTGGCCCAATGCCTACAACAAGCACGCGACAGTGGCCTGCCCAGCGAGGCCATCTTGCTCCAGCAGGGCGTGTCGTTGGCGGCCATTGGGGCCAGTTTGGCAGCTTTCTTTGGTGTGCCTTATGTTGGGTTCCATGCCCAGCGTTTGCGTGTGGAAGCGCTGCACGGTGCCCTCAAGCGCGACTTTTTGCTGTCCCAAGGCTGGGTACCGTTGGAAGAAGGCAGCAGTGGCCTGCAAGTGATGTGCTTAGACCCAGAGGCGGTGCAAAGCGCACGCATTGTCGGCCAGGTATTTCCGCAGGCACAGCCCATCGAATACCTGGTCACGACACGGCAAGAATTTCTGCAAACCCTGGACCAGCTCTACCCCGCCCAAGCCGATACCAGCGTGGATCGCATGTTGGCGGATCTGAGCGATACCACGCCCGACGACAGCGTGGACGACACCGCTTTGGTCTCTGCTGCGGCCGACAACGAGTTGGTCAAGCTGGTCAACCGCATCATTTTGGATGCCCACCAACAAGGCGCTTCCGACATCCATATCGAACCCCTGCCGGGTAAAGAGAAAACCCAGATTCGTTTTCGCATTGATGGCATCTTGCGGCCCTACATCGAGATTCCAGCCGCTTACCGCGCGCCGTTGGTCACGCGCATCAAAATCATGTGCGATTTGGACATCTCGGAGCGGCGCAAACCCCAAGACGGCAAAATCCAATTCCGCCGCTTTGGCCCGTTGGACATTGAATTGCGTGTCGCCACCATCGCCTCAATGGGTGGGGTCGAAGACGTGGTCATGCGCCTGTTGCGCGGCGGCGAGCCGCTGCCACTAGAGCAGCTGAACCTGAGCAGCCACAACCTGCAACGCCTGCTCGACACCATCAGCAAGCCTTATGGCCTGTTTTATGTCTGTGGCCCTACCGGCTCGGGCAAAACCACCACGTTGCATTCCATCCTCAAGCACCTCAACACCCCGGATGCCAAAATCTGGACAGCGGAAGACCCGGTAGAAATCACCCAGCGCGGCCTGCGCCAAGTGCAGGTCAACAAGAAAGCCGGGGTGGACTTTGCCACCGTGATGCGCGCCTTTTTGCGCCTAGACCCTGACATCATCATGGTGGGCGAGTCGCGCGACTTGGAAACCGTCAGCATGGGCATTGAGGCCTCGCTCACTGGGCATTTGGTGTTCTCTACCCTGCACACCAACTCGGCCCCCGAATCGATTGTGCGTTTGCTCGACATGGGCATGGACCCCTTCAATTTTGCCGATGCCTTGCTCGGGGTATTGGCACAGCGCTTGGCACGCAAGCTGTGCAGTTGCAAACAAGCCTACCTGCCCGATCAGGCGGAGCTACTGGCCTGTGCCAGTGAGTACTTACACACCTCGACCGAAGTGCAGCCCGACCCCCAGCAATGCGAGGCGCTGCTGCAAGGCTGGCGCAGCCAATACGGCAATGCACAAGGCCAGTTGCAACTTTACCGCCCGGTGGGCTGTGACAAATGCCAAGGCAGCGGCTACAAAGGCCGTGTGGCCCTGCACGAGTTGCTGGTGGCTGACGATGCCATCAAAGAGCATATCCAACTGCGCTCGCGCGTGGCCCAGTTGCTGCAATCGTGCCTGAACAGTGGCATGCGCACCCTGAAAATGGACGGCATTGAAAAAGCCTTGCAGGGCCTGACCGACCTGCGCCAAGTGCGCCTGGTGTGTATCAAGTGATGGGTGCTGGCACTCTCCTAAAATTAGCACCTTTCACCGACCTGACACAGGATTTTTTGCATGCGTATTTTGATTGCCGAAGATGATCAAGTGCTGGCCGATGGCCTGTTGCGTACCTTACGCAGTTCGGGGGCCGTGGTAGATCATGTGGCCAGCGGCAGCGAAGCCGATGCGGCCCTGATGACCAACCACGAGTTTGATTTATTGATTTTGGATTTGGGCCTGCCCAAGGTGCATGGCCTAGAGGTGCTCAAGCGCTTGCGTAGCCGAGGGGCTACCCTGCCGGTGTTGATTTTGACGGCTGCCGACAGCGTAGAGGAGCGTGTGAAAGGGCTGGACTTTGGGGCCGATGACTACATGGCCAAGCCCTTTAGCCTGCAAGAGCTGGAAGCGCGCGTGCGCGCCTTGGTGCGCCGTGGGGCCGGTGGCGGCAGTGCCACCATTCGCCACGGCCCTTTGGTTTATGACCAAGCGGGCCGTGTGGCCACGATTGACGGCAAGATGGTAGAGCTGTCGGCGCGCGAGTTGGGCCTGTTGGAGGTCTTGTTGCAACGTGCGGGACGCTTGGTGAGTAAAGACCAGTTGGTCGAGCGCTTGTGCGAGTGGGGTGAAGAGGTCAGCAACAACGCCATCGAGGTCTATATCCACCGCCTGCGCAAAAAGATCGAGAAAGGCCCGATCCGCATTGCTACCGTGCGCGGCTTGGGTTACTGCTTGGAAAAAATCCCAGGCTAGGGCCAGTGTGCGTCTGCCGCTTTTTTGGTCTGTGCTTTGAAAATCTTTCAGCGTGAACAGCGCTCGCTGTTTGGTGAAATTCTCGATTGGATGCTCACGCCCCTGCTGTTGCTGTGGCCCGTTAGTTTGGCCCTGACATGGCTGGTGGCGCAAGGCATTGCCAATAAACCGTTTGATCGGGCCTTAGAGTACAACGCCCACGCGCTGGCACAACTGGTCACGGTGTACCGGGGCAAGGTGCAGTTCAATTTGCCACAGCCTGCCAGTGAGATTTTGCGCGCGGATGATTCCGACATCGTTTATTACCAAGTCACAGGGCCCAATGGCGAGTTGCTCTCGGGCGAAAGCGCCTTGCCCTTGCCCCCGGAAGGGGAAGTGCCCAACACAGCACAGGTGCAACTGCGCGATGCCGAATTGCGTGGCATTGATATCCGGGTGGCCTATATCTGGGTGCGTTTGCCCCTGAGCAAGGGCGGCATGGCTTTGGTGCAGGTGGCCGAAACCCGCGAAAAACGCAGCGTGCTGGCGACTGAAATTATCAAAGGCGTGATGCTGCCGCAGTTTGTCATTCTGCCGTTGGCGGTGCTGTTGGTCTGGCTGGCGCTGGCGCATGGCATTCGCCCCTTGCACCGTTTAGAAGAGCGCATCCGCGCCCGCAGTCCAGACGATCTCAGCCCGCTAGACCACAAAGCCGTGCCCTTAGAGGTGGCTCCGCTGGTGGATGCTGTCAACGACTTGTTGACGCGTCTGCACGATTCTTTAGCCACGCAAAAACGCTTTCTGGCCGATGCTGCGCACCAACTGAAAACCCCGTTGGCCGGTTTGCGTATGCAGGCCGATTTGGCCCAGCGCGAAGGCACCAGCACCGAAGAGCTGAAACGCTCGCTGCAACAAATTGGGCGCTCCAGCATCCGTGCCACCCATACCGTGAACCAATTGCTGGCCTTAGCACGCGCCGAGGGCAGCGGGGCCGTCATGCCGCGCCAGCCCTGCGATTTGGCCCAGTTGGTGATTGAGGTGGTGCGCGATTCTGTGCCCCGGGCCTTAGACAAACGCATCGACTTGGGTTATGACGGTGCCGAACCGGGCCAGCTGGGGCTACAGATGGATGCCAACCCCACCCTCATCATGGAGTTGGTGCGCAACTTGGTAGACAACGCGATCCATTACACACCATCTACGGAAGAAAAGCCCGGTGTGGTCACCGCCAGGGTGTGGACGGATATTGAACACCAAAACGTCATTTTGCAGGTAGAAGACTCTGGGCCGGGCGTGCCCGAGGCCGAGCGCGAGCTGGTGTTTCAGCCCTTTTACCGCGCCTTGGGTACCGATGCCGACGGCTCGGGGCTAGGGCTGCCGATTGTGTTGGAGATCGCTACCCAGCACGGGGCCGAAGTCAGCTTGGACGATGCCCATCCGGGGCAAAACCCGCCGGGCGCGCTGTTCACTGTGCGCTTTCCAGCACTGCCAGTGTCATGCGCTGAAGATTAAGCGCGCCACACCACCAACCGATCCACAACGCCTGCCTCACAGCGGGCAAGCAGTGGAGCTCTGTTTCAGAGCTGGTTGCAACGGGTCGTGGCGGGTGGCAATTGCGTGGCACTGGCGGCCAGCGCATCCAAAGCCCCCAAGCGCCGCATTTCGCCATTGAGCAGGTAATAGACGCTGGCTGGGGCAAACGTGGGCACGGCCACATCGGCCCCGATACACAAAGCGCCCCCTAAGTAGCAGCGGCCAATGTAGGGGCTGGCAACTTGGGTTGGGGTGGGTTGCAACAGCAAATCGGGGTAGGTGCGCTCAGCCCAGTCCAGTAAGCATTCCAGTGGCTGCGAGACCCCGATGCCATTCAGGGTGCGTTCTACCTCGCTGCCATCGGCCAAGGTAAACACCAAACGCGCTACCCGCGCACCTGGGCTGGTGGGTACAAAGCCGACCAAGGTGGAGCAGCCTTGGCCCGGTTGCAAGGTGGTGCCGCTGCATCCATCCGCCGATGCTAGGGTGAAATCCGCTGGGGCAATGGTTGGGCAGCCCAGCGCCATACAAACCCCCATTTGGCCGTCGATGCGTGCTTGCCCTAAGGTAACCGGGCTGCTGCCTTGGTTGAAAACAGAAAAATACTGGGCTGCATAATCTGCCCCCAACGGAATCTTGCCGAAGTGGTGTTCAGCTGGCGGATCGCTGATGACCACTTGGGACAGCGCCGGCAGCGCTGCCGCGCACAGCCCGGCTGTAGTCAGAATTTGGCGCACAACAACAGAAAAACGCATAGCAAACGCCTCCGGCAAACAGAGTGGAAACAACTGTAACTTGGCTAAATTAAGCTGGTCAAGTTCAAAACGGCCCCGTATATTTTCGACCGTTTGCCATTGTGCCCAGTTTGTTTTGTTTTTTGCCTCTTTTCGCAGGAAATGCCTATGCAGAAACCCTCTGCGCTACCATCGTCTCGCCCCCGTCTGCCTTGGTTGTCTCTAGGTGCTTTGCTGTCTTCGCTTTGGGGGGCTGGTCTGGTGCAGGCACAAGAGACAGAGCCGCCCGCGCGTGCGCCTGCGGCCCTGAAAATGTCGGGCTTTGCCACGGTGGGACTGACACAGCACCACAACGACGATGTCGGGATGGTGTTTTCGTTTGACCAAAAATCGTTGGCGCGCAGTGGGGTCTCGGGCAACCTCGACTCGGTGCTGGGGCTGCAACTGAACTGGCAAGCGGGTGAGTCCACCTCGGCGGTGCTGCAAATGGTGGGGCGCGCTGGCGAGAACATGGACCCCAAGCTGCGCATGGGCTACCTGCGCCAGCAGTGGGGGCAAGATGTGGCGGTGCGGGTAGGGCGCTACCGCAGTCCGCTGTACTTTGATTCCGATGTGACCGAAATTGGCTACGCCAACATGACGGTGCGTCCGCCGCTGCCGGTGTACTGGATTGCCAACAGCGTCATCGCCATTGATGGCGCTGATGTCCAGTGGCGGCACCATGTGGGCAATGCGGCCCTGTTGCTGCAAGCCTATGCTGGCAGCAGCAGTTACAAAATCCGTTTCAACACCAGCAACCCGGTGGTGGAGTCGGACAACGATTTGACGGGCCTCAAGGGCTTGGCGGCCAGTGTGGCCTTGCCGCATGTCACGCTGCGTGCTTCGCGCACCTGGGTGCGCCGTACCACGCTGCGTTCATCCGAGGTCGATCGGCTCAATGCCGGGCTGACGCAAATGGCCGGTGGCTTCTCGGCTTTGGCTGCCAATCCGATGTTGCCCGGCCCCTTGCGTGCCGGTTTGGCAGACAAGGCGCAAGCCGCCTTGGGTTACATCAACCCCTTCGATAGTTCGCCCATCTACACCAGTGTGGGCTTTAACGCCAATTGGGATAGCTGGGCCGTGATGGGCGAGTGGGCGCGCTTTAACTCTGGCTCGGCCATGTTGGGCCGCGCCGACAGCTACCACTTGACTGTGGGGCGCAGCATGGGGGATTTCACGCCCTATATTGGTCTGGCCCGCCAGCAACGCAAGACACCGGCCCTCGATACCCGCGCCTTAGCGCCTACTGGACTGCATCCACAGCTCGATGCCGGATTGGCCCAGCTCAAAGGCGGCTTGGATGAGGCCGCGTCGGGTACTGACAAATCTTCACGCTCGGCCACCGTGGGCGTGCGCTGGGATTTTGCCGACAATATGGCACTCAAAGTGCAATATGACCGCTTCAAAACCCCCAGCCCTTACCATCCGGGGCCGTTTGCCAACTTCAAGCCACTGCCCATCGACAACCGTGTCCATCTGGTCAGTGTGGTGTTGGATGTCGTTTTCTAAGGTTTGGCAATGAAATCCTTTCCTATGGTGCTGTTGGGTCTGGCCTTAGCGGTCCCCGTATTGGCCTGGGCACAAAGTTCGTCCTCCGGCTCGTTGGTGGTGGTGGCCAACCGGGCAGTGCCCGTCGAGAAAATTGACCCCAGCCAAGCCACGCAAATTTTTCTCAAGCAGGTGCAAACGTGGCCCGATGGCAAGCCGATTCAACCGATTGACATCAAAGAGGGTGCGCCACTGCGCATGGAGTTTTACAGCAAAATCACAGGGCGCAGTCCGGGCCAGTTGCGCTCCTATTGGGCGCGGCAGGCCTTTACCGGCATGGGCTTTCCACCACGCGAGGTGGCGACAGCTGCCGATGTGAACAAGGTGGTGCAAACCACCCCCGGTGCCATTGGCTACCTCGACCGCAAAAATGCCGATGCAGGGGTCAAGGTGCTGCTCGACCCCACCAACCCTACCCCTTAAGCGCCTGTGTCAGTTTTTTCGGACAGGGTGTTACGCCTGTTTGCACCAGCCATTTGGCTCTCGGGGCGTTTGAGCTTTTCGCGCAAATACCTGCTGATTGGTGTGGTGGTGCTGGTGGCTTTGGCCTCGCTCAGTATGCCGCTGTGGCAGCAAGTACGCCAAGCGCGCCACAGTGCCGACACCGAACGCGCTGGTTTGCGCGTTTTTGCCCTGCAGGCTGAGGTACTGGCACAAATGGTGCAGCTGCGCGACCAAGCCGTGCGTGGCCCCACGCTCGATGATTTGCGCCTTGCCCACCAAGCCTTGGCGGCCTTAGAACCTGCGCCCAGCGATCATCCAGATGCCGCTTGGGCACAACTGCAGCAGCGCTGGCAGCAAGTGCTGCAACTTGATGCCAGTGCCCCGGCCCAGCGCCGCTTTGCCGTGCTCAATGGAGCCATCAATGCCATGTTGGGCTGGTTGCAGTCCAGCGCACGCACCTACCGGCTGAATGTCGATCCTGAGCTCGATGCCACCTTTGAATTGCTCAGCAGCCGTTTGCCTTTGGTGCTGGATACCTTGGGCAAGCAACAAGACGCGCTGGCCTTGAACACCGGCGATATGGCCTCTTATGCCCTGGGAGCGCAGGTGGTGTTGAGCGAATCGGTGCCGGGTTTGAAGGCGGGGGTTGCCCAATTGCTACAGCACCACCCGCAAGCCCAGGCCCTAGAGGCCCAACTGCAAGCCCTGTTGGTGGGCATTGTGGCGCAGCAAGATGCGGCGGACAAAACTTTGGATGATCCAGAGGCCTTGGACGAACTGCGCTTGCTGGCCAACGACAACCAACAACGCACACGTGCTTTGCTGCAGGCCGTCACCCGCTTGGCCGACACGCACTTACAAGCACGCATCAGCCGCTTGCAGTACACCCAATGGACGATTGCGGCCTTGTTGGTGGGCGCACTGGCTGCCATTGCCTACCTGTTTGTGGGCATTTACCTGTCCACCCTGCGCTCTTTGCGCAGTCTGTCCGAGGGCACCGATGCTTTCTGTGCGGGCCGCTTAGACACCCGCATCCAAATTGACACCCAAGATGAGCTGGTACTGGTGGCGCGCAACTTCAACACCGTAGCGGTAGAGTTTGGCCGCCTGTTGGAGGTGATTCGCGAGCAAAACGAATCACGCGAGCGCGAACTCGAAACCCAAGTGCAAGCACGTACGGCAGAGCTGGCCGAGAAAAACGAGCAACTGCGTGCGGTGGGTGATCGGGTACAAGAAGAACTCAATTTGGCACGCGCCATGCAATTGGCTATCTTGCCACAGCAGTTCCCGAACGAGGCCAGTTGGGCCGTCCATGCGGCCATGTTTCCGGCACGCGAGTTGGGCGGTGATTTTTACGATGGTTTTATGTTGCCCGATGGGCGCTATGGCCTCTTGGTGGCCGATGTGTCTGGCAAAGGGGTGGGGGCCGCATTTTTTATGGCAGTCTCGCGCACCGTGTTGCTCGATTTGGCCATGAGCGGCCAGCCACCGCACCAAGTCTTGGCCCAAGCCAATGACCTGCTGTGCGAACGCAACCCGATGGATTTGTTCGTCACCGCCTGCTACGGTATTTTTGACCCGCGCGATGGTAGCCTGTGCTACGCCAGCGCCGGGCACCACCCACCGCTGCTGCGCCAAGCCGATGGGCAAGTGCGCGAATTGCCCAGCACCCACGATTTGGCGCTGGCGGTGTTTTCCGAGATGAGCTACCTGGATCAGCGCATTACACTGGCCCCCGGCGACACCTTGGTACTCTACACCGACGGCGTGACCGAAGCCTTCTCCCCCGAAGATGAAGCCTATGGCGACGAGCGCCTGCATCGCTGGCTGGCCCAAGCCCAAACGGCCCAAGGCCCGGCTGCCTTGGTGGCTGCCTTGGTGCAAGATGTGGAACAATTCGTCAACGGTGCCGAGGCTTCGGACGACCTGACCTGTCTGATTCTCTGTAGAAAGTAAGGAGCTCCTGATGGATAGCCCACTGCCCGAACTGCGCCAAAAGACACTGCTGCTGGACTATGTGTTGCCTGCCCAGCTAGAAGAGCTCGAAAAACTGGCTGCGGCCGTCGAAGACGCATTGCCTGAGCGGCCCGATTTGGCCTTTTCGGCCAATTTGTGTTTGGATGAGTTGATTACCAATACCGTGCTGCATGGCCTCAAGGGGGCCGAGGGGCGCATGATTCGGGTGCGCATGAGCATGTCGGCCGAATGGTTGGAAATCATCATTAAAGACGATGCCCCGCAGTTTGACCCGTTTGTCGAGGCCCCAGAACCCGACCTCGATATGGATTTGGACGAGCGTCAAGTGGGCGGTTTGGGCGTGCATTTGGTCAAAACCCTGATGGACGATGCCCGTACCTATTACGACGGCAGCGGCAACCTGATTGTGCTGCTCAAGACGCTGCGTAAAGAAGAAGACTAAGTTGTTGTTGCTTATTTGCTAGAAAGACAAAAATGGCTCTCGAATGTACGATTTCAGAACTGGGCGCGGCGCGTGTGGCTTGCATCATTGGTCGGGTGGACAGTGCCACCGCAGGCGCGCTAGAAAAATCTCTGACTCCCCTGTTTGACACCCCTGGTCGCCACGCCATTATTGATTTCTCGGCGTTGGATTACATCTCCAGTGCGGGTTTGCGCATTGTGCTGATGTCGGCCAAGCGGGCCAAACAGGCGCAAGCCCGCTTGGTGCTGTGTGGCATGGCCCCGCACGTGCGCGAGGTGTTTGAAATCAGTGGCTTTCTGAAAATTTTAGAAGTGGCAGCTGACCAAGCCGCCGCCCAAGCCATGCTGGCCTAAGCTGGGCTGGCTGGGCCTGTGCGCTCAGACCGACAGCAACCAGCAGTTGCGCCCCGCCTCTTTGGCGCGGTACAGGGCAGCATCGGCGTTGGCCAGCAATAGCTTGTGTGGCTCAGCACCTTCTGGCACTTGGCAAGCGGCCCCAACACTGACAGTGACATAGGGGGCGGCATCGGAGGCTTTGTGTTCGCGCTCTAACGCCAGCACCGCCGCCACCACGCGGCGTGCCACTTCGGCTGTGCCTTGGGTGTCGGTGTCGGGCAAAATCACCGCCAATTCTTCGCCACCATAGCGGGCCACCAGATCGGTGGTTCGTTGAATGGCACTTTGCACCGCCTTGGCTACGGCCTGCAAGCAGGCATCGCCCGCTTGGTGGCCATAGGCATCGTTGTAGCGTTTGAAAAAATCGACATCGATCATCAACAAGCCCACTGGCTCTTGGCGGCGGGCCGCACTGGCACAGGCTTGGGCCAGACGGTCGTTAAAGTAGCCCCGGTTGGCAATTTGCAGCAACCCATCGGTGCGCGAGAAGGCTTCTAAGCGCAAATTGGCCTGTTGCAGTTCTTCATTGGCCAAGGCCAGCTCGCGGGTGCGCCGGGCCACGCGCTCTTCCAGCAACTGGTTGGCTTGGGCCAACTCGGTGTTTTGTGCCGACAGCACATGGTAGAGCTTGCCAATCATCTTCAGCAAGGCTTGCGTGCCGTTATCGTGGGCCGAGTTTTCTTGCTCGAAGGCTTGGGCCGCCGACATGCCTTGGCGAATCAGGGCAATTTGCCGTGCCAGTGATTGGTCGATGCCCAAAATGTGCATGCCCAACCAAGAGGTCAAGAAGCCTACAAAGGTTTCCGCCGGGTCGGCCATCAGGGTGCGTTGCTGCCACATGGAATGCACTTGCGCCACAAATTGCTGGTGTAGGCTTTTGTGGGCTTGCACATGGCGCTGGTCTACCCCTTCGGCCTCCATGAGCAGCTCTTCATCGCTGAAGTGGTACTGGGTATAGGCCACCAGACGGTCAAAAATTTCGCTCAGCACAGCTTCGCGTGAGTCGTCGGTCAGAAAAAGTGATCGGCTCAGTTCGTTAAACAGATCGACCAAGGCGTGGTGCTGTTCGTCGACCTCGTGCAGGCCAGTAACAAAATTCTGATCCCAGACAAAGGTATCCATAGCGGTGGACTCGTTTTCCGGTAAATAAGGGCAGGGGCCACGAGGGCAGGTGTGGTGGCTATTATGGCGTGCTGCCAAGACAGAATGACTATGCGTTGGCCGTCAGGCGTTGCAAATCTTGTGCGCTTAACCAGCGCCATTGGCCGGGGGCTAAGTCGGCAGGCAATTCCAACTGACCAATTTGGCTGCGGTGCAGCGCCTCGACACGGTTGCCCACGGCGGCTAGCATGCGCTTGACTTGATGGTATTTGCCTTCGGTCAGGGTTAAATCGAGGCAGTGGCTATCGACCAGCGTGCAAGCGGCGGCGCGCACGGGTTTGGGGTCGTCGTCCAGCACCACACCCGCCAACAGACGCTCGATTTGGCTCGGGCTGATCTCATGTTTGGCCGTGACGCGGTAAATTTTGGGCACATGCTTCTTGGGCGAACTCATGCGGTGGATAAATTGACCGTCGTCACTGAGCAGCAGCAGGCCGGTGGTGTCTTGATCCAGCCGTCCCACCGCTTGTACGCCCTGAATAGCACTCTTGACCGGCCTTTGGCGCAAGGGCGCAGGCAGCAGGGTGTAGATGCTCGGGTAGGTGGACGGTTTTTGCGAGCACTCGGTGCCCGCTGGTTTATGCAGCATGACATAGGCTTGGGCAAAGTACGCCCAATCCACCCCTTGCACCCGAAAGCGCAGCCCTTCGGGGGCAAAGTCGGCGGTGGCATCTAGGCATTGCACTGGCGCTTGTTCGGGGCCAGCGGCATACACCTCTACCCAGCCTTGTTGTACCAAGCCCGCACAGACACGGCGTGTACCAAAACCTTGGGAGTACAGAATTTCTTGTAATTGCATGGGCAAACTTAGGCGGAAGCGGCGGGGGTGGCTAAAGCGTGGTGCAGGGCCACCAAGGCTTGGGTCAGCTTGTGCCGGGGGTCGAGGTAAATCATGGGGGTGGCTTGTTGGTGCGATTCACGCACCTTGATCGATTGCGGCAGATAGGGTTGTAACACCGGCAGCCCTTCGTCCAACAGTTCTTGCACCAGCCGCTGCGGCAAGCTGGCACGCGCCTGAAACTGGTTCACCACAATACCGCGTACTTGCAAGCGTGCATTGTGGTCGGCGCGGATTTCTTGCACATTGGCCAGCAAGGTGTAGAGCGCTTGGCGCGAAAAATCATCGCAATCAAACGGAATCAGGCAGCCTGCGGCACCCATCAAGGCCGAGCGGGTATAAAAGTTGAGCGCTGGCGGAGTGTCAATGTAGATGCGGTCGTAATCTTGCGCTAAGGCTTGCAGCGCTTCGCGCAGTTTGTAGATTTTGTGCCGCGATTCGAGCTTGGTTTGCAACTCATCCAGCAGTGGGCTCGAGGCCATCAAATCCAAGCCAGTAAACGGGGTGCGCTGCACAAAATGCGCCGGTGGCAGCGGGTTAAAGCTAAAGCCCAAGGTTTGCTCAAAAAAATGGGCGATGCCGGGTTGCTCTGGTGCGGGGGCATGGCCTAATAAATAGGCGCTGGAGTTGCCTTGCGGGTCCAGGTCAATCACCAAGGTGCGCAGCCCTTGGTGGGCGCTGATGGCGGCCAGATTGCAGGTGATGGTCGATTTGCCCACTCCACCTTTCTGGTTGAACACGACAAGAGGCATGGCGATAAATTCCTTAGACGCTCCACAGGCACACCACCGCCCAGCATCCAAGGCACGGCGGCACGACAACCGCAGGCATGGCGTATGCCAACGGCGCAGTGATTATGGGACAGCTTGCCGTGGGACAATCGCGCCGCGCCCAGCGTGGCGTTGCTGTTGTTCTGTTGTTGATACCATTGACCACCCTTGGTACGGGCCTGTTCGGCCCTCAAGCCCGCTATGACCGATTTTGCTGCCCCCGTTTCTGCCGCCTTCACCCTGAGCGATTTTGATTTTCACCTGCCGCCCGAGCGCATTGCCCAACACCCCGCAGCACAGCGCAGTGCCTCGCGTTTGTTGGATGGCCGGGGGGTGCAGCCGGTGAACCGGGTCTTCCATGAACTGCCGAGCCTGTTGCAGGCCGGTGACTTGCTGGTGTTCAACGACACCCAAGTGCTGAAAGCGCGCATTTTTGGCGAGAAAGCCAGCGGCGGCAAATTGGAGCTGCTGATTGAACGCGTCCTGAGCCCCCATGAAGTGGTCGCGCACATGAAGGTGAGTAAAAAACCGCAGCCCGGTGCGACCTTGCACATGGCCGGTGGCCGCCAAAATGGTGGCTTTGATGCCGTGCTGTTGGGCCGCTACCCGGACGAGCATGGCCCGCTGTTCCGCTTCGCGCTGCATGGCCCGGCCCAAGAAAACGCTTGGCAACTGATGGAGCGCCACGGCCACCTACCGCTGCCGCCGTATATCGAGCGCCAACAAAACCAAGCCCACGATCCGAACGCTGCTGAAGACGCGCAACGCTACCAAACCGTGTTTGCCCGTGCCCCCGGTGCGGTGGCAGCCCCCACAGCAGCGCTGCATTTTGATGAGCCGGTACTGGCCGATTTGGCCGCGCGTGGCATCGAGCGGGCCAGCGTGACGCTGCACGTCGGGGCGGGCACCTTCCAGCCGGTCAAAACCGAGAACTTGGCCGAACACCAAATGCACAGCGAATGGTACGAAGTGCCGCTGGCCACCTTGGCCGCCTTAGAGCGCTGCCGCCAGCGCGGCGGGCGCGTGGTGGCGGTGGGCACGACCACGGTGCGTACCTTGGAATCGTGGGCGCGCAGCGGCCAGACCACGGGCGAAACCAATATCTTTATCACGCCGGGGTTTGAGTTCCAAGTGGTGAATCTGTTGCTGACCAACTTCCATTTGCCCAAAAGCACCTTGATGATGCTGGTCAGTGCGTTTGCCGGTTATGCCCCGGTGATGGGCTTGTACCACTACGCCATCCAGCGCGATTACCGTTTCTTCAGCTATGGCGATGCGATGCTGTTGGAGCGTGCAGTGGCCTAACGGCGGAGCCGTGCCTTAGCGCGCTGCCAGCGCCAGTTTGCCCAATTGCAGTGCCAGCCGGTGCAGTGCTTGCCACGGCTGTTGCGGCCAGTCGGGCACCGACAAGCCTTTCACAATGCCATCGACCTTGTGCGCCGATTGCAACAGCCGCGCCAAGGCGGCATCGTTGGTACGCGGTAGCAGGCGTTCAAACAGGCGTTCTTTTGCGCCCCAGATGCGGTTCTCGCGCAATGCTTGCGGCAAGGGTTTACCGGCTTGCGTGGCCTCTCGGACGCGCTGGAGGGCGCGGATGTCTTCGGCCAGTGCCCAATGCACCAACACAGTGGCCTCGCCTTCCGCTTCGAGGCCATCCAACATGCGTTGCACGCGCAACAATTGGCCCGACAGCACGGCCTCGGACAATTGGAACACGTCGTAGCGCGCCACGTTCAGCACCGCAGCCTCCACTTGCTGCCAGTGCAAGGTGCCCGGTGGATACAGCAGCGCCAGCTTCTGGATTTCTTGGTGGGCGGCCAGCAAATTGCCTTCTACCCGGTCGGCAAAAAAGGACAAGGTGCGTTGGCCTTCCTCGCCACCTACCACCTGTTGGCCTTGGGCAGCCAAGCGCTGGGCAATCCATTGTGGCAGGGTGGCGCGCTCTACCGGGTCAATCTGTACCGTGATGCCGTGGCTGTCGAGCGCGCCAAACCAAGCGCCGGTTTTGGTCGCTTTGTCTAAACGTGGCAATAAAACTACCGTCAGGGTGCCGTCGTTGCCAGCGGCGGATGCGGCCAGTTGCTGCAAGGCGGCACTGCCCTCTTTGCCCGGTTTGCCCGAGGGGATACGGATTTCGATGATTTGCTTGTCGGCAAACAAACTCAAGGAGCCACCTGCCGCCAGCACAGCACTCCAATCAAAATGGGCTCCGGTGACGGTAAAGCTGCTGCGCTCGGTGTAGCCCTGTGCCCGTGCTGCTGCCCGAATGGCATCCATCGCTTCTTGCTGCAGCAAGGGCTCATCGCCATGCAGGGTATAGAGTGGGCGCAGACCTTTTTGCAGGTGTGCGCCCAGTTGGTTTGCGGCCAGCTGCATCGGGTGGGGGTGTATTACGGCAGGCGCACTGCGGCCAAACGGCGCAGCAGCTGTTGCACCAAATCGGTCTGCATGTTGCGGTACAGCAAGGCTTCCTCAGCTTCTTTAGCCAAGGCGATGGTTTCGCTGTAGCTGATGTCGCGTGTTTGCAGCAACTCGGTCGGCTCGATCAGTTCATCGCCTTTTGGGTTGCGCAGGCGGAATTTGATGCGCAAGCGCAATTGCAGCTCGCGCACTTGGCCCGAGGCGTTCAGGCCCACTACGGTGCGCTCGTTTTGCTCTTGTAGTAGCTCAAACACCACCTGGGCTTGTGGCAGCTGCGCTGGTTCACGCCACACTTGCAAAGCAGTGGTAGAGCCAGCCAGCGTGCGCTGTAACTCGCGTGCCAACGGGGAGGTGTTGGGCGCAGAGAGATACAACGATTGAAAAGCAAACTGCGGCACGCCCCGCAGCCGAAAGCCACAGGCCGACAGCGCCAGCGTGCTGGGCAATACCGCCAGCCAAGCCCGACGGCGCAAACCTGCAATGGCAGGAGCTGGGAGTGCCGCCATGCTTTAGACCACCACGTTGACCAAGCGGCCCGGCACCACAATCACCTTCTTGGCCGCCGCGCCGTTGGCTTGCTTGAGGAAGGCTTCGTGCGCCAGCGCTGCCGCTTCAATCTGCGCTTTGTCGGCTTGGGCCGGAACAAAGAGGGAGCCGCGCAGTTTGCCGTTGATTTGCAACATCAGCTCAATCTCGTCTTGCACCAGCGCTTGGGCATCCACTTGCGGCCAAGGGGCATCGAGCAAATCACCCAAGTGGTTGGCATAGCCCAACTCGGCCCACAGCGCATGGGTAATGTGGGGTGTGGCCGGGTACAGGCAGCGCAGCAAGATGCCAAAGCCCTCAATCAGGGCCACGTGGGCTCCGGGGCAATCCAGCGCCTTGAAGTCTTCCAAGGCGTTGAGCATCTTCATGGTGCCCGAGACCACGGTGTTGTACTGCATGCGTTGGTAGTCGTAATCCACCTGTTTGAGTACGCTGTGCATTTCTAAGCGCAAGGCTTTGGCTTCTTTGCCAAAAGCCACCTCTTTCAGGCTGGCAGCACCGGCCACGCTGGCATTGGCAGCGTCTTTGTCCAGTGCGGACAGCTTGAGGGCAAAATTCCAGACCCGGCGCAAGAAGCGGTAACTGCCTTCCACCGCAGCATCGTTCCACTCCAGCGTCGCCTCGGGCGGGGCGGTGAACATGGTGTACAGACGGGCCGTGTCTGCGCCGTATTTTTCAATCAGCTCTTGCGGGTCAATGCCGTTGTTTTTCGACTTGGACATGGTGCCCACGCCTTCGTAATCGATGGGCGTACCCACGGGCAAGTCGCCCACGGCGTTCTTCAGTTTGGCCCCGACCACCTTGCCCGCGTCGTCCAAGATGTGCTCGACATCGTGCGGCCAGAAGTACTCTTTTGCGCCCTTGTCGGTGCGGCGGCTGTAGATGTGGTTCAGCACCATGCCTTGGGTCAGCAGTTTGGTAAACGGCTCATCCACTTTGACCAGACCCAAATCGCGCATCACCTTCGTCCAGAAACGGGCGTACAGCAGGTGCAAGATGGCGTGTTCAATGCCGCCGATGTACTGGTCCATCGGCATCCAGTAGTTGGCCCCTTCGGCCACCATCGCCTCGGCGTTTTTCGGGTCGCAATAGCGCATGAAATACCACGAGCTATCGACAAAGGTGTCCATGGTGTCGGTCTCGCGCCGTGCGGCTTGGCCGCACACCGGGCAGGTGACACCCGCATGGAAGCCTTCGTGTTTGTGCAGTGGGTTGCCCGAGCCGTCCGGGATGCAATCTTGCGGCAGCACCACTGGCAGGTCTTTTTCGGGCACCGGCACGGCACCATGTTCTGGGCAGTGGATGATGGGGATGGGGGTGCCCCAGTAACGTTGGCGCGAGATACCCCAATCGCGTAAGCGCCAAGTGGTCTTTTTCTCGCCCAAGCCACGTTTTTCCAGCGCATGGGCCACGGCATCCACGGCCTCGGGGTAACCCAAGCCACTGAAGTTGTCCGAGTTGATGGTGATGCCGCGTTGCTTGTCGGCGTACCAGTCTTGCCAGCGTTCAAAGTCAAAATCGGCTTCACCATCGACCTGCACCACTTGCACAATGTCCAGTCCGTATTTCAGGGCAAAGGCAAAGTCGCGCTCATCGTGGGCTGGCACACCCATCACGGCACCATCACCATAGCCCATCAGCACGTAGTTGCCCACCCAGACCGGCACTGGCTCTTGGGTCAGGGGGTGCATGACGAACAGGCCAGTGGCCATGCCTTTCTTTTCTTGCGTGGCCAATTCGGCCTCAGTGGTGCCACCGTGTTTGCATTCTTCGATAAAGGCAGCCAGTGCGGGGTTGGTCTGTGCTGCATGCACGGCCAGTGGGTGCTCTGGGGCTACGGCGCAGAAGGTCACACCCATGATGGTGTCGGCGCGTGTGGTGAAGACGTACATTTTGCCGTCGCCAATCAGCGCCCCATCTGCGCCCCGGATGTCGTGCGGGAAGGCAAAACGCACGCCGGTGGATTTGCCAATCCAGTTTTCCTGCATCAGCTTGACGCGCTCGGGCCAGCCGGGCAGCTTGTCGCCTGTCACAAAGTCCAGCAGTTCGGGCGCGTAATCGGTAATTTTCAGGTAGTAGCCCGGAATTTCGCGCTTTTCTACCAAAGCACCGGTGCGCCAGCCCCGGCCATCAATCACTTGCTCGTTCGCCAGCACGGTTTGGTCTACCGGATCCCAATTCACCACTTGGGTTTTGCGGTAGGCGATGCCTTTTTCCAGCATCTTCAGGAACAGCCACTGGTTCCAGCGGTAATAGTCGGGGTCGCAGGTGGCGACTTCGCGGCTCCAGTCGATGGCCAGCCCCATCGCCTGCATCTGCTTTTTCATGTAGGCGATGTTGTCGTATGTCCATTGGGCGGGTGGCACGCCATTTTTCAGGGCGGCGTTCTCAGCGGGCAGGCCAAAAGCATCCCAGCCCATCGGCATCAACACGTTATAGCCACTCATGCGCAATTGGCGCGTGAGCATGTCGTTGATGGTGTAGTTGCGTACATGGCCCATGTGCAGTTTGCCGCTGGGGTAGGGCAACATGGAGCAGGCGTAGAACTTCTTTTTGCTCTGGTCTTCCGTCACGCGGTAGGCATCATGGGCGGCCCAATGGGCCTGCGCGGCGCTTTCGACCTCGGTGTGTTGGTATTTGTCTTGCATGGGAAGGAAAATCAGAAAAAAGCCGTTGGATGCAGCGGCCAAGCGCTGCGCTGGCGGGGATTTTAGGCGCTGGCATGGCCGAGCACCTTGGATTTCAGGGACGCGCAGCCGCTGTAGCGGGTTCGGCCACAAAACCAATGCGCCGCAACCCAGCTTGGTGCGCTAGGCCCATCACCTCGACCACGCGCCCATAGGGCACGGCGGCATCGGCGCGCAATTGCACTTCGGTGTCGGGCTGCGTGGCGGCCAGTGTGCGTAATTTGGCCGCCAAGGCTGCGGCGGCCACGACTTGTTCTTCGACAAACACCTGTCCGGCTTTGTCGATCACCACGGTGATGGCGCTAGCGGTGGTGCTGGGTGTGGCTCCGTCGGTGCGCGGCAAATCTAAACGAATGCTGCTGGCCAACAGGGGGGCAGTGAGGATAAAAATGACCACCAGCACCAGCATGACATCAATCAGGGGGGTCATGTTGATGTCGCTGATGGGTTGGGGTGCGCTGTGGCGTTCAAGGCGGCCAAAGGCCATGGTCGGGCGCTCCTCTAAGGGCCAGTAGCATCGGCGGCTGGCGCAGCGGCGGTTGGGACTGCGGGTGCTGGTACCGAGACCGGGGGGGGCACGGGCCGGGCCGGTGTGGCCGGAGAGGCATCTACCACCAGCTCACGC
Source organism: uncultured Simplicispira sp. (assembly GCA_964478155.1). Taxonomy (GTDB): domain Bacteria; phylum Pseudomonadota; class Gammaproteobacteria; order Burkholderiales; family Burkholderiaceae_C; genus Simplicispira. The sequence goes on from CAYZGT010000004.1 coordinate 67,624, forward strand.
AGATCGCGGGCAAAGCCTTCTAAATCGGCTTCGATGCGCCCGAGCAGGCGGCCAAAAATGTTGTAGGCCAATACAGCAGGAATGGCCACTGCCAAGCCTGCGGCGGTCATGACCAAGGCTTCACCGACCGGGCCGGCAATGTGTTCAATACTGATTTGACCGGTGCTGGCCATGGCCGTCAGCGCATGGTAAATGCCCCAGACGGTGCCTAATAAACCGACAAAGGGTGCAGTAGAGCCGATGGTGGCTAACAACACTTGCCCCCATTGCAGCTTACCCAGCACCTGGTGCAGCGCATCGCGCAGCACGCGCGTGAGCTGTTGGCTGGCGCTGCCCGCCTGGGCCAAACGAATGCTGCCATCGGGGGGCTGCGCTAGCGCATCAGCCGCTTCTACCAAGGGCAACACCAAGCCTTCGCGGTCGAGCGTGGCAATTTGCTGGCGTGCCACCGGCCAACTGGGGGCTTGCCAAAAAGCGGCCACACCGCGTGCCACATCGCGCTGGGCCCGGTGCATGAGCCAGCTTTTCCAGACGATGACCACCCAACTGGCCACCGACATCATCAGCAGCAGCGCCGCTGTGCCTTGGGTGACCAGATCGCCTTGGTAGAGCCAGTGCAGCGCGTCCATACCAGACCTAGGCTTAGTTCAGGCCCAGCACGTCGAACATATCGAACAGACCAGTCTGCCGCTCTTGCAAGAAGCGCACTGCGCGCAGGCTGCCTTGGGCATAGGTGGTGCGGCTGGAGGATTTGTGCGTGATCTCGATGCGTTCGCCGGTGCCCGCAAACAGCACGGTGTGGTCACCCACAATGTCGCCGCCCCGGATGGTGGCAAAGCCGATGCTGGAGGGGTCACGCTCGCCCGTCACGCCTTCGCGGGCATAGACGGCGCAATCTTTCAGGTCACGGCCCAAAGCTTTGGCGACCACTTCACCCATTTTGAGTGCTGTGCCCGAGGGCGCATCCACTTTGTGCCGGTGGTGTGCCTCAATGATTTCAATGTCGTAGCCAGTAGCCATGGCTTTGGCCGCCATTTCCAACAGTTTGAGTGTGACATTCACGCCCACGCTCATGTTCGGGGCCAGCACGATGGCGGTGCGCTGCGCTAGCGTAGCAATCTCGGCCTTTTGTTCTTCGGTAAAGCCGGTGGTGCCGACCACGGCCTTCACGCCCAATTCGGCGCAGACACGCAAGTGGGCCAAAGTGCCATCGGGGCGGGTGAAGTCGATCAGGGCATCGGCGTTTTGTAGCCCGGCGCGGATGTCGGATGTAATCGATACGCCGCTGGCATGGCCGGAAAAGGCCGTGGCATCCGAGCCAATCATCGGGCTGGCCGCAATATCTAAAGCACCGGTCAGCACACAATCATCGCTGGCGCTGATGGCTTCAATCAACATATGGCCCATGCGGCCACTGGCACCGGCAACGGCTACGCGAAAAGTGGCAGAACGGGGGGAGAGGGTGGTGGTCATGCTTGTGTCAGAGAAAAAACAGGGACGGCTCCAGCACCTGAGCGGCCCTGGCGCACAAAAAGAGCGGTCGAACGGCTATTCCAATGGGGGATAACGGGTGCTGCTAGGGGCGGTGGGGGGCGCTGCTGCCGCCGCCTCATCCTTGGCTGGGCGGGCCGGATGGCGGGCCAGCTCCTCGGGGGTGGCTTCGAGCACGGGCACTTTGAGGTCTTGCTTGCGTTGGCCCAAGGTAGCCACAAACTCGCTCTCGGACGGCATTTCATCGCCCTCGAAGCGCAGCAAGGCATCTTTTTCAAAGAAAACCGTCAGTTTGCGCGTTTGGGCTGCCACACCGGGGCGGCGCAGGGTAAAGACATATTCCCAGCGGTCGGCATGGAACACGCTGGTGACCAGCGGTGTGCCCAAAATGTCGCGCACCTGTTGGCGGCCCATGCCGGGTTGCAAGGCCTGCACCTGTTCGCGCGAGACAAAATTGCCTTGCACCACATCGACACGGTAGGGGGTGACCACGTTGGCTAAGCGCTCTCCAGTACCATCCAGACTGCCACAGGCGGCCACACTGACAGCCGACAACAGCACAAGCCCCCAACGGGCGCAGCAATAAACTTGAACGGGCATGGACAAAGGCATAGGGCTATGATGGATCAAGATTCATTGTAGCGGTGGCCCGTAGGCTTCTGGCACCCTTGGGCACCGAAAAAACATCTTCCCACTTCCGCTTTGTGATGACAAATATCGACGAACTCAAGAGTACCGGACTCAAAGCCACCCTGCCCCGCCTGAAAATTTTAGAAATTTTCCAAAAGGGCACGCAGCGCCACATGACGGCAGAAGATGTGTTTCGGGTGCTGTTAGAAGAGCGCTCCGATGTTGGTTTGGCGACGGTGTACCGGGTATTGACCCAATTTGAGCAGGCCGGTTTGCTCATGCGCAGCAATTTTGAGAGCGGCAAAGCGGTGTATGAACTCGATCAGGGGCAACACCACGACCATTTTGTCTGCACCCAATGCGGCAAGGTGGAGGAGTTCTACGATGCTGAAATTGAAAAGCGCCAACAAGCAATCGCCAAAACCAAGGGTTGGTTGGTGCATGACCACGCGATGGCCCTGTATGGTGAATGCACCCAATGCGTCGCCAAGCGGGCCGTGTGCGAACAATGCGATCAGTGCTGAGGCCAGCCACCCACAGCCGGGGCTAATTACAGCCCTTGGTCCATGGCGCGGCGGTGGCGCTCGACAAACTCTTGGTAGGTATCAATGCCGCGCAAGTTGAGGATGGTGTTGCGCACCGCAGCCTCGACCAGCACCGCAATGTTGCGCCCGGCTACCACTTGGATAATCACCTTGAGCACCGGCACCCCCAGCACGTCTTGGGTCAGAGGCTCGTAGGGCATGCGCTCGTAATCGCGCTCCATCGTCTCTTTGCGTACCAAATGCACAATCAGGCGCAGGCGCATTTTGCGCCGCACGGCAGTCTCGCCAAAAATGGCCCGAATATCCAGCAGGCCAATGCCACGCACTTCGAGCAAGTTTTGCAGCAGCTCGGGGCAACGCCCTTCAATCGTGGTTTGGTTGATGCGGTACAAATCGACGGCATCGTCGGCCACCAAGCCATTGCCGCGCGAGATCAGCTCTAGCCCGAGTTCACTTTTGCCCAGACCAGACTCGCCCGTGATGAGTACGCCCAAGCCCAGAATGTCCATGAACACGCCATGCACCGTGGTGCGGTCGGCAAAGTGTTTGGACAGGTAAGCCCGCAGCACGTCAATCACAAAGGCCGACGACTCGTGCGTGGCAAACATCGGGATTTGCGCCCGCTCGCACATTTGCAACAGCCCTTCGGGCGGGCCTTGGCCGTCGGCCAAAATCAGCACCGGCGGCTCTAGCGTCACGATGCGGGCAATGCGGCGTTTGCAATCTTCGGTGGTGGCGTTGGCCAGATAGGCGACTTCACGCTCCCCCAAAATCTGCACCCGGTAGGGGTGGATGTAGTTCAGGTAACCGACCAAATCGGCCCCAGAGCGGGCCGAACGCACGGCTAGCTCGTCAAAGCGGCGCTCGGATGCACCCAAGCCCGCCACCCATTCCCATTTCAGGGTGGTGCGGAACTCCTCAAACAGGGCATCGGCGCTGACCACGTGGTGTTTCATGGGGGCGCTGTGCTGTATTTAGGCGGCTTGGGTGGATTGCCAACGGGCGATCAATCCATGCAGCTCGACCGCATCGGTGCAGGACTTGATGGTCTCGCGCAGACCGCTATCGCTGAGCAGTTCGGCAATCTCGGACAAGATTTCCAGATGCTTTTGCGTGGCTGCCTCGGGCACCAGCAGAAAAATCAGCAGGCCCACGGGCTGCTCATCGGGGGCATCAAAGCCAATGGGGTGTGCCAACTGGAACACAGCCGCCATGGGCGACTTGAGTCCCTTGATACGGCCATGTGGAATTGCCACGCCGTGGCCTAGGCCGGTGGAACCCAGACGCTCGCGGGCAAACAGACTGTCGGTGATGAGCGCACGCGAGAGGCCGTGCAGGCTTTCAAACAACAGACCAGCTTCTTCAAAAGCGCGCTTTTTGCTGGTGGCATCAACGCCCACAAGAACTTGCGCGGCAGGCAGGATGGAGGAAAGTCGGTTCATGGTGTGGCGCAGATTATGCACCTGCTGGCGCAAGGATTAACAATTTGTCGCAGAAGAACCAAAAGGCCGCACAGCGGCGGCCAGTAAGGAACGGGCAAATGGCTCATGCGCCCAAATAGGGCCGCACATCCGAATGGTGCTGTTGTAGTCGGTTTTTGTGGCGCACCACTTGGCGGTCGAGCTTGTCCACCATCTCATCGACAGCGGCGTACAGGTCTTGGTGGGATGACTCGGCAAACAGGTCATTGCCTTTGACGTGGATATTGCACTCGGCCCGCTGGCGTTTTTCTTTTTCTTTTTGTTTTTCTACCGACAACAACACCTTGACCCCCACCACCTGATCGAAATGGCGCGTGATGCGCTCTAGCTTCGATTGCACATAGGTACGCAAGGAGGGGGTAACGTCCAGATGGTGGCCGCTGATGGTCAAATTCATGCTGTCTCCGCTCGTTCGTTGTCAAAAGGCCCAACGCAGATGCTGCACGGGCCGCCACTAAAACATGTCATACCGCTTTCACGCAAAGCAACTATGCGCCCGCGCTCGTAGAAAAGCAACGCTTGAACGACCTTGGCGCAGGGGGTAAAAACCCCTTGTCGCCACGGGCCGTAAAAACCCGCACAATGTTGGGTTCTGTTGTGTACGACAGCCCTCTGTGCCCGTGGGCGGCTGCGGCCTAAAATCCGGGCTGGCCCTTTCTGTTTTTATCCCCCCACACCATGACCCAGTCCAGCCCCTCTGCCCTGCACACTTCCGCATTGACTTCGCTGCCCTTGCTGGCACGCGGCAAAGTGCGCGACAACTACGCCGTGGGCGATGACCGTATCCTGATGGTGGCCTCGGATCGTTTGTCGGCCTTTGATGTCATCATGGGTGAGCCGATTCCTGGCAAGGGCGAGTTGCTGACGCAAATGGCGCTGTTTTGGTTTGGCAAGCTGGGCCACATCTGCCCCAACCACCTGACCGGCCAAGCCCCCGAATCGGTGGTCACGCCCGAAGAAGTGCCACAAGTGCAAGGCCGCTCTATGTTGGTACAACGCCTGCAGCCGGTGCTGATTGAGGCCGTGGTGCGTGGCTATCTGGCCGGTAGCGGCTGGAAAGAGTACCAAGAGTCGCAATCGGTCTGTGGCGTACCACTGCCTGCCGGGTTGACCAACGCTGCCAAACTACCGGCCCCGATTTACACCCCTGCCGCCAAGGCGGAAATGGGCGACCACGATGAGAACATCACCTACGAGCGCACGGTCGAGATGGTGGGCGAAAAGCTGGCTGCACAAATCCGCGACACCGCTATCCGCCTGTACCAAGAAGCTGCCGACATCGCCTTGACCAAAGGCATGATCATTGCCGACACCAAGTTTGAGTTTGGCCTGACCGCCGATGGCACTTTGGTGCTGATGGACGAAGTGCTGACCCCCGACAGCTCGCGCTACTGGCCGGTAGAGGGCTACGAGGCAGCCTTGGCCGCCGGGCAAAACCCACCTAGCTACGACAAGCAGTTTGTGCGCGACTGGTTGGAGCAAGCCCAAGTTGACGGCCAGCTTTGGAACAAAACCGCCCCCGCTCCGGCCTTGCCGCAGGATGTGATTGAAAAAACGGCGGCCAAGTACCGCGAGGCCCTGACCCGCCTGACTGCTTAAAACAGCGTTTTAGTTCAGCGCCATGCTGAGCTTGCGCCGGTAGGCCGACACCAACGCAGCCTGTGGGTCTTGTTGCACGGCCGATTGGCCCGCCAGGGCAATGCCGGGGCTGGCCGCCTTGCCAGCAGGGTCGGCACTGGCTTTGGGGCGCGGGGGTGTCAGCAACTCCAGCAGGGCGACATAGGTTTTGCGCGGGGCTTCGTCATCCCATTTTTTATCGCGCTGGATGATTTCTAGCAACTCGTCCATGGCTGCAGGCCATTCGCCTTGGGCAATCAACAGGCGGCTTTTGGCAAAACGGGTGGCAAAGTCGCGCCGGTTCTCGGCCAGCAGCTCATCAAACTTTTCCAACGGCCAAGCGCCACGCGGGTCGTTGCGCACAAACTCCAAGGCATTGAGCCATTGGCTCAGGGCTTCAAAACGCAGTTCTACCGGAATTTGGGCCATGGCTGGGGCCAGCGCAGCAGCTGCTTCGTTGAGTTGGCCGGTCGCTACCAAATGCTTGACGTAATCAAAGCGCAGATCGTTGTTGCCGGGGTCGGCGGCCAAGGCATCGGCTAGGCGTGCTTGCGGGTCTTGTTCCGGGCTGGCCACGCTGGGCTCTGGGGTGGCTGGCGCTTGGGCGGCTTGGGGCAGGTGTCGGTCTAAGAATTCGCGCACCTCGGTGGCTGGCAAAGCCCCCACAAAACCATCGACGGGCTGGCCCTCGTGGAACAGCACACAAAATGGGATGCTACGCACGCCAAACATTTGCGACAGTTGTCCGGCAATTTGCGGCACTTTGTCGGCATCGAGTTTAGCCAGGATAAAACGCCCGGCATACTCGGTTTCTAGCTGCTCTAGCACCGGCCCCAGTTGCTTGCAGGGGCCGCACCAAGTGGCCCAAATGTCCAGTAACACTGGGGCTTGCAGAGAGGCTTGTAGCACTTGGCTTTCAAAATTTTCTAGGGTAATGTCGATCATGGCGCAGGCGGCCTCCCCAGACTGGGGCGGCAAAAAGTAAAATCTAAGGTTCACATTTTGCGGCAGCTGCCACGATGGTGCACCGCTCCACACCACTATGACCACCATTCAGATCGGCGTTGTCATGGGTTCCAGCAGCGACTGGGACACCATGCAGCACGCAGTCGAGATTCTTCAGCAGTTTGGCATCGCCCATGAGGCGCGTGTGGTTTCGGCCCATCGTATGCCCGACGATATGTTCGCCTACGCCGAGGCAGCCGCAGGCCGGGGCCTGAAAGCCATCATTGCTGGCGCTGGGGGCGCTGCCCACCTGCCGGGCATGATTGCCGCCAAAACCACGGTGCCGGTGTTGGGCGTGCCGGTCGCTAGCAAGCACTTGCAGGGGGTGGATTCTTTGCACAGCATTGTGCAAATGCCCAAGGGCATCCCGGTCGCCACCTTTGCCATTGGCGTGGCGGGTGCGGCCAATGCAGCCCTGTTTGCCGTGGCCCTGCTGGCGACGGAAAACCCAGCGCTGCGCGAAAAGCTAGAAGCCTTCCGTGCCGCCCAAACCGAAACCGCACGCAATATGGCCTTGCCGCCCGCTGCCGCATGAAGCCGCTGACTGCTCCTTTGTTGCCCGGCGCGACGCTGGGTGTGTTGGGTGGTGGCCAACTCGGGCGCATGTTTGTCCATGCCGCCCAAGCGATGGGCTACTTTACCGCCGTGCTCGATGCCGACCCGACCAGCCCGGCCGGTTTGGTCAGCCACCAACATATCCAAACGGGCTACCAAGACCCGGAGGGTCTGGCACGCTTGGCTGATGTCAGCGATGCCATCACCACCGAGTTTGAGAACGTGCCCGCCGTCTCTTTGGCGGCGCTGGCGGGGCAATGCTTTGTCGCCCCGGCAGCCCGTGCTGTGGCCGTGGCCCAAGACCGTGCGCAAGAAAAGGCCCATTTTGTCGGCTGTGGTGTGCCTTGTGCGCTCTATGCGGTAATTGAAACCCCGGAGCAACTGGCTGCCGTGGGTGTTGAGCTGCTGCCCGGCATCCTGAAAACCGCCCGTTTGGGTTACGACGGCAAAGGCCAAGTGCGCGTACAAACCGCTGCTGAACTGGCCCATGCTTGGCAAGCCCTAGAGCAAGTGCCTTGCGTGCTGGAAAAAATGCTGCCGCTAGCGCTGGAGTGCTCGGTGATTGTGGCGCGTGGTGCCGATGGCAGCATCGTCAATCTGCCAGTACAGCGCAACTTGCACCGCAATGGCATTTTGGCCGTGACGGAAGTTTATGCAGGCAACGTGCCTGCTGCTGTAGCCGCCCAAGCCGTGGCGGCCGCCCAATCGGTGGCCCAAGGGCTGGACTATGTGGGCGTGCTGTGCGTCGAGTTCTTTGTGTTGCAAGATGGCAGCTTGGTGGTGAACGAGATCGCCCCGCGCCCGCACAACAGCGGCCACTACAGCCAAAATGCCTGTGATGTGTCGCAGTTTGAGTTGCAAGTGCGTACCTTGGCCGGTTTGCCGCTGGTGCAGCCACGCCAGCACAGCGCGGCGGTGATGCTCAATTTGCTGGGCGATTTGTGGTTTGCGCATGGCGACACGGCGCAAACACCCCCGTGGGATGCCGTGCTGGCCTTGCCGGGCACACACCTGCACCTGTATGGCAAAACTGTGGCCAAGCATGGGCGCAAGATGGGGCACCTCAATATCACGGCCCCCACGCCAGAAGCCGCCCGCGCCACGGCTTTGCAGGCGGCAGCCTTGCTCGGTATCGCACCATTCTGAGCGCCAGCAGCATGATTTTGGACGGCACTTTGCCCGATTCCATCCGCACGGCAGCGCAGACGCTACAGCGTGGCGAGTTGCTAGGCCTGCCGACGGAAACCGTCTATGGCTTGGCTGCCGATGCCAGCAACGATGCCGCCGTGGCGCAGATTTTTGCTGCCAAAGGCCGCCCGGCAGACCATCCGCTCATCGTGCATGTGGCCGATGCCAGCAGCGCGGCACACTTTGCACAGGAAATTCCTGCTTTCGCCCAAGCCTTGATGCAGGCCTTTTGGCCCGGCCCGCTGACGCTGATCGTGCCGCGTTTGTCGGGCGTAGCCCTTGCTGCTACGGGTGGGCAAAACAGTGTGGGTCTGCGTTGCCCATCGCACCCGGTGGCGCAGGCCGTATTGCGCGCTGCTGCTGGCTTGGGTGTTTGGGGTGTGGCGGCCCCCAGTGCCAACCGCTTTGGCCGTGTGAGCCCGACCACAGCCCAGCATGTGCAAGAAGAATTGGGCACCGAGCTGTTGGTGCTCGATGGCGGCCCCTGTGCGGTGGGCATTGAATCGACCATTGTCGATTGCACCCGTGGTGTGCCGGTGTTGCTGCGCCCCGGTGCCATCACGCGCGCACAGATTGCCCGTGCCTGTGGTCTGCAGCCTTTGTCGAAAGAAGATTTACCCGAGCACACGCCGCGCGCCTCGGGCACGCTCGCCAGCCATTACGCCCCCCAAGCCAAAGTGCGTCTGATGGATGCCAAAGCCTTGCAAGCCGGGTTAGAGGTACTGGGCACGGATGCCGCCCATTTGGCCGTGTATGCACGTACGGCTTTGCACAGCCCCTCGGACAAAGTGCTGTGGCGCGCCATGCCCCCAGACCCAGTGGCCGCGGCACAAGAGCTGTTTGCCACCTTGCGCCAATTCGATGCGGCTGGCGTGCGCCTGATTTGGATTGAAACCCCACCCTCGACCCCCGACTGGGAAGGCGTGCGCGACCGGTTGCAACGGGCGGCAGCATAAATCGGCTCTCGCTACACTGACCAGCTATCTACATTCAAGAGAACACACCATGACAGCAAACTGGATGCGCCGCACCACCTTGGCCCTCGCCTGCGCGGCGGCTACCCTGCTGAGCGCCTGTGGCTCTAGCAGCATTGAATCGGCTTTGGCCCCCGAGCGGCTCGTGGCCTTTGGCGATGGCTATAGCAGCTTGGGCAATCAACGCTACACCGTCAACAATGGCAGCATCAACAATTGGACATTGCAATTGTTGGAGCACTACCGGGGCGCAGGCCACGCGGCTGGTGGCTTGGTCAGCCTGGCCGAAGGCAATGCGCGCGTGCTGCAACAGCCCGACGCTGCGGGCCAAGCCAACACGCGCACGGTGGCGCAACAGATTGACGGCTTTTTGGCCAGCCAGCGTTTAGGAGCCAACGACATTGCCTTGGTCAATGGCGGGGTCAGCGATCTGATTGTCGATATGGCCGCTGTGCAGGCCGGTAGCCTCAGCCCAGAGCAGTTTCTGGTGCAAGCGCGCCAGCATGGCGAAGCTTTGGCCGCACAGGTGCGCCGTTTGGTTGCCGCAGGGGCCAACTATGTGGCCGTGTCCAACTTGTACGACTTGGGCCTGACCCCTTGGGCAGCAGCCATCAACCAAAAAGACCTGCTCAGCCAAGCCAGTAGCCAATTCAACCGTGGCCTGTTGGTGGCCTTGAACGATTTAAGCCAGCATGTGCTGTACCTCGACGTGGCTTATTACGTCAACTTGTACACCTCTAGCCCGTCTTCGTTCTCGTTCAGCAACACGACGGAGCCTGTTTGCACTTCGGTCGATCCAGGCAATGGCATTGGTATCGGGGCTGGACAAATTAACTCTAGCCTGTGTACCAGTGCCACCCTGCGGCCCAATGCCGAGGTAGATCGCTACGTGTTTGCCGATGCGGTGTATCTGACCCCCTCGGCGCAGCGCCAGCTGGGCCTGTACGCCTACGACAAACTGCGCGCCCGTTGGTAAAAATAAAGCGCCTAGGCGCAGGCCTGCACCAGCACCTGCGTTTGTAGCCGCTGCATGTCGGGCACTTGTGCCAACCCAGTGCCCCCCGAGAGCAAGGCGGCAGCGCCAGCCGCCACCCCCCATGCCAGCGCGGCCGCTGGGGTTTGGTCTTGGGCCAGTGCCCACACCAATGCGGCCAAAAAGCAATCGCCTGCGCCGGTGGTGCCACCATCGGCAGAGACCGGCAGGGCTGCGGCCTGCCACACCCCCGCCGGGGTTGCCAACAGTGCTCCTTGCTCGCCCAACGACAGGGCTACCAACTCGGCTTGGCCTTGGCTAATGAGCTGCTGCACCGCTTGTCGCCACGCCGGGGCATCTGGCAAGGCGTGGCCGGTCAGTTCGCGCAGCTCGCGCAAACTGGGTTTGAGCAGATAAACCCCGACTTGCAAGGCAGCGGCCAAGGCTGGGCCAGAGGTGTCTAGCACCAGCCGTTGCCCTTGCTGGCGGGCTTGTCGGGCCAATTGGGCATAAAAATCACCGGGTACTCCTGGTGGCAAACTGCCACTGGCAATCAGCCAATTGGGCTGGGGTTGTAAGCCGCCCAGACCGCTCAGGCAGGCTTGCCATTCGTCGGGCTGCACTTCGGGGCCGGGCAGGACAAACCGGAATTCCGCGCCGCTGCTGCTTTCCAATACCGAAAAATTCTCGCGCGTGGCTCCGGCAATCGCTTGCGCGTGGGTTGGGACTCCTTCGGCCTCTAGCAGGGTTTGTAGCCGCTGCCCGGTCAGGCCACCGGCCAAATACCAGGCTTGTACTGGGCAGCCCAGCCGGTGCAAGACCCGCGCCACGTTGATGCCACCCCCACCCGGATAGAGTTGGGCTGCGGTACAGCGCAACTTGTGTGTTGGTGCCACCCGCTCGGTGCGGGTGGCAATGTCCAGCGCTGGATTGAGGGTGAGGGTTAAAAAGCGGTTCATGCCCTGACTTGGGAGGCGGTGGCCGGGGCGGCCACCGTGTGTTCGTGCGAAATATCCAAACCAGACCAAAGCTGCACCAAATCTGGAAAATGCCATTGCTCTGGGTCTTCGCGCCCCGTGATTTTGTCTTGGCAACCGGGCTGGCTCAGGTCTATCGTTTCGGGCGAGATACGCTTTTGTGTGCGGGTGCAATAAAACACTTTCACCCAAGGAGTGGTGAGGGTACTGCGGTTTTGGTCTGTGACCACGCCCAAGCGACCAGAACTGAGTCGCACCAAAGACCCCGCTGGATAGATACCGATGCTTTTGACAAAGGCATGAAAAATTTGGATGTCGAAATGCCCTTCACTCCACTGGGCCATGCGCCGCAGGGATTCAGCTGGATCCCAGCCCGCTTTGTAGGGTCGGTTCGAGGTAATAGCGTCATAGACATCGCAAATCGCCGTCATGCGGGCAATCAGGTGGATTTGCTGGCCTGACAAACCATCGGGGTAGCCGGTGCCATCGATTTTTTCATGGTGGTGCCGACAGGCATCGAGCACCGCCGCGTCGGTTTTACCGCCTTCGCGCAGCATCTCCCAGCCCGCCACCGGGTGGTGGCGCACCACGGCAAACTCGGCATCGGTCAGCTTGCCCGGCTTGTTCAGCACTTCCAACGGAATGGTTGCTTTGCCCAAATCGTGCAGCAGTCCAGCCATGCCTGCCAGTTGGGTTTGTGCCGCATCCAGATGCAGTTGGCGCGCCAAGGCCACCATCAAAGCACATACGGCCACCGAGTGCATATAAGAGTAATCGTCGGCGGTTTTGAGTCGGGCCAAGCTGATGAGGGCACCGGGGTTGCGAATCACCGAGGAGGAAATGTCCTCCACCAAGTCGCGCATGGTGCCAGTGTCGGTGGCTTTGCCCAGCCGGGCCTCGTTGAACATGGAAGCCACGGCCTGCTTAGACTGGCGGCAAATGGCAGCTGCTGTCTCTAACTCTTGGGCCATGCTGGTTGGGCGTAAGTCACGCACCAGCGGTAAGGGGGCGGCGATGGCCTGTGTGGGCAGTGCAGGCACTTCATCCAAGCGCTGAAAGGTATGTTCGACTTGGGCTTGGGCCTCGGCCTCTGAGGTGGAGGCAACGCCGGGAGCCACGTCTAGCCCGCGCGCTACATCAATCCAAACCTCTTTGATGGTGGTGGCCCGAATGCTGGCTAAGTCTTTGGGATCCGTCAGGGTGAACTGGGTGCGCCAAAACGGATGCTCCATCCATGAACCACAAAATTCATGGATGTGCATTCCCAAACAAAGGTGTTGAACATGGATGCGCTTAAGCATGGCAATTTCTTCATTCCGCCCACAATAACAAATTGTTTCATATGAAGTTGGCTTCTGCTTAATTTTTTTCTATCAGTGTCATAGCGCGCGCTGGGCGGGCAGCAATTGGGCGTAGCGGCGTACCAACCAAACCACGCGCTCAAACACCGAATCGGCAGCCCCATCGAGTTGCCCAATAGTGTGCAAATGCGCTTCCAACTGTACGAGACCCTCACGCAGATCGTGTAACAAACGTTGCCGGTCTTGCAAATTCAGCATCCGGTCGAGTCCTTGGCGGTCTTGGCGCTGATCCATTAAAACGGCCAAAAATTCGGCCACTTTGTCGGCTACGGCCCGGTCTGCGGCCAGCAGCTCAGTCGGTGTTGGGCCTGGGCTGGGTTCTGCTGACGTGCTCAGGTAATGCGGCAGATGGCCCAACAAGCGCGCTTGTTCTTTTTCTACCAAGTCCAAGGCGGTTTCGGCATCCTCCAGCGCTTGTTCATAAAGGTAATGTGGTTGCGATAGCGTCTCTTGTATGCTGGGCGGTGACAGCCGCTGCAGCCAAGGCCCGAGTGCTGTCACGGCCAAAGCACCGACCACTTGGTACAGCAGAAAAACCCACGCCGCTTGCAAAGACACCAACGGGGTCATGTGCCCCACCAGTGCCAGCACCAAGGGCCAGCCCAGCCACAGTTCTAGCACCAACAGCAGCACCATCAGGGCTGCTGCCAGCAGTTTCAGCCCAATTTGCAACAGTGCCAGCTGGCGGCCCGCGCCTTGCATATTGGCGGTCATCAACCACAAACTGGCCGCCGAGCCCACGCCTGCACCGTAAATGATGATGACGGTTTGCTGCATACTGAACAAGCCAATGTGCGTCATGGCCACCGCAATTACCGAGACGGTGGAGGACGATTGCAACACCAGCGTGATAGCTGCCCCCACTCCAAACAGCAGCACGCCATATTGTCCCGCCATTTGCAGCAGGGCGCGCGCTTCTGGCAATTCGCGCAGCGGTGCCGCCCCATTTTTAATGAATTGCAAGCCCAAAAACAGCAAGGCAATGCCCAGCAAAGCCCCCGCTGGGTGTCGCCAGCGGCTGGATTTTTCTACGTCCAGGTAGTACGCCAGCCCGAAACCACCCCCAGCAATGCGCTTTGCCAGCCCTGGGCCACAGCGCGTGCCACGAGCAAGCGAAAGCCGCGCCCCGACATCTGCTTGCAGTGGCTGCCAATGAACTTGACGCCAATAAAAAACAGCCCCAAGCCCGCCAGCATGGCGCTGAGAATCTCAGTCAGCATGGGGTTGAAAACACCAACTTCGGTCAGGCGGCTGGCTTAGTGGGCGCAGATTTGTTGCCCGTGCTTTTGCTTCGGGCGGTGATATTGGTGCTGGCTGCGGTAGCCGTAGGCTGCGGGTCTTGGGGCGCTGCCGGTGGTAACGTCAGCTCAGTGGGCTGTGGTGTGGTAGGCGAGTGCTGGAACAGGCGACCCAGTTCTTGGCCCAGGTCCAACAAAATGTCGTAAAAGTTGTGCGTGTAGCCTGTCCACTTTTCGGTCAGAGGTTGCAAGGTGCGGTTTTGCAACTCTAGCCAATCGTGCCAATTTTTAACTTGTAGCCACTCTTGTTGCTGTTGGCTGTGTGTGTCCAACGACTCTTTGGTGTGCTGCAAATGCAGTTCGGTCAGGGCTTGTACGCTCGACACGTATTTCAGTGTCAGATCGTGCAGGGCCTGTAGCTGTTTTTGTTGGTACTCAGAAAATTTTTCCGGTGTCATCATGTTGCAAATCCGAGGATGTAGTGCGTGCCATAGTGCCAGCCAATGTAGAGGCCTTATGTGACAACCAGACGAAAGAAGCATGACACCTGTAGCGCTCCATCGCGTTGGGGTTGCCTACTGGTCGCTGAAAACTCGGAGTCAGATGATGGTATAAACCATGCAATAAATAAAAATGTTGGCCATCTTTTTTCTATGAAAAAATCGACCAAGGTTAGAATAAAAAACCTTGGTTTTCATTTTTGAGGCTATTATTTAAGGGTGTTTGAATGCCGATTCATCAATTAATTTATATCAGCCAAGCCACAAAAATAATGTCCAATGAAGACTTGCTTGGGATTTTGAAAACATCCAAGAAGAACAATCAAAAAATTAATGTAACTGGCAGCTTGTTTTACAATGGTGGTTGGTTTTTGCAGGTGTTAGAAGGTGTGCCGAGTACCGTGAATGATCTCTATAAAAGAATTGAAGGAGATGCGCGCCATAAAAATGCCTGCATCTTGTACAACGAACCAGCAAAATCACGCACATTTTTAAATTGGAGTATGAGTATGACGAATTTAGATCATAAAAACTCTGATAAATATGAGCAATTGCTGGAGATCATGGACGCGGCCAAACACCATCGGAAAATTGGCACCACCTCTCCCGCAGTGACTTTGCTCAAAATATTCACTGAGTAAGCCAAGCACGCCAGCACCTGCTGGCTTGTGCCATCGGCTTGTCATATAAGCGGGCTAAGGTCAGGGGCAGGACTGCACCAGCATTTGGAGTTGGTGCCCAAGCCGCTGATAAGGAACCGCATGTTCGCCAACCTCGTCAAGGCTGCACCACGCGATGCAGCTTGTGATGCCTGCGTGCAAGAAATCCATGCCTTGCTCGATAGCCACCGCTTGCTGGCCAAATTTTGTCCAGTGGCCGACTTCACCGATTGCAGCATTGCTGGTTATCGGGCCGCAGTGCGTGGCCCGGTAGGCATGCTGCGTGGCTCGTATGAGCGCCTGACCCAAGTCAGCACCCACGTTGGACGTTTACACCACTTTGCTTGCGATGCCTTTAGCACCCTCTTGGCCCGGTTTTTAGAGTACGAATGCCGTGGCTGGGTGTTTGCACCCATCCCCAAAGGGGCCATCGAAGCGTTTGGTATGCCGTTGGCGAAAGAGTTGGTACACATCGCCCAAAGTTCTGGGCTGCCCCCCGAGCGCGTGGTGCTGGTGCTGCCCGACATTCGGGCCGATGCTTATGCCGAAGCCGCCCAATGGCTGCACTATGTGCGCCAGCACCAATTGCGCGTGGCCGCCCGCACCCTGCTGTGCCAACGTGCCAGGCAGCAACTGTGGGCGCACGCAGAACTGGACTTTTGCCTGCTGGACGAAGAAACCCTGGCCAGCCTGGACTTGACCGCACCCGAAGAACTGCAACCGCTGCTGGCCACCGAACTGGCACAAGGGCGGCAATTGTTGGCCGATGGCATTGGCAACAAACATGAATTGCATACCCTGATGCAAGCTGGAGTGCGCTATGGGGCCAGCCACTTTATTGGCCGCCCGAATGCCGTGCCCACCCGTGCCTTGTCGGCGGCAGCACACAAGGCCATCATGGCCGGGAACCACGATAGCAACAGTTTGGGCTTTAAGCCCAGCCCGGTGTTAGAGCGCTTGTTGATTAAATCGCCCCCCGTCACGCCCCACACCTTTGCCGGGCAGGTGTTCGACAGCTTTGAAAGCAACCCCGATCTGCGCGCCGTGGCGGTGGTGCAAGAGGGCAAACCGTTGGGGCTGATCTCGCGTTACGAGATGATTGACGTAATGGCCCGCTCTTTTCGGAAAGAGATTTTTGGGCAAAAGCCTTGCCAGCGTTTCATGGACGATGAGCCCCTGATGGTAGATATCAACACCCCGCTAGAAGAAGTGACCAACTTGGTGGTGGGGGCCGATCCGCGGCATTTGATCAGCGGTTTTGTCGTGACGGAACGCGGGCATTATTTGGGCATTGGCTGGGTGCAAGACCTGCTGCGTGAAGTCACGTCGATGCAGATGGAATCGGCCCGCTATGCCAACCCCTTGACGCAACTGCCGGGCAATGTGCCTATCAACCAGCATATTGACCAGCTCTTGGGCGCACGGGCCGAGCATTGCGTGGTCTATTGCGATTTAGACAACTTCAAGCCCTTTAATGACGTGTATGGCTATGCCAAGGGCGATGAGGTGATCAAATTGACTGCCCGCGTATTGAGCGAGCACTGCGACCCAGAGTTGGATTATGTTGGTCATATTGGCGGGGATGATTTCATCCTGATTTGCCGCAGCCCCGATTGGCAAACCCGCTGCCATGCCATCCTGAAAAGCTTTGCCACCGATATTGCCTCTTTTTTCAGCAACGACGACTTAGAGCGTGGTGGCTACGTGACGGAAAACCGCAAAGGCTTGCCCGAGTTTCACCCGCTGATTTCTTTGTCGCTGGGGGCGGTAGAAGTGCGGCCCGGCATGTTCAACAACCATTTGGAAGTCGCCAAGGTGGCCGCCGAGGTGAAGAAAAAGGCCAAATCCATGCCGGGCAATAGCTTGTACGTCAACCAACGGCATGGTTAAAGCCAGCGGCTCTAAACCATGCCAGTAAGTTCAGGGCCGATCAGAGCCCTAAATGCGCCGAGACAAAGTCTGCGTCTTTATCGCCCCGGCCCGACAGATTCACCAAAATGGTTTGCTCGGGCGACATGGTTTTAGCCACCTTCATGGCATAAGCCACGGCGTGGGCGCTTTCCAGTGCCGGGATGATGCCTTCGGTGCGCGACAGTGTCATGAAGGCATCCAGGCATTCGTCGTCGGTGATGGACTCGTACTGCACCCGACCGATGTCTTTCAGGTAGCAATGCTGTGGCCCCACGCCGGGGTAATCCAAGCCCGAGGCAATCGAATACACCGGCAGCGGCTCGCCCTGTGCGTCTTGCAAGGTGTAGCAGGCAAAACCGTGGATAGCGCCTTTGGTACCGCGTGCCATGGTGGCGGCGTGGTCGGGCGTATCCAGGCCCTTGCCCGCAGGTTCCACACCCACCAGTTGCACGGCTTCATCGGGCAAAAATTCGGTAAAAATGCCCATGGCGTTGGAGCCACCGCCCACGCAAGCCACCACCATATCGGGCAAGCGGCCATGTTGGGCCAAGCATTGGGCGCGGGCTTCGCGTCCCACAATGCTTTGGAAATCGCGCACCATCTTCGGGAAGGGGTGTGGCCCCACCACCGAGCCGATGGCGTAGAAGAAATTGACCGGGTCTTTCAGGTACTCTTCAAACGCGCTATCGACCGCATCTTTGAGCGTGCGCGTACCGCGTGTCACGGGTACCAGCTTGCAGCCCAAAATCTTCATTTTGGTGACGTTAGGATGCTCTTTGGCGATGTCGATTTCGCCCATGTGGATTTCGCACTCAATACCCACCAACGCACAGGCCGAGGCCAGCGCCACGCCATGCTGACCTGCGCCGGTTTCGGCCAACACTTTGGTTTTACCCATGTGCTTGGCCAGCAGGGCTTCGCCCAGACAGTGGTTGATTTTGTGTGCGCCAGTGTGGTTCAAATCCTCGCGCTTGAGCACAATGCGTGCGCCGCCTTGGCGCTGGGACAGGCGCTTAGCATGAAAAATCGGGCTGGGGCGGCCGACATAGTGGGCATAGAGCTCGGCCAGTTCGTCTTGAAAGGCTTGGGTTTGGCGCACTTGGTCGTAAGCGGTGTTGATGTCGTCCATCACCGCCTTGAGTTGTGGCGGAATCAACTGGCCGCCATACTCGCCAAAGTAGCCTTGGCTATCGGGCATCTCTAAAAAAGTGCGCTCCATCGGTATCTCCTTGTTTTGGTGAAAAAAGCGTAACTGCGTATTTTCACGCTGTTTTGCCACGCTGGCCTTCGTCTCTGCCTTGCTGGTTGCCTGCGGTGGGGAGGATGCACCCGCGGTTGCGCCCACCTGCGGGCATTGTGCGCTGGGGCAAGCCGAAGCCGAGGTGCAGATGCCAGCCAGCGCCTACAGAGCCTTCCGTCGTCATCATGGGATGCGACACCTAGAAACTACGCTCAATCAGTTGCCGGAGAACAACCTGCCGATGGGCGACACCAGTGCGGGTTTGGCGGTGCTGGGTGCGCTTGATTTCGCGGCATTGTGTCGGCTGGCACATCAGCGCTGGATGGTGTCCGTGGGGTGCTCAGCCGTGGTTCTTACTGTCTCGTATGGGGTACTGAGGCGGCTGCCGCCGCCTGCTGTGCCAGCTTAAAAGCCCGTGCCTGACCAAAATGTCCGCAACCGATAAACGGCAGCGGCGGGCGCAATGCTGAGAGCGGCGAAGGGTGGTTGGCTACCAATACCAAATGGCCCCGGTCGGTAGGAATCAAGGCACGTTTGGATTGGGCGTGCGATCCCCACAGCATAAACACCACTGGGCGCGGTCCTTGGGCGACTTGGGCAATGATGGCATCGGTCAGTTGCTCCCAGCCTTTACCCGAGTGGCTTGCGGCTTGCCCTTCTTCGACTGTCAGGCAGGTGTTGAGCAGCAGCACGCCATTTTGTGCCCACTTGACCAAGCTGCCACCGGGGTGCGGAAACGCGGGCCACGGCGTGCCCACGTCGCGCTGCAATTCTTTGAAAATGTTGCGCAAGGAGGGTGGTAGGCCGACACCGGGTGCGACGGAGAATGCCAGCCCTTCGGCCTGTCCGCGTCCGTGGTAGGGGTCTTGTCCCAAAATGACTACGCGCACAGCCTCGGGCGGCGTGAGCTCTAGCGCCCGCAA
Source organism: uncultured Simplicispira sp. (assembly GCA_964478155.1). GTDB lineage: Bacteria > Pseudomonadota > Gammaproteobacteria > Burkholderiales > Burkholderiaceae_C > Simplicispira. Next base: position 86,892 of record CAYZGT010000004.1, read on the forward strand.
GGGTTGCGGTGGAAAAATGCTGGCCCCGGCTTGTAAGCGCGCTTGCAAAAAGGCCAAGAGTTTTTGGCCGGTGGTACTGGCAAAAAAATCATCCACCAGAGCTTGCCAACCGGATGCTACCGGCCAATCCGCTGGGTTGGCACTGCCGAGTTGGGTCAATGCAGCTTGTTGCATGGCGGGGAGGGTACTTTAGAGCGCGCGTTTGAGCGTGATCGCGCCACGGATCTCGCCGGGCGCATAGCCAGTGGCCTTGTCGTGTGGATACAAGGCGTGCAACTTGGCCTTGAAACTGGGGCTAAAGTTGTCTGGATTGCCGTGGCAACTCAGGCACAGGGTTTGCGTGGGCAGGGCCTTGATATAGCGGTAGGTGGGCACCGTGCCTTCGGTGATGAGTTCGCCCTTTTCCAGCGTGGCTGGGGCCTGCCCAGCGGCTTGGCGCTGGGCAAATTCTTCTAGTGCGGCCTTTTCCCAAGCATCGGGGGTGGCGTTGGGGTTGCGGTTTTTCAGGCTGACGCGCCGAATGTTCCAACCGGTTTTTTCTGAAGCCGCCTTCGCCATCTGGGGGGCTTTCTCTCGGCAGACGGCCATCGCCTCTTCAGGCCCGCCCTTGGTGATCTCTTCTTGCAGCACGGCCAGCAGCTTGGGTGGTATCTCGCTGGCGATGCTGCGCGCTTGCGTGAGCAACTCTGGGTCTTGCTGCGCTGCTACGGGCAGCGCGGTGGCAGCGGCGGCCAGTACCGATAAACAAACAACCATCTTTTGCATGGACATAGTCTCCTAGGCGGTGTGGTGGGGTTCAGGCAAACAGTTTGGCCAGTTCCAGCCCCGGTTCTGGGGCGCGCATAAAGGCTTCGCCGACCAAAAAGCTGTGTACGCCCGCATCGCGCATGGTTTTGACATCCGCCGGGGTCAAAATACCCGATTCGGTCACCAACAAGCGGTCTTGCGGCACATAGCGTTGCAAATCGAGCGTGGTTTGCAAGCTGACCTCAAAGGTGCGCAGATTGCGGTTGTTAATGCCCAGCAGCGGGGTTTTGAGTTTCAGGGCACGCTCCAATTCGGCAGCATCATGCACCTCCACCAGCACCGCCATATCCAAGCTGCGCGCAATCGCCTCAAAGTCTTGCATTTGCGCATCGTCCAAGCAGGCGGCAATCAGCAAGATGGCATCGGCACCCATCGCGCGGGCTTCATAGACTTGGTAGGCATCGACTAAGAAGTCTTTGCGCAACACCGGCAGTTGGCAACTGGCGCGTGCCTGCTTGAGTGCATCAACGCTGCCCTGAAAGAACGAGCGGTCGGTCAGCACCGACAAGCACGCGGCACTGATTTTGCCGTCACCCTCGGCATAGCTTTGGGCAATGTCGGCTGGGATGAAATCGGCCCGAATCACGCCCTTGCTCGGGCTGGCTTTTTTCACCTCAGCAATCACAGCGGCTTGGCCGATGGATATTTTGGCGCGCAAAGCACCCACAAAATCGCGTGTCAGTACCCGACTTTCGGCATCGGCACGCATGGCCGAGAGTGCCTTGGATTTTTTGGCCGCTGCGACTTCTTGGACTTTGACATCGCAAATTTTTTTCAGAATATCGGACATAGTAAAAAGGAGGTTAATGCGGCGCGGGAGGGTCTTGACCTGCCGGTGGGCTGGGGGTGTTGGGGGCGGGCCGGGAGGCGGGGTTACGCACGACCTTCAGAATAATGCGGTGCATGGCCCAGCCGACGACTAAAAACAGCAAAGAAATGCCCAGCACAATCCAAGTGCCGGGGTCTTGCCAAATCGGGGCATCCCAAAGGCTGGTAGACATAGGCTGTGGGGTAGAGTTTAAGCTGCCATCTGTTGGCTGTAGGCCACCAAAGCCTCCAGCTTGGCTTGGGCCGCACCGCTGTCAATGGCTTGTTGTGCCAGCGCCAACCCAGTGGCAATGCTCGGGGCTACATTGGCCGCGTACAAAGCGGCCCCGGCATTCAGGCAAACAATATCGCGCGCCGGGCCGGGTTTGCCTGCCAGCACGTCTAGCACCATCGTGCGCGATTGCTCGGGCGTTTCTACGCGCAATTGGCGTGTGCTGACCATCTGCAGGCCAAAATCTTCCGGGTGAATTTCGTACTCGGTGATCTGGCCGTCTTTGAGTTCACCCACCAGGGTGGAGGCCCCCAAACTGATTTCATCCAGACCATCACGGCCATAAATCACCAGTGCGTGTTCTGCCCCCAAGCGTTGCAGGGCGCGCACTTGGATGCCGACCAAATCTTCATGGAATACGCCCATCAAAATGTTCGGGGCGCTGGCCGGATTGGTCAGTGGCCCCAAGATGTTGAAGAGGGTGCGTACGCCCAGTTCTTTACGCACCGGGGCCACGTTTTTCATGGCGGGGTGGTGGTTGGGGGCAAACATAAAGCCAATACCCACCTCGGCAATGCACTGGGCAATCTGCTCGGCACTCAGGTTGATCTGTACACCCAAGGCTTCCATCGCATCGGCACTGCCGCTTTTGCTGCTGACGCTGCGCCCACCATGCTTGCTCACTTTGCCGCCGGCAGCAGCAATGACAAAGGTGGCACAGGTAGAGATGTTGAAGGTGTTGGCCCCATCACCGCCGGTGCCGACGATATCGACCAGGTGGCGGCTGTCGGCTACTTGCACTTTGTGCGAGAACTCGCGCATCACTTGGGCCGCAGCCGTGATCTCACCGATGGTTTCTTTTTTCACGCGCAGGCCGGTGACGATGGCGGCCGTCATCACGGGCGAGAGCTCGCCACGCATGATGAGCCGCATCAGGTGCAACATTTCGTCGTGAAAAATCTCGCGGTGTTCAATCGTGCGCTGTAGCGCCTGCTGGGGTGTGATGGACATGGTGCTGAAACGATAAAAAAAGAAGGGCCATTGGCTGTGGCCTGAGTCTATTCGCTACAAAGTTTAGGTCTTAAAAACCGCCACTACTTGTGCCAGTCCTTGGGCTTGTGATGCCAAACTGCGTGCCGCGGCGGCCATTTCCTCGACCAAGGTGGCATTTTGTTGCGTGACTTGATCGAGTTGGGTGACTGCATCGCCCACTTGGGCCACCCCGGCTGCTTGTTCATGGCTGGCAGCGCTGATCTCGCCCATCAACGCGGTGGCTTGTCGGATGCTGCCAACCACTTCCGTCATGGTGGCTCCGGCTTGATCGACCAGCGTGGCTCCTTGTCCCACCTGTGTCACGCTGGCACCAATCAGTGCCTTGATCTCTCGTGCCGCCTCGGCACTGCGCCCGGCCAGGCTGCGCACTTCGGATGCGACCACAGCAAAGCCTCGGCCTTGCTCGCCTGCACGGGCGGCTTCGACAGCGGCATTCAGGGCCAAGATATTGGTCTGGAAAGCAATGCCGTCAATCACACTGATGATGTCGGCAATTTTGCGCGAGCTGTCGTTGATGCCCTGCATGGTGCTGACCACTTGAGTGACCACCTCACCTCCTTTGCTCGCTACCGCGCTGGCATGGACAGCCAATTGGTTGGCTTGTCCGGCACTGTCGGCATTTTGTCGCACGGTGGCGCTGAGCTGCTCCATTGATGAGGCGGTTTCTTCTAGCGCGCTGGCTTGGGCTTCGGTGCGGGCCGACAAGTCTTGGTTGCCTTGGGCAATCTCGGCGCTGGCGATAGAGATTTGATCGGCTCCTTGGCGCACGTCATTCACTACCCCGGCCAGTTGGGTTTGCATATGCTTGAGTGAGCGCATCAGGGCGGCAATTTCATCTTGGCCTGCGCTGGCAATAGACTGGCGCAAATCACCTTGGGCGACTGCTTGGGCAATCTGCACCGCTTGTTGTAGTGGCACGGTGATGCCGCGCATGAGCGTCCAGCCAAACCATAGCGCGAAACCCAACCCCAACACGATAGAGGCCACCGATACTGCACGGATGGTTTGAAAGCGGGCGTTGCCTTCGTCATAAGCATTTTTTACCTCTTTGATTTGCAGTTCGATCAGGGCATCAGAGTGCTGCTGTGCTGCATTAAAAAGAGGTACGTTCTGTTCTAGCGCGATTTTTTTAGCTGTGTCAAAGTCACCAGCGCGCAGCGCAGCCATCGAGGGCAGCAGCCCCTGCTGGACAAATTTTTGCCGGGCTTGGATAAACAGGTCGGCCAGTTGTGCTTCTTCGGTGGTGAGACGGGTGGCCATGTAGTCTGTCCAGATGGCCGAAATCCGCTCGATGTTTTGCTGCATTTCTTGTGCGTTTTGTTGCACGCTCTCCGGGGTTTGGCTGACCAGTGCATTGGCAATCAGCATACGGTTGCGGATCATCAGGTACTGAATGGAGCTTAATTGGCTCAGGGGAATGGCCCGGTCTTTGTAGATTCCATCCAACGCCTCGTTGTTTTTGGTCAGGCCGAACAAACCAATGCTGCCAATCAAGAGCAACAGCACGGACAACACTGCCACCAGAAAAGTCAGGCGGGTGGAGATTTGAAAGCGATTCATGGAAATTGGCGTAGAGAAGAGCAGCCCACAGGTAGCCCAATACTCCGTGTATTTCCTGTCGCAAATATTACGTAATTACCCTGATGTCAAGGGCTCTTAGGTTAAAAATGACACGTAAATTTGTATAAAAGATAAAAAAAGTATCAAAAACTACCAACCGCGCGCCCAAAACACCGCCACCACGGCCACCACCGGTAACAGGTGCGATTGCACCAGCACCCAATGGCGTGCGCGGCGCACTTGGGCCACTGCGGGCAAGCTGCCGTTTTGGCGGTACTGCGCCTGCCAATGCCTGAAAGACCGTGCCGCAGGCACCGATAGCAGCCATACGGCCCCCCACAGGGTGATCTTCAGGTGCAGCAGCGGTTGAGACATATACCAAGACCAACCCTTCACGCCCCAGAACACCCGCACCAAGCCCAGCGCCAGCACCGCCACCATGGTGATGCGGCAAATCAGCTCCAGCCGTACCAGGCGGTCTAACACCGCCGCATTGATCCATTCACTGCGGCACAGCGCTGCTTGGCTGGATAGGAACACCACCAGGGTTAAAACGGCCAACAAATGCAGACTGGCCAACACGGCTTCGAGGGTCATGGTGCAACATCCTTGTACAAATCAGGCCAACATGCGGCCCCCGCCAGCTTGCCAAAACCCTGGCTGGCGGTAATGGTGCTTGAGATAGTCAATCCACAAGCGTACCCGCAAGGGTAAATGTTTGGCGTGCGGAAACACGGCGTAAATGCCATTGGGCGGTGCGGCAAATTTTTCTAACACGGGCAGCAGTTGGCCCGAGGCAATTTCGGCTTCCACTTCCCAAGTGCTGCGCCACGCAATGCCATAGCCCGCCAAACACCAGTCGTACAGCACTTGGCCGTCGGAACAGTCCAGCGGCCCCACCGGGCGGATATGTACTACCTGCTGCCCGCCACCCTCGTTGGGCAGTTGAAACGCCCAACCGCGTGTTTGCGAGGCCCCGCTGGACAAGACCAAACAATCGTGCCCGGTCAGTTCGCTCGGGTGCTGTGGAATACCCCGGCGCTGTAAATAAGCGGGCGCAGCCACGCACAGGCGGCGGTTGTCGGCAATGCGCACACTGACCAAAGACGAATCGGGCAAATCACCCACCCGCACCGCACAATCAAAGCCCTCGGCTGCCAAGTCAATCACGCGGTCACTCAGATTCAGGGACACGCGTACCTCGGGGTGTTCGGCGTGAAAACGTGGCACCAGCGGGGCTACATGGCGGCGGCCAAAGCCTGCTGGAGCGGTGATGCGTAAATGTCCGCTGGCCTGAATGCCCCCGGCAGACACGCTGGCCTCGGCATGGGCCACCTCGGCCAACAGGCGTTGGCAATCTTCTAAAAAGGCACTGCCTTCGGTGGTCAGGCTCAAGCGCCGGGTGGTGCGCAACAACAGTTTTACGCCCAAATGGGCCTCCAGTGCATCCAACCTGCGCCCCATGATGGCCGGGGCTACGCCTTCGGCGCGTGCGGCCGCGGTCAGGCTGCCACGGGTAGCGACCGAGACAAAAGATTCAAACGCTTTGAGTTTGTCCATATCGGGCCAGATTTTTGCGTAAAAGTCACAGGTTTTTGATTTTTTCGGTTATTTATGTGGGCAAATAATTGGAATACAGTTGCTCGCAGCTAAATTCTGTTTTCCCCCTTTTCATTCTTTGAGGCAATTTCGCATGACCGCACGCACCACCCTCCACCGCCTGCAAGTGGCTGACAGCCTGCACCGCTTTATCGAAGAACAAGTGCTGCCCGGCACTGGCATCGATAGCGCGGCCTTCTGGCAAGGTTTTGACGCGATCGTGGCCGATTTGGCACCGCGCAATATTGCCCTGCTGGCCGAGCGTGACCGCCTGCAAGCCGAGCTGGACAAGTGGCACACCGCCCACCCCGGCCCCATCACTGATATGGCGGGCTACCGCAAATTCTTGGAAACCATTGGCTATTTGGTGCCCCAGCCCGCCAATGTGCAAGCCAGCACCAGCAATGTGGATGATGAACTGGCGATTCAAGCCGGCCCCCAATTGGTGGTGCCGGTGCTCAATGCCCGCTATGCCCTGAATGCTGCCAATGCCCGCTGGGGCAGCCTGTACGATGCCCTGTATGGCACCGATGCCATCCCAGAAACCGATGGTGCAGAAAAAGGCCAAGGCTACAACCCGGTGCGCGGCGCTAAAGTGATTGCCTTTGCCCGCAACGTGCTCGACCAAGCCGCACCGCTGGCCGCTGGCTCGCACCAAGATTCCGCCGGTTACTGCGTGGAAGCAGGTCAACTGGTCGTGGCGCTGAAAGATGGCAGCCGCACTGGCCTGAAAGATGCCGCCCAGTTGGTCGGCTACCAAGGCGAGGCCGCCGCCCCCAGCTCGGTGCTGTTGGTGCACAACGGCCTGCACATCGACATCATCATCAACCGCGCTACCCCGATTGGCCAGTCGGACGCTGCCGGTGTGGCCGATGTGGTGCTGGAAGCAGCGCTGTCCACCATCATGGACTTGGAAGACTCGGTAGCCGCCGTCGATGCCGACGACAAGGTGCTGGGCTACAGCAACTGGCTGGGCATCCTTAAAGGTACGCTGGTCGAATCGTTTGAAAAGGGTGGCAAAACCCTGACGCGCGGCCTGAACCCCGACCGCGTCTACACCGCACCCCAAGGGGGCGAAGTGCGCCTGCATGGCCGCTCCTTGATGTTTGTGCGCAATGTCGGCCACCTGATGACCAATCCGGCCATCCTCTACACCGCTGCTGATGGTACGGTGAAAGAGATTCCCGAGGGCATCATGGATGCGGTAGTGACCACCGCCATTGCACTGCACGACCTGCAAGGCCACGGGGCCAACGGCATTCGCAACAGCCGCAAGGGCAGCGTGTATATCGTCAAGCCCAAGATGCACGGCCCCGCCGAAGTAGCGTTTGCGGCCGACTTGTTTAGCCGCGTGGAGCAACTGCTGGGCCTGCCTGATAGCACTGTCAAGCTGGGCATCATGGACGAAGAGCGCCGCACCAGCGTCAACCTGAAGGCCTGTATTGCGGCTGCCGCCAGCCGTATCGCCTTTATCAACACCGGCTTCTTGGATCGCACCGGCGACGAAATGCACACTGCCATGCTGGCTGGCCCGATGATTCGCAAGGGCGACATGAAGAGCAGCGCTTGGATTCAGTCTTACGAGCGCAGCAATGTGCTGGTCGGCCTGACCATGGGCCTGCGCGGCAAGGCCCAAATCGGCAAGGGCATGTGGGCCATGCCCGACCTGATGGCCGCCATGCTGGAACAAAAAATTGTCCACCCCAAGGCTGGAGCCAACACCGCTTGGGTGCCCAGCCCCACCGGCGCAACCCTGCACGCACTGCACTACCACCAAGTCAAGGTGGCCGACATTCAAGTCGAATTGGAAAAAACCAGTGCCGATGCCGTGCGCGACGACCTGTTGACCGGCCTGCTCACCATCCCGGTCAGCAGCAACCCCAACTGGACTGACGCTGAAAAGCAGCAAGAGCTGGACAACAACATCCAAGGCATTTTGGGTTATGTGGTGCGTTGGGTAGACCAAGGCGTGGGCTGCTCCAAAGTGCCCGACATCAACGACATTGGCTTGATGGAAGACCGCGCTACGCTGCGTATCTCTAGCCAGCACGTCGCTAACTGGCTGCACCACGGCATCGTCACCGAAGCCCAAGTGCGCGCCACCTTTGAACGCATGGCCGCCAAGGTGGACAAGCAAAACGCCGGTGATGCACTCTACCAACCCATGGCCGGTCACTTTGATACCAGCATGGCCTACCAAGCCGCACTCGATTTGGTGTTCAAGGGCAAAGAGCAACCCAGCGGCTACACCGAGCCACTGCTGCACGCTTGGCGCTTGAAAGTGAAGGCGGCCCAACGCGCAGCCTAAGTACCTTCGTTACATCTGGCTACATTTAGCGTGAAAAAAGCGGTGCTTTCGGGTACCGCTTTTTTATTGCACAAGGGACAAGGCGCACTACACTGTTTGTGCAACGCAGCAATGAAAGACCCCCCATGCCCAATGGATTGCCCGAAAAAGACGACCCGCTGTTTCAATGGTCACGGCGTATGACGCGCTCTTTGGCCGATTTGGATGCGCGTATTGCCCGACTGGCCTTGTTTTTGGACTTGTCCTTGCACAGTGAAGCGGTGATAGAGCAGGTGATTGAGCGCAGCCACCCGTTGTTTCAGCGTTACCAACATAACCCCGATGTGCCGCTGACCGATGACCATGGACGTGAGCGTCAAAGTCTGGAAGAACTGCGCGGTTTGTTGGTGGTACGCTGCAACATGATGGCCAATATGCTGAACGAATTGGGCTTGGAATTGACCACGCAAATTGCTTCTGCCGCCGAAGATCACCTAGATCGGCTGGGTTTTGAGCCCGGTGCTGATGGCTTTACCCTGTTGCCCCGGCGCAAGCCCTGAGCGGGCGCGTTACCGGCCAATGGCGTGGCCCCGTAAAATCGGCCCATGCTCTCTGCCAAACAAGAATTGCTCGCCGCCCTTGCGGCTGAACTGGAAAAACTCTCCCCCGGCGCTGCTGCCAAGGCGGCCTTTGAATCGCCCAAGGTGGCGGCCCACGGTGATTTTGCCTGCACCGCGGCCATGCAATTGGCCAAGCCGCTCAAGCTCAACCCGCGTGCGTTGGGCGAACAACTCAAAGCGGCGCTAGAGGCCACGCCCGCCTTCCAACGCTGGGTCGCAGCGATTGAAATTGCAGGCCCCGGCTTTTTGAACATCCGCTTACTGCCCGCCGCTAAACAGCAAGTGGTGCAAGAAGTGTTGGCCCAAGGGCCAAAATTTGGCTACCAGCCCGAGCGTGGTGAAAAAATCTTGGTCGAGTTTGTTTCGGCCAACCCCACCGGCCCCCTGCATGTCGGGCATGGCCGCCAAGCCGCTTTGGGCGATGCCATTTGCAATCTGTACGCCAGCCAAGGCTGGAACGTACACCGCGAGTTTTATTACAACGATGCGGGCGTACAAATCGACACCCTGACCAAAAGTACCCAACTGCGCGCCAAGGGCTTCAAGCCGGGGGACGACTGCTGGCCGACTGACCCCGACAACCCGGCTGCTAAAAATTTCTACAACGGCGACTACATCCAAGACATTGCCGCTGCCTTTTTAGCCAAGGCTACCGTCAAGGCCGACGACCGTGAGTTCACAGCCAATGGCGATGTCGAAGACTACGACAATATTCGCCAGTTTGCCGTGGCTTACCTGCGCAATGAGCAAGACAAAGACTTGCAGGCCTTCCAACTGCGCTTTGACGAGTATTACCTCGAATCGAGCCTCTACACCAACGGCCATGTCGAGGCCACGGTACAGCGCCTGATTGCCAATGGCAAAACCTATGAGCAAGACGGTGCGCTGTGGCTCAAATCGACCGACTACGGCGACGACAAAGACCGCGTCATGCGCAAGCAAGACGGCAACTACACCTACTTTGTGCCCGATGTGGCTTACCATATCCAAAAATTCAAGCGTGGTTTTGCCAAGGTGGTCAACATCCAAGGCACCGACCACCACGGCACGATTGCACGGGTGCGCGCCGGTTTGCAGGCGGCCGATGTTGGTATCCCACAAGGCTACCCTGACTATGTGCTGCACACCATGGTGCGTGTGGTCAAGGGCGGCGAAGAAGTCAAAATCAGCAAGCGTGCCGGTAGTTATGTCACGCTGCGCGACCTGATTGAATGGACGAGCAAAGATGCGGTACGCTTCTTCTTGCTCAGCCGCAAGCCCGATACCGAGTACACCTTCGATGTCGATTTGGCCGTGGCACAAAACAACGACAACCCAGTCTATTACGTGCAATATGCCCATGCGCGTATTTGCTCGGTGCTGCGCGCTTGGCAAGAGCAAGGTGGGGCGGGGGTGGCTGCCCTGCGCAACGTCGATTTGTCGGCGCTGGAAGGGCCACAGGCCCAAGCCTTGATGCTGTTGTTGGCCAAATACCCCGAAATGCTCACGGCAGCGGCGGCGGGCAATGCGCCGCACGATGTCACCTTCTACCTGCGCGAGCTGGCCGCCAGCTACCACAGTTATTACGATGCCGAACGCATTCTGGTGGAAGATGAAGCCGTGAAGCTGGCCCGGCTGGCATTGGTGGCAGCCACCGCCCAAGTGTTGGCGAATGGCTTGGCGATGCTCGGGGTGTCAGCGCCTGAGCGTATGTGATCGGACAACAGGCATGGCCATGAAACAACAGCAACAAGGTGGCACCATTCTGGGCTTTATTTTGGGCTTGGTGGTGGGTTTGGGGGCCGCCTTTGCGGTGGCCGTGTACGTCACCAAAGTACCGGTGCCCTTTTTGAACAAGGGCGCAGTGCGCGGTACCGGCCAAGATGCCGCTGAAGAGGAAAAGAACAAAGCCTGGGATCCGAATGCGCCACTGTATGGCAAGAACCCAGCGCGTCCGGTGGTCGCTGAACCCACGCCCAGCCCTGCCGAAGCTCCTCCAGCCACGGCCGTCACGGCTCCAGCACCCGAGGCCAAAACCACCAGCACTGAGAACAAAGCCGCCACCGCACCCGAGGCCAAACCAGAAACCAAAACCCCAGACACCAAGCCTGCCGCTGCAACTGCTAGCCCCAGTGCCGACCCGCTGGGCGATTTGGCCAAGAGCCGCACGCAAGCCAGCAGCACGGCAGACGAGCCATTTACCTATTTCTTGCAAACTGGGGCTTTTGGTAATTCCGCCGATGCCGAGGCCCAACGTGCCAAACTGGCTATGCAGGGCTTAGAAGCCCGCATCAGTGAGCGTGAGCAGGGCGGGCGCACGGTGTTTCGGGTGCGTTTGGGCCCCTTTGGCAAGCGTGGCGATGCTGAGCAACTCAAAGGGCGGTTAGACGGCGCGGGTGTCGACTCGGCCTTGGTGCGTGTGAACCGCTGAACTTTTATCGGCTCTGGGCCCTCTGACCCCCATCCGCAATCTGGAGTACCTTTTTAATGAAACGCCGTGACTTTTCCCTGACTGCTGCTGTGGCCTTGGCTGCTCCCCTGCTGCCGTTATCGGCCCAAGCGCAAGCCGCCGCACCCAAAGAGGGCAAGGATTACCACAAGCTCGCCAAGCCGGTAAACACCGATGCGCCCGCAGGCAAGACAGAAGTGTTGGAGTTCTTTTGGTACAGCTGCGGCCATTGCCACACGTTTGAGCCCATGTTCCACAGTTGGAGTAAGGCTGTGCCTGCCAATCTGGTGGTGCGCCGCGTGCCGGTAGCCTTCAATGCCAGCTTTGTGCCTGCGCAAAAGCTGTATTACACCCTCGAAGGCTTGGGCAAGGTCGAGCCATTGCACGCCCGGGTGTTCCGCGCCATCCATGTCGAAAAACAAAAGCTGGCCAAAGAAGAAGAGATCATGGCTTGGGCAGCCAAACAGCCCGAGTTGGACATGGTCAAATTCAAAGAGATGTACCAATCTTTCACGGTGGCTAACCAAGTGCGTCGTGCCACCCAATTGCAAGAAGCCTACAACGTCGAGGGTACCCCCTCGATCGGAGTGGCCGGGCGTTATTACACCGATGGCACCTTGGCTGGCAGCTTGCAGGCGATGCTGCAAGTGGTGAACCACTTGGCGAGCTTGAAAGGCTAAAACTCAAGGCGTGTGGTGCAGTGCAGGGTGTTGCAAAAAAAAGCGCAACATCTCTTGTGAGGCACTCACGCCACTGGGGTCGGTGTAGCTGCCCTCTGGGTTGCCACCGGCCCACGCATGGCCCGCAGCGTGCAGCAGCCAGTGTTCGACCAAAACCCGTTCTGGCATGGGTTCCTGTGGGCCTTCCCAATACACGGTGCGTGTATAGGCTTGCCCAGCCACCGATTGGCCGGTGTAACAGCGCCGTTGCACCGGTACTCCCCGGCGCATGGCATCGGCCAACACCGCATCGACCAAATACTCGCTGTTGCGTACATGCACGGTGTCATCTAAATCACCATGAAACACAATGGCTGGCAGGTGCGGCCCCGGCATCAGCAGTGCTGGGTCGGTTTGGGGGCCGTGGTCCATCACCTGTAAAGCGTCGTGCAGGTTGCGCACCACCTTGGCTTGCACGCCAGAATGCACGCCTATGGCAGCAAATACGTCCGGGTACTCGCTGCCTAACAGCGCTGCCATGGCCCCGCCTGCTGATAGGCCCGCCACATAAATGCGCTGCCGGTCTAGTGCTTGCTGGTGGGTGGCTACATCGTCCACCATCGCTACCAACAGGGCCAGCTCACCCGTGCCCCGGCGTTGGTGCTGTGGTTCGAACCAGTTCCAGCAACCTTGCGGATTGGCCCACGGCGATTGGGCAGGGTACAGCACCAAGACACCCGCTTGGGCTGCAGCAGTGTTCATGCCCGTGCCAGTGGCAAAATCTTCGGCGCTTTGGTGGCAGCCATGCAGCATCAACACCAAAGGCAGGGCGTGGCCGGAGGCTGCCGCCGCAGGCACAAACAGCCAATAGTCGTGCGTGGCCCCTTGCCACTGAAAGGCCACCCGCGCAAACTCTCCCGGCGCTGGGCGGGTTGCAAGCCAGCCCGGCTGGGCTTCGGTCAGCACCCGGCGTTGTACCCGTTGGGCCGTGTCTGACAGCAGCAAAGAAAAAGGATCCAGCCAATACATAGGTGTTTGGGGCCTGTGCCCAGACAAAGTTCAGGCCCGTTGGCACCTCTGAAAGCCAGCAGAAAACCCGTCTGGGCCGTTAGGCCTGTGCCAGACTGTACACCGGTCGGTAAATGGTGGGCTGCTCGGTCACTAAAGCACTGCTGATGCCATGCAAAGATTCTGAGTGGCCAATGATCAGATGCCCGTCGCGCTTGAGGTAGGGCAGCAAGTTGGCAATCACCTTTTGCTTGGTTTCTTGGTTGAAGTAGATCAGCACGTTACGCAAGAAAATCACATCAAACAGGCCCGGAATCAGTTGTGGCTGCAGCAGGTTGCAGTACATAAACTGCACCCGCTCGCGCAGTTGGCGCGACACCAACAGCATGCCTTGTTGATCCATGATGCCCTTGAGGCAGTATTTTTTCAGCAACGCGGGGGGAATGCCATTGGTGCGCTCCAAAGAGTACATGCCCCGGTGTGCCGCCGATAACACCTTGGTGCTGATGTCGGTGCCCACAATCTCCCAACTGTCTGGCCCCAAGCCCAAAGTGTCGGCCAGCACCATCGCGGCGCTGTAGGCTTCTTCGCCGCTGGACGAGGCGGCACTCCAGACCCTAAAACTTCCTTGCCGCGCCCGGCGGGCGGCCTTGGCGCGCAGAAAATCAAAATGCTGCGGCTCGCGGAAAAAATAGGTTTCGTTGGTGGTGATCAAATCCACCATCGTTTGGCGTTCGTGCGCTTGGGCCTCTTGGCTCAGGTGCTGAAAGTATTCGCCAAAGCTGCGCAGCCCCAGTGCGCGCAAACGCTTAGCCAGCCGCCCGACCAGCAAGACCTTTTTCGCCTCCGATAGGCTGATGCCAGCAATATCAAAAATCAGCTTTTGAAACTGCGAGAACTCCCGGCTAGAAATCGAGTCCTCGCCATACAACAGGAAGTCTTCCATGGTGTGGCCTCACTCAGGTTGAAGGGATGAACGAACGGCAATTTCGGGCAGCCACAAGATGCGGTCTATGTCCAACACGACCACAAATTGCTGGTTGATTTGTGCCATACCCTGAATAAAGTCCGGGCGCAAACGGGTGCCAAACTCGGGCGCTGGCTCTATCGCTTGCGGGGCTATCTCTAGCACCTCCGACACGGCATCGACCACCACGCCCATTTTTTGGTGGCTGGTGGCCTCTAAAGTTGCATCATGGTGCTGGGTTTCGACCACCACAATGCAGGTGCGCTTGCTGTTGGGGCGGGGTGTGCGTTCAAAGCGCACGGCCAAATCGACCACCGGTACCACGCTACCGCGCAGGTTAATCACGCCGCGAATCAGCGGCGGCACCAACGGCACTTCGGTCAGGGCGTGGTACTCGATGATTTCGCGGATGGCCAAAATACCCATAGCAAACATCTCCTCGCCCACATAAAAGGTGAGGTATTGCTGTGGATCGGTGCCTGCCGCCAGCAGCGCTTGTTGCGCTGCGTTGGGCGAGGCAAAACTGGGCAACGTGGGGCTGATCATGGCCGCACCTCCGCCAAAAGAAAACGACTAAAAGCGCACGAAATGGGATTCGTCCGGGTGGTTGCTGGCCGCTGTGGTGGCCGTTGTAGCGGTGGGTGGGCGGTTCAGGTGCCCTACACGCTGTGGTGGGTTGGCTGCGCTGGCGCTGGTGTGTTTTTTGCCTGCACCCCAGCTGGCGTTGGCGCTGTGGGCCGGTTTGCTCTGGCCTTGCCCCGCCACATGGAAGAACGACATAATCTCTTGCAAGCTGATGGCTTGGGTGGACATCTCTTCCGCTGTGGCGGCCAGCTCTTCGGAGGCACTGGCGTTTTGTTGCGTGATTTGGCTGAGCTGGCTCATGGCCGTGTTGATTTGGTTCACGCCCACGGTTTGCTCTTCGGACGCGGCGGTAATCTCTTGCACCACATCGGCGGTTTTTTGCGTGGCTGGCACGATTTCATCCAACAGCTTGCCCGCTTTTTCTGCCATGCCCACGCTGTTGATGGCCAATTGGCCAATCTCTTGCGCTGCCACTTGGCTGCGCTCGGCCAGCTTGCGCACTTCAGCGGCCACCACCGCAAAGCCTTTGCCATGTTCACCGGCACGGGCAGCCTCAATCGCGGCATTGAGCGCCAACAGATTGGTTTGGTAGGCGATGTCGTCAATGATGCCAATTTTCTTGGCAATTTGTTTCATGGCCACCACAGTGTCGTTCACGGCTTTGCCACCCTCGGCAGCTTTGCTGCTGCCCTCGGCCGACATGCCATCGGCAATTTTGGCGTTTTCGGTGTTTTGTTGAATCGACGAAGCCATCTCGTTGATCGAGGCTGAAGTCTCTTCTACCGAGGCGGCTTGCTCGCTCGCGGCTTGCGACAACGATTGCGAGGTAGATGAAACTTGGGCCGTGGCCGAAGCCAGTGTCTCGGCGGTGGCGCTGACATCGTTGATGGTTTGCGCCAGCTTAGCTACCATGTTGTTCATGCTGTCTTTGACGTTTTTGAGCTCACCTTGGTAGTCGCCTTGCACGGTTTTGCTCAAATCGCCCTGTTCCATTGCCAAGATCACCGAGACCAATTCATCGACGGGTTGGGTGATGTTGTTCAGGGTCTGGTTGATGCCGTTGATCAGGTTTTTGAAGTCGCCTTGGTGCTTGCTGGCATCGGCGCGGGTGGCCAACTTGCCTTCTAGCGCTGCCTTCGACAACATTTCGGCATCGGCTACCAGCGCATTAATCGCATCAATACAGGTATTGAGGTTGTTTTTAATGGTGTTGAAATCGCCGTGGTAGCTGTCGGTAATTTTGGCCGGAATAGCCCCGCGCGAGATGTCATCGACATACTTGGCCGCCACGTTCAGGGGGCCAATGACGGCATCCAAGGTATCGTTTACGCCTTGGACAATTTTGCGGAAGTCGCCTTGGTGCTTACTGGCATCGGCCCGGGTGGCCAGCTTGCCGTCCACCGCAGCCTTCGACAACATGTTCGCATCGGCTACCAGCGCATTCACCGCATCAATACAGGTATTGAGGTTGTTTTTGATGGTGTTGAAATCGCCGTGGTAGCTGTCGGTAATTTTGGCCGGAATGGCCCCGTGCGAGATGTCATCGACATACTTGGCCGCCACATTCAGGGGGCCAATGACGGCATCCAAGGTATCGTTTACGCCTTGGACAATTTTGCGGAAGTCGCCTTGGTGCTTACTGGCATCGGCCCGGGTGGCCAGCTTGCCGTCCACCGCAGCCTTCGACAACATGTTCGCATCGGCTACCAGCGCATTCACCGCATCAATACAGGTATTGAGGTTGTTTTTGATGGTGTTGAAATCGCCGTGGTAGCTGTCGGTAATTTTGGCCGGAATAGCCCCGTGCGAGATGTCATCGACATACTTGGCGGCCACATTCAGCGGACCAATGACCGCATCCAGGGTATCGTTCACGCCTTGGACAATGTTGCGGAATTCGCCTTGGTGCTTGCTGGCATCGGCGCGGGTAGCCAACTTGCCATCCACCGCGGCCTTAGACAACATGGAGGCATCGGCCAACAAGGCCTGCAGCGATTGCGTCATGTGCTGCATCGAGGCCATCAGGCTGGCGTTGTCGCCGGGGCGCAGCGTGATCTTGCTGCTCAGATCGCCCACCGCAATCCGGTTGGCGATATTGGCGGCTTCATCGGGCTCACCCCCCAACTGGCGCAGCACCGAGCGCGTCACTACCCAACTAATCAGCCCGACAGCGGCCAAGGTCAAGGCAGCAATCAGCAGCGATAGCATCAAAGCCCGGTCTTTGGTCGCAATTGAGTCTTGTGCCGATTTTTTGCCCAACTCAGCGTTGTAACTGAAGTGCTCTTCAATCGCCGTCTCTAGCCGATTTGCAATTTGGGCAGCTTGTGCAGCCATCACTTTGGCTCTTTCGCGGCCCTCCTCTCCCCGGCGCAGCTCTTGGCTCACCGTAACCAAGAGCGGCTCGTATTCCGCAAAGGTTTTGCTTACCTGTTGGTACAAGGCGCGGTCTTTGTCATCGGCCAGGGTTTTCTCGTAGGCTTTCAGGCCCTGCAAAATGGCCTCGCGCCGTTTGCGGCCCAGGTTTTCCAGCGCTGTGCGCTCTTCTTCCTTGTCCACAATCAACATGCGGTTGACATCTAAACGCAGAATGAGAAAGTCTCTTTGCACATCCGCCAAAATCACCAAGGCTGGAACTGTGTTCTCATTGGCGAAGTTGGATGCCTCAAACACCCGCTGCATGTCTTTTTGCGCCAAGCCAGTGAGCAGAGCAATACCAATCAAGGCCGACCCTGCTAAGAGGCCCATTTTTTTGGTCACGGTAAGTGTCATGATACGGATACCCTTTCTGACTCAAGAGATGACGCAAAGCAACCAGCGCCACCGTTATGGTGGTGCCTGTCTGTAATGGTTGGTCTGGTATTGCCGACCATCGCGGCGTGTAACGTATTGCACCAAACTGGGCACATCCACAATCAAGGCCACGCGCCCTGTGCCCAAAATGGTAAAACCGCTGATACCCGCGATACCCTGAAACACAGTCCCCAAGGGGCGAATCACGGTTTGGTGTTCGCCGTGCAAGGTATCGACCACCAAGCCAGCCCGGTGGCCCGCGTAGTTGACCACCACTACGTTCTCGCGCACCACGGGTTGCAATAAGAATGCCAATTCGGGGTCGATGTGGCTGCTGTCTTGCTCCGGGGCCGGTGGGGCGGGTGCATCGGCAATGGCAAACAGCTGTTTGAGGCGGATAAAGGGCAGCACCTCACCACGCAAGTTGAGTTGATCCCGGCCTTGGGCGGCCTGCATTTCTTGTGCGGTCAGTTCGACGCACTCGTCCAGCATGTCCAGCGGAATGACAAACGAGGAGCCACCCACGCCGACCAAAAAGCCATCGATGATGGCCAAGGTGAGCGGCAGTCGGATCCGGATGGTGGTGCCCACGCCTTCGGTGCTGTCGATTTCGGTGCTGCCACGCAGCGCGGTGATATTGCGCCGCACCACATCCATGCCCACACCACGCCCCGACAGGTTGTTGACTTTTTCGGCGGTAGAAAAGCCCGGCTCAAAAATCAGTTGGTGGATTTCGTTGTCGGACAAGTTTTGCTCGGGCTTGACCAAGCCGCGCTCGATCGCTTTGGCCAAAATCCGTTCTTTGGGCAGGCCACCACCATCGTCAGAGACCTCAATCACGATGCTGCCGGACTCATGGTAGGCGTGCAGACGCAAGGTGCCTTGGGCTGGTTTGCCACGCGCCAGCCGTACTTCTGCGGGTTCAATGCCGTGGTCCATTGAGTTACGCACCAAATGCGTTAGCGGGTCGCTGATTTTTTCCACCACGGTTTTATCGAGTTCGGTCTCGGCACCGCTGATTTCCAACGCAATGTCTTTGCCGATCTCTTTGGACACATCGCGCACCACGCGCTGGAACTTGTTAAAGGTGGCACCAATTTGCACCATGCGCAGTTGCAAGGCCGAATCGCGCACGTCTTCCACCAGCCGGTTCATGACCGAGGCGGCTTCCAGCAGCTCGGGGCTGCCGCTTTTGAGCGCACACAGGTTGACACTGGCGCTGGCAATGATCAGTTCACCCACCAAGTTGATATGTTCATCCAAGGTGTGGGCATTGACCCGAATCAGGCCCGCATCGGGGCTGCTTTTGGTCTCCTTGGGCCGTGCAGGCGCGAGCACCGCCGTGCTGGTGCTGCTGGCCGGTGGTGCGGCTGGTGCCTCGGTGGCGCTGGGGGCTGCAGGGGGGCTGGCCTCGGTACTGGGCTGGGCGCGCAAGTAGGCTTCGGCCTCGGCACGGGTCAGGCTAGCGCACTCAATCAGCCGCTCGCTGTGTTGGCGCAGGGCCTCAGCGGTGCCATCGTGGCCGCTAAAGTAGTCGGCCAGGGGGCTGTGTGGGGGCAAGATGCGAATCTGGGCATCGTTGCGCACGAATTCAAACACGTTCTCGATAGCGGCTTGATCGGCCTCGCTGTCATAGCAAATTTCAAAGCCGAGGTAACAGTCTTCGGGGTTCATCTCCTCGGCGCTGGGAATGGCATCGCTGAGGGTGACGATATGGATGATTTCTCCCAAGGTGCTAAGGTATTGCAGAAAAGCCACCGGATCCATGCCGTCGCGCAGCACATGCGGGCCAAAGCGCAACGAGAGATGCCAATGGCTGGTGGTAGCGCAACCTGCGTCGTAGCCGGTTGTCGTTGTCTCTACAGGATGGCTGCCGTTCGGGGCCGGGGTGGGAGCGGCTACCGGGGCTGGTGGTGGCAGGGTGGCGCAGGCAGGGGCGGCAGTGTTGGCGCTGTAGTGGATGCGCTCAATTAGGGCTTGGCTGTGTTGGTGGATGTCCGAGCCTGGGGGTTGGTTTTGTGCCACCAAATCAATCAAGGTGCCAATGTGGTCGCACACCTCTAACAGCAGGGCCACCAACTCGCGCGTGACTTGTAGCTCGGCGGCCCGCAATTTATCGAGCAGGTTCTCGGCGCTATGGGTAAAGACCACCAAATGGTCGATGCCAAACAGCCCGGCCGAGCCTTTGATGGTGTGTGCCGCCCGAAAAATGGCATTCACCAGATCGCTGTCTTGCGGAGCCTGTTCAATACGCAGCAGCGCCTCCTCCATGTTTTCAAGGAGTTCTCGGCTTTCGCTGATAAACGTTTGCAGAGCGTCGTCCAGGTTCATGCACCGTCCCTCAGGGTTGACTACAGACTGCTTAGGTAAGCACTATCAACCATAAAAACCATGTTGTCTATAGCAACTATGGCGTAGGGACATAAGCGTTACATCTGCTTATGCTAATAATTTAGGTTTCGCACTACCTGCATGGCCTCGTCCACCCGCTCGACGGCATGGATGGTCAAGCCCTCAATGGGTTTTTTCGGCGCGTTCGCCTTGGGTACTACGGCCACGCTAAAGCCCAGTTTGGCCGCCTCTTTGAGGCGCTCTTGGCCACGCGGCGCGGGGCGTACTTCGCCGGCCAAGCCGACTTCGCCAAAGGCCAAAAAGCCTTTGGGCAAGGGCTTGCCACGCAGGCTAGAGGTAATCGCCAGCATGACGGCCAAATCAGCCGCCGGTTCGTTGATACGTACCCCGCCCACGGCATTGACAAACACATCTTGGTCGGCACAGGCCACCCCGGCATGGCGATGCAACACCGCCAACAGCATGGCCAAACGGTCTCGATCCAAGCCCACGGACAAACGTCGGGGACTCGGGCCGCCGCCATCGACCAGTGCTTGAATTTCTACCAGCAGCGGACGCGAGCCTTCGAGCGTGACCAACACGCAACTGCCGGGCACGGGCTCGCTGTGCTGGCTTAGAAAAATCGCGCTGGGGTTCGTCACGCCTTTCAGGCCCTTTTCCGTCATGGCAAAAACGCCAATTTCGTTCACGGCACCAAAGCGGTTTTTGATGGCACGCACTAAGCGGAAGCTGCTGTGGGTGTCGCCCTCAAAATAAAGCACCGTATCGACCATGTGCTCTAGCACCCGTGGGCCGGCCAGTGCGCCTTCTTTGGTCACATGGCCCACCAACACCACCGTGACCCCAGACGATTTGGCCATGCGCGTCAGGTGGGCGGCACATTCACGCACTTGGGCGACCGAACCGGGGGCTGAACTCAGTTGATCCGAATAGACGGTTTGGATCGAGTCAATCACTGCCACGGCAGGTTGCACGGCTTCGATGGTGGCGAGAATTTTTTCGAGCTGAATCTCTGCCAGTACCTGTACTTGGCTCTGGTGTACCCCCAGCCGCCGTGCGCGCAGTGCCACCTGCGCCCCACTTTCTTCGCCCGTGACATACAGGGTGGGCAGGCCCGCATGTTGCAGGGCATCCAGCGCCTGCAGCAGCAGGGTGGATTTGCCAATGCCGGGGTCGCCACCGATCAGTACCACACCCCCTTCCACGATGCCACCGCCCAACACCCGGTCTAGCTCCTCAATACCGCTGGCGGTGCGCGCCATATCGGTGGCCTCTAAGGCTGCCAGGGGGGTGACGGGTTGGGCTGCTGCCAGCCCCTGGTGTTGGCTGGCGCTGTAACGGTTTTTGGATGGTGTCGTGCTGGCGCTCAGGGATTCAGTCAGGGTGTTCCAAGCACCACAGGCTGGGCATTTGCCGAGCCAGCGTGGGCTGGTGCTACCACATTCGTTGCAGGTGAAGATGGTTTTCTCTTTAGCCATGTAGCCCCCAAAAAAGAAACCCGCCACCTGGGCGGGTTGAAACACGGTTGTAGTGCAAAGATCAGGCAGCAGCCAACCAGTAGCCTGCGTTGAACGGGCTGCTCATGCGCAATGCCAGTGGTGAAATATCGACCAGCTTGTCGGTGGGCAGCACCTCGTCGGTGGACAGATCGACACCCAGCAGCGCAACCGGGGTGTCGGTGGCCTCAATGGCCCGTTCTACTTGGCCTGTAGATGCAGAACGGGCTACAGAAAAGAATAGAAGCAGCGGAAGGCAATTTTGCGCTCGGCCCAATAATCGGCCGCATCGCGGAAAATATCCAACAGTTGTTCGCGCGCTTCTTTGTCAAACTTGGCGGTGATGGGGATCTGCTCTAGTGCCACCACAAAACCGGGCTGTGGCCCGGAGCGGTGCAGCGGGTCGGTCATGCCATCGTACAGGGCATCAAAATTTTTGCCGTGCTGCGCCGGAAAGGTAAATTGTTGGGCGATCAAATCCAGCACGTCTTGCTTAGACTGTGCATGGGCGAGGTTGGCGTAAAGAAAGTGGTGTCCCAGTGCGACAGCGGCTTCTTGCAAGTCCTGTACGCGGAAGGCGCGAATGGATTGCACAATATTGGCGCGCACACGCTGCAATGGGTTATCCTGATCTTTACGAAGTGGCATGTCCATCTCCGCTTCTCTTTCTTAAAGTGCAAAAACTGGGGAGGCCCCGGCCCACTGCAACTGGCGGTGTCCGGAAAGATGGCTTACACAAACCAAGCCCAATCCGCAGGGGCGGCGGCTTGGCAACAATCTGGCAAAAACGTAAGGAGTGGCCACTGGCAGAGCGAGGCAGTGAAAATAATTGGCATCGGCCCACAAACCCACAAGCCACGTCCAGACTACGGGTTTACCCGAAAAAACCAAGCTGCTAGTGTGACGCAAACCCCCCCAAAAAGCAAGGGCCTGCCCAATATTTAGGCAGGCCCTAAGGGTAACGAACCGGGCGGTGTCAGGTGGCCCGGACGCTGGTTTTAGCGTTGTACGTTGGCATCGGCCACGGTCAAGGCCGTCATATTAACGATGCGGCGCACGGTAGCACTGGGTGTCAAGATGTGTACCGGCTGCGCGGCTCCTAACAGCACGGGGCCAATCGCAATGTTGCCACCGGCGGCGGTTTTGAGCAGGTTGTACGAGATGTTGGCGGCATCAATATTGGGTAACACCAACAAGTTGGCATCGCCCAACAAGGTGCTGTTGGGCATCAAGGCGGCGCGGGCTTTACCATCCAGAGCTACGTCGCCGTGCATTTCGCCATCCACTTCTAACCACGGTGCTTGCACTTGCAACAGCGCCAGCGTTTCGCGCATTTTGACAGCGCTGGGTTGGTTGCTGGAGCCAAAGTTGGAGTGGCTCAGCAGCGCTACCTTGGGTTTGATACCAAAGCGCACCATTTCTTCGGCCGCCATGATGGTGATTTCGGCCAGTTGTTCGGCTGTGGGGTCGTAGTTGACGTGGGTATCGACCAAAAACACTTGGCGGTCGGGCAGCAGTAGCCCATTCATGCAGGCATAGGTGTTGCAACCTGCACGCTTGCCAATCACTTGGTCAATGTAGTTCAGGTGCATGGGGTTGGTGCCCCAGGTACCACAGATCAGGCCGTCAACCTCGCCCTTGTGCAGCAGCATGGCCCCAATCAGCGACAGGCGGCGGCGCAACTCGATTTTGGCAATCGGCACCGTGATGCCCTTGCGCTCGGTCAGGCGGTGGTAGGTTTGCCAGAAGTCGCGGTAGCGGTGGTCGTTTTCGACGTTCACCACATCGTAGTCTTGGCCCTCTTTCAGGCGTAGGCCAAATTTTTCGATGCGCTCGGCAATCACGGGTGGGCGGCCAATCAAAGTGGGGCGGGCCACGTTTTCATCGACCACAATTTGCGCGGCACGCAGCACGCGCTCTTCTTCGCCCTCGGCATAAGCCACGCGCTTGCGTTGGGCTTTTTTGGCCGCTTGGAAGATCGGCTTCATGGTGGTGCCCGAGGCGTAAACAAAGCTCTCTAGCTGCTCGCTATAGGCCGCCATGTCGGCAATCGGGCGCAAGGCCACGCCACTGTTGGCTGCTGCTTGGGCTACCGCCGGTGCAATCTTCATCATCAAGCGTGGGTCAAACGGCTTGGGGATGAGGTAATTGGGGCCAAAGGCCAGTGGTTCGCCTGCGTAGGCAGCGGCTACGACTTCACTTTGTTCTGCCTGCGCCAACTCGGCAATCGCATGCACGGCGGCAATTTCCATCTCTACCGTGATGGTGGTGGCCCCACAATCCAAGGCTCCCCGGAAGATATAGGGGAAGCACAGCACGTTGTTGACTTGGTTCGGGTAGTCAGAGCGCCCCGTCGCCATGATGGCATCTTGGCGCACGGCTTGCACGTCTTCGGGCTGGATTTCGGGGTTGGGGTTGGCCAAAGCAAAAATCAGTGGCCGAGCGGCCATTTTGGCCACCATGTCTTTTTTCAGCACGCCACCGGCAGACAAGCCCAAGAAGACATCCGCCCCTTCGATCACTTCGCTCAGAGTGCGTTTCTCGGTCTTTTGCGCAAAGACGATTTTGTCTTCATCCATCAGCTCGGTGCGGCCTTCGTACACCACGCCAGCCAAGTCGGTCACCCAGATGTTCTCACGCGGAATGCCCAGTTTGACCAGCAGCCCCAAGCAAGCCAGTGCGGCAGCACCCGCGCCCGAGGTGACCAATTTGATGGTTTTGGGGTCTTTTCCCGCCACTTTGAGGCCGTTGAGGATGGCCGCACCGACGACGATGGCTGTGCCGTGTTGGTCGTCGTGGAAGACTGGAATCTTCATGCGCTCGCGCAGTTTGCGCTCAATATAGAAGCAGTCGGGCGCTTTGATGTCTTCCAAGTTGATGCCGCCAAAGGTAGGCTCCAATGCAGCGATGATTTCGACCAGCTTTTCTGGGTCTTTCTCGTTGATTTCGATGTCAAACACATCGATGCCCGAGAACTTTTTGAACAGCACGCCCTTGCCTTCCATCACGGGCTTGCCTGCCAGTGGGCCAATGTCGCCCAAGCCGAGCACGGCGGTGCCGTTGGTGACGACTCCCACCAAATTGCCCCGGCTGGTGTATTTGAAGGCGGCGGCGGGGTCTTTCACGATTTCTTCGCAGGGCGCGGCGACACCGGGCGAGTAGGCCAGTGCCAAATCGTGTTGGTTGACCATTTGCTTGGTGGCTGCAATGGCAATTTTGCCGGGCTTGGGAAACTCGTGGTATTCCAAGGCAGCGCGGCGCAATTGGGCTTTTTTGTCGGGCGTATTGGCCGAGGTGGATTCAGGCATCGTGCTTTTCCAACGGGTGGTGGAGCAGCGGTGCGCTGATGGACATCCAAGGAGGCACCGGTGGCTCCTGTCAAGGGGAGGAGGATTGTAGACCTGTGCTGCTGCGCCTGCTGGTGCCAGCATAGACAACAAGGCTTATCGGCCCAGGATTTGTAGGACAGAAAAGTTCGGGTTTTAATACCACTGTAGCTGCTAGCAGCGATACTGGAGGCCCTTTTTCCAAACCCACGAAGGAGTTCTCAATGAAAAAAAATCTTGCCCTGTTGGCCTTGGCTGCTGCTGCCGCCACCACCTCTTTGCCCGCTGCCGCCCAGTTTGCCAAGGCCGAAGATGCCATCAAATACCGCCAGTCCAGCTTCTTTGTGCTGGGTCAGCATTTCAGCCGCATTGGTGCCATGGCCAATGGCAAAGTCCCCTTCGATGCCAAAGTGGCCCAAGAAAACGCCGAACTGGTAGCCATGCTGGCCAAGTTGCCCGGCGCGGGTTTTGGCCCCGGTACCGACAAAGGTGCGCCCACCAAGGCCAAGGCCGAAATTTGGACCGAGCAAGCCAAGTTCAAAGAACACGCCGAAAAATTCTTGACCGAAACCACCAAGCTGGCCGCCGCTTCTAAGACCGGTGATTTGGCCCAACTCAAGGCCGCTTTTGGCCCAGCCGCGCAAACCTGCAAGGCTTGCCACGACGCATTCAAAGACAAATAAATTCGGCTCTAAACCCGTCTCCAGCCGGTGCCAGCTCGGATGCGCTTGCCACCGTGTTGGAGCCGGGTTGTTTTTGCATCTGGCACACCGGGCCAGCCACCGACCAAAGGGACATCACTTATGGGCAATCGTCTAACTGCCATTGCCACCCGCACGGGTGACAACGGTACTACGGGCTTGGGCAACAACCAGCGCGTTTCTAAAAACAGCCTGCGTATCCATGCGCTGGGGGATGTGGATGAGTTGAACTCCCACATTGGCTTGTTGCTGTGCGAAACGCTGCCCGAAGACATGCGCGAGTTGCTGATCGACGTGCAGCACCAGTTGTTCAATTTGGGTGGTGAGCTGTCAATTCCGGGCTACCAATTGCTCCAGCCCGAGGCGGTGCTGCAATTGGACCAAGCACTGGCCAACTACAACGAGATGTTGCCGCGCTTGCTGGAGTTTATTTTGCCTGCTGGTAAGCGTGCGGCTTGCCAAGCGCATATTTGCCGCACCGTGGCCCGCCGCGCCGAACGCGCTGTGGTGGCACTGGGCAACGAGGAGTCTTTGCACGACACCCCACGCCACTACCTCAACCGCCTGTCAGACTTGATGTTTGTGCTGGCGCGTGCCCTCAACCATATCGATGGGGGCGATGATGTGTACTGGCGCAGCACCCGGCTGGCCCAACAACAGCAGAGCACGCCATGAACATGTTACTGGCCCGCTTGCGTATTGGTGTGCGCCTCAAACTGGGCTTTGGCGTGCTGATGTCCATGATGTTGCTGATGGCGGCCATTGCCATCTTGCAAATGGGTCGGGTGGCGGATACCAACCAGCAATTGGTGAACGAAGAATGGGTCAAGGCCGAGGCCAGCAGCGTGATTGACACCCTGACCCGCGCCAATGCCCGCCATACGATGGAGCTGGTGCTGTTTATCGATGATGTGTCGTTGGCACGCAGCAAAGAAAAAATTGCCAGCAACCGCCAAGCGATTGACCAAGCCCTGGCCACCTTAGAGCGGCTGATCCACAGCGAAGAAGGCAAAACCCTGTTGGCCCGTGTGCAACAAGCGCGGGTGCACTATGTGCAATCGTTTAGCAATGTGAGCCGTTTGGTAGAAGGCCGGGAACACACCAAAGCCTTGGATTTGCTACAGAAAGAAACTTTGCCAGCGCTGGACGCGTTACAGGTGCAGGTGACGGCCCTGCATACGCTAGAAAAGAAACGGGTCGATGCTGGTGGCCGTTACATTCTGGCTGAAATCGTTAGTGCACGCTGGTGGTTGTTGGCGCAAGCCTTGGCTGGCTTGGTGCTGGGCACGGTGTTATCGTTGTGGATTACCCGCTCTATTGTGGCCCCCTTGGGGCAGGCGGTACAGGTGGCCCAACAAGTGGCTGCTGGGCATCTGGGCAACCCTATTCAGGCCCAAGGGCAAGATGAAACCGCCGACTTGCTGCGTGCGCTGCGCGAGATGGACGATGGTCTGATCCGCATTGTGGCCCAAGTACGCATGGGGGCCGAAAGCATGGCCAGCGCCACCCAGCAAATTGCTGCAGGCAACATTGACTTGTCTTCGCGCACCGAAGAAGAAGCCAGTGCGCTAGAGCAAACCGTGGCCTCTATCCACGAGTTGACCAGCACCGTCAAACAAAACTTTGAGCACAGCAAGATCGCCAACCAAATTGCCGACGCAGCCTCGCAAGTGGCCGTCAAAGGGGGCGAGGTGGTGAGCCAAGTGGTGCATACGATGGACGATATCAATGTATCGTCGCGCAAAATTGCCGACATCATCAGCGTGATTGATGGCATTGCCTTCCAAACCAACATTCTGGCTTTGAACGCGGCGGTAGAGGCCGCCCGTGCGGGCGAGCAGGGGCGTGGTTTTGCCGTGGTGGCCTCGGAGGTGCGTAGCTTGGCGGGCCGCGCGGCCAGTGCGGCCAAAGAGATCAAAGGGTTGATTGACGCTTCGGTGAACAATGTCACAGCGGGTTGTGCCCATGTGGAGCGTGCTGGGGCCACGATGGATGAGATTGTGGTGAATGTGCGCCGGGTGGCGGACATCATGGGCGATATTGCCCGCGACAGCCAAGACCAAAGTACCAGCATCGACCAAATCAACCAAGCCATGACGCAGATGGACCAGGTGACGCAATCCAACGCCGCACTGGTAGAGCAGGCGGCAGCGGCAGCACAGTCGCTTGAGCAGCAGGCGCAAAGTTTGCTGCACGCGGTCAGCGTGTTCCATTTGCCGCCAAACCGTTAAGGTGGTCGCTGGGCACCCGCTATGCGGGTGCTTTGGGTTAAAACACTCTGCCCAAAGTGGCCGCCAAAGGCTATATTGGCTGCTTCCTGTGCTGGAGGCCCGCTATGTTTGAATCTGCAGAGATTGCCCACAAGGTTAAAAAATCCGCCTATAAAAAAGCCGTTCCGGCCTTGCGCGCGGCCCTGCTGGAGGCGCAAATTGATCTGTACGAGGGCAAGAAAATCCCGGTGGTGTTGCTCGTTAGCGGCCAAGATGGTGCGGGTAAGAGTGAAACCATCAACCTGTTGTACGAGTGGATGGATCCGCGCTTTTTGTCCACGCTGGCCTTTTCCCCACCCAGCGAAGAAGAACGCGAGCGCCCCCCGATGTGGCGTTATTGGCATGCCTTGCCACCCAAGGGGCGCATTGGTATCTTTGCCGGTTCTTGGTACTCAGACACCATCCGTGAGCGCATTTTGGGCAATATCTCATTGCAAGAAGTTGATGCGCACGCCGACCAAATCAACCGTTTTGAGGCCATGCTGGTCAACGAAGGGGCTTTGGTACTCAAATTCTGGTTTCATTTAACGCGTGACGCGCAAAAAAAGCGCCTCAAAGACTTGGAGAGCGATCCGCACACCGCTTGGCGCGTCACCAAATGGCACTGGGAGCGCCTGAAAACCCATGACAAACTGCAAGAAGTGGCTGGGCATTTCTTGCGTATGACCAACACCCCTTGGGCTCCGTGGGTGGTGGTCGATGGCAGTGACGATTGCTACCGCTCCCTGACGGTGGGCCAAACCTTATTAACAGCCATGCGTGCCCGTTTGGATCGGCCCCCGCTGCCCGCGACCACGGTAGCCCCCTTAGTACGCGCTGATATTGACGGACGCAATGTGTTGTCGGTGCTGAACCAGCAACTGTCTTTAACCCAAGACCACTACGAAAACGAGTTGGCGCACTGGCAAGGCCGTTTGGCCGAGTTGTCACGCTCACCCGCCTTCAAGCACCGGGCGGTGGTGTGTGCCTTTGAAGGCTCGGATGCTGCGGGCAAGGGCGGTGCGATTCGTCGCCTTTGTGCGGCGCTGGATGCCCGCCTGTACCAAGTGGTGCCGATTGCGGCTCCCACCGAAGAAGAGCGTGCCCAGCCACACCTGTGGCGTTTTTGGCGGCATCTGCCACGCCACGGCCATGTCACCATTTTTGATCGCACCTGGTATGGCCGGGTGCTGGTCGAGCGGGTAGAAGGCTTTTGCAAAGAGCACGACTGGCTGCGCGCTTACTCTGAGATCAACGACTTTGAGCACGAACTGACCGAGGCAGGCACGATTGTGTTGAAGTTCTGGTTGCAAATCAGTCAAGACGAGCAACTGCGCCGCTTCAAAGAGCGCGAAGAAATTGCCTTTAAGCGCTTCAAGATCACCGAAGAAGATTGGCGCAATCGCGAAAAATGGGATGCCTACCAACAAGCCGTATGCGATATGGTAGACCGCACCAGCACTGGCGCAGCGCCGTGGACGTTGGTTGAGGCCAATGACAAAAAATATGCGCGCATCAAAATTTTGCGCACTCTGTGTGAGCGCTTGGAAGCCGAGTTGCGCACCCCACCGAGCAAACAAAGCCTAGAGCGCCTGAAGAAGCTGACCAAGCCGGTGGGTAAAACTGGCAAGGACAAGGGCAAAGGGAAAAAAGCCAAGGCCAAACCGGAGGCCATTCCGCCAGAGGTCGAAGAAGAAAACACCTAAACGCCACCCCCCTTTGTGCGCTGGTGCCCACATGGGCACGCCATAAGGCATAGCATGGTGCTTTGACTTTGCTTTCTCACTCTGGAGACTTTTTGCATGAAGTTGTATTACTCCCCCGGTGCTTGCTCGCTCTCGCCCCATATCGTGTTGCATGAGTCGGGTTTACCGTTTGAAACCGTATTGGCCAGCACCAAAACGCACCAACTGCCCGATGGCACTGATTTCTACACCATCAACCCTTTGGGTTATGTGCCGGTGCTAGAGCTGGACAACGGCGAGCGCTTGCGCGAAGGCGTAGCCATCGTGCAATACATTGCCGACCAAGTGCCCGAAAAGCAACTGGCCCCGGCCAATGGCAGCTTGGCGCGCTACCGCCTGCAAGAGTGGCTCAACTTTATTGCCACCGAAATCCACAAAGGCCACAGCCCGCTGTTTGCTCCCACCACGCCCGAAGATTACAAACCGCTGGTGCGCCAGCGCCTGCTATCGCGCTTTGCCTGGGTGGATGAGCAATTGGCGGGTAAAGAGTACCTATTGGGCCAGTTCAGTGTGGCCGATGCTTATTTGTATAACACCACCCGCTGGGGCCAGTTTGCCGGTGTCGACACCAGTGCCCTGCCGCACCTGATGGCCTTTAAGCAGCGCATGGAAGCGCGCCCAGCGGTGCAAGCGACCTTGCGCGCCGAAGGTTTGCTCAAGTAAACAGCCCGAGTGGCCCTGCGCTAGCACCCAGCCGGGTGCTGGCTTTGTTCAACAGAAAGATTGCTTCTATGCCTAGCACCTTGTTTTCTCCGACCCATGTGGGCGACATGAGTTTGGCCAACCGCATCGTGATGGCCCCGATCACGCGCAACCGGGCCCCGGATGCCGTGCCGACCGACATGATGGCGCAATACTATGGCCAACGTGCCAGCGCGGGCCTCATCATCACCGAGGCCACGGCCATCAGCCCCCAAGGCCAAGGCTATGCCGATGTACCCGGCCTGTACAGCACCGAGCAATTGGATGGCTGGAAGAAAGTCACCAGCGCCATCCACGACGGTGGCGGCAAGGTGGTGGTGCAGTTGTGGCATGTAGGGCGTATCTCGCACACCACACTGCAACCGGGCAATCTGCCACCGGTGGCTCCCTCGGCGATTGCGGCCCAAAGCAAAACTTTCATCATCGACCGGACTACGGGCCAAGGCCGTTTTGTGCCCACTTCGACCCCACGGGCTTTGGATGTGTCCGAGTTGCCCGGCATTGTGCACGACTACCAAAGTGCAGCGCGCAATGCAGTAGAGGGGGCCGGTTTTGATGGCGTAGAAATCCACGCGGCCAATGGCTATTTGTTAGAGCAGTTCCTCAAAACTGGGGCCAACCAGCGCAAAGACGACTACGGTGGCAGTATCAAAAACCGCGCGCGGCTGCTGTTGGAGGTGACGCGCGCGATTGTCGAGGCGATTGGTGGCAGTAAGGTGGGCATTCGCTTGTCGCCCGTGACCCCGGCCAACGACATCAGCGATGCCGACCCGCAGCCCCTGTTTGAATACGTGGTACAGCAATTGGCTGCTTTGGGTTTGGCCTATATCCATGTGGTGGAAGGCGCTACCGGGGGCCCGCGTGAGGTGGCCCAAGCCTTTGACTATGCAGCCCTCAAAGCTGCTTACCGCAACGCCGGTGGCAAGGGCGCTTGGATGCTGAACAATGGTTACACGGGCGAGATGGCCCAAGAGGCTGTGCGCAGTGGTCAAGCCGATTTGGTGGCTTTTGGTAAGCCGTTTATCTCAAACCCTGATTTGGTCGAGCGTTTGCGCCAAAACGCGCCGCTGAATCCGTGGGACAGCAGTAAGTTTTACGGCGGTGGCTCCGAGGGTTACTTGGACTACCCGACCTTGCCCAAGGCATAAAGCCTCTGCAGCGACCGAACTACCGGCTTGCTGATTCTTCTTTGGGCAGGTAGCGCTTTTTGCCCGAGGGCAAAATGATGTAGCGCCCGCCCCGCGGGCCAATATGTACCACGGCATCTTGTGGGATGCCCTTGGTTGTTGTGGCCTTGGCGCTGTGGGTTGTAGCAGCGGCTGCAACTGGGGCGGCCACAGGCGGGCCAGCAACCGCTGCTGGCGCTGGCGGTTGGTAGTGTGGAATCTGGGCCTTTTCGGCTTTGCCACCGCTACAGTTGTCATCTTGGTAGGTGACTTGCCCATTGGCGGCGGTGCATTTGTTCACTGCTTGTGCCGGTGCCATGCTGCACAGTGCCAGCGCCACCACGGTGGTCAGGGTTTGCCAACGGGCCATGATGGTCAAGCCTTTCCTAAGCGGGGGACATGCTGCTTTGCGCTGGGCAGGGCCGCACTGCTGGTGCTGGCACGCTGGGTGAACGTGGGTGCCGGTGTTGCCAACAGTGACGCACGCCCTGTACCATCGGCTAAGCGGAATTGCTGCACCACTTGCGACAAGCGTTGCGCTTGCTCGCGCAGCGATTGCGCAGCGGCAGCCGATTGTTCGACCAAAGCGGCATTTTGTTGTGTCATGCGGTCAATCTCGGCCACCGAGTCGTTCACTTGGCCGATGCCATTGGATTGTTCAGAGGTTGCTGCGCTGATTTCGCCGATGATGTCGCCCACGCGCTGCACGCTTTGCACAATCTCTTGCATGGCCTGACCGGCATCTTCGACATGCCGCACGCCACCGCCCACCGCTTGCACACTGGCATCGATCAAGGTTTTGATTTCTTTGGCGGCAGCCGCACTGCGCTGGGCCAGGTTACGCACCTCGGAGGCCACCACGGCAAAACCGCGCCCCTGCTCGCCTGCACGGGCGGCCTCTACCGCCGCGTTCAAAGCCAGAATATTGGTCTGGAAGGCAATGCCATCAATCACGCTGATGATGTCGGCAATTTTGCGGCTCGATTGCGAGATACCGTGCATGCTGTCCACGGCATGACCGACCACCGTGCCGCCATTGCTGGCGGTACCAGAGGCGGAGCTGGCCAATTGGTTGGCCACTTGTGCCGATGCGGCGGTTTGTTGCACCGTGCCAGTCAACTGCGACAGAAAGCCTACCGCCTCTTGGGCATGGCTGGCGGTTTGTTCGGTGCGCGAAGACAAATCTTGGTTGCCCGAGGCAATTTCTGCGCTAGCGGTGGCGATGTTGCTGCTGGCATCACGCACTTGGGCCACCAAGGCGCTCAAACCTTGCTGCATGTCAAGCAGGGCGTGCTCCAAATCGGCCACTTCATCGCGCCCAGTCACATCATCGAGGCGTTGCGATAAATCTCCCCCGGCGATGGCTTGGGCCAGCTGCTGGGCTTGGGCCAAGGGGCGGCAAATGGACTGCATATTCAGCAGCGTGGTCGGCCCGACGATCAAAAGGGTTAACACCACCACTACGGCAAACAAAATCTGGGTTTGGTTGGTTAGATGGGCCTGCTGCTCTACGGCGGCGTTGGCTTCCTTTTGCAAAGAGGCTTCTAGCGCCAAGCGGAATTGGTCTGCCGCTTCAAATTGGGCCAAGGCTTGGCGGCTCATGCGGTTGGCAATGGTGGCCGAGTCGTAACCGCCGCCTTCTAGTTGGCGGGCCACAGCTTCAAATTGGGTGCGGTAAGCCGCTACCGCTTGCCACA
The DNA here is from genome assembly GCA_964478155.1 of uncultured Simplicispira sp. Taxonomy (GTDB): domain Bacteria; phylum Pseudomonadota; class Gammaproteobacteria; order Burkholderiales; family Burkholderiaceae_C; genus Simplicispira. The sequence continues at coordinate 119,728 of CAYZGT010000004.1, forward strand.
GTTGTTGGGCAATCGCGTTGTCTTCGTCTGGTTCACCTTCCTGCATCTTTTGCAGCAGTTGCTCGGTTTTTTGCAGGCTGGCCTGCCAGTGTTGATGGGCCTCGCGCACTGCTTCGGGCTTTTCGTAGTTGATGATCATGTCTTTTTCGTGCAAACGCACAGCACCCAGTTCGGCACGCAATTGGCTCAGCAATTGCAACTCGGTATAAGACATGGTTAAAAAGTTGTCGGTCAGCGCGGTGATGCGGTACATCCCCCACAGACCAGCCCCGCCCAGCAAACCCAGCAAGCCCATCACCACCACAATGGCACCGATCATGCGGAAACGGATAGTGAATTGGCGCATGAGCGAATGGATCGTCATGGTGTGCGATTCCTTTGGAAAATGTATCAAACCGTAATAAGGACGGTCACTGTCAAGAACAGGACAGTTTGCCATGCTATCGGCGCTAGTTCTGGGCTTGCCATCATCGTTTTTTTATATAAGCCTACAACAGCCCATATGTCTGCGTCTGCTTAAATGCGCCAGCGTTTGAGCAACAAGGCATTGCCCATGACACAGACCGAACTGAGCGCCATCGCGCTGCCCGCCAACACTGGACTGAGGTAGCCCAGCGCCGCCAGCGGAATACCGGCCACGTTGTAAGCAAAGGCCCAAAATAGGTTCTGCCGTATTTTGACCACCGTGCGTCGTGAGATGTCCAGCGCCGCCGCTACCAACAGCGGGTTACCGCGCATCAAGGTGATGCCTGCTGCCTGCATGGCGACATCGGTGCCATTGCCCATCGCCATGCCCACGTCGGCAGCAGCCAAGGCAGGGGCATCGTTCACGCCATCACCCACCATCGCCACCACATGGCCACCTTGTTGCAAAGTACGCACTTGGGCGGCTTTGTCGCCGGGGAGCACGTTGGCACAGACTTCACCGGCTTCGGGGCGCAAGCCCAAGCGGCGGGCCATGGCTTGGGCGGCGGCTTGGTTGTCGCCCGAAATCATCACGGTGCGTAGCCCGAGTGCGCGCAGTTGTGCCAGTGCTTGCTGGGCCTCGGGTTTGGGTTGGTCGGCAAAAGCCATCAGGGCTTGCACCTGCCAACCTTGGGCAGTTTGTTGGGCCAAGACTGAGAGGGTCGCGCCCTCGGTTTGGAGTTGTTCGGCCCGCTCTGCCAAGTGGCCCAGCGTGATGCCTTGCTCTTGCAGCCAGCGCAAGCTGCCCAGCAAGTAGCACTGGCCCTGCACTTGGCCTTCGCTGCCACGCCCTGGTACATTGCGCACCGCCTGCGGGGTGGAGACCGCTAGCCCTTGCTGTTGTGCGGCTTGCAGCACCGCATGGGCCAGCGGGTGGCTACTGCCGCTTTGCAAACTGGCGGCTGCCGACAGCACGGCGGCCCGATCAAGGCCGGGGGCGACTTCCAACGCCGTCAGGGTGGGCTGGCCCACGGTCAGGGTGCCGGTTTTGTCAAAGGCGACGGTATCGACACGGTGCGCCAATTCCAGTGCTTGCACATCCTGAATCAAAATGCCATGTTGTGCCGCCACCCCGGTGCCTGCCATGATGGCTGCTGGGGTAGCCAGCCCCAAGGCACAGGGGCAGGCAATCACCAACACGGCCACGGCGCGGATCAGCGCGGTTTCTAGCCCCGCACCGGCCCACCACCAACCGAGCAGGGTGGCTAGCGCTAGCAGCAGCACCACGGGCACAAATACATTGGCCACCTGATCGACCAGACGCTGGATCGGGGCCTTGGCGGCTTGGGCATCCTCGACCAAGCGGATGATGCGTGCCAGCACGGTTTCTGCGCCTACGGCCCGCACTTGTAGCACGATGCGCGCTTCGCCATTGATGGAGCCGCCAGTCAGGGGATCGCCCACGCTTTTGGCGACGGGCAGGGGTTCCCCCGTGAGCATGGACTCATCCACTTGGGTGGCCCCTTCCAGCAGCAGACCATCCACTGGGATGCGTTCGCCGGGGCGTACCACCAGTTTGTCGTCCACCATCACTTCAGCCATCGGCACATCCACTTCGCCCCCTTTGCCCAGCCAGTGCGCTATGTCTGGACGCAGGCTGTGCAGCGCCCGGATGGCGGCGGTGGTTTGGCGCTTGGCGCGGGCTTCTAGCCATTTACCCAGTAGCACCAGCGTGATGACGACGGCAGAGGCTTCAAAATACAGATGGGGCGTGTGGCCGGGGTGGGCTGTCCACCATAACCAGACCGACAGCCCCCAACCGGCGCTGGTGCCAATCGAGACCAACAAATCCATATTGCCACTGCGTGCCAGCAGCGCATGCCAACCCGCCCGGTAAAAGCGGGCTCCCAACACGAATTGCACGGGCGTGGCCAGCAGAAATTGCAGCCATGCGGGCAGCATCCAGTGTGCGCCCCATAAATCACCCAGCATGGGCAGCACCAGCGGCAGCGACAGCAGCAAGCCCAGCGCTACCGGGGCAAAACCAGTCCAAGGGGAGTCCTGTTGTTCGCGTGCCTGGGTAGCGGAGGGGCTGAGTGGCTCATAGCCTGCATTGCGCACCGCGCGGCGCACCAAGGCATCCATGCTGGCGCTGGTTTGCTCTGCTGACGGTACAAAACGTACCCGCGCCGACTCGGTGGCCAGATTCACGCTGGCTTCTTGCACCCCTGGCACTTTACGCAGGGCGCGTTCCACCCGGCCGGAACAGCTGGCACAGGTCATGCCGCCAATGGCCAAGTCCAGTTCTTCAACCGCAGGGGCGGAGGCAGAGGGGGTGCTCATGATCAGCCTTGCTAGTTTTTAGCCTTCGGCCAGCAATTTTTCGATCAAGCGGTGCAAATCGGCAAAGTCGGGGGCTCCCACATAGCTTTTGACGATCTCGCCCTGCTTGTTTACCAGATAGGTGGTGGGCGTGAGGCGCACATCGCCCCAAGCCTTGGCCACGGCACCGGTGTTGTCCAGCGCTACCTTAAAGGGCAATTGGCGCGATTGGGCAAAGTTGAGCACGTACTGCGGGGGGTCGTAGCTCATGGCGACAGCCAAGGTGTCAAAGCCTTGGGCGTGGTACTTTTGGTAGGTGGTGACCAATTCTGGCATCTCGGCCACACAGGTGGTGCAGCTGGTGGCCCAAAAATTCACCAGCGTCACCTTGCCGCGCAGGTCTGCGCTGCTGTGGCGAGAGCCATCCAACAGCAAAAAGCTCGACTCGGGTGCAGGCGTGCGGCCCGTATCCCACGCCACCCACGCGCCAAGACCTACCAAGGCTGCCACCAGCAAGGCCACCACGGTTTTTTTGATGTGCATACCAGCTATCCATGTGCTAAAAAACGGTGGCTGATTGTGCGGCAGATGGCAGCGTAAAAGGCCAAAGCCCCACAAGCCAGGGGATATGCTGGGCCATCCAAGCCTGGTTTGCAGCGCCATAATGTGCGTATCCGACTGCACCGCCCCCCTCTATGAGTAGTACGCGCATCCTTTTGATTGCCCATGCCCCTTTGGCCCATGCCCTGCGCGAATGCGCGCTGCATGTCATGGCCGATTGCGGCGACAGCGTCTTGGCACTGGACGTGCCACCCCACGCTGCCCCTGAAGACACCTTGGCCCAAGCCGTGCAGCTGTTGCAGCCTTTGGGGCAAACCCCCACCTTGGTCTTGACCGATATTTTTGGCGCGACCCCGAGCAACATTGCCCAACGGTTGGTGCAGCAATGCCCACAAAGCCGCTTGCTGACGGGGGTGAACCTGCCCATGTTGTTGCGCGCAGTGTGTTACCGCTACGAAGCCCTCGATGCCGTGGTGCAACGCGCCGTGGTCGGCGGCACCCAAGGGGTGATGCAAGTGGATGTCCACGCACCCTGATTTTTGTGAATTCGCGTTTTATGATAAAGACCACTACCACCATTGTGAACAAGCTGGGCTTGCACGCCCGCGCCTCCGCCAAACTGACCAAACTGGCGGGCAGCTTTCCCTGTGAAGTTTGGATGAGCCGGGGCAGCCGCCGCATCAACGCCAAAAGTATCATGGGTGTGATGATGCTGGCCGCCGGTATTGGCTCAGAAGTCGAGCTAGAAACCAATGGCGAGCGTGAACAAGAAGCGATGGATGCTCTGCTGGCCTTGATTGCCGATAAATTTGGCGAAGGCCAATAAACACCCCCCAGCGCCACCAGCATAGCGGCCTGTGCCAGGGCCAGAGAGGCAGAACTGTCATGACATTTTCCGTTCCCGGCTTGGTTGTGGCCCGTGGCATTGCCATTGGGCGCGCTGTGCTGGTAGGCTCTAGCCGGGTCGAAGTAGCGCATTACTTTATCGAGCCCGCACAAATCGAGTCCGAAATCGCCCGCGTGCGCCAAGGTCGTGACACCGTGGCCGAAGAGCTGCAACGCCTGCTCGACACCATGCCTGCCGATGCCCCGCACGAGTTGGCCGCTTTGCTCGAAGTGCATTTGTTGCTGCTCAAAGACGAGATTTTGAGTGGTGGGGTGAAGCATTGGATTACCGACCGCCTCTACAACGCTGAATGGGCGCTGACCACCCAGTTAGAAGTGGTGTGCCGCCAGTTTGACGAGATGGAAGACCCCTACCTGCGCGAGCGCAAGGCCGATTTGGAGCAGGTGGTCGAGCGGATTTTGCGCACCATGCAAGGCGTAGCCCAGCCCGTAGTGCCCCCTGTGGCAGGCAGTTCTAAGCGCAAAACCCAGCAAGATTTATTGCTGGACGATGGCATGGATGTGCCCTTGGTATTGATAGCGCACGACCTATCCCCCGCCGATATGCTGCAATTCAAAACCAGCGTGTTTGCCGGTTTTGTCACGGATGTGGGCGGGAAAACTTCGCACACTGCCATTGTGGCGCGCAGCATGGACATCCCAGCGGTGGTCGGTGCGCGCATGGTCAGCCAGTTGGTGCGCCAAGACGATTGGGTCATTATTGATGGCGATGCGGGCGTGGTGATTGTCGATCCATCGCCCATCATTTTGGCTGAATACGGCTACCGCCAACGGCAAATTGAATTAGAGCGCGAACGCTTGGCGCGCTTGCGCCATACGCCATCCATCACCCTGGATGGGCAAAAGGTAGAGTTGTTGGCCAATATCGAGCAGCCTACCGATGCCGTTGCCGCCGTGCGTGCTGGTGCGGTGGGGGTGGGGCTGTTTCGCACCGAGTTTTTGTTCATGGGCCGCCACGGCAACCTGCCCGATGAAGAAGAACAATACCAAGCCTATCGCGCTGCCGTCGATGGGATGCAGGGCTTGCCAGTCACCATCCGCACCATTGACGTGGGGGCCGACAAACCCTTGGATAAGGCGCACAAAGACGATCACCTGAATCCAGCGTTAGGCTTGCGGGCCATCCGTTGGAGCTTGGCTGATCCGGCCATGTTCCGCGTGCAATTGCGCGCCCTGTTGCGTGCAGCGGCGTACGGCAAAATCAATCTGCTGTTTCCCATGCTGGGCCATGTGACAGAAATCCGCCAAACCTTGGCCCAAGTCGAGTTGGCCAAAGCCGAGCTGGATGCACGCGGGCAGGTGTATGGCCCAGTGCGACTGGGGGCGATGGTCGAAGTGCCAGCGGCAGCACTGATGGTGCGCACCTTCTTGCGCTATTTTGATTTTCTGTCCATAGGTACCAACGACCTGATTCAATATACGCTGGCGATTGACCGGGCGGATGAGTCGGTGTCCCATTTGTACGACCCCCTGCACCCTGCGGTACTGCGTTTGGTGGCCGAAGTGATTGCCGAGTGCCAGGCCCAAGGCAAGAGCGTGTCGGTGTGTGGCGAAACGGCGGGCGATGTGGGTATGACGCGTTTGCTGCTGGGCTTGGGCCTGCGCAGTTTTTCTATGCACCCAGCGCAAATTTTGGCGGTCAAGCAAGAAATTTTGCGGGCCGATACGCGCAAACTGGTGCCGTGGGCCCAGCAGGTGCTAGAGGCCGAGGAACCCGAACTGCTCTTAGGTCACTAAGCCCACTTGGGGCTGTGCATCAGCCCGTAGAAAAAACACTTCACTATGCAACCACACCCTACTATCAGGCTTCGTATTTGGGATTTGCCCACCCGTCTGTTTCACTGGTTGTTGGCCGCTTGCACCATCGGTTTGGTGGTCAGCGCCAAAGTGGGCGGCAACGCGATGGTTTGGCATTTTCGGCTCGGTTATGTGGTGCTGGCGCTGCTGTTGTTTCGCTTGGTGTGGGGGTTTGTGGGCGGCTATTGGTCGCGCTTTAGCGCTTTCTTCTACTCCCCTGCCCGTATCCTGCGTTACATGCGCGGCCAAGGTAGCACAGAAGACCATGTAGGCCACAATCCGTTGGGGGCGCTGTCGGTGTTTGGCCTGTTGGGGATGTTGGTGTTGCAGGTGCTTACAGGTTTGTTCAGTGATGATGAAATCGCTTTTGCTGGCCCTCTGACCCGTTTTGTTGCCAGCGATTGGGTGGGTTGGGCCACGGGCTTGCACAAAGAGGTGGGCCAGTATTTGGTTATGGTGCTGGTGGCGTTGCACCTGTTGGCGATTGCGTTTTACACGGTAGTGAAAAAGCAATCGTTGGTCGGCCCCATGATCAGTGGTGATAAAACCCTGACCACGCCAGTCCCGGCTGCACGCGATGATGCAACCTCGCGCGTAGGCGCTTTGGTGGTGTTGCTACTGTGCAGCGCACTGGTGGCGTGGATTGCCAGTTTAGGAGGATGATGCGCATGGAGATAGAGGACGACAGCTTAGAGGGTCGCCCCTGTGTCACGTTGGCAGAGCTTGGCACAACCCCACAAGATCTTGAGAGCGCCCGCGCTTTATTGCAAGAGTATGCCGACAGCCTGAGCGTTGATCTGTGCTTCCAAAATTTTGCGCTGGAGTTACAAAGCCTGCCGGGCGACTATGCGCCGCCACGCGGTGGCCTGTTGTTGGCTTGGGTCGATGGTGCCTTGGCTGGTTGTTGCGCTCTGCGCCCCTTAGACACTGCCGACTACCCTAACGCTGCCGAGATGAAACGCCTGTACGTGCGCAAGGCGTTTCGGGGTTTTGGCTTGGGCCGCCAGCTCACCGAAGGTATTTTGGATGTGGCACGCCAGGCCGGTTATGCCTGCGTGCTGCTCGATACCTTGGACGAGATGGAATCGGCCCGCGCGCTCTATACCGACTTGGGGTTTGAGGAGATTCCCCCCTACTACCACAACCCGATTGCCGGGTCGCATTACCTCAAGGTCAACATCTGAGTTGAACAGCCCCCTTATTTGCGCAAGTAGCGTGCTATATCGCGGGCAAAATACGTCAGCACGCCATCGGCCCCGGCGCGCTTAAAGGCCAACATCGCTTCCATCATCACCGCATCGTGGTCGATCCAGCTGTGGGCGGCTGCCGCCTTGAGCATGGCGTATTCGCCCGAGACTTGGTAGGCAAAGGTGGGCACGCGAAACTCATCTTTGACGCGGCGCACAATGTCCAGATAGGGCATACCGGGCTTGACCATCACCATGTCTGCGCCTTCGGCAATATCCAGGGCCACTTCGCGCAGGGCTTCATCGCTGTTACCGGGATCCATCTGGTAGACGTTTTTGTCCGCCTTGCCCAGTGCGCCACGGGTGCCAACGGCATCGCGGAATGGGCCGTAAAAGGCGCTGGCGTATTTGGCGCTGTAGGCCATGATGCGGGTGTGGATGTGGCCGTGGGCCTCTAGGGCTTGGCGCACCGCACCAATGCGCCCATCCATCATGTCGCTTGGGGCCACAATGTCCACCCCGGCTTCGGCATGGGCCAAGGCTTGTTGGGTCAAGATGCTGACGGTGGCATCGTTGATGATGTAGCCAGTGTCATCCAGCACGCCATCTTGGCCGTGGCTGGTGTAGGGGTCGAGCGCCACATCGGTCATGATGCCCAAATCGGGAAACTCGCGCTTGAGGGCCCGTACTACGCGCGGAATCAAACCGTCCGGGTTGGTGGCTTCTTGGCCGTCGGGGGTTTTCAGGGCTGGGTCGATGGCAGGAAACAGCGCCAGCAGCGGAATACCCAGCTGGACGCAGTCTTCAGCCACGGGCAGCAGCAAATCTAAACTGAGCCGATCCACACCGGGCATCGAGGGCACGGCTTGGTGCGTGCGCTGGCCCTCATGCACAAACACCGGATAAATCAGATCGTGCACGCTCACGGCATGTTCGCGCACCAAGTTGCGGGTAAAAGCGTCGCGGCGCAAGCGCCGCGGACGGTTGGCTGGGAAGGGTGTAGGGTTGGACAGATGCATAAGGAAAATTGTGCCCCATTAAACTGCCACCATGCTTTGGATTAAATCGTTTCACATCGTCTTTGTGGCCAGCTGGTTTGCCGGCTTGTTCTATCTGCCGCGCATTTTTGTTAATTTGGCCATGATTACCCCCGGTTCGGTGGCCGAGCGTGAGCGTCTGCTCCTCATGGCCCGCAAGCTGTTGCGCTTTACCACCTTGCTGGCAGTGCCAGCGGTGGGTTTGGGCTTGTGGCTGTGGCTGGGCTATGGCATTGGTTGGGGGCCGGGCAATGGTTGGATGCACGCCAAGTTGACTTTGGTGGTGTTGGCCTTGGGCTACCACCATGCTTGTGCGGTGTTATTGCGCAAGTTGGTTGCCAACACCTGCCAGCGCAGCCACCGTTGGTTTCGCTGGTTCAACGAGATCCCGGTGCTGCTGCTGACGGCCATTGTGGTGCTGGTGGTGGTCAAACCGTTCTAAGGTCGCTGTGTTGGTGCCCGTAGGCCATAAAACTGTGGCATGGCCACTGGCGCAGGTGTATGCGGCACTGATTGTTTTTGCCAGCCTGTTTCCTTTTGTCGGTTGGCGTGCCCAAGGCATCGCCCCGGAAGTGTTTTTGCTTGCCCGATTGCCACCCCCCTATTGGACACGCTTTGACATCGCCATCAATGTGGTGGGCTATGCGCCGCTGGGCTTTTTACTGGCGTTGGCCTTGTTGCGTACCGGCTGGCCGCGCAGTGCCTTGCCGTTGGCCGCGCTGGGCGGCAGCTTGCTGTCGCTGCTGATGGAGTTTTTGCAGATTTACTTACCCCAGCGCGTGCCCTCCAATTTGGATTTGTTACTCAACGCCGGTGGGGCCTTGGTGGGCGCGTTGTTAGCTACCCTGATGGAGCGCCTCGGAGCCATTGACCGCTGGGGGCGTTTTCGGGCGCGCTGGTTTGTGTCCGATGCGCGTGGCGGCCTGGTGCTGCTGGCGCTGTGGCCTTGGGCGCTGCTGTTTCCAGCGGCCGAGCCGTTTGGCCTTGGCCAAGTGTTAGAGCGTCTAGAGGCCGCCGCTGTGCAGTCGTTAGAAGACTCTGCCTTTCGCGATTGGTTGCCGGAACGGTTGGAGCCGCTGCAAGCGCTGTCTCCTGTGGGGGAACTGCTCTGCGTGGCCTTGGGCTTGTTGGTGCCTTGTTTGCTGGCTTACTGTGTCATCTGGCACAAAGGGCGGCGTGCGATTGCAGCGCTGCTGGGGGTGTTGGTTGGCGTGGGTATCACCGCCTTGTCTGCCGCCTTGAGCTATGGCCCGGCCCATGCGTGGGAGTGGCTCAACACCCCGGTGGTGGCGGGGATTGGGGTGGGTTGGGTTTGGGCGATGGTTTGCCTTTGGTTGCCCCGACGGGCCTGCGCGGTGTTGCTGTTGCTGGTGCTAACGCTGCACCTAGGTTTGCTCAATGATGCCCCGACCAGTGCCTACTTTGCCCAAACCCTGCAAACTTGGGAGCAAGGGCGCTTCATTCGCTTTTTTGGCTTGGGTCAATGGCTGGGCTGGCTCTGGCCCTATGTCACACTGGTGTATGTGTTGTTGCAAGCAGCACGCAAAGACCGCAATTTCTAAAATCCAGTCATGAGCACTCCTTCTACCCCCACCCCCGGCTATTTTGCCCGCCACATTTTCTTTTGTCTGAACCAGCGCGACAACGGTCAAGCCTGCTGTGCCCAACAGGGCGCGCAGGCCGCGTTTGAGCACTGTAAAAACTTGGTCAAGCAAGCCGGTTTGGCTGGCCCCGGCCAAGTGCGTGTGAATAAGGCTGGTTGCTTAGACCGCTGTGCTGCTGGCCCAGTGGCCGTGGTTTATCCCGAAGGCACTTGGTACAGCTATGTGGACAACAGCGATATTGAGGAAATTGTGGAGTCGCACCTGAAAAACGGCAAAGTGGTAGAGCGCTTGCTGGTGCCCGCCGAACTGGGGCGTTGAGTACAGATTGCCGCAGTATGAAAAATAGATTGCCTGGTTTGTTCGGTTTGCATAAAACCAACAGAGACTTTACACTCAAAGAAACTTGGGGAAAGAATCAGTTTAATTCTTCTTTTCCTGCTGCGTTGTGTTGTTTTCTGGCAGCTCAGAATTTGCCCGCGAATTATTTGGCGGTTTCAAACGGAAAATTGGCTCCAAGCCTGATTTCAATTCATGACATATTTGGTATAGAGGCGAACCACAGTGATGCCTATTTTGCCTTTGAATCGCAGCACACCCCTTACCAAAAATTCGTGGTTGGCTCTCTGCCAAGAACTGATTTGGTGATTCAAAAAGAAAGTACGGGTGAATGTTTGGCTGGATTAGAGGTTAAATTAACGGCCCTGCCAGACAACACCACCTGTGATTTGGATGAAAGCCAGTATGGCAGTGAAATCGTCGTCAGGCCAGACACTATCGTTTACTTGGCTTGCAGCATGGCAGCAGGTTTGTCGGAGAGTTTAGGTGATATTTTACCGAGCATTCAAATCGCAGATTGGTCAGAAGCCCATGCGGTGCTGGAAAAAATAGAAGCGATTGTCAATGCGATTGAATTGCTTTCACAGGCACTCGAAAAAAATCAAAGTTCATTTTTGCTGCAGCCCATTTGGAAAACGGTAGGAAAGTCCCCAGAGCTGGCCGATAACTGTTTAGATGTTTTCGCTTGGAGCAATGCTGGCTTTGGTAATCTTATTTCCAAATTGGCTAACAAAAATCCTGGTGTGCCGGGTATTACGCGCCAAACCAGAACGGCCATTTGGTTGTATAAAATGCTCAGCGATATCAAAAACAATAAAAAGTTTAATCACGAAAAGATCATTGACAGCCTTTCTTACAACACCAAAAACGATAAAGCTTTTGCCTCCGCTGGCAATGTGACGAACAAGTACATGGCGTGCCCCCGGCTGCTCCAGCCGATCATCAAGAAATCAGAAATCAAAGAAATTATTTTGGGTGGTGGTCAGCATTTATTAAGCCCAGAGCGCAGATTTGATGCTATTTTATTCAACTCACCAGGTCTCTTCGCATGAAATGCATAGATCTGTTTGCTGGCTGTGGTGGCCTGTCTTTGGGTTTTGAAAAAGCGGGCTTTGAGGTGGTGGCTGCCTTTGAATACTGGCAGCCCGCCATTGAAGTCTATCGGCAAAATTTTACCCACCCGATCTTTCAGCAAGATTTAACCAACGAAGCCGAATCGGTTGAAAAAATAAAGCTACACCATCCGGATCTCATCATGGGTGGCCCACCCTGCCAAGATTTTTCAAGTGCTGGCAAGCGTGACGTGACCCAAGGCCGGGCAGATTTAACTTACCATTTTTCTAATATCGTTTGTGCCGTCCGACCACAGTGGTTTGTGATGGAGAATGTGGAGCAAATTAAAAAAAGCCATATCCTTACGGAGGTGGTCGAGCAATTCAAAAGCGCTGGTTATGGCCTCACGGCTGCCATTTTAGATGCTTCTTTATGTGGCGTGCCGCAGTCTAGGACGCGATTTTTTTTGATTGGCCACCTGCACGCTCCCCACCAACAAATCTACGGTATTTTGCAAAAGAATTTGGCAGACAAGCCCATGACCATTCGCGACTACTTAGGCGATCAGTTGGGCTTAGAGGTTTATTATCGCCATCCTAGAAACTACAACCGGCGTGGCGTTTTTACCATCGACGAGCCCAGCCCGACGGTGCGTGGTGTCAATCGGCCTGTTCCCAAAGGATACCAGCTCAATAGCTGCGATCCAAAAAACGTTGACCTGAATCAAATCAGGCCCTTGACGACCATTGAGCGCAGTTATTTACAAACTTTCCCCCATAATTTTAAGTTTTCAGGCACTAAAACGAATTTGGAGCAAATGATTGGTAATGCTGTTCCGGTCAATCTTGGAACTTTTATTGCACAAGCTATCCAAGAGTACCGTCAGCAGGGAGCCACACACACATCGCTGTTCGATGAAGCTCTGCCTTTTCAATTACCTCAAAAAGTCCTCAATCGAACTAACTACCGATGAACGCTCATACTGAACGCCTGACCCTGCAAGGCGCTGCTGGTGCCATTCAAGCCCTGCGCGATCCAGCCGCTGTGGCTATCGGGCAAGCACCACGTGGTGTCGCCATCATCGCGCATCCACACCCGTTGTTTGGCGGCACCATGGACAACAAGGTCGTACAAACGCTGGCACGGGCCTTTGTCCATTGCGGCTGGACAGCGGTGCGTTTCAATTTCCGTGGCGTGGGCCAAAGTGCTGGTGAGCACGACCATGGCACGGGCGAAGCGCAAGACTTTCTCTCCGTCGTGCAGCAAGTCGCTCCCGATGGCCCGATTGCCTTGGCTGGGTTTTCTTTTGGTGCTTTTGTCACCAGCCATGCTTTGGCGGCTTTGTGGGCACAGCGTCAGGTAGAGCAGGTGGTACTGGTCGGCACCGCCACCAGCCGTTTTGCCGTAGCGCCCATGCCCGCAGAAGCCCACGGGCGTACGCTGATTGTGCATGGCGAGCACGACGACACCGTGCCACTGTCCACCGTCATGGATTGGGCACGGCCCCAAACCCTGCCAGTCACGGTGGTGCCTGGTGGCGGTCATTTCTTTCATGGACAATTGGGCCTGCTGAAAAATTTAGTCGTGCGCCATCTGCACAGCAGCTGTTAAGGCTGCCTCCTCTGCCTGTTTCACCCCGCCCACCTTGCTGTGGGCTGTTGTGTTTTCAACCTCCCCACCTGCCTTATGAAACCCTTGCTGAATACGCTGCGCTCTTGGGCTTTGGTCGCTGCACTGGCCCCTGCCGCCTTGTGGGCGCAAATTCCGGCCCCCCAACCGCCTGAACTGGCGGCACGCAATTACATGTTGGTTGATGTCACAGCCAACCAAGTGCTGGCCGCCAAAGATGTGGATGTACCGATTGAGCAAGCCTCCCTCACCAAGCTCATGACCGCTTACTTGGTGTTTGATGCCCTGCGCGCCAAAAAAATCAACCTGCAACAAAAGCTCCCGGTGAGTGAGCGCGCTTGGAAAATGCCTGGCTCGCGCATGTTCATCGATCCCAAAATGCAGGTGCCGGTGGATGATTTGCTCAAGGGCATGATTGTGCAATCGGGCAACGATGCCACGATGGCCTTGGCCGAGGGCGTAGGCGGTACAGCAGAAAATTTTGTGCGCTTGATGAATGAACAGGCCAAAGCCTTGGGCATGCACAACACCAGCTACAAAAACCCCGAGGGCCTGACCGAACCCGGCCACCTGACCACCGCGCGCGACCTGAGCATTTTGGCTACGCGCTTGATGGCCGACTTTCCTGAGCATCTGCATTACTACTCCACCAAGCAGTACCGCTACGAAGGCACCCCCGCCTCCAACAGCAACAACCGCAACCTGTTGCTGTTCCGTGACCCGACCGTCGATGGTCTGAAGACGGGTCACACCAATGCCGCTGGTTACTGTCTGGTGGCTACGGCCAAACGTGATTTCCCGAACGTAGGCCAGCGCCGTCTGGTTTCTATCGTATTGGGTACTAGCAGCGAAAATGCCCGCGCCAATGAAAGCCAAAAACTGCTCAACTGGGGCTACACCGCCTACGATGCGGTCAAACTGTTTGATGCGGGCCAAGCCGTGGCTACGCCCACCGTTTGGAAAGGCCGTGCCAACAGCGTGAAGATGGGCCGCCCCGAAGGCATTGTGGTCGCCGTACCGGCGGGCCATTCCGGCAAAATCAGTACCCAAGTTTCGCACCAAGATCCGCTCATGGCCCCACTGACCAAGGGCCAAGCCGTGGGCACGCTCAAGGTACTGTTGGGTGAGCAGCCGGTGCGTGATGTGCCGCTGCTGGCCTTGGATGGGGTAGAGCAGGCGGGCGTGCTGGGCCGCGCTTGGGATGCCATCCGCCTGTGGATTAAATAAGGCGCTGCTGCGTGGGCAAGGGTTTTTCTTGCCTTCTGGGTGCAGGACTGCTATATTGGAAAGCTTTTCGGAAATTCCGAAGGGATTCACGTTTTCGTTTTACGTTTAGGGACGACATACATGCCAACCATTAACCAGCTCGTGCGTTACGGGCGCGAGGTCGAAAAGACCAAATCCAAAAGCCCGGCGATGGAAAACTCGCCACAGCGTCGTGGTGTCTGCACCCGTGTGTACACCACCACGCCTAAGAAGCCTAACTCCGCTTTGCGTAAGGTTGCCAAGGTGCGCCTGACCAACGGTTTTGAGGTCATCTCCTACATCGGCGGTGAAGGCCACAACCTGCAAGAGCACAGCGTGGTGCTGGTGCGCGGTGGTCGTGTCAAGGACTTGCCCGGTGTGCGTTACCACATCGTGCGCGGTTCGCTCGACTTGCAAGGTGTGAAAGACCGTAAGCAAGCCCGTTCCAAGTACGGTGCTAAGAAGCCTAAGGCTAAATAAGCCTGGCCCTTGCCAAAAGAATAATCGGTGTTTGATGCGTCTGGCAGACGTTCAAACAGAGTGACCCCAAGCGCAAGTTTTGCGTGGGTCGAGTAAGTGGGAGTCCTGATTGGCTCTCGCGGTATCTGAAAAGATGCCAACTGAAGCAAATTTAGAGGTGCAATATGCCACGTCGTCGCGAAGTCCCCAAACGTGAAATCCTGCCGGATCCTAAGTTCG